>JAFUAF010000058.1 GCA_017460805.1 Bacillota bacterium | reverse complement strand
CAGCGGAAAGTGGCGCCGCTCGCGGCGTCGAAAGGGTGCTTTCTTTCGGGGCTTATTCACCCTTCAGTCGCGCTTCGCGCGCCAGCTTCCCTAAAGGGACGCCTTTATAATGCAGCCTCCAACTCTACGTCAAATTCCAATTTTACCTTCCTGTGCAAATGAAAAATGGGGGAACTCAAAATAAAAAAATATTGACTTGTGAACGGAATAATGCTATAATTATCTTACAAAAAAGGAACACCACCTCATGATAGGACGGTGTGACCCTTAAGTATTGCAATTAAAAAGACAACCGCTTACTTTTTGGTCGAAGGGCGGTTGTTTTTATGTTCGTTATCGCTTTTGCCGTGTTGATATCCCAACCCGTAAAATGCCAAGCACAGACTTGCCAAATTCATAAGTTGTTCCAATGTAAGCATAACCGAACACCCCTACGCGGGGCAATGACCGAGCCCCCTTTCCTTGTCAATGATATATACTCACCTCCTTGGATAGGGGTCATACCGTCCCGGTGCTTTAGCATAATTTCTTACACATCAGCTTTTACCGTTTTCTCAATCGGTGATGTTCCCAAAAACGTACTACCATAAATCCTCAAAAAAATCTATAAAAATTATATTTCTGTTTTGTTACAAAACAAGACAGCTTAAAAAAGACCGATGCAATGCGTCGGCCTTTTCTGTTTCAGATATATTCTTCTATCATGCTTTTAAGCACGTCTTTGGGCACGAACCCCACTTGCTGATTAACGACCTCGCCGTTTTTGAGGATAACCACATTCGGTATGCTCATAACGCGGAATTCCTGTGCGGGGAGGGGGTTTTCGTCCACATCACAGCTGTAAAATTCAGCCTTGCCCGCAAGTTCCTCGCTTAATTCGTCAAAAATGGGTGCAAGCATTTTGCACGGGCCGCACCAAGTCGCGGAAAAGTCCACAACAGCCACGTTTGCCGCCTTTGCGGCGCTTAAATCGTTTTCGGAAACTTTGTTTATCATAATTTTACCTCCAATCATTTGTCATTTGTCATTTTTTTGGGAAATATATTCAACAGCCGAAAGAGCGGCAACATTGCCCTCTCCCGCGGCTTTTACATACTGATAGGGTCTACCCGTGATGTCGCCGCAGGCAAAAACGCCCTTTACATTGGTGCACATCTGCCTGTCCACGACAATATGCCCGTTTTCGGTCGCAAGCTGCGGTAAAAGCTGGTCTGCGGCAATGGCGCGGCGCAGTATAAACACGCACGAAACGTCATATTCGCCCTTGTCGGTCTTTAAAAGCCGTGACGAAAAGGTCGGCGCGCTTATCTCTTTCGGTATCTCCGCAAGTACGCTTATATTGCCGCCCATGTCGGGCTTGTCCTTGTAAAGCGGGAAGAAATAGACGTGTTCCGCCACCTCGGACAGATATTTCACTTCGCCCTCTTCCTCGGGGCTGTCGGCTATGACCGCCACGGGCTTGCCCCTGTGCAGGGGAGCATCACAGGTCGCGCAGTAGCTTACACCCGCGCCCAAAAGCTCCTTTTCGCCCGCATAAAGCTTTGTCGGCACAACACCCGTCGCAATTATCAGCGCTTCCGCATCGTACATTGCCGAAGATGCGCCCTGCAAAGTGAATTTGCCGCCCATGTCATAAACTTGGGTTACCTTGTCCTCGGTCACACTTATATTCATGTCTTTAAGATGAGCCTTTAATGCCGCCGCTAAATCGGCACCCTTTACCGAGGGAAACCCCGGATAGTTCATTATCTTCTCCGCTTTTGCCATTTTTGGCGAAAGCTCCGCACTGCCGAAAAGCAAAACACTTTTGCCGCGCTGTGCCGCCGTTATCGCCGCCGAGACCCCGCCCGGCCCCGTTCCTATTATCGCAATATCCGCTTTGTTCATATTCATCCCTCCGTTTTTTTCTATTTTCCGCTGTCTTTGGTTTAATTATACAAGTTTTTTGGTGCTGTGTCAATAGCCGCAAAATTCATTGAGTTCCCCCATTTTTCATTTGCACAGGAAGGTAAAATTGGAATTTGACGGGGCTTTGGAGGTTGCATTATAAAGGCGTCCCTTTAGGGAAGCTGGCGCGCGAAGCGCGACTGAAGGGTAGAAAAGCCCCGCAGGAATCACCCTTTCGACGCCGCAAGCGGCGCCACTTTCCCTAAAGGGACAGCTTTTTATACTGCGCACACGCTTACATTATCTCCCCGTTAAATTCCAATTTTTCAGCATATTGTATCACAGTCGGTAATATATGCACAAGCCGCTTATTTAGCGTTTTTATAGATATTCGTTCTCAAAAAATGGGGAATCTCAAGCCGCAAAATTCGGGGTTTTGTCTTAAAAATAAAAAAATCAAGGAACGGGGAAAACGCCTTGACAAAAATGCACAAAAATTATTAAAAATGTATACTCATTTAACAATGGTACTGTTTAACCAAAAACTGTTAGTTTAGCATATATATTATATACAATTTAGTTAAAAAAGTCAATATTATGTACAAATTTCATGTGTAGAAAACGCGTTCCAAAATGGTATGGTTTTTTAACAAAAAGGGGGTGCATCATTATCAAGGATATATATGAAGAGCCTGTTTCAAGCTATGAGGAAATGATGGAGCTGTGCCGTTCGGAGACCCGTGCGCGTGTTTCGGAGACAATAAAACTCTGCCTGCCTTTCGCCGATACTCCCGAGGGCAGGGTGCTTATGGAAGAACAGCTTTACAGCATACTTATACAAATGCTCACATATATGCAGGTCGGTTCAAGAAAAATGCGCAAGGACAGACAGCGCGAGGGTATTGACGCGGCTATGGCTAACGGCGTGCGCTTCGGCCGTAAACAAAAATATATCGCCGAGGATTATATCGACATCTATAAACGCCTTGAAAACGGCGAAATTGATAAAAACACCGCCCGCTCCGAGATCGGCGCAAGCGTAAATACTTTTGCCCGAATGTATAAGGAACTGAAACAAAACGGCGCAATCTGAAACTGTTTTCTGTACCGTATAGTCTGCAATATACGGCTCAGTCAACATATTTTACAAAATCCCGCCTGTATCATGCGCAAAAATATAGTCGGGATTTGAGTTGAATGAAAGGAGGATAAGGGTAAAAAAGGCAACCGGCCTTTATTCGGTAACGGCTTATCAATCTCCGTTAAAGATTGGTTAATTTGCAAATTATAATGAGAGGGATTGTGGATGCGCATAAAAAAACACGTTGAAAGCTCGCTTTCATAAGTGGTTTTTTAGGTGTAGCCATAGTGCGGCGAATGCCGCACCACCAATACGTAGCAAAGCGAAGTATTGGTGCAATCCCGTGCGCATGAGATAACCCTTGTGCGCAGTAACTAAGAAATGCAACAAGGAGGAAAAATTAAATGAAAAACTTTTTAACAAAAGCTTTCGTGTGCGCCGGTGTTTTGGCAAGCGCGTTGGCATTGAGTAGTGTGGCGGTATTTGCTAGTACAACATACACATACACCTTCGGTAAATCGGGCTCAAGTGATGATTACTTTGTGCCCACCATTAAAAGAAACCAAGATGGTTATGCACAAATCTCAGCGGGTTCCGGAACATCGGGTGGCATTACCTTTACAACTACAACAGAAAACGCTAAACTTAGCATTAAAGTTTTGGGAGACGGATCCAAATCATTACCTTTCTACTATTATATCGAAGAAGAAAGCACAAAACTCGGAGATACAGATGAAAAAGGTAAGACAGGAACTCCGAGTGAGTGGAAAGATATTACTCTTTCCAAGGCGGGTGAATACAGAATATATCATACAGGTGGCACTGCTAGATACTACTATATAAGTGTTACCGAAGATAAAGAGGCAGGTGCTACTGTTGATGCAACAGGAATTTCTCTTGATAAATCTACAGATTCTGTTTATGTAGGAAAGACAACAACCTTAAAGGCAACAAAACAGCCTGCAAATGCAACGAGTGGCGTATCTTGGACATCTTCTGACGAAGAAGTTGCAACTGTTAGTGGTGGTGTTGTAACCGGCGTTTCTGCTGGTAAAGCAACAATTACGGCGACTTTAGATGACTTTACTGCGACTTGTGAAGTAACGGTTAAAGCAATCCCCGTTGTTACAGCATCAAACGAAAACGGAAGCGCAAGTTCTCTTGTTGCAGCAACCGAAACAAAAACCTATGATTTATTAGGTGCTGTTACAGCGATAGGTGGTATTGATCAGACTTATCCTTTTGTTTCAGATAAGTTATATTTCAATGATGAAATATTAGTTGCAAATGCTGGCAGTGGTAGCGGTTTGTATTATCAGACAGGGAAAGCAACTAAAAGAGTAGATGGTACAAGTGAAACAGCGGGCGTAAGAGTTAAAGCGGGTCAAGATGTTATCGGTGTTAAACTTGCGCCTAATTCAAGTTTAAATGTTAATGTTAGTAGCGGTGGTGGCTCAGAAAGAACGGTATTCCTTGCATCAACCGCATCTGCAACTGCTACAGATTTGAATGTTTCCGAAACACTTAATGGTGTGGGAACTGTAGGTGAACTTGAATACACAAATACAGATAGCACAGAAAAAATAGTCTACATTATAGCGAGTGCAGATTCTTTCATAGCTGATTTAAAGGTTACAGTTCCCGAATCATCAACCACCAAAGTTTCCACATCTCTTAAACCAATCAGCGGTTTAGTAGCCGAAGATGGTATAACAGCTACTGCTAAATACGCCAAAGTAGGCGATGACCACTATTTCGTTTTAGATTTTGTTGAAGACGATACATTAAAGTCATTAGACAAACTTCAGTATTCTGTTCCTACCGGTGGTGAATTTGTAAAAATATATTCTCCCAGTCTTGAAATCACGCAACTTTATAGTAAAGTTGTATTTAACGAAGCCGGCGATGATTATATTGAAGAAAGCGGACATTGCTATTACGCATACAAGTTCACTGATGCAGATAATACTTATACAACTCTTGATGCGAAAATCGGCAGTGGAACTTCAAGCGGACAAGCCAGATAAGGAGGATTTAAAGAAATGAAAAAATACACAACACCTGTTGCAGAAATTGAATATTTCGAAAGCACAGATATTATAACGGTAAGTGTTGCCGACGTTCAGGACGAAAGTTTGTTTGGCACAGCCGGTGCTGATGCACTCGGTCTCGGTAACTGATAACACAAAAACAACATAATATCTAACAGCAACACCCCCATTCCGTAAGGTTTGGGGGATTTTTGTTAAGCAGGAGACAGCGGGGACGGTTCTATCTGTCCCATACGGGACAGTAGAACCGTCCCCCTGTCTCTATTCGAGCCGTTGTTCCGTTTTTTATTCGTTAAGTTGTTTATCACGTTAACGAACAATTTTTTGTGTTAGCGTAACCGCCCCTTGCATAACCCGACA
Source organism: Bacillota bacterium (assembly GCA_017460805.1). Taxonomy (GTDB): domain Bacteria; phylum Bacillota; class Clostridia; order Lachnospirales; family CAG-274; genus RGIG4310. The sequence goes on along the minus strand of JAFUAF010000058.1, from coordinate 89,298 downwards.
AATTATGATATGATAGTAATAACCGAATTTTCTTAGGAGGTCTGAAAATGGTTGAATTATACAATACAGGGGCGTACCTTGTAAACGGCACACAGCTTATCAAATCGGACGACAAGGCGGCATTGGCGGCTGCGAATATTACCTCGTCCGCAGACGAAGCGCGCAAAAACACCATTGCTTACGGTATTTTGCAGGCGCATAACACATCGGGCGATCCCGAAAAATTAAAAATCAAATTTGACTGCATGGCAAGTCATGATATCACCTATGTAGGTATCATACAGACGGCGCGCGCATCGGGCATGGAAAAATTCCCCATTCCCTACGTGCTGACAAACTGCCATAACAGCCTTTGTGCGGTAGGCGGCACAATAAACGAGGATGACCATATGTTTGGTCTGTCCGCTGCAAAGAAGTACGGCGGTATCTATGTACCCGCTCATCAGGCGGTTATCCACCAGTTTATGCGTGAGATGATGTCGGGCTGCGGCAAAATGATACTCGGCTCGGACTCACACACACGTTACGGCGCATTGGGTACAATGGCTATCGGCGAGGGCGGCGGCGAGCTTGCAAAGCAGCTTCTGGAGCAGACCTATGACGTAAACTGTCCTCAGGTCATTGCAATTTACCTTACGGGCAAACCATCGCCTTTTGTAGGTCCGCAGGACGTTGCGCTTTCTATTATCGGCGCTGTGTTTGAAAACGGCTATGTTAAAAACAAGGTCATGGAGTTTGTCGGCGACGGCATAACAAACCTCAACGCCGAGTACAGAAACGGCATTGACGTTATGACGACCGAAACTACCTGTCTTTCATCCGTATGGAGAACGGACGATACTATCAAAGAATACTACAAGGCACACGGCAGAGAGGCTGATTTTAAAGAACTCAACCCGGGCAGCGTAGCTTACTACGACGGTGTTGTTTATGTCGATCTTTCAAAGATCAAGCCTATGATAGCAATGCCTTTCCACCCAAGCAATACATACACCATTGACGAACTTAACGCAAACCTTGAGGATATTCTTGCGGATGTTGAGAAAAAGGGCGCAAAGTCTATCGACAATCCCAAGGTAACATTCAAACTGCGCGACAAGATAAGAAACGGCAGACTTTATGTCGATCAGGGCGTTATTGCGGGCTGTGCGGGCGGTACATTCGACAATATCTGTGATGTTGCCGATATCCTTGACGGTCAGTCTATCGGTGCGGACGATTTTGCACTCAGCGTTTACCCGTCAAGTCAGCCGACTTTCATTTCCCTTGTGGAAAACGGCTCTATCGCAAAGATAATGGCTTCGGGTGCTACAGTACGTTCCGCTTTCTGCGGTCCCTGCTTCGGTGCGGGCGATGTTCCGTCAAATAACGGTCTTTCTATCCGTCATTCGACACGCAACTTCCCCAACAGAGAGGGCAGCAAACCCGGCAATGGTCAGATCGCTTCCGTTGCACTTATGGACGCGCGTTCTATCGCCGCAACGGCTGTCAACAAGGGTTATCTTACATCCGCCGAACAGCTTGACGGCATAGATTTCAGCAAGCCCAAGTATTTCTTCAATAAAAAAGTATACGACAACCGCGTATTCAACGGTTTTGGCAAGGCAGACCCGTCTGTCGAGCTGAAACTCGGCCCCAATATCACGGATTGGCCCGAAATGAGCGCTCTGCCCGAAAATATTCTGTTAAAGGTAGTAAGCCTTATCACAGACCCCGTTACCACAACGGACGAGCTTATCCCCTCGGGCGAAACGAGCTCCTACCGCTCCAATCCTCTCGGTCTTGCGGAGTTCACACTCTCCAGAAAAGACCCCGATTATGTGCCCCGCGCAAAGGCTATCCAGCTTGCAGAAAAGGCTATCCTTGCCGATAAGTGCCCCTCCGAGGCCGTTCCCGAGGTCAAGCCGATCATGGCGGCCATCAAGGAGAAATTTACGGTTTCGAGAGCAACTATGGGCATAGGCAGTACCATTTACGCCGTAAAACCCGGCGACGGTTCTGCGCGCGAGCAGGCCGCAAGCTGTCAGAAAGTTCTCGGCGGCTGGGCTAATATCGCCAAGGAGTACGCTACAAAGCGCTACCGCTCAAACCTTATCAACTGGGGTATGCTCCCGTTCACTTTCGACGGCGAGTTACCGTTTGAAAACGGCGATTTCATCTTTATCCCCGATGTTGCCAAGGGCATCAAGGATAAGGCCGATACTTTCAAGGCTTATGTCGTTAAAGACGGCAGTCTGAAAGAGTTTGAACTGAAAATGGGCGAACTGACAGACAACGAAAGAGAGATAATCTTAAACGGCTGTCTTATCAACTACAACAGAAACAAGAAATAAAAAACGGCTGCCGCAGGCTTGCGGCAGCTTTTTTATGCTATGCGCACGGCAAAGGGGCTTTTTCGGCAAGTATTTTGTCGAGCGCCTTAATGGCCTTGCTGTGCATTTCGCGGACGTAGCCGACGGAATAGCCGAGAGAGGCGGCTATCGTGTCAAACTCGTCCGATTTTACGTATTTTAAATACAAAACCTGTGTGTAGACGGGGTTGTTTAGTTGGTTAAGCCTGCATATTATCTCGTGGCGGCAGTGTGCAAGGGCGCTTATATCGCTGTGCAGCTCGTCCTTCAATTTTTCTAAGTAAGCGACCATATCCTCAAAACCCGCCCCGTATTTCCTGCTCTGCTGCACCTTTACATCGTCATAACCTATGCCGTGCAGCTCGTGCAGGCTTTCTTCAAGTGTGGCTATCTCCTGCTGCCTGTACTTTACGGCGGCGGTCAGGTTTTGCAGTCTTTTTAAAAATTCTTTTGCTTTCAATATCTTATCACTCCTTTATCACGCTTTGTGTTTATTTTTGACTTTTTAAGTAGTTTTTCCTTGTCACAAACCAATTATACAACACAAGCCGTGTGATGTCAATAGAAAAATAGAAAATATGTTCGATTTTTATGTCCTGTTTTTGGGATAATAAATTTTTTTGAACAGAGGACGGGATATACAAGCGGTTTGTCTTGATTAACCAATTTTTACAATTCCTGTGCTTAAAAAATAAATTTCGGTAGGCTATTTTGATGCCAAACCCGAAAAAAACTCACAAAACTTTGTTTATTTTTTATTTATTATTGCATTTTCCTAAAAAATATTGTAACATATTATAAGAGACATTATGTCTGCAAGACATAAAATAAAAGAAAGGGGCGTTCATTTAATGAATCTTCACACCTTTAAACGAGGTATTCATCCGCCTGACGGCAAGGCTTTCACAAACCAAAAGCCCATAGAGATACTTATGCCCAAAGAGGGAGCATTAATGGTATTTCCCGTCAGTCAGCACATCGGTGCGCCGTGCGAACCTATCGTACAAAAGGGCGATCGCGTGCTGTTGGGTCAGAAGATAGCGGAAGCGACCGCTTTTGTCTGTTCCCCCATACACTCGTCCGTATCGGGTACTGTAAAGGACATCAAGCCCATGCTTACCCCAAGCGGTGCTATGGTAAAATCCATCATTATCGAAAACGACGGTAAATTCGAGGAAGACCCGTCTATCGGCAAAACGACCGACGAAAACGACTACAAGTCCATGTCAAGGGAAGAAATTCTTGACAAGGTTAAAAATGCAGGTATCGTAGGTCTTGGCGGCGCGGGTTTCCCGACACATATAAAGCTTAATCCCCCGCCCGGACAGGAGATCGACAGCATTATAGTAAACGCTGCGGAGTGTGAGCCCTACCTTACCACCGACCACCGCGTTATGCTTGAAAAGACGGACAGACTTGTAATGGGTCTTGATGTTATGTTACAGCTTCATCCAAAGGCAAAGGGTTATATTGCGATAGAGATCAACAAACCCGATGCTCTCGAAGCCGTTACAAAGGCTGCCGAAAAGTATCCCAACATAGAAGTCCTTGCACTTAAGTGCAAGTACCCGCAGGGCTCGGAAAAACAGCTTATCTATGCCGTAACGGGCAGAGAAGTGCCAAGCGGCGGACTTCCCGCAAGTGTCGGCTGTATAGTTGACAACGTGGATACCGTTTTGGCTATCGAGCGTGCGGTCGTTAAAAACCGTCCGCTTATGCGCCGTATCGTTACTATTACGGGCAACGGCGTAAACAACCCCGGCAACTATCAGATAAGGATAGGTATGAACATAAAGGAATTTATCGAGGCTACGGGCGGCCTTAAAGAGGACTGCGCAAAGATAATCGCGGGAGGTCCCATGATGGGTCCCGCACTCTATAATGTAGATGTTCCTTTTGTAAAAACTTCGTCCGCCCTGCTTTGCATGACGAAAGACGAGGCTACTCTCCCCGAAGAGAGCAACTGTATACGCTGCGGCAAATGCGTCGGCGCTTGTCCTATGGGACTTATGCCCCTTGAACTCAATCAGGATGCACTTGCCAAGGATTATGACGCTTTTGAGGCGCATAACGGCGTAGACTGTATAGAATGCGGTTCATGCAGCTATGTATGTCCCGCAAAGCGCCATCTGGCGCAGAGCCTGCGCATAACAAAACGTACTGTTATGGGCATTATAAGAGCAAGGAAGGAGGCCGAGAAGAATGGAAAATAATTTGATGGTTTCTTCCACACCTCATGTCCGTTCCAAGGACACCATAAGCTCGGTAATGCGTGATGTGGTAATAGCACTTTTGCCCGCTGCGATAATGGGCATCGTGTACTTTGGTTTAAAGGCGGCGCTGATAATGATAGTTTCTATCGTATCGGCTGTTGGTTTTGAGGCTCTTTATCAGAAAGCAACAAAGCAGAAAGTGACAGTCACCGATTTTTCGGCCGTTATCACGGGTCTGCTGCTTGCAATGAACCTGCCCTCGACAGCGCCTTTGTGGGTGCCGATAGTAGGTGCGTTCTTTGCAATTATAATCGTTAAGCAGCTTTTCGGCGGCTTAGGTCAGAACTTTATGAACCCCGCTCTGGGCGCAAGAGCTTTTCTTGTAGCTTCTTACCCCACATTTACAACGGGTGCGGCATTCGGCGCAACAGGCTACGGCGTTGTGGGCGTTATGGATGCAACAACACAGGCAACACCCCTCGCACAGATAAAAGAGGGTGCTGTTACCGTAACACAAAATGACATGATAAACGCACTTGTCGGCAATATCGGCGGCTGTATAGGCGAGACCTGTGCCATTGCCCTTATCCTCGGCGGCGTTTACCTTATAATAAGAAAAGTTATCAGCTGGAAGATACCCGTATGCTATATTTTAACGGTGTTTATCCTTACCTGCCTTTTCAAGGCAACGGGAATTGCCGCTGCCGCAAACAGACAGCCCGTATATGAGCTTCTTACAGGCGGTCTTATGCTCGGTGCATTCTTTATGGCGACAGACTACGCTTCAAGTCCCGTTACCCCCCGAGGTCAGGTCATAATGGGCATCGGCTGCGGTGTTCTGACAACACTTATCCGCATTTTCGGCGGTTATCCCGAGGGCGTTTCCTATTCTATACTGCTGATGAACCTTTGTGTTCCTCTTATTGACAGATACACTCGTCCGACTATCTTCGGCGCAATCAAGAAGGAGGCGAAAAAGGCATGAATCCTATAGTTAAAACAGGTGGCTCACTTCTTATAATCGCGGGTATCGCTGCGGCTGCTCTGGGCGGCGTAAATGCGGCTACCGCACCCACCATTGCACAGAAGAAAGAGGCATCCACACAAAAAGCCATGAAAGCGGTATTTTTGCCGACAACAGCTTCCGATGCCGATATCGACGGACTTTCGATAACATTTGACGAGCCTGTGGAAGTGACCGATAATGACATCATCAATTCCTACAGCAAAAACAGCGACGGCGGCTATGCCTTTTCCATCACAACAAAGGGCTTCAGCGCAGGTCTTAACCTTATGGTCGGCATTGACAAAGACGGCACGGTAACGGGCGTAAAAGTGGTTTCCCACTCCGAGACCCCCGGTCTTGGCGCAAATGCCGAAACAAAGCTCTCACCTCAGTTTGACAGCGGCAAGACCGCACCCCTTACGGTTTTAAAGGGCAGCGGCGCTTCCGATACTCAGCTTGAGGCCATAACGGGCGCCACAATAACCTCGACCGCGGTTGTAAACGCTGTAAACGAGGCCTATGAATACTACGAAAACAATCTGAAAGGAGGGAATAAGTAATGAATCCCGTAAAAATAATTAAAAACGGTATTATCGACGAAAACCCCACCTTTGTACAGGTAATCGGTATGTGTCCCACACTTGCCGTTACTTCAAGCGCAATAAACGGCCTGGGCATGGGTCTTTCCACCCTTGCGGTGCTTGCCTGCTCCAACCTGGTTATTTCGCTTATAAGAAAATTTGTTCCCGACGAAGCGCGTATACCCTGCTATGTTGTGGTAATCGCAAGCTTCGTTACGATAGTGGAAATGCTTCTTAACGCATACGCTCCCGAAAGCCTTGTAAAGGCGCTGGGCGTGTATATCCCGCTTATCGTTGTAAACTGTATCATCCTTGCGCGCGCAGAGGCATTCGCAGGCAAGAACGGCCCTATCGCTTCACTTTTTGACGGTATCGGCATGGGTCTCGGCTTCACATTCGCTCTTTTTGTACTCGGCGCAGTACGCGAATTTTTGGGCAACGGCAGCTTACTCGGCTACACGATCCTTCCCGAAGCTTTCCCAAGAACTCTTGTTATGATACTTCCTCCGGGAGCTTTCTTAACACTCGCATTCCTTATGGTACTTGTAAACAAGCTGCGCAGCGGCAAGTCGGAATAAGGAGGTGCGGTAAATGAATTTGTTTTTGATACTTTTAAGTGCTATCTTTGTTCATAACTTCGTGCTCTCCCAGTTTTTGGGTATTTGTCCTTTCCTGGGCGTTTCCAAAAAGGTAGAAACGGCAAGCGGCATGGGTATTGCGGTAGTTTTTGTTATCACACTTGCTTCAGCGGCTACATGGCTTGTACACAAGTTTATACTTGTACCTTTGAACATTGAATATCTGTACAATATTGCTTTTATTCTTATTATTGCATCACTGGTGCAGCTGGTTGAAATGTTTATCAAAAAATCTTCTCCCTCGCTGTATCAGGCACTCGGCGTTTATCTTCCGCTTATTACAACAAACTGTGCGGTTCTGGGTGTTGCCGTAAACAATATGAACGACGGCTACGGCTTTATCGCATCCGTTGTAAACGGTATCGGCGCGGCAGTCGGTTTTGCTATCGCAATAATCCTGTTCGCGGGCATAAGAGAACGTGTCGCAAAGTGCAATATTCCAAAGTCGCTTGAGGGCTTCCCGATAGCGCTGATAACCGCAGGCTTAATGGCGATCGCCTTTTTGGGCTTTTCCGGTATGTTATAATAAGGGGGTGCATTGAAAATGGATATAACAAGTATACTTTTTCCCGTATTAAGTATAGGCGGTATGGGTGTCATCTTCGGTGCAGGCCTCGGCCTTGCTTCTATCAAGCTTAAAGTTGAGCAGGACCCGAAAGTGCCCCTTGTAAGAGAATGTCTGCCCGGTGCTAACTGCGGCGGCTGCGGTTTTGCAGGCTGTGATGCGCTGGCAGAAGCTATAGCAACAGGCAAAGCTCCTGTAAACGCTTGTCCCGTAGGCGGCGCCGCGTGTGCCGCAAAGGTCGGCGAAGTTATGGGCGTTAAGGCCGAAGAGGGCGTAAAAATGGTTGCTTTTGTTAAGTGCAACGGCAACTGTGATGCAGCCAAAACAAAATTTGAGTATTACGGTGAAGCCGACTGTGACCTTGAAAACGGTGTTTCGGGCGGCAGAAAGGCTTGTGCATACGGCTGTCTGGGCGACGGCAACTGTGTAAGAGCCTGCAAATTCGATGCTTTGAGCATTGTGAACGGCGTTGCTGTTGTAAACGGCGATAAGTGTGTTGCCTGCGGCGCTTGTATAAAGGCTTGTCCCAAGCATATCATAGAGCTTGTGCCCGACCACATGAAAGTTCGCGTTGCCTGCAACTCAAACGATATGCCAAAGCAGAGCAAGGATAATTGCTCCAACGCTTGTATGGGCTGTAAGATGTGCGAACGCAACTGTCCGAGCGAGGCTGTTAAGGTAACAAACTTCCTTGCAAAGGTAGATTACGAAAAATGTACACAGTGCGGCATCTGTACCGAAAAATGCCCCACAAAGGCAATTACAAAACGCGACGGCGCTGTTGTGCTTAACGAAGATGCTTCGTAAATCTTTTGACGATTTAATACGGATCACGGCATAAAAAACGGATGAAGTGCTTATGTGCTTCATCCGTTTTTGTTTGCGGCGGTTTAAGTTTTAATAAAAAATTTTTATCGTGCGGAAGTGTGTTTGCTTTCGTATATCAGAACCGCGGCAAGCCATACAAGCATTGCCCCGTTCATTGCAAAGGTGTTCAGGCCGTTGGTAAAGGCGGTTTTCGGCAAAACGGAAGTAACGGAATATATGCCCGCCCACCACACAAGGGTGTGAAAAGCAAGCATTTTCTTTGGCAGGAACGCTTTTCCCCTTGCTATATCCGCAAAATGCAGCAGAAAGGGGATAAGCATAAACACCAGCCAAAGGCTCATGCCCGGCATTACGGCCTTATAAAGCGCGTTTGTGATATTTAACGCTTCGCTTTGCCCGATGTTTCGGCACGAATACGCAAAAACAAAAATCACAGCCGAGTAGAGATAGTGCAGCAGAGCCCAGCCGCCCATGCCCGCTATCATAAAAATGCTTTGTATTCTGCGTGTTTTTTCGTCTTTGAAAATTTGCCCCATTTCCCACATACAGGGCGCATAGCTCAATACCCCGAAAAAGCCGAGGGGCATTGCAATTACGGGTCTTAACAGACTGTAATTTCGGGTATAGCCCGTTACAAGGGCGTTCCATGCCGCGCCGTCCACGGGGGCGGGGTCGGTAAACCCAAGCAGCCAGTCGCCTGTGCCAAGCAGCAAAGCGCCGATAATACCGAAAAAGATATTTATTTTTTTCACGTTTCTCTCTTCTTTCTGTTTTTTATTTTTAGTTTGTTTTCACTAACTAATACTAACATATTTTAAATTTTTCGTCAATTATAAACATTGACAAAAAGCAGGGGATATTATAAAATTTAGTTAGTTAAAACTAATCAAAGGAGATGCAAAAAAATGACCGCCGAACAATATAAAAAAATGTCTGTAAAGGAGTTCAGCAAAGCCGCCGATGTATACGAAAGCGACCATGCGGGGGTTTATAAAATGTGTAAAAAGGATTACCCCGATATACTGAAAGAGCTTGAAAAAGAGCCGTTTACCGACCTGTTGGACTGCGGCTGCGGTACGGCACCCATCATATCGCTTTTACACAAAAAGTATAGCGGCAAACACTATACGGGTATTGATTTAACGCCCAAAATGATAGAAGCGGCAAGAGCCAAAAATTTAAGTGATACGGAGTTTGTGCTTGGGGACTGCGAAAATCTGCCGTTTGACGAAAACAGTTTTGATGTGGTGGTCTGCTCGCAAAGTTTTCATCACTATCCCGACCCGCAGGCCTTTTTTAACGGCGTTTACAAGGTGCTGCGCCCGAACGGCAGGCTTATCCTGCGCGATATGACCGCACCCGAGCCGCTGCGCCTGTTTATGAATACAATAGAACTGCCGATAGTAAATCTGACAGGACACGGCGATGTGAAGATCTACGGCAGAAAGGATGTACAAGGTTTCTGCGATAAGGCGGGGCTTAAAATGGAGCTGTTTGAAAGACGCGGCTTTTTGAGACTTCACTGCGTTGCAAGAAAATCGGAGTAAGCAGGCGGCTGTTTTGCTGCGTAAAAAAGCACCCCATATCACATGGAGTGCTCTTTTTTTACCAATCGGAATCCCAGTCTGTACTGCCGCTGTCCCAGCTGTCGTGTGAATCCCATTTGCTGTCGTTGTCCCAATCGTCATCGTCATCGTCTTCGCGGTACCAGCCGCTGTCCTCGAAGCGCTTGCCTTGGTGGCCGCTCATGCGGTAGTCACGGCTTTCTTCCTCAAAAACCTCGGGCACATCCGAGACGGTGTGCCAATCGTCGTCGGTTTGGTCGTATTTGTACCAGTTGGGTTTCTGGTAGTAATAATCCGTGTTTTCGTATCTGTAATAGCCGCGTATCGGGGATTTATCAAATGCTATGGACAGCCCGCTGAATATCAGAAAAACGATCGTTATCAGTAAAAAATTACGGACAACGGGCGGTACTTTGACGGGCTTTACTTTCGGCGAGCTCGACGGGGTGTAGTCTTTGGGCAGATCCCCGACTATCCTTTTTGCGTTTCGCGCCTTTTGGTCGGCTATCTCGGCCTTGAGTCTCTGGTAAAGCTCGTTTACGGCGTATGCCTCGTCGCCGCCTTGGTAGCGTATGGCTCTTTCGCCGTTTGCCTTGTTTTTGTATACAACAAAATCGCCCGAGGAGTCGCGGTATATACCGAATGCCTTGGGAGACTTTATGTTTTTGCCTATAAAAAAGCGTGTCACATTTTCGGGCGGCAGGTTGTGGTCAACATACCACTGCCGCAGCTGCTCTATGGTTTGGGGTTCGCCGCCTGCCATGCGGTTTACACCGTTCAGCGCCGCCCCGCAGTGCGGACAGGTATCGGATCTTTCTTCGATAAGATTTCCGCAGTAATCACATTTTATCTTCATATTTAATAAACATTCCTTATTTTTTATTATATCTTTTTTATTATAACATATAATTGCAGTGTTGTAAAAGTATTTTTATGTTTCCCCAAAAAATTTGAGTTTCCCCATTTTTGAGACCGAGTGTTTATGATAAAACAGTAACAATATTTAATTTTTGTGCGGAGTATATCACCTCACTTTCTTAAAATAACAACGATTATTTTTTGTCGTTATTTTAACATTTTCGATTTTTGAGAGTATTTCTTACGTTTTCAGGGGTGGAAAAAGAACTGAAATATAATAAGACAAACCTCAAAAACCTTGATTTTATGCGGCTTTCGCCGTTTGTCTTTATTATACCATAAGGGCACACCGCTGCCACGTTGTTAATTGCAAATAATGTTGATATTAAAACTGTTGCCAATAGGTTAGGTCATTCCCGCCCAAGTACAACAATAAATATATACGGTCACGCATTGGCAGAAGTGGATAAAAAGGCAAGTGATATTTTGAGCAAAATATTGTAGAGCTAATGACGGGACTCGAACCCGTGACCTTACGCGTTACGGATGCAATTAACCGGAATGTATAACAAGTTATACATTTTCAAAAAAATCTTGACATTTGAACCGAAATATGGTATCATTATAAAGCTGATAAATAATATGTTTTCAGCAAGTTTTGCTAATGTGGCTCAGTTGGTAGAGCAGCGCATTCGTAATGTTTTTTAGAAAAGTAACGTAATTACGAAACCGCTATTTTACAGGATAGTAGAAAATGTAACAATAGAAAAATAAACAAGGTGTATACTCAGGTATACATCTTTTTTATTTGAAAATATTAGTTAAAACATTGCTTGCTTTAATGTCCATTTCTTTTAAAGCGTGTCCATAAATATCAAGAGTTGTTGACACTTGTGAATGACCTAACCTGTTAGCAACTGTTTCAATATCTACTTTATTTGCAAGCAGTAAAGTTGCTGATGTATGTCTTAAATCATGAAGCCTTATTAAAGGCAATTTTACTTCTGCTGTTTGATTGTATGTACTTATCATTTCTTTCATTTTATTGTATGGAGTGGATAAGTTCATTCTCTCTCCATTGTGTTGAATAAAGACATAATCTGTTTTGTTTTCTTTTCTCCACTCTTGTAACAATTCAAAACATTCATCAGGTAAAACTATTGTTCTATTACTCCCTTTTGTTTTGGTTTCTTTAATTATTTGACCTTCGGCTGTATCTTTAGCACTCTTATTTATTGAAATTTGCTTGTTTTTAAAGTTTATATCATTCCAAGTAAGTGCTATAAGTTCACCTCTACGAAAACCGCCAAATATAGCTAATTTAAAATAAATATTGAATTGTATACGTTCTTGTTCTGCAAGACTTAAAAATATCTTTGTTTGAGGTATATCAAAATAATGCAATTTGTCTTTAAATTTGCTGTCATTTTTGGGTAATATTATCCTGTCACACGGATTTTCTTCTATATAGCACATCTTATAAGCATATTTGAAGACACCGTTTAAAACAATATGTATTCTTTTTATTGTACCTGTTTTGTTACCTTTTGCTTTTTCAATATCATATATTTTTTGAATATCAAGTGGTTTAATGTCTGACATAAACATATTTCCGATAACAGGAACAGCTTTTTTATTTAATGCTTTTGTGTATTCTATAAGCGTCCAAGGTTTTAAGTTACTATTCCCATATTTTGTTATATATATCTCCAAAAAATCTTTAAATTTAATTAAATGACCGTCTGCATAATCACTAACTTTAATTTCTTCCTCAAACAATAGTGATTCTTGTCGTGCTTCTTTAAGAGTTCCAATAAACTGTTTTTTCTTAAATTTACGTTTTCCATCCTTTCCTGTATAAGATACCACAATTTGATATTTGTTTTTGTCAATTTTGTTTATACTTGCCATATTATCATATCCTTTCAAATTTGATTTATAGCAAGCATTTGTTTTTAGTCTACATTATTTGTTATCAAAGTCAATGCCATATTTTTCGCTTATAAGCATTTTAAGAAACTCTGAACGAGATAAACCTATTTGTTTGCGTATTTCTTCTATTAAAGCAAAATCTTCTTTTCGCAAAGCTGCTTGAAAATTTGTATAAGTTTTTTTGTTATATCGGTTTTTGACTGCGCTGGATGTGTAACTCATATATATTACCTCACTTTTCTTGCCGTTGACATATTTTTTTGATTGTGTTATAATAATAAAAGAACGAGGGTAGCGGCAAGTCTACCCAAGTTCGTTTTTCTTATAGTGCCTTACTTATTTATTAAGTAAGGCTTTTATTTTTGCTTTTGCTTCTTCTAAGTCCTTGCAGTTGTTTAAGATTTCCAAAATTTTTCTTGTTTGGTTTTCTTCTGCAAGTTCTCTTAACATTTCGCTTAAATTCATTTCTTCTTCCATTGTGTTCTCCTTTCTCGCCTTGCCACGTTACTTGTAAAGGTTTTTTTCTTTACTGTACTTATATTATAACATACTTTATGTAGTATGTCAACAGTTTTTTTTATCTAATTAACTCTTCAACCGTATAGTCTTCTGGGTCAGTATAAAGTTCTCTCTCAATGACGGTGAAACCATAGTGTCTGTTTACTTCTTGCATTTCATTAAGTGAGAAATAACCCCATTCCCAATCTATGCCATTAAGTGTTACATAACCGAAGAAAATAAAATCATCTCCATCAGGTTCGCCTTCTGTTGCTAACCAAGTAGCAGTTCTGCCTGTAAAGTATTTCGCAATTACTTTAGCTTTGAGACCTTTTCCGTCTTGTGAGTAGAGTGGGTACTTTGTGAATCTTGCTTTTAATGGTGCTGGTAATAAGTTCATATTAATCTATCCTTTCTATGCTGATAAGTGTCATTGTTCCGTAGATGCAATTCTCGTATTCTCTTGCCTTTTTTCTTGCACTTGCGATTGTTTTTGCTTCAATTATTCTTTCTGTTTCGTAACCGCCGTTAGTTAGTTGTGGATTACCTCTCCAAAATGTTGCTTTGTATGTTTTCATATAAACATCTCCTTACCTTAAAATATTTATGAGTTTGACAAGTGTCTCATAGTCCTTGTAGCTTATCTTTTCTTTTTGAAAAGCCATATCAATTCCGTTTTCTCCGTAAAAGACATCGTTATATGCTTTTTCTTTACTTCCTGCTGCAATAATTAAGTTCACAAATTTCTTGAACATAATAATCTTCCTTTCTTAGGTAACTGTTCAATATTCCTCATCCGCTTTGAGTATTAAGTCCTTAATACGTTTAGGTGACATCCACTCACGGTCTATGTAACAACCGCAATCATCATCTAAGTCTCCATAAATATTTTCCAACATCTCCATTAAATATTCAAGTCCTTCGCTTTTCATTGTTCTTCTTCCTTTCATAAACTGTTTGATACATAGTTGCGATTTACGATGAAGTAAAATTCTCCGTCTGGGAAGTCGGCTCTTATCAAGTAGCCATTTTTTAATTTAACCAAATTCAAAATCGTTATAAAATCTTCTGGGTAAACTCTTCTGAATTGGTTAACTGCTTCTTGTTTTGTCATTAAAACATCTCCTTTCTGTATGCTTAATAGAACATTTGTTCTATAAATTTATTATATATTCTTGTATTTAAGAATACAATATCAATATTAAGAATTAACATACTTTGTTTGTTATAGCACTATAGTTTGTTTGTTATGTATAAGCGAAAAACTATAACAAGGGCTATTTGCTATATTATTTTCTTATAACCAAAATAGTATAATTAACTATAATTACCCTCTAACTTGCTAAAATGGCGGGTTAGGGGCTTTTTTTATTGTATTTACAAAGTGCAAATTATTTTTATTTTATTTTTTTATTTTTTTTTACAAAAAAATAAAAGGAGCTGAATTTTATGATAAGACCAAAGTATTTTACCAAAATGTATACTGTAGCAAAGGTGCTTGGCATTAGTTATCCAACCATCATCCACAGTTAAAGAAGTGATACCTGCTTTAGATGATATGACAAGAAAATTCCAAATTGCTACTATAGCGACAGGTTATTTCTTTGACGATTTAAAAACCTTAAATGATTATATATTTGATGTATTTACAGTGAATATAGAAAATGATTGGAAACCTGCTATGTTAGGTATGAGAGTATCTTTTAAATTAACAAAAAAAGCAATAGCAGAAGGTTTAGGGGATTTACTTGAAAAATGGGGAGCAAATGAAGCAGAAGTAGCTTCATTTAAGTGGACATTAGAAAATGAATTATTACCTACATTTGACGATGTAGCAACAGCGACACAAAATTTCTTTGACAAATTAGATTTATTAGGAAAATTTTTCTTACAAACCTGGCCACAAGTTATAAATAACTGGAAAATAGGTATGGAAGATATTAAAAAAGGTTGGGAAGACTTAAATAAAGCGTTCAATAAATCAGTTGCTTTAGACGGACTTAAATTTCTTCAACAAAGAGTTGACAATCCTATTTCAAGTGGTTTTACAAAATTTGTTATTGAAAATGTAGATGTTCCTAAACACGCTAAAGGCGGTGTTATAACAAGTCCTCAATTAGCAATGATTGGTGAACGAGGTTCAGAAGTTGTAATGCCTCTTGAACAAAATACAGGTTGGATAGATATGCTTGCAAATAAGTTAGCAAGCATAATTGCTACAAGAAACACAACAAATAGAAGTGGGATGGCTGAGGACAGACCTGTTGAAATAGTATTACAATTAGGTGATGCAAAATTCGGCAAGGCTGTAATTCAGTCCATAAACAGATTACAACAACAAACAGGCAAATTGATGCTTGACTTGTAATAATTTTAAGGGGTGAATTAAAATATTCACCCCTTTTTTAAAGAGGTGATAACATTGGCAGTACAAAACGCTTTAAGAGTAGGACAAGTAGACTTCACACCATATTTGACAAGTATGGTGGTTAAAATCCAAGACCTTGATGTAGGTTCTACACGCACAACAGATGGAAGCCTTAAAAGAAAACGAATAGCAATAAAAAGAAGCATTGATTTACAATTCAGACCTTTGACACAAGCAGAAAGTCAAATCGTATTAAATGCAGTCAAAGAAGTATTTTTTAATGTTACATTTATTGACCCTCTTGAAGGTACGAAAACAGCAAGATTTTATGTAAGTGATAGAAGTGCAAATTCACTTGCACTCGATACTTTAATGTGGAATAATATAGCATTCACATTTACAGAACAATAAACAAAGAGGTGATTATATTATGATGAACTACAGCTGGGATAATACAGTTACTCCTTCTGTTTATGTTTATATTGGTGGTAGAGAGTTCAGAGATACAGAAGTTTTAAGTTTTGATATTAACGAAAACATCATAGCAGATAATAAATTAAGTGTTGGTAATATTTGCAATCCAACTATATCTTTAAAACTTGCAAATATATCCAATGACGGTACAGATAATACAGATGTTTTAAATCAATATTTAATCAATGAATCGTTTCTTGTATATATAAAATCAGGAACAGGTGCAGGTACAAACGACATTCCTTTAGGTGTTTTTAGAACTACTTCTGTGTCGGTTGATACCATTGAGACAACAATTCAAGGTGAGGGTAGATTTAGCAATCCTCGTTTTACTGGTACATATAATTCTGGTTTAGATTGGGGTCAAGAACATTGGGTGCTTGATGAATTAGTAGATGATATAGATGCAGTAGATAATATAGACACTTCTGTTTTATCTCCTGATTTTTTATTACCTACAAATTCAGACATAGCTTTTGAAGGAAAAACAGTAAAAGAAATGTTAGGTGCTGTTGCATCTCTTTATTGCGTTAATGTTTACTTAAACAGACAAGGAAAACCTCAATTCAAACCGATACCTGCAATGATAGATAATCCTGACATAACATTAACATCAGCAGATTTATTTAGTTTTACACCAAACTATAATCAGACAAGAATAACAAGTTGCTATGTGACTTATACAGAATTGGTATACAATCAAGAAACACAAGAGACAGAAGTAGTAACAGGAGAATACAATTACACTATAGCAAATGCAATTAGAAGCAAAAATGGTTCTTCTGATACATATACAATTTCGCAAATGAGTTCTGCTATAGATAATATACCAAGTGGCGGTGGTGGAACACCTAATTTTCCGATAAATAACAATAAAAATAATTTTTGGATTGTAATTAGTGAACCAAATACAAGTGTTTCTGTAACAGGTAGCGGTACTATTGACTGGGGAGATGAGACACAAGATACAAATACTTCTCACACTTATGCAAATATAGGAATGTATTGCATACAAGGAAGTGGTATTTCAAGTGTTTCTTATAATCAATTATTTGCGGAATTTAATGTTGGGAATAGTGTTCCATCATATCAAAATGATACAAGCATAAAGAAAGTAAAAATAGGCAATCAAATCACAAGTATAAATTATAATACCTTTTATAACTGTACAGCATTGACAAGTATAAATCTTGCCAATGTACAAGAAATAACTGGTGGTGCTTTTGGAAATTGTACCTCATTATCAGGTCATTTAGACATATCGCAAACAACATTAACAGGTTATAGTGATTCAAGTGATAATGGTGCTTTTATGGGTTGTACAGGTATCACAAGTGTAACAATAGGTGCAATAGAACCTTATGATTCAAATAAAAGAAATGCCGCATTTAAAGGTTGCACTGGTTTAACTACTGCAACTGTATCAGGTGGAACTTCAACAGGTAGAGCAACATTTAGTGGTTGTTCTTCTTTAAGAACAGTATATTTACCAGATACAATTACAGAAATCAGTAATTATAGTTTTGAAAGAGATAGTAATTTAACACTTTATATTCGTGCGATAACACCTCCAACTGTATTAGATAGTGCTTTTGCAAGTGCAACTGTATCTGCTATTTATGTTCCTGCTGAATCAGTTGATACATATAAAACTGCTTCTGGTTGGTCTACTTATGCAAGTGTGATTCAAGCTATACCTAATGATTAAAAAGAGGTGATAATATGTCAAATAAACTTTATTCAGAAACAGCAATCCAAAATATAGCAAGTAGCATAAGAAATAAAAACGGTACACAAAATACTTATACAGTTTCACAAATGGCACAAGCTATTTTAGATATACCAAGCGGCGGTGGTGGAAGTGTAGAAGTTCCTGATTTTCCTTTAAATAACAATAAAAATAATTTTTGGGTTGTAATAGAAGAACCTAATACAACAGTTACAAGTGGCGATAGTGGTACTGTAGACTGGGGTGATGGTACAGAAGATACAAACACTTCCCACACTTATTCAAATATAGGAATGTACTGTATTCAAGGAAGTGGTATTACAAACATTTATTATAATGACCAATTATTTGCGGAGTTTAATACAGGTACTGTAATTCCACAATATACAAACAATTTAAACATTGAAAAAGTAAAAATAAACAATCAAATCACAGGTATAGGTGGTAATGCTTTTTATAATTGCCGTTCATTAACAGACGTAACTTTATCAAATATAATCACAACTATATATGGTGGTGCTTTTATGGGTTGTACGTCTTTAACAAATATAAATTTACCAAATACAATTACAACTATATATGATAAAGTTTTTAGTGGTTGTACGTCTTTGACAAGCATAACAATACCAAGTAATGTTACAACTATAAGTGATTATACTTTTTCTAGTTGTAGCTCTTTGACAAGTGTGAATCTACCAAACGCATTGACAGGTATAGGTAGTTATGCTTTTTCTAATTGTAGTTCATTGGTAAGTATAAATTTACCAAACACAGTTACAAGTATAGGTACTTCTGCTTTTAACGGTTGTACAACATTGACAACTGTGAATTTACCAAACACATTAACAAGTATAGGTGGTTCTGCTTTTAGTAGTTGTTCTTCTTTGACAAGCATAACAATACCAAGTAATGTTACAAATATAAGTGATTATGCTTTCTATAATTGTTATGTAGCTAATTTTACAATTCCTAATACAATCACAACTATAGGCAGTTATGCTTTTTATGATTGTGGTAATTTAACAAGTTTTGATTTTACAAATGTCACAAGTATAAGAGAACAAGGATTAGCAGGTACACAATCAAGAGGTACTGGTTTGTTATCTGTTACATTACCAAGTACAATTACAACTATAGGCACTAATGCTTTTAGAAATAATCACAATTTAACTACCGTAAATATAAATTGCGATATACCAACAACAGTAAATCAAGTTTTTTCAAGATGTACTTCCTTGCAAACAGTAACAATAGGTGCAAATGTAACAGCTTTAGGAAACAGTACATTTCAACAAACAAACAACACTTATGTAATACATTTACAAGGTACGACACCTCCTGCATTAGGTAGTAATAAGTTAAGTTCAAGTCCAGCGGCTATTTATGTTCCTGCTTCTGCTGTTGAAACATATCAAACTGATACAAATTGGTCTACTTATGCAAGTATCATACAAGCCGAACCAGTAGGTGAGTGAATATGAAAGAGTTAATTACAAAACACTTAATTGAGATTGTTTTTTGTATATTAACAGGTACTTTTACCTATTATTTGCAAAAACTCAAATATGAATTACAGCAATACAAATACATTCAAAGCAGTTTAAAAGCATTGTTAAAAGATAGATTCACACAAGCGGCATACCATTTTTTAAATGTAGGATATATAAATCAAAATGAGCTTGAAAATATAACAGAACTGCATAATGAATATGTAAATTTAGGCGGCAATAGTTATACAAACTTATTATTTGAGAAAATAAAAAATTTACCTATAAGGGGTGAATGACAATGGAACGAAGAAAACAAAAATCTATTGAGTTCAGCAAAGTAATTGCGGTCATAATGTTGGTAATATTTGTCTTTACGTTCTTTGTCGCTTGGTTGGTTTATATATTTCAAGATAAAATATCAACTGAATTGTTGAATCTTATATCCACTCCTTTAATGGTGGTTATAAGCGGATATTATGTTAAAGCAGGAGTAGAAAACGTAAACAAAATAAACAAATAAATTCTTTTCATTTCATATATAAAGCGGTATGGTTTACAAAATGTAGGCTGTATCGCTTTTATTTTTTTATGGAGGTGATAAATAATGAAAGTATATAATAGAAGTAACATTCCCGATTATGCTAAAGACACGATAGAAAAGCTGATAGAGAAAGAACTACTACAGCCTAACTTTTCTATCAGCGAAAACATATTATACATAATCTTAAACAAAGAACAAAGAGGTGAGTTTGATTGAACATAGACAAACATATCTAACGCCAAATAAATATAGTAGACCACAGACACCTTTAAAGAAAGTTACAAAGATTGCTGTTCATTATGTTGGTAATGCAGGAAGTTCAGCACAAGGTAACAGAAACTATTTTGAAAGTTTAAAAGATAAACATTTATATGCTTCTTCTCATTACATAATCGGGTTAAATGGGGAGATAATTCAATGTATTCCCGAAAATGAAATTTCTTATTGTACTAATCAAGCAAATAGTTATTCAATAAGCATAGAATGTTGTCACCCAAAAACTGACGGCAAATTTAACGATAAAACATTAAACAGCTTGATTGAATTATGTGTGCATTTATGCAAAAAATACAATTTGAATCCTTTAACAGACATTATAAGACATTATGATGTATCAGGTAAAAAATGCCCTTTGTATTGGGTAAACAATCCCAAAGAGTTTGAATTATTTAAAAATACGGTAAAAAAACGACTTGAAGGAGATGAACTAACAATGACACAGTATAACGAACTAAAACAGGAAATTGACACTATTTTTAAAGAAATAGACGGTATTAAGCCAAAAACATATAGTACAATAGAAGAAGTGCCTGAATGGGGAAAAGAAGCTATAAGTTATTATATAAATAACAATTTATTACAAGGAACAGACAAAGGCTTAAATATAGACTATAATTTATTACGATTGCTCGTTATTTTGTATAGAGAAAAAAGCAGTCATTAAGGCTGCTTTTTTAATGCTCTTACAAATAACAGTTTATCTAACTCTTTTGCGGTATCTGCAAAATCTAATATTTCTGGAAGTTTACGACGATGAAGTCTATAATAAGCTGAACATATTAGATATTCATAATTATCAAAATCAAGAATAGCATAATTCTTTAACTCATCAGGTGACATATTTTTTCGCATTTTATAGATTTCATATAAACGTAATAAATTATTATCTGTCAAACTCATTACATCATTTTTCTTTGCGGATACATAAATATCACCAAAATTGTTCTTAACAAATTTGAATGGTTTTATCTCCTTTTTGCTATCAGGTTTTGGAAGTTTTCCTCCCTCAATGATATATTTTAAAGGAGATACTATGTCAAAAACTTCCTTGTTCTGAAGTTTTGACAATAATTCGTCACGACAAAATTTGTCATCTTTGTTAAATTTGAGAGTCACTATTGTGTCAATTGATTTCACAAAATCAATCCTTTCTGTAGGTAAATAGTTTCGGGTACTTATCAGCTGATAAATATATGCTATCACAGATATTTTTATTTTACAAGTGCAATATCTGACAAAAAATATTCGCAATAAGAAGAATGTCAAATTTATTGTATTAAAATCGAAGTTATTTAGATAGATTTTGTTTATGTTTTTTTTAGACACTTTGCGTGAAAAACTTGCACAAGATGAATTTTATGTGTTATAATATAAGTCAATCCTTTTTCACATAAATTAAAGCGGTCAATTAAGACCGCTTTTTTTAACACAAATGCTTGCTATATAGTAGCTAATGACGGGACTCGAACCCGTGACATTACGCATTAAGAATTTTTAAATGTATACCGTGATGTATACTTTTTAAATTTTACTTGACATTTAAACCTGCTTGTGATATAGTTAAACAGTAGATTTTGCTAATGTGGCTCAGTTGGTAGAGCAGCGCATTCGTAATGCGCAGGTCACGGGTTCGAGTCCCGTCATTAGCTCTTTCTCAAAGGCCGCATAATAAGCGGCTTTTGTTAGTTTTGATTTTTTTGGAAGCATCCGTAAAAAGGTGCTTTTTTTCATTTTGGGTAACAGTTGAGTAACAATTTATTTTTCTTTAACCGAAGAGTGTACCCAGGGTACGTGCCGCCGATTCGTCGGTTTCTTTCAGTGCGTGCCCGTAAATGTCAAGCGTAGTCGACATTCCAAATAGACACGCCGTAGAAGCAGCCTAATATCGACATTTTTACAATATCCATTTATAATGGAATTATATCACACAATCAAATATGTCACAAGAGAAAAGGTGCTGTAAATGGTTTTGAACGATATATATCGTTAAATAAGATGATTTTGATACCGTAACTTGAAGTTTTGTGTTGAATTCTTAATAGGTTATGGAACGTCATCGAGCGGAAATATTGTAACAATTATTTATAGCGGCAAATGATGCAATTCCAAGCAGATAACAGCTATATGTATATAGATAAATATCAATATCAATGCCAAACAATGCTAAAGCCGGGATAACTAAGGGGAGAATGTTTATATTATTCAAAGCGTTAGGTAAAGTATTGTATGTTCAAGCGGAACGGGATTCAAATGCAATAACTGCTGTTTATAAAAAATAGGTGCTTTGAATAGAAAAATTTATTCATTAAAAAAGGTGGTGTATATATGAATCGGTTTTTTAAATGCGCAGTTATGACGGGAAATTTTATTCTGTCGAATTTCTGCATAGCAAATGCAGAAAGTAACGTAACTTGCTCGTCTATCGTGTACGGCAAATCGGAAATGGGCAGAGATTTGATTTGTTACAGCATATCGGAAGAAGATTATGACAGAACAATTTTGCTTAATTTCGCGATCCATGGCTTTGAGGATGAGTAGCGGGTTAAACGGAACTTTTAGTTTACAAATAGTATCAATTATTTGATGCGTGATTTTACTCTATAAGTGAAGCAGGAAGCTGATTTTAAATTTGAGAGTGGCTATGACGCTGGGCTTTTGAGCGTACATAGTTATTCTGAATGCATGTCAAACAAATAGTGGTCACGAATATTCAATTTGTGCAACAATGGCTTGCTTTGTAAAATTGGCTGGAATATCAGTGATATAGCTGGATAAATGAGGTTTTGCGTTTACAAATAGTATCAATTATCAGGGGTAAGATTATACCCTATAAGTGAAGCTGAGTTATGTTTTTTTATTTGAGCGATAGCATGACATTGATTTTTTTGAGTGCGAATTGGTATTCCGCATCTATGTTGCAACAAATAGTGATTGGAGATACTCAATATGTGTGAAAATAATTTGCTTTGTGGAATTTGATGAAATATCAGTAATATTGCGGGCTAAATTGGGTTATTGGTTTACAAATAGTATCAATTATTTGAAGTGTAATTATGCACTGTAAGTGAAGTCAAATTTTGATTTTTTATTTTTAGATTGGCTATGGTGCTTATTATTTTAGTGTATATAATTGTTCCGGATGCATGTTGGACAAATAGTGATTATAAGTATTCAATTTGTGTAATAATAATTTGCTTAACAAAATTTGTTGAAATATCAGTGTTTTAGCGGATTAAGACGGGATTTTTGTTTACAAATAGTATAATTTATTTGAGGTGTGATTATACACTATAAGTGGAGTGGAATCTATTTGAGATGAGTTATGATGCTGCTCTTTTGGATGCGCATAGGTATTTTGATGCGCGCACCGATACAAATGGTGATTATATATATTCAATTTGTGTAACAATAATTTGCCTGATAAAATTTGTAAGAATTTCAGCGTTTTAGCGGGTTAAATGAGGCTTATTGTTTACAAATAGTATCAATTATTTGAGACGCAATTATACACTATAAGTAGAGCTGAATTTTGTTTTTTTATTTAAGGAAGACTGTGACTTTGATCTTTTGGAGGTGCATGAGTATTCTGCATACATGCCGAAACGAATGCGGATGCCATCGAAAACAGGTGAGAGTTCGGGATTGCTAAGTTTGTGCAATCATAGCGCTTGTGTAATATATTGCATAATACACAAATAGTATTCTTTCCTGTTTGATTTGTGTAATCTTATTTTGAATGAAATATTTTTATAAAAATATGGTGTATTAGCGAGCTTGATGTGATTTTCTGTACACAAATAGTATCAAAAATTTGAATTCAAATTATATACTATAAGTGAAGCCTGAATATTGGCTTTTAATTGAATAATCGTTATGGCGTTGTTCTTTGAGGTGTGCATAAGCATTCTGTGCACATGCCAAAGTGAACTTGAATATGCCAAAAATCGGGGGAAGATCGGCAATGCTCAATTTGTGTGTATACTTTTTGAGGCGCTGTCAAACAAGACCGTGGTTTAGTTGTCTTTGATTTGCGTACTCACATTTTTGGACGCTGCATACTAATACCGGCGCTAATACAAATAGTGCGTTATAACACTTTGATTTGTGCAATAATACCGCATGTGAAAAATATTTGGGAAATTGCGCTGATTTAGCGCGTTTACTAAGGAGTTAACCATATAAATAGTATAAGTTTTTATATTGTGATTTTACACTATAAGTAATCCAAATTCTTGGCTTTTGAATGGGGCTGTTATAACTCGATTCCTTTATGCGTATATGAGGTTTTCTGCGAGTGCTTCAAAATAACCACATTTTTTCGGTCCGAAAAGGACTGTTTTTTTATTTCGGTAAGTTATTGAGGTGATATTTTGAAAATTCGGATCAAAATATATTGCAATTTTATGTGGGCTGTGTCATAATATGAATATGAAATGTTTCATGTATTTGCTTGAAAAGGGGTAAACAAGTATGAATATAACGGAATTTGCAAAGGCGGCGGGGGTATCGCGTTCGGCGGTCAGCCGATATTTCAACGATGGGTATTTAAGCGAAGACAAACGAAAATTGATAGAAGAAGCGCTGGAAAAAACGGGATATGCGCCAAGTCCGACAGCAAGAAATACGCCAAACCGCGTAACAAAGCTTGTCGGTGTAATAATCCCCAAGCTATCGAGTGAAAGCTGTGCGCGTGTGACCGAGGGCATAAGTGAGGTGCTTGAAAAAGAGGGATATAAAATGCTTTTGGTCAACACAAAAAACGACCACAGACGAGAGGTGGAGTCACTGGAATTGTTCAGGACAAACCGCGCAGACGGTGTTATCCTGCTCGGTACGGTTTTTACCGAACTGCACAAGGCCATACTCAATAAAATGAGGATACCTGTGATAATTGTGGGACAGCAGTTAAAGGGTTTCAGCTGCATCTGCCACAACGACAAGGGCGCAGCGAGGGAACTTACCGCACTTATGATAAAAAAAGGCGCGCAAAGACCTGCTGTTATAGCCGTCACACAGGATGACCTTTCGGCAGGGGCGGCAAGA
Organism: Bacillota bacterium; assembly: GCA_017460805.1. Classification (GTDB taxonomy): domain Bacteria; phylum Bacillota; class Clostridia; order Lachnospirales; family CAG-274; genus RGIG4310. The sequence goes on along the minus strand of JAFUAF010000058.1, from coordinate 64,339 downwards.
TTGGCGGGTTTTAAGCAGGCCGTGGAAGAGGCGGGGCTGAAGCTTGAAAAAAATTTTACCGAAATTTCCGAGTTTACAATGGAGTCGGGGTATAATGCGGCAAAGCGCCTGTTTTCACGCCCGGTTCATCCCGATTGTATTCTCTGCGCCACCGATACCATTGCTGCGGGTGCCGAGCTTTACTGCCGCGAGGCAAAGATAAAAGTGCCGGAAGATGTCATGATATGCGGCATAGGCTGCTCAAAACTCGGCCGTGTTGCATATCCGTCCATAACTTCGGCAAGGCTGCATTATAAAACGGCCGGTCTGGAGGCAGCGAATATGCTGCTTTCGGCATTAAGGCATCGGGATTCCATACAAAGGACAATGGAACTTGACTACGATATTGTGGAGAGGGAATCCACGGGCGGCAAAGACACGGGCGGTTGGTATTGAGTGTGAAACTGTGTGAAACCAACTGATTTTTTTCCTTGTTTTCTTGCTTTATGTCAATAGAATACATCTCCGCAAAATGGTATACTATAACCATAAGAGAAGAAAACAGTACCGAAAGGGGATGTATTTATGGACTACAAAAAATGTGCTTCGGAAATATTGAGCGCCATAGGCGGCAAGGAAAACCTTGCAAGCGCCGCTCATTGTGCGACAAGACTTCGTCTTGTCATTGCCGACAACGGCAAAGTCAAAAAAGAAACGCTGGAAAATATCGACGGCGTAAAAGGTGTTTTTGAGGCTGCGGGTCAGCTTCAGATAATTATCGGCACGGGTACGGTAAACAAGGTGTTTGCCGAATTTATTGCGCTTGCGGGTGTGGAGGCCGCATCAAAGGATGATGTAAAGGCCGCGGCAGCCGCTCAGGCACCTGCGTATAAACGCGCGATAAAAACTTTGGGTGACATTTTTGTACCAATAATTCCCGCCATTGTTGCAACGGGCCTTTTAAACGGTCTGTTGGGCGGTCTTTCAAAGGCGTTCCCTGGTATGGCGGACTCGTATCTGTTTGCTTTGCTCGATATGTTTTCAAATACCGCGCTGGTATTTCTGCCCATACTTATTGCAATAAGTGCGGCAAAAATATTCGGCGGCAATATATACCTCGGCGGTGTTATCGGCATGATAATGATACACCCCAATCTTGTAAATGCGTGGTCGGCGGGCAGCGGCGCGGAGACACAGACTTTATGGTCGTGGTTTGGATTGTGGAACATACAAAACACGGGCTATCAGGGTCATGTTATCCCCGTAGTTATAGCCGTACTCATTATGTGTATAATTGAGAAAAAACTGCACAAGGTCGTGCCCGAAACTTTCGATTTGTTTGTTACACCGCTTTTGTCGGTGCTTATAACGGGCTTCCTTACGCTTACACTTATCGGCCCCGTTTTCTCACAGCTTGAAACATGGGTGCTCTCTTTTGCGAAGGCGCTTATTGCCATACCTTTCGGTATCGGCGCATTTATAATGGGCGGCGTTTACGCTCCTACGGTAGTTGCGGGCGTTCATCATATGTATAACGCGATAGAACTTGCAATGCTTGCCGACAACGGCATGAATACATGGATGCCTATAGCAACGGCAGCCAATGTTGCGCAGGGCGCAGCGGCTTTGGCGGTAGCTTTCAAAACAAGACAGCAGAAAGTAAAATCAATGGCTCTTCCCGCATCGCTTTCGGCTTTTATGGGTATAACAGAGCCCGCTATCTTTGGTGTGAACGTGCGTTACGGCAAGCCCCTTATAGCAGGTATGGCGGGCGGTGCGTGCGGCGCTGCGATAGCTTCGCTTATGGGTGTTTATGCAACGGCAAACGGCGTTACGGGTATTTTCGGCTTCCTTATTACGACCGAAAGCTTCGTGGGCTATCTTCTTACCTTTGTTGTTGCTTCGGCTGTGGCATTCATACTTTCTTATATAATGTACAAAGACCCCGAGACCGTTATGGCTGCGGAAGCTCCCGTATCGGAAAACAATGGGAAAACCAAAATAAATACAGACAGAGATTTTGACGATAACTGTGTATACTCGCCTTTAAAGGGCAGGGCTGTTGCAATGAAAGACGTTCCCGACGATACATTTGCGGCAGAGGTGCTCGGTCTCGGTGCGGCTGTAGAGCCTGAAGAGGGCAGGGTAGTTGCTCCCGCGGACGGCGAAGTCAGCACACTTTTTGATACAAAACACGCGATCGGTCTTATGCTTGACAACGGTATGGAAATGCTTATCCATATCGGCATAAATACCGTGGAACTCGGCGGAGAGGGCTTTACCGCGCATATCGCCGACGGCGAAAAATTCAAGCGCGGTCAGACGCTTATAACCTTTGACCCCGATTTTATCAAAAGCAAGGGCTTTAATATCACGACCCCCGTCATCATCACCAATCCCGATGATTATGCCGAAGTAAAAATGTCGGCGGACGGAAAAGTCGATTTTCTCGATGAACTGATAAAAACGAAAAAAGGGTGATGGCTATGAAGAACGACTGGCGGCAAAAACTGCATTTGGAGCCGTTTTCGGGCTGGCTGAACGACCCCAACGGGCTTAGCTTTTTTAACGGGATGTACCATGTGTATTTTCAGTACTGCCCCGACAGCCCTTACGGCAAAGGCAATAAATACTGGGGACATTTTCAAAGCCCCGATCTTCTGAAATGGGAATTTACGGGCATAGTGCTCCGGCCCGACGAGGATTTTGACAAAAACGGCGTTTATTCGGGCTGCGGTCTTGTAAAAGGGGATGAATTATACCTTTTTTACACGGGCAATGTAAAGCACCCCGGAGATTATGATTATATAACAGACGGCAGAGAAGCCAATCAGGTGCTGGTCTCCACAAAAGACGGACATAATATGAGCAAAAAGCTTGTTTTGCTTGGCAATTACGACTATCCCAAGTATTGCTCCTGCCATGTCCGCGACCCCAAAGTATGGAAGGAAAACGGGCGATACAAAATGGTGCTCGGGGCAAGAAGACTTGACGATACGGGCTGTGCGCTGATATTTACAACTTCGGATGATTATAAAAACGAGCTTGCGGGCGAGTGGTTTTTTGAAAAAGAGATATATAAGCCGAATTTCGGCTATATGTGGGAGTGCCCCGATATTTTTGAACTTAACGGCAAAAAATATCTGAGCATTTCTCCGCAGGGGCTTGAACATACGGAATTTGAACATCAGAACGTCTATTCCTCGGGATATTTTGACGAAAGCATGGCCGATTTTACCGAATGGGACTACGGTTTTGATTTTTATGCCCCACAGACCTTTGAAACGCCGGATAAACGGCGGCTTTTGATAGGCTGGATGGGCATAGGTGATATACCGTACACCAATCCCACGGCGGAAAAAGGCTGGCAGCACTGCCTTACCATGCCAAGGGAGATAAGCCTTGACGAAAGCGGCAGGCTTGTACAAAAGCCTTTCGGGGAACTTGACTCGCTAAGACGTGAAAAATTCGGCTTTTCAAGCGGAGATGCCGTAAAGACGGAACTGCCGTTTGAACTTAATGCCGCTGTAGACCATGATTTTGAGATAAAATTCGATTATATGGCGCTGCGGTATAAAAACGGCGTTTTCACAATGCAGTTTACCGATGACAAGGTTGGCTGCGGCCGTACAAGACGCAGTGTAAAACTGCCAAAATGCTTGGATATACGCTTGATAGCGGACACTTCGTCAATGGAGATATACTTAAACGGCGGCCAAAGGGTTATGAGCACACGATTCTATCCCCAAAGCACAGATGCCGATATAAGGATAAACGGCCTGAACGGCAATATATACACACTTGACGGTATGGAGGTGAAGCCCCGTGAATGATATTCTGCTTGCCATAGGCGAGGCGCTTATAGATTTTATGCCCGATAAAAAGGAATGCGAGTTTGACGAGGTAACGACCTTTTCTCCAAAGCTTGGCGGTGCGCCCGCGAATGTCTGCGGCGCTTATGCGAAACTGGGCGGCAGGGCTAAACTTCTGACCCAACTCGGTGATGACCCTTTCGGTCATAAAATAATAAAAGAATTAAAGCAATACAATATAGATACAAGCTGTATAACGCTGACGGATAAGGCAAATACCGCGCTTGCGTTTGTCAGTCTGGGCAAGGGCGGGGCAAGGACGTTTTCTTTCTACAGAAAGCCGTCCGCAGATATGCTGTATCAGCCCAAAAGTGTTAAAAAAGAATATTTTGATAATGCATGGGCTCTGCATTTTTGCAGCGTTTCACTCGGGGATTTCCCGATGAAAGAGGCGCACAGAGCGGCCGTGGAATATGCGAGAGAAAAGGGCGTGATAGTGAGTTTTGACCCCAATCTTCGCTTTAACCTTTGGGACAGTCGGGAAAAGCTGAAATATACGGTCCGGGAGTTTACCCCTGCGGCGGATATATTTAAGATATCCGATGAGGAACTGGATTTTCTGACGGGCGAGACCGAGATAGAAAAGGCATTTGACAAGCTTTTTGTGGGCAATGTAAAACTTATTATCTATACCTGCGGCAAAAAGGGTGCTTTTGCCTATACAAAAAAGACATCGGCGTTCGGCGCGGCGCGCAAAGTCGAGGTAAAGGACACCACGGGAGCGGGCGACGGCTTTATCGGCTCGTTTTTATGGAAGCTTAATCAAATGGGTATAGATGTGAACGGTCTTGAAGACCTGACACAGGCACAGCTTGAGGAGTGTCTTGATTTTTCAAATGAATTCTGCACTTTAAGTGTAATGGATTACGGTGCTATCGCATCTTATCCCGAAAAAGTAACGGTTTATAATTAAATATCATATAAAAAGGAGGAGTTTTTTATGAAAACATTTTCTTACACAATCAAGGACGAGGTCGGTATCCACGCAAGACCCGCAGGTCTGCTTGCAAAGCTTGCAAAGACTTTTTCAAGCACTATCACCCTTGAAAAGGACGGCAAAAGCGTAAATGTAACAAAGCTTATGATGCTTATGGGTATGGGTGTTAAGTGCGGCGATACTGTAAACTTCACGATTGAGGGCGAAGATGAAGAAGCTGCCGCAAAGGCTATTGAGGAATTTATGGCTGCAAATCTTTAAAAAGAGCAAGGGCACGTCTTTAAGATGTGCCCTGTTTGAGAAAGAGGGGTGTTTTCTGTATGGAAAAATTTAAGGGAAAAGGTGTCTACGGCGCTGTTGCCATAGGCAGCGTTTCTGTATTCAAAAGGGGCGACACACAGGTGCGCCGCGAGCATATAGACGATATACAGGCGGAGTTTGCGCGTTTGGAGGCCGCAAAAGAGCTTGCCGTCGAGCAGCTTGGCGAGATTTATGAAAAGGCGCTTAAAGAAGTCGGCGAGACCCATGCTCAGATTTTTGAGGTGCACATGATGATGCTTGAAGACGACGATTATAACGAGTCCATAGCAAATCTTATCGAGACCCAGGCCGTAAATGCGGAATATGCCGTTGCATCCACGGCGGATAATTTTTCGGCTATGTTTGCGGCAATGGATGATGCGTATATGCAGGCGCGCGCGGCGGATGTAAAGGATATATCAAACCGCCTTATCGCCTGCCTTACAGATCCCGGGGCGGCTAAGTCCGATGACGGCGGCGAAAAAATGATAGTCTGCGCGGACGACCTTGCACCAAGCGAGACCGTTTCGCTTGACAAAGACAGGGTGCTTGCGTTTGTTACGGCTTTCGGCTCGTCAAATTCTCATACCGCCATACTTGCGCGCAATATGAATATTCCCGCCGTAATAAGTGTGGGCGAGGAATTTTTAAAAAGCATAAAAGACGGCGATAAGATAATAGTTGACGGTCACACGGGCGAGATAATAGTTTCTCCCGATGCCGAAACGGAAAAGAAATATGCAGAAAAACGGGCAGAGGACGAGCGTAAAAAGGCACTTTTACAGGAGTTAAAGGGCAAGGACAACGTGACCCTTGACGGTACGAGAGTCAATATTTATGCAAATATCGGCGGTGTTGACGGCATTGGCGGCGTGCTTGCAAATGATGCGGGCGGCATCGGCCTTTTCAGAAGTGAATTTTTATATCTTGAAAGCGAGGATTATCCAACCGAGGAACAGCAGTTTCTGGCATACCGAAAGGTGCTTGAAAGCATGGCGGGCAAAACCGTTATAATAAGAACGCTGGATATAGGTGCGGATAAACAGATAGATTATTTTGACCTTGACAAAGAGGATAATCCCGCGCTCGGTTTCCGCGCTATAAGGATCTGCCTTACCCGTCCCGAGATATTCAGGACACAGCTTCGTGCGCTTTACAGAGCTTCGGCTTACGGCAAGCTTGGCATTATGTTCCCGATGATAACAAGCGTTTCGGAAGTGGAACAGATACTTGCGGTATGCGAGGAGGTAAAAGCCGAATTAAAGGGCGAGGGCATACCTTTTGACGAAAAAGTTGAAACGGGCATAATGATAGAGACCCCTGCGGCGGCTGTGATAAGCGATATGCTTGCGCCTTTGGTGGATTTTTTCAGTGTGGGTACGAATGACCTGACGCAGTATACACTTGCGATAGACAGGCAGAATGCGAAGCTTGAGCCTTTCTGCGATACTCATCACGAGGCGATATTAAGGCTTATTGAAATGTCGGCGCAAAATGCGCATAAGCATGGCGCATGGATAGGTATATGCGGCGAGCTTGCGGCAGATACGACTCTTACGGAAAGATTTTTGAGAATGGGCATTGACGAACTTTCGGTGTCCGCACCCTTTGTTCTTCCGCTGAGAGAAAAAGTAAGAAGTTTAGATCTTAAATAAAAAGACAGGGACTGCCGCATTAAGAATATTTGATGCTTCAGTCCCTTTATAATTTGTGAAATGAAAAATTAAGGCCGCAGTATCGGCAAAAATACTTTATTTGTTTATTCTTTGTTCTATAAGTATATCCAAAAATTCGCTCAGACTCATACCCATCTGCGCAGCGGCGGCGGGGATAAGACTGTGGTTTGTCATACCGGGCAGGGTATTTATTTCTATTACATACACCTGCTCGTCTTTTATAAGCATATCCACACAGCCGTAGCCGCGGCAGTGCATGGTATTAAACGCCTTTATGGCAATATCCTCTATCATCTTTTTCATATAATCGGGCAGGGTGGTAAAAGAGACCGCACTCTCTCCGCTTAAATATTTCGAGTCGTAGTCGTAGATCCCTTTCGACTTATTGATATCCAGCACCGACATTATTTTAAGCCCTTCGTCTGTCTGTACGACTGCACAGGTCACTTCCTTGCCGTCAATGTATTTTTCGGCAAGCACATCGTCGTTATATCTGCTTCGGATATTTCGTACCGCCTTTTTCAGGCTTTCAAAATCGTTTGTGACCTCTATGCCGATACTTGAACCGCCGCGGTTTGGCTTGACTATGATCGGATATTCAAGTTTGTCAAGCTTTTGTTCAAAGGATGAAATATCGGCATCCTTAGGTATATAAATATCGTCCGCAACGGGTATATGCTCGTCTTTCATAAGCTTTTTGGCTGCCTGCTTGTTCATGCAAAGGGCGCAGGAAAGAACACCGCTGCCCGCATAGGGTATATCAAGGCACTGTAAAAGTCCCTGTACTGTGCCGTTTTCGCCTCTGCCGCCGTGAAGTGCACTCAACACAAAATCGGGTTTAAGCTCTATCAGCTGTGTTATCCAGTTTGTATCGCGCTTGTCAAACGGAAGGTCTATCTCATATACATCATATTTTTGCGTATCAAGGTTTTGCAGAATATTTTCCGCCGATTTGAATGAAATCTCTCTTTCTATTGAACTGCCGCCCGCAAGTACGGCAAGCTTTAACTTACTCATCATATCCTACCTCTCTGAGTTTTTGTGCGCCGACTTCGGGCAGAATTGAATTTATGTAACAGCCCGTGCTGAATTCAAAGCCCGCCATGTGGCCTATACGCGGGATTATCTGCGCATAGAAATGGAAACAGTCGTCAAATTCCTTGCTTTTCGGCGCGGAGTAAAGACAGACGTTGTAGCAAAGACCCTCGTATACCTTGTTAAGGCGTGAAACGGAGTGTTTGAGCATAAGTCCGAAGTCCTTTAATTCCTCGTCCGTAAAATCTCGGATAGAAGCAATATGGCGTTTTGGCAGAATATCCATTTCGTAGGCAAATTTCGCATCCGCAGGCATATATACGCGGAAAAGGTCGCTTTCTTCAATAACTCTTGTACCGAAATCAAGTCCGCAGAAATAGCAGTGGCCGTGCTCTTTTTTGTAATTGCTCAAAACATCACACAAATGCTCCATTTTAAGCGGTACGACACACATAGCCGTTATCTGCCAATGGCTGTGACTCTGGCTTGCGCCCGCATCTATGCCCTGGTTTTTGAATACTTGCACAAAATTGCAGCGCTCGTCGCCCTCCAACTCTATAAAACGCTTTTGTATCACACGCATCAGCTCGTGCATATGCTCGGGGGAAAACTGCGACAGTCTTTCCTCGTGATCAGCTGTGTCTATAAGTACGTCATGCACGCCGTAGTGTTCCTCGGTATTTGCCAGAAACGGGTATTTATTGGGGACTATCCTTATTTGGTTGTCCTCGGTAGCGCTGATAAGCGGGGGTGTCATGTGTGCATTTTCAAGGCAGAACGGACACCATTCCTTGGGGGTGGTGCGCACATTTATTTTTTTGAAACTGTGCGGCCTTTTGGCACGGTCTGTTGCGTAAAATACATATTCGCCCGTCAGAAAACATCGCTTCATCATAATTGATCACGTCCTTTTTTATTTTTCTTCGGAAATATACCATTTTTCTTCGTTTTCAAATATATTTACAGCAGAGGGGCGGATGTCGCCCTTTATCTTGCTGCTTGTAAGAAGCACCGAGGATTTGAATGCTATGCCTATGCAGGGCAGTTCGTCCGCACAGTAGGATTGCAGTTCCCTGATGCTTTTTTTGTAGTTGTCATCGCCCAGAGCGCTCTTGCAGTTATTCAACAGCTCGTTCATATGAGCATCGCTGTATTTGCCGTAGTTTATCGCTCCGCCCGTCTGTAAAAGTGCGGACGGCTCTATGCGCGGGGCTAATTCCGTGCCGCCGATATAAAGCTGAAAATCGCCCCTTTGCAGACGGCTTAAATAGGTGTTGAAATCGACTGCTTCTATCTGTACCGTAATGCCAAGGTCTTTCAGCGCATCGGCAACTATATTTGCCACACGCAGCCTTTCCGTGCTGTCGTTGTTTACCAAAAGCGAAAGTGTCAGCTTTGAAAGGTCATAGCCTGCCGCCGACAGCATATTGTGTGCAAGCTCGGGGTTGTAGGCGTAATTGTCTATGCCCGCGGGTGCGGAAAGCGCAGAGGCGGGGTTTATGGGCGTAATGCTTTTTGCCGCATTGTCAAGATAAATGTCTGTCACAATGTCCTGCAATGGTATGCCGTATGCAAGTCCCTGGCGGAAACTGTTGTTTCTTAACACGGGCTGTGAAAAGTTAAAGCCTATAAATTCAAATTTGTTGCTGTTGTAGGTGGTCGCCGTGATCTCGCGGCTTATATCCATTGCGCCTATCATGCCGAGGTCTGTGGAAAGCACATCCGTCATACCTGTGCGAAAAGCATCCGCATCACTTTGTGCATTGGGTGCAAGCATTACATCCACCCTTTGTATATAGGGTGTACCCTTGACGGAAGATTCTGTCGCTTCAAGGGTCATATAGTGCTTTTCGCGGTAGTCCGTCATTCGGTAGCAGCCGCTGCCGAGCGGGTTCATATCGTTTGTGCCCGTGCGGTAGTGGTGCTTGGGTATAACGGGAAAGCAAAGATTGTAAGCGCAACCGCCGTAAGGCTCGGAATAATTTATGACCGCCACATGGCTGCTTGACTGGTAACAGCTTTCCACATTTGCCATTGCGGGTTTGTAAATAGAATCCGACGGCGCATTTTTTATCGTCTGAAGCGAGAAAATAACGTCTGCCGCAGTTATGGGCGTGCCGTCCTGCCATGTAAGATTGTCTTTAAGCACGATACTCAATGTGCTTCCGTCCGCCGCAAGCCTATATTCCTGCGCTATGCAGGGCGCGGGCTGCTGCTCGTCGTCAAGCGTGAACAGCGGCAGAAATATAAGACTTAAAACTTTATCCACACGCAGATCGCGGTTTTCAAGCGGATTAAGGGTCTCGGGATAGCCCATTGACAGCGCTATCGAACCGCCGCTGTCTATATAGACTTCCTCGCCCGTCAGACTGTCAACTATCGTCTGCTGCCCCTCCTGCTCCTGCTCCTGTTCGGGGGCGGGGGTGCTTGAACAGCCTGCTGTATATATCAATATTAAAAGCAGAGAAAATATACTTTTAAAAACTTTCTTCCTGTCCATAAAAATCTACCTTGATCAAAAATTTGTATACCAATCGGTTTACCTGTATTTTTATTACATAATGCTGTGTTTCCCTGTAGGGGATGTTTTTAAGGCTGAGACTTTTGCCGTCCTTGCTGTAGCTTTCGTCCTCAAGCCATTTGGCTATATTGCCGCTGCCTGCGTTGTACGCCGCAACTATAAGTGTCAGATCGCCGTCAAAACGGTCACGCAGATAGTCAAGATACCAGCACCCAAGCTGAATATTAAGCTCGGGCTCTTTAAGCCGAAAAACATTGAAGTTTTCTATCGGCACCTGCGGCGCTATCCAGCTTGCGGTGTCGTCCATCAGCTGCATAAGACCCTTTGCCCCTTTCGCCGACTGCGCATTGGGGTTAAACCCGCTCTCTGTGTTTATGACCGCACAGACCAGCGCGGGGTCAAGGTCATAGGCATCGGAATATTTTTTTATTATATCATAATTATCTATCGGAAAAAGTATGCTTACCGCACAGTAAAAAATAAATGCCGCAAGCAAAACTTTCAGTAAAAAGCGGATAAACCGCCCGAATAACTTTGATAACATTTTTTACTCCTTGTCGGGGGAATTATTTGACTTGCGTAAACCTATGGCTTGATTTTGGGCATTAATTCATCAATATATTTAACAACTTCCGCTTCAAGTTCAGCCTCATTATCGTAATTATTTCGAATAATGGGATAAAAAAGGTCATGGATATAGAAAAAGTCACGCTGACTGCGGAAACGCTCCCTTGCCTTTTCCTCCGTAATGCCGTCACGCTGCATTACTCTTTTAAGGCGTATATCCTCATCGGCAGTGACAAGCCAGGTACGGTTGCACATATTCATCATTCTTGCCTCGTACAAAAGCGGCGCATCTATCACAATTAAATTATATTGTCCGTTTTCCCTGATTATTTCATCAACACGCTGTTTTATCCTGCTGTGGGCGATGCTGTTCAAAAGGTCAAGTTTATCCTTATCGTTAAAAACTATGCCGCCAAGTATTTTACGGTCTATCTCGCCGTTTTTATCGAGTATCTCCCGCCCGAAAGCGGAAACTATCTCATCATAGGCGATGCCGCCTTTTGCCATATTTTCATGTGCCACTTTGTCGCAGTCTATCACAAGTGCGCCGTGTTTTTCAAGTATTTTGCCCACAGCGCCCTTGCCGCTGCCGCTGTTGCCCGTAAGACCTATTATAAAAGGCTTTTTATTTTGCGTCATACCAGTTTTCTCCCGTGTGAACATCTACCACAAGAGGAACGGACAGGCTTGCGGCGTTCTGCATCTCGTTTATAAGAATTTTGGTTACCTCTTCCAGTTCGGGTTTGTATACCTCCAAAAGAAGTTCGTCATGCACCTGCAAAATAAGGCGCGATTTGTGGTTTTTAAGCGCGTTGTGTACGCGTATCATGGCTATTTTTATAATATCTGCCGCCGTGCCCTGTATGGGCATATTCATTGCGACTCTCTCGCCGAAACTGCGCAGATTGAAATTGCTGCTTGAAATTTCGGGGATATATCTTATCCTGCCGTATTCTGTGCGCGCATAACCTGTTTTATGCGCCTTTTCGACTGCGCCGTCAAGGTATTCCTTTACCTTTGGATAGCGTGCAAAATAGCTTGCTATATACTCGTCGGCTTCGGCCTTGGTTATATTTAAGTCCTGACTTAACGAATAGGCGCTTATGCCGTAAACTATGCCGAAATTGACCGCCTTTGCGTTGGAACGCTGCAAGGGTGTTACTTCCTCAAAAGGCACATTGAACACCTGCGAAGCCGTCAGCCTGTGGATATCCATGCCGTTTTTAAAGGCGTTTATAAAAGTTTCGTCGCCCGATATATGCGCAAGCAGACAAAGTTCTATCTGCGAATAATCGCCGTCAAGGTAGATATAGCCCTCATCGGGTATAAAAACCTTTCTTAACTGCCTGCCAAGCTCCATTCTTATGGGTATATTCTGTAAATTCGGCTCGGTCGAGCTTATTCTGCCCGTTGCGGTTATGGTCTGATTGAAAGTTGAATGAATTTTGCCGTCTGTTTTGTCGATAACGGCAAGAAGTCCGTCAACATAGGTGCTTTTCAGCTTTGTATGGCTGCGGTATTCAAGTACTTTTTTGACTATCTCTTCCTTGTCGGCAAGTTTTTCAAGTATGTCCGCACTTGTGGACCAGCCCGTTTTTGTCTTTTTGCCGCCTTTAAGCCCCAGTTTTTCAAACAGAATGACACTTAGCTGCTTGGGGGAATTGATGTTGAATTCCTCGTCCGCAAGCCAATATATCTCTTTTGTCAGTTCGTCTGTCTTTATCTGAAGTTTGTCGCCGTATTCCTTTAAACCCGCGGGGTCTACGCGCATTCCGTAAAGCTCCATATCGCCCAAAGGATAGATGAGCGGCAGTTCTATCTCATAGTAAAGCTTATCCAGTTCATGCTCTTTGAGCGCGCTTTCAAGCACCGTCTTTGCCGCAAAGTCGATATCGGCACAGCCGCAGCAGTAATTCAGCGCCTTTTCACGCTCCGTCATTATCATTTCACCGAAAGGTACGCGTGATTTGCCTTTGCCGTAAACACTTTCCTCATCGGGGAAAGCCCTGTTGAGGAAGTCTGCCGCAAGGCTTGCGTGCGAATAGTCGTTTTTGCTTGCATTTAAAAGATAAGCGGCTATCATGGTGTCAAAAACGGCATTTTTAAGCTCTGTTCCATGCTTTTTAAGCCATACATAAGCGGCCTTTGTGTCATGGAATATCTTTGGCACATCACTCTCGAAAACAGGCTTGAATACGCTTAAAAGCTCGTTCTCCGACAAAACTATAAGTGCGCCGTCAATATCCCTGCCCGCAACTGCAACAGCCTCCGCCTTTTTATCTTCAAAAACTATGTCACAGGCAAAAATGTCCTTTATACCCGAAAGCAGTTTTTCCGCCTCGGCTCTGCTGTCGATAAAAACGTAGTTTTTCGGCTGTTCTTCGGCCTTTGTCTCCTCGGTTGGGAAGCGGTTCAAAAGACTTTTGAAATTGTGCAGCTTAAATTCTTCAAATGCTGTCGGATTGAAGATATTGTCTGCCTTTGCGTCATCAAAATCAAATTCGACGGGCGCATCCGTATTTATGGTAACGAGCCATTTGCTCAAAAGTGCCTGCTCGCTGTATGCTTTCAGATTTTCGCTCGCAAGGCGGGGTTTTACCTCGTCTGCGTGCTCTATCGCGTTTTCAACGCTGTGGAACTGCTGTATTATCTTGGCGGCGGTCTTTTCGCCTACCTTGGGCACACCGGGTACGTTGTCGCTTGCATCGCCCATAAGTGCCTTCATTTCTATAAATTCTTTCGGATTTACGCCGTAGGTCTCCTCGACCTGCTTTGCATAGTAGTCCTCGACTATTGTCTGAGCGCCCTTTGTCTTGGGTATGCGCACAAGTATAGTGTCTGTCGCAAGCTGCAAAAGGTCGCGGTCGCCCGATACTATAACGGGGCTTATGCCGTTTTTCTCCGCCCTTACGGCAAGCGTGCCCAAAAGGTCGTCGGCCTCGTAACCGCCCAGTTCAAGCGTTTTTATATTCATTGCCGCAAGCACTTTCTTTAAAAGCGGTATCTGCGGGCGCAGTTCCTCGGGCATGGACTTTCTTGTACCCTTGTACTCCGCAAATTTAAGGTGTCGGAAAGTGGGCTGATGCACGTCAAAACACACCGCGCACATATCGGGGTGTTCCTCGTCAAGAAGTTTAAAAAATATATTCAAAAAGCCGTAAACGCCGTTTGTGTAGTCGCCGTTTTTGTCGGTCAGAAGCGGCATTGCGTAAAATGCGCGGTTTATAAGGCTGTTGCCGTCTAAAAGCATTATTTTTGGCATGGAATATCCTCCTCTGTGTCAAAAGCCCATGTTTTTAAGCTCCGATACGATCTCTATGTATTTTTCCGCAACGTCAAAGCCGCGGAAATCCTCTCTTTTCAAGTCGATTATATCCCCGTGGGATATGCCGCGAAGATATTTGTTGGTTATAGTGCCGCGGTATTCGCCCCATTTTGCGGACTCAACGGAGACCATTCCGTCGTTTTCGCAGGAGTCGGCGGCTTTCATTATCATATAGGGCAGGGCGAGTATCTTGTCGCTGAAAAAGCCCTTTAAAACACTTGTGTAGCTCTGGTAGTAAACGCCGTCAAAGTCGGGGCAGTTTTTGTTGAATTGCTCCGTTCCCGCCGTCGTCAGGTCATCTGCGGCAGCCCCGAAGTCGGGACGGGTGTCGCCGTAACGCAAAAACATGGAATTTATGCAGTATTCCGCAATTTTAAAAATCGGTTTCGGCAGCTTTTTAACAAGGTCCGCTATAACAGAACCCCTGTGGGGCGTGCCGATAGTGGTAAGGCTTGCTGTGTATTCGCCAAGCCCAAGTTTGCTTATGGCGTAGCGCGCATCAAGCCCGCCCTTTGAGTGGGCTATTATATTGACCTTTTTTGCGCCCGTTTCTTCAAGCACAAGTTTTGCGGTATTGCATAAGTCCTCGGCATTGTGGGCTATATCGCCCCAGGCCTCTTGATGGCCGTAGTAGATAAGAGCGCCGTTTTCCTCCAATGCCTTGGGTATCCTGCCCCAGTAGTTGAAGTAGTGCAGGTCGCGGAAACCCAGCCCGTGTACCATGATAATGGGGTATTTTGTCTTGCAGCTGTCGCTTTTTCGGCTGCGCTTTTCCTTTATTTTATAGCTGAAATATTCATATTCAAGCGCGGAAGTCCGTGCCATATAGACCATGGCAAACAGACCTATTACAGGTATATGCAGCAAAATTATGCACATCACGCGCTTTACAACACTAAGCCAGCTGCTTGTCAGTATCACCCTTATTATGCCCGACATCCCCACCGACCATATAAAAACAAGCGTTAAAACAAGGTCAAGCATAAAAATGCCGCTTTTGTGGGATATGCCGCACTTTTTAATAAGTATAAAGTACAGAAATATCTGCATTATCTGGCATAAAAAGCAGCCCGAAAGCTGTATTTCGCCGCCGTGCATGGCATAAAGTCTTGTTGTTTCGCCCGCCTGCCTTTTGTTCGGGAAGATAAAAAGGCGGATAAAGGCAAACAGACAAAGCCCCGAAAAAAGGATAAACCAAAGTACGGGCAGCGGCAGAAATTGAAATATAAAATACGTTATCCCCGCAAAATGCGGCAGGATAAGCAGCGTCAAAACAATAAAAGCACTCAATTCAAGCTATTCCTTACTTAACTTCCTTTGCTATCTTTGCACAGATCTCTTTCTGCTCGTCATCGGTCACATTTGATGTGTGGCCGGGGAATGCGGGCCAATCGCCCTTGTGACGCGGGATAACATGGATGTGGTAGTGCGATACCGACTGCCATGCAGCTTCGCCGTTGTTTTGCAGAATGTTCACGCCGTCGGCGTTCATGGCCTTTTTAACAGCCTCTGCCGTTCTTTTTGCAACTGCGTGAGCTTTTGCCACCGTGTCTATATCCAGCTCGAATATGTCTTTGCCGTGCTTTTTGGGCAAAACAAGACAATGACCGGGGTTTGCGGGGTTCGCATCTAAAATGACACGGAAATCCGCATCCTCATAAACCGAATTTGTAGGTATCTCACCGTTTGCTATTTTGCAGAAAATACAATCACTCATTTTTATCGCTCCTTTTTATGTTTTGTTTATTAATTGCTGTAAAGAAGATCTCTGTCCAGCGCAAATTCTTCGGGATGTGCTTTTATATAAGCGTTCATTAGTTCATACGGACTGTTGTCGTAATAAAAATCGTCGGCTTCGCTTAAAGTGTTGTCATACTCTTCTCCTTCAAGCTTTTCCATGGCTGCGTTTCGTTCGTCCCTGTCAAAGGGTACAGTGCCGCCGAATAAGTCTACGGTCTTTTGAAAATTGTCCGCACACTCGTCGGCACCTATCATACGCATACAATCCAGAGCATCTTTCCAGACAATGCCCGTTGAATTGAAGAAAAATTGGTCATGCCCGCCGTTTAGCACCTCGGCATCATATAAGGTCAATGCAAGCATCTTACGCTGACCGTCTGTAAAAGTTTCAAGGTCTTTGTTGTATTCGTCAAGCCCGTCGGTATCGACATTGAACCACAGCGGGTCGATAAGTTCCCATACATCATATTTTCCCGCGGCTATATCTTCTGCGGTAAATGTAAAATGTTTGCTTGTCAAGCTGCTCATATCATTGTCCTCTGTGTCGGCCGCTGCCGTTTCCGACTGCGGCATTTCGGACTCTGTACCGCTGTGCGCACAGCCCGCAGCCAAAATACAGAGTATTGAGACTGCCAATAATTTTTTCATATATCGTTTCTCCTTGAATTACGCCGTTTCTTCAACAAAAAATCTCTCATACCAAACCAAAAACATATATATTGTCCAGACTTTGCGGCTGTTATCGGCCTTGCCTGCGCGGTGGTCGTCAAGGTATTGGATTATTTTATCGGTATTGAAATATTTCTTTGCGCCCTCGCTTTTAAAGGCTTTTTTGATAATATTATAATACTTGTCCTCTTTGAGCCAAACCCTTATAGGCACGGGGAAGCCGAGCTTTTTCTTGCTTGCGACTTCTTCGGGCAGATAATCCTTGGCTGCCATGCGGAAAACGTACTTTGTGGCGCGGCGGTTTACGCGGTAGTCGGCGGGTATCTTTCTTGCAACATCAAAAACCTTTTTGTCGAGGAAAGGTACGCGCACTTCAAGCGAGTTTGCCATGCTCATCTTATCGGCTTTAAGCAGAATATCGCCGACCATCCACAGGTTAAGGTCGATAAACTGCATTCTTGTTACGGGGTCAAGACCCTTTGTAAAATCGTAGTAGGGCTTGGTTATCTCCATATGGTCAAACTTGCCTGTGGGCTTTTTAAGGATAGCCTCGCGTTCTTTTTCGCTGAACATCTTTGCATTGCCGATAAATCTTTCTTCAAGTGTCATTGAAGAACGGATGATGTAATTCATGCCCTTTACCTTAAAAGGCAGAGCGCGGCAGATGTTAGCCATAAGCTTTCTTAACGGCATGGGTATCGCCGTCATTATGCCAAGGTCCATAGGCTCTTTATAGATATTGTAGCCACCGAAAAATTCGTCCGCACCCTCGCCCGAAAGTGCAACTTTTACACGCTTTGAGGCAAGACGGCTGACAAAGTACAGCGCTACCGCCGACGGGTCTGCAAGCGGTTCGTCCATGTGGTACTGCACTTTTGAAAGGCTGTCCCAATATTCTTCGGTGGAAATTATCTTGCTGTAGTTGTCTATGCCGACCTTTTCGGAAAGGGCTTCGGCATAGCCTATCTCGTTGTATTTTTCATAGTCAAAGCCTACCGTGAAAGTTCTGTCGCCGTTGAATGTTGCGGCAACAAAGCTGGAGTCAACACCGCTTGAAAGGAAAGAACCTACCTCAACATCGCTTACCTTGTGCGCAAGTATGCTGTCTTTCATTACGTCCTCGACCTTTTTTATGCTGTCCTGAAGCCCCGCTTCCTCGGGCTCAAATTTGGGCTGGAAATATCGTCTAACTTTAAGCTCCTTGTTTTTAAGGCTGTATTTCATGCAATGTCCCGGTTTAAGCTTGTAAACGCCTTTGAAAAACGTTTCATCCAGCACCGAATACTGGAATGTCAGATAGTTTTCAAGCGCAACGGGATTGACCTCTTTTTTGAACAGCGGGAAGTCCAGAAAGCTTTTTATCTCGCTGCCGAAAATAAGGCTGCCGCCGAATTTGCCGTAATAAAACGGCTTTATGCCGAAAAAGTCGCGCGCCGCAAACAGCTCGTCCTTTTTTTTGTCATAGACAACAAAGGCAAACATACCGCGCAGGTCGTTAAGCATATCCTCGCCCTTTTGCTCGTAAAGGTGCAAAAGCGTTTCCGTGTCGGAGTGGGTCTTGAATTCGTAACCGTCCCCGATGAGTTTTTCCCTTAATTCCTGATAATTGTATATCTCGCCGTTAAAAACTATAACCACGCTGCTGTCCTTGTTGTACATGGGCTGCGAGCCGTTGTCAAGGTCGATTATACTGAGCCTGCGAAAGCCCAGCGTTACCTTGTTGTCGCTGTGTGTGCCCGCGCTGTCGGGCCCGCGGTGTACTATGCGGTTCATCATGTCAATTATTATATTTTCCCTGTCTTTGACATCGCCTGTAAATCCACAGAAGCCACACATATCACATTACCTCCACTTATCTTATGTATTTCTGTTTTCATGTAATTCTATATCGAAATGAATTTTTGTATCAATACATATTTATACACGATACATATTATACCACCAAATGTCAAATATTTCAATACATATTTGATGTTTTGGGCTTTTTTTCAATAATATTATTGACAAAATCAAAATAAAATAATATCATTATATTGTATGCAAAATTTTTTTTGAAAGTACAGGAGGAAAATATATATGAAACGTAAAATTGCTTTGATGTCGGCGGCTCTTATCGCGCTGGTATTTGCGCTTTCGGGCTGCAATAAGTCAACAGACGAGCAAGCTTCGGAAACACAGCAGACACAGCAGACACAGGAGAACGCGCAGGAGGGCGAACAGACCGGTCAGACAGCGGAAAATACCGAAACTCCCGAACTTACGGATGTAGAGAAAAATCTTCTCAAACCCGTTACGGCACTTCCTCAGCTTGACAAGGATGCTCCCAAGGCAGGCGAAACTGTCGCTACCTTACATACAAATAAGGGCGATATAAGTGTGAGATTTTTCCCCGAATATGCGCCAAAGGCTGTTGAAAACTTTACAACACACGCAAAGGACGGCTACTATAACGGCGTTATCTTCCACCGCGTTATCAACAACTTTATGATTCAGGGCGGCGATCCTCAGGGTACGGGCACAGGCGGCGAAAGCATCTGGGGCGGCTCGTTTGAAAATGAAGTTACCTACAATTTAAGAAACTTCCGCGGTGCTTTATGTATGGCAAATGCAGGCGGTATCGACACAAACGGCAGCCAGTTCTTTATCGTACAGAACCCCGATATCGGAGATGAGGCAAAAACTCAGCTTGAGGAGATGCGCGGCATGAAAGACCAGGTGTTCTTTGAACATCCCGACATCGGCACACTTACACTCGGCGACGTATACACCGACGAGGTGATCGACGAGTATATCAATAACGGCGGTTATCCTTCGCTTGACGGAAACTACACCGTTTTCGGTCAGGTATATGCGGGCATGGATGTAGTTGATGCCATTGCTGCGGTTGAAACAAACGACAGCGACAAACCGCTTGAAGACATTGTTATAGAAAGTATTGAAGTCAGCGAATACAAATAATTTTTATCTTACAGGAAGAGGTGTGACAATATGAAAAGATATATTGCCATAACTGCTGCATTGCTGGCGCTTTGCGGCTGCGGCAAAACAGAAGAAGCACCCGGGACCGCAGTGTCCGCAGTTACGGAAGCACAGACGGAAATGACAACGGAAACGGCACCCGTATCGGTAAAACCCGATACAGCCGATGTTCGCACATACTGTGTTTCCCTTGATGCCGCAAGAAATGCTATTCTTGCCGACTATAAGGATAAAATACCCGAAAAACTTCTCTCTGCCTTTGACGCAAACAGCAGCGTGATGGACGAATATATGAATAAGGCGGCGCATGACCTTACACCCGAAGAAGCGGAACAAATGTTTTCGGAGCTTAAAAAGCTGGAAGTATTTTTCTGCGACACAATGGCAAAAGAAGTGGGTGCGGGCAAAAAGATAGAGGAAATATCCAAGGCCGCTACACATGGCGCAGATTATTACTTTGAAAAAATAATCGAAGAAGCATCGGAAGAAACATCGGAGGACGAGACCTCGGACGAGGACGAAGACGGGGATAAAGAAAAGTCCAAGAAAAAGTCCGATGATAAGGAAGAGTCCGATGATAAGGAAAGCTCCGATGATGAAAGATCCGAGGATGGAACAAAAGAAGCCGACGGCGAGAAAACAGAGGAAGAAACTAAGCGATAATAATGGGCTTATTGGATGCTTTTAAGTGAAAAACTCGGTCGCATAACTCCCGAGACCGCATATCTTATTCAGTAAAGGAAAGATGATTTGAAAAGCAGAATTTATTTGTGTTGTATGATAGCGATGATGATAATCATCTTCCTGTTTTCGGCGCAGAAAAACGACGATTCACAGGTGCTTAGCCACAGTATATCAGACCCCGTGGAAAGTTTTATAGAGTCAAAGAGCAAAAAGACTTTCGAAACACAGGACGAGCAGACGGAGCATTTTAAAAAGCTGAAAGACCAACTGAATACCGCGGTGCGTAAAAATGCACACGTATTTTTGTATTCGCTGCTTGGGCTTTTTATGTTTTTGTTTGTTCATTCGCTGTGCGGGGATGACTACAGGGCGGCGGTCTATACGCTGTTCTTTTGCATGTTCTATGCCGCAAGCGACGAACTGCACCAGCGCTTTGTCGAGGCAAGAAACGGGCATTTTCAGGATGTCTGTATAGATCTGTTCGGCACGGCGGTAATGCTTATGCTTATTTATGTTGTTAAAGCGGTAAAAAGGCGGTCGGAAAAATGAAGATAACTATAGCCTGTGTCGGCAAAATAAAAGAAAAATTCTATTCAATGGCAATAGATGAATATCTGAAAAGATTGAGTGCCTATGCGGATGTTGATATTTTCCAAGTGGATGATGAAAAAGCACCCGAAAATTTAAGCCCCGCACAGGAAAAACAGATAAAGGACAAAGAAGCACAGAAACTTTTAAAAGGTCTGAAAGGCTATGTTATTGCGCTGGAGATAGGCGGTAAAATGCTCGACAGCGTACAGCTCAGCGAATTTATAGAAGATACCCTTTCAAGGGGTGCCAGCCACCTTACTTTTGTTATAGGCGGCTCTCTCGGGCTGGGCGAAGAGGTGATTAAACGCGCCGACTATAAACTCAGCTTCTCAAAAATGACTTTCCCGCATCAGCTTATGCGCGTTATCCTGCTCGAACAACTCTACCGCAGCCAAAGAATAAGCCATAATCAACCGTATCATAAATAAAAAATGTGACAGGGAGACGGTTCTCGTAAAACCGACAACAGACAACAGAACCGCCCTTTGTCCTCATACAACAGCAAAGGGCTGCCCAAATTTGCGGCAGCCCTGTTTTTTTATTTATTAGCAAGATATGTTTTAAGATTATTGATTATCTCGTTTACGTCAAGGCCGTGTACGAAGCAGGCCTCTTCAAGAGATTCGCTTGTATGGGCGGGGCAGCCTACACAGTGCATGCCGCTTGCCATAAGTACGCCCGCAAGATTGGGGTCAAGTGCGATAACATCAGCAATTATCATATCCTTTGTAATTTCCATTTCAGTATTTCTCCTTTTTATTTTACGGGACCGATGCTTTTTACGGGGAAGTATCTGAAAGCAGCCTTGCCCAGTATCTTATCCTCGGCCACAAATTTATTTTCCCAGAACCTTGAATCGCTGGAGTGATTTCTGTTGTCGCCCATCATAAAATAATGACCCTCGGGTACGACGAAAGTCGCATCCTCGGTGCGCATGGGCTCGTGCAGAAAATCTTCGCGCAAAGGTTCGGTACTGTCGTTGATGTATACATGTCCGTTTCTTATATTTACGGTGTCACCCGGCAGACCGATTATTCGCTTTATATAAAGCTTGCTTTCGTCGTCGGGGAACTTGAATACCACTATGTCGTAGCGCTCGGGCTTGCTCAGTTTGTAGCTTAAGCGGTTCGCAATAAGCCTGTCGCCCGTCATTACCGTTGTTTCCATTGATGCCGAGGGCACTTTGGCGTTTACGATAAGAAAAGTGGTTATAAGAAAGGCAAAAACTACGGCAAAAACAATGGTTTCTATCCAGCTGACAGTCTCTTTGATGATATCCTCTTTGGTTATCTTTTTCTTTTTGCCGTCTTCTTCTTTGGTTTCGGGCGCTGCGTTTTCCTCAGCGCCCGTGGTTTCCTGTTTTAATTCGTCTGACATTTAAAAAACTCCCGATTTATTCTTCGTTTATAGGCTCGGCCTCGTCAACGGGCAGAGTATCTTCGTTTCTCTCCATTTCGGAGTCGCGCTGTGTGGACTCGTCATAGTCTTCGTCCACGCCTGCGGTTATATCAACATACTCGTCCGAGTCTGCCGCATAGCCGTCCTCTTTGTCTGCCGCTGCTGCGCTTTCCGCTCTTTTTTCTTCTATTTTGGCCTTGATATTGTCAAAGGCCTCAACGGAACGGTCGCGGATATCCTGAGCGGCTTTCTTTACCTTAGGCTCTGCCTTTCCCGCAAAATCCTCTACCTTGGTCTTTACGCTGCGCGCAAAGTCGTCGAAAGAGCAGCCCTCGCTCGGAAGAGCATTAAGCAGGCTGACTGCTTCGTCGGCTGTTATTTTGCCCTCGTTGAGCATATTTAAAATAAGCATACGTTCTTCTTTCATTTTGATTACCTTCCTTTCTTTTTGGATAGCTTTCTCTTAAAGACATAAGAAAATAACTAATTATGGAAATTTATTATAAAAACAGGCGGGTCGTCGTCATACTGAAGCATATAGGCGATAGCCTCTTCCACAGAATTGACGGGGTAGAACTCCAGCTTGTTTTCTTCGTTTACACAGCCTATAAGCTTGGTGTCGCCAAACTCCATATAGGCAAATTTGCCCGTTCCGCAGTCGTAGCTTGCGGGAACATCCTTTTCCTTTATCAGTTTTAACTGAACAAGGGGTGCTTCATACGCGGTAAAGTGATTTTTTGGCTTTTCGTAATTTGCAATGGTGTACTTGGGCAAAAGTCCAAGCTCCATTGTGGGATATTTCATGTTTACGTCATACATGGGGCTGTCGCTTTCCTCAAGACCCTCCATGCCAAGTGTCCATGTGCCGTTGTCAAGCACGCAGACATATTCTTTTACCACGGTCGTATCATCAAGACTTCCGACTACCGCAACGGCGTATTTGTCATCACACGCCATGTGTTTTACGTCATATTCGCCCTCAAAGCCCGTTGCAGCCATTATACCCTCATAATCGGTGCTGCCGCGCTGCGGGTTGGTTATCTCGCCGTGGGTGAATTTATAACTCATTATAAGCGCTTCATAGTCTTTTTGTGAAAGAGTTGCGCCCTCGCTGTACAGGTCGTTTGATACAAAGTAGCCGTCTTTGCTGTTATAGGCGGTAAATACCTGCAAACTTTCGTCGTTTTCGTCGATATTGTCCGCATATGCGGCAAGATCGCAGGCACGGATATAGATTATATCGGTATAATCGACAATGTCGCCCTCGGCATTTATAACGCCCTCGTCAACAAGGTCTTTTACTGTCATATTTTTGTTTTCGTCTGTGTTATACAAAAATCCGTATTCGGTTATCAGATTTTTGTTTTTTTTGTTTGCCGCAAGATAGCTGTCAAGCGCCGAATTTATTTCGGCTATGGTGCTTTTCATATCGTCCGTAAGTTCCGTGTCGCTGAGACCCACGATAACTTCGTCTGCGTTGTCAAAGTCTATTTCTTCGGGGTTTGGCATTTCGGGCAGTTCTTCCTGTGTAACGGCGGGTGCCGTTTCCGGGGTCTGCGGCGCTTTGCCCTTGTTTAAAACCGAAGCTGTTATTGCGCCTGCGCCGACGACAATTACTGCCGCTGCGGCTATTATTGCTTTTTTATGCTTCATTTTTATTCCTCCGTATACTCGCTTTCCTTGTCCTTGATGGTCTCAAAAACATCGGCAAGCTCTGCATGGTGAAGTTTAAGTACGTTTTCTACAGCCTGCTGCGCATTGTCTTCGTCAAAAGGCAGAGCAGCCAGCCATACGGGGTTATAGTCATCGGTCATTTCCGTTACGGAAACGCCGCTTTCTTCAAGCGCTGACGGGTCATAATAATCGTATATCGCATCATACTCCCAATCGCTGACATCGCGCCCCGTGGAAAGACGGATATTAAGTGTCATGCCGCTGTCTGTTTCCGCAGCGTAAAGATTGACAATATATTCATCATGCGCCGAAAGCGTTATGCTGCAAAGCTCCTTTTCCAAAAAGCCTGTTTTTGCATCTTTCAGCATTATTACATAAATCGTTTCCATATTATTCACTCCAGTTGTGATGATGAAGTTCGCCCTGTGTTACAAAACCCTCAAAACCCTGCTGACGCAGAGCCTCGTATAAAACGATAGCCACCGAGTTTGAAAGGTTAAGACTGCGGTATTCGCCTATCATTGGTATCCTTACGCAGTTTTGTTTGTATTTGAGCAGTATCTCTTCGGGAATACCGCTGCCCTCACTGCCGAACATAATAAAATCGTCGTCTTTGTATTCTATGCTGTCATAGGTTTGGCGTGCCTTTGTGGTCGCCATGATTATCCTTGCGTTCGGGTGTGCCGCAACAAACTCGTCAAAGTTGTCGTAATAATGGACTTCAAGGTCTTTCCAGTAGTCCATGCCCGCGCGTTTGAGCGATTTGTCGCTCGTATCGAAGCCAAGCGGCCTTATAAGGTGCAGTGCGGTATTTGTGGCAACACAGGTACGGCCGATGTTTCCCGTGTTCTGCGGTATTTCGGGCTGATGTAAAACTATATTCATATTATTGCCGTTCTTTCGTATTTGTATTTAAAATATAAGCTTGAAAAAAATTCTTCTTTACTACAAGGTAGTTTACCATATAAATTTTAATTTTTCAAGTGTGTTTGTTTAATCGTCATAGAAATTTAAACATTCGGCGTATATTTTAAGTGCGTGTTCCGCAAAATTTTTTAGCGAATACTGCCGATTTATCAGGTTTACGGCGTTTTCTTTAAGCTTGGATATGTCGCCGTCAAGCAGTTCTTCAAGGTGGGCGGCAAAATCTTCCTCCGTGTTGTAGGCATAGCCCGTAACACCGTCAATAAGCACATTTTCAAGGCATTGGTCTCGCCTGCACAAAAGCGGAAGTCCGTTTGCAAGCGCTTCTATATAAGTAAGCCCCTGCGTTTCGGAGCGGGAGGCGCTGACAAAAATGTCCGCAATGCCGTAGTAAAAGCGCATATCCCTGGGCTTTACCATACCTGTCATTATTGCAAAGTCAAGCTTGTTGTCGGCTATGCTCTTTTCGACACCCTTTCTGTCGGGGCCGTCACCCACAAGCAGAAATACGGCGTTTTTGGGTCGGATATGCCCGAGCATTTCTATGATCTCCGTGATGTTTTTTTCGGATGCAAGGCGGCCTGCGTATAAAATGACTTTTTTGTCAAGCGGTATGCCGAGTTTTCTCTTTAAGGCAATTTTATGTTCGTTGTCTTCGTGTGAACATATCTTTGCAAGGTCAAGTCCCGTAGGCATTACCCATATGGGTGTGCGGCAGCCATAGCGCATCAGAAGATCGGAAACTTTCTGCGTGGGGGCTATCATGCCGTCGACTCGCTTTGCTATCTGCTTTGTAAAAGTTATCATTGCATTTTTGCCGAGGCGCTTGTTATGTATTATATAGTGTGAATAGTCCTCGTAAATGGTGTGGTAGGTGTGTACAATGGGGCAGCGTACACGCTTTGCGATGCGCCTTGCCATAATAAAGGTGCTGAATTCGCACTGGGAGTGGATAATATCGGGCTTCCAGTCTATCAGGTCGTTTATCAGCTTGCGGCGCACTATTGCCAGAATACGCGCATTGGGATATATTTTGCCCGCGTTCAGCGAGCTTATGTATGTGGTGCTGCCCTTTACATAGGAGCGGTAATTCGGCGAAAGTGTCAGTATACGCACGTCCGCACCGCATTCGCGCAGACCTTTTTCGAGGTTTCTTACCGAGGTGGCAACACCGTTTGCGGCGGTTTTGTACCAGTCGGTCGTGATCAGAATTTTCATAATCTTAAACTCTTTCGTAAGTCAAAAGGCTTTTGCCGCATACAGACAAAAGCCCTTTTGGTTTTAACTGATGTCGTGATACCAGTGGTGGTCGTTGCGGCCGGCTTCCTTAGCGTGATAAAGTGCCTCATCTGCGCATTTTGTCAGAAATTTGAGGTCGTGTGCATCCTGCGGATATACCGCAAGACCCGCACAGAAACTGATAGGAAGTGTCGTGCCGTCTTCCAGCTTGAAATTTTTGAGATTTCGGCGAAGATTAGCCAATATATCGTCTAAATTTGCCACAGTCAGCGGGGCGTAAATAAATACGTTAAATTCGTCGCCGCCTATTCGTGCGGCAATACCCGTGCCGTCAAAGGCTTCGGCAAGCGCATCGGCAACAAAGCAAAGTACCTGGTCGCCCGCATCGTGACCGTAATTATCGTTTACGCTTTTAAATTTGTCTATGTCAAAAAACATAAATGTGGAAATATCGCCCTGCGGGATTTCTTTGAAAATATCCTGCATGTGCGCATCAAAGGCGCGGCGGTTATAAAGCCCCGTAAGAGGGTCATGCTCCGAAAGGTCCTGCAATGTCACATTCTCTCTGCGCTCGCTGTTGTAAAGGTGACCTGCCAAAAGAAGTGTTGCAAAAATAAGCAGGGCGGCGCATATACCCACGCCCCAGGCGTATTGGTGCATGGTGCCCGAAAGCTCCGCAAGGGGTATCTGTATAACGATAAACCAGTTTTTCATACCGTCAATGCCTACATAAGCCTCGGTATAAGTGGCTTTTTTTAGAGTGTAGTTGACAAGGTTGGGTTCTGCGTTTTCGCGCATATTTTTCAGCCATACATCGTAATCGTAGTCGTTCAGACCCTTTATATCGGATTTTATAAGTCTTATATTGCTCCATGTGCCCGCGGGAACGCTGCCGTTTGCGGAACAGCTGACATAATTGCCCGAAAACGGGTTCATCAGAAATACAAAGGTATTCTCGGACAGAATATTTGTAGATGCAAGGTTTTGTATCGTTTCAAGGTAGTAGTTTGCGTATAGACTGCCTATCTTTTGGCCGCCGCGTTCAAGCGGGGCTATCATGGTTATCATATTCGTGCCCGTAACGCTTGAACGGTAGGGCTCGGAGATATAGATACTGTCCGCAAGCTCTGCCTTTTCGATAAGCTCCTGTTTTTCTATGTCCAGTTTTTCGCCGTTTGTGCCGTATATATTTCCCTCGCTGTCGATAAGACCTATGCTCGAATAAGGCATTGTATCAAGCGTTTGCTGAAGCTGGTCATAATAGGCATCAAAATTGCAGGTCTCATCAGCCGAAATAATGTCGGCGGCCTCGGTGACATAATCCACCATCATGCCGAAAGCGGTGTCTACCTTTTCGGACATAAGGCTTAAAATGTTGTTTATTTGCGCGCTTGTACTGCGCTTGATAAGGCGGTTTAAGGATGCCGCAACACTTGTCAGCACAAAAACGCAGAACAAGAGATAGACTATCAAAAGTTTAAAATGAGAAGCGGTTCGGCTATGATTCATTTTTTGTCCACCTCCGCTTCGTATTCACGGTAGTTGCCGTGATTTATAACGACCGTACCCGTGTCTATAAATTTATATTCGGACTTTTTGCCGTTAAGAACATCAAGTGCATCTTTGACACCCTCGTAGCCCATGCTGTACTGATTCTGAACAATGGTGGAGGCACTGAAATTGTCCGATGCGACAAGAGCCGCCGTTTCGTCCGCATAGTCAAAGCCCACAAGAACAATGTCGTTTCTGTTGTTTTCGGTAAGACCGTTTACAAAACCGACTGTGGAACTGTTGTTGCAGCCGAATACGCCCTTCAAGTCGGGATATTGCGCCATAAAGTCAAGACAGTTCTGCTTGGCTTTTTCCTTGTCGCCGTTATTGAGTTTTACCTCGTCCAGAACTTTCCAGTTTTCGGGGGCATTGGCTGCCCAATACTGGTTAAAGCCCGCAAGCCTGTCTATGACCGTCTGTGATGCGGTGGAGGTTATCTGTATGGCGATGCTCAGCTCTTCCTTTTCGTCTGTGCCCTTGGAGACAAGCTGCTCGAGCATTTCCTCTGCCGCAAGCTCGCCTGCCTGAAGATTGTCCGTCATATAGCAGGTGTTGTAGCTTTCGCCGTTGACTATCGTATCGACAAGAATAACGGGTATACCGCTGCTGTATATCTCTGCGGTTTCCTGAACAAGACTTGAAGAGTCGCTCGGTGCAAGCAAAACTGCATCCGCGCCCAATTCGTTTACGGCACGGTCAAGCATTTCTTTCTGTGTCTGCCAGTCGCCCTCGCCCGAAGGCCCGCCGACATAGACATTACATCCCAATTCGCTGCCCGCAGCGGCCGTTCCGTCTATTATATCCTGCCAATACTGGCTGTTCATAACTTTAAGTACGACATATATGTTTTTCTGCCCGTCTTTTATTTTTGTAACGGGTTCAAAATCGTAGATAGTGCTTTCTGCCGTGTTCTGTGGGCTGTTTTTGCTTTCTGCGGAACAACCGCATAAAAACAGGACAGATATCAAAAGAATGGCCGAAGCCGAAAGTAAAATTTTTCTCATAAAAAATACCCGCTGCCGATAAATTATCAGCTGAAATTACTTAAAAGATACCTTAATGTAGTTTCGGGAACGATACGGCTTATAGTGCCGAAATCCTTCTTTTCGAGACAGCGCCTTACGCGGCTTGCGCTTATTACCTCGCCGCCGTTTTCAAGACGCGGGATAACGCGGAACTCCATACCGCAGGCGGGGAGTATGCGCTTCATTGTCTCATTGTACTGTCTTGTTACCATATCAAGCGGTTCTTCGCCCGCAAAACGTATTTTTATGCCAAGTGTAGGAGCTATGTAGTTTGCAAAAAGCTCGACATCGTTTGACGGGTCGATAGCCGCGGAACCCACATTGTCCTTGTTGAAATACTCGGGGAATGTGAGTGTGGATATCATAAAGTTGCCGCTGGGCAGCACCGTTACGTTTGAAAGGTGAGCCGTGCCCTGCTGTACCAGCATAAAGCGGTCTTTGAAGCTGAATATGGATTTATCCTCTTCAACAACAAATATATAAAGCTGTTCTACCTGTTTTGCGGCGGTCTCTATAAGATACCTGTGACCCAGTGTGAACGGGTTGCAGTTCATAACTATTGCGCCGACCTTGTCGCTTGTTGTCTTTACGCGGTGAGTTTTAAGCTCGTCCAGAAATTCCGCAAGCTCGGGGTACGGGGGCGCAAGATCGGGCGCCGTGCCGTCGGACATGGAGAAGTAATGGTCGCTTACTTCGTAGTCGTCACGCAGATAGTCCTCTATGCTCATATAAATATATTCCGCTATCTTGTTGTTTACCACATGATTGAAGTGCTCGGGAGAATCGAGGAAATACTCGCGCTTTTCTCTTGTGAGGTTCATAATAAGGTCAAGCAGGTAATTTACCTCTATGCCCTTTTTGCGGTAAACTTCATAATGGCGGTAAAGAATTATAACTATATCGCCGTCGCGCACCTTTATATTGCGCAGTTTTTTGTTTATGGCGGTATCCGCCTCAACGCCGTAGTTTATTACCTGGTACTGGTCAAAGCCGATGTTAAGGTAACGCTGAAGCTGACTTGCTATCGTAAATTTATCCTCGACAAAACGTCCCATGGCAACACACTTTCCGAAGAAATGTATGGTATGTATGGGGTTTTCGGGGATGTTTGTGGTCAGACGGCAGCCGTTTACCGTGTTGTAAAAATCCGAATGGAACTCCGCATATTTTCTTACGCCGTTTACTTCCACAGCCTGCGGACGGGTCAGAATACCCTCCACATACTCGGGTGAGTAAAGCTCGCAGAAGAATTTGCGCACATCAAGGTCGTATTTTTTGTCCTTTACCATGTTGTGCAGGAAAGGCGTTCTCTTGAATGTGTCAAGACCCCTTGCTTTAAGCATATAATTAAGGGTGAATATCTCGGGGTAAAGGTAGGTGAATACCTGTACGCCGCCCGCTTTGAGCACTGGGAGCACATTGACCGCCAAATCGTAGCTCATGGCAAGCTCCGCACATATGGAATTGTGGTTTATTGCATCTACTTTAAGACCGTCCTGTGTTACATTTATTTCCTGTACGATGCCAAAGTAAAGTATCGCATCAAATTTTTTGTCAAGAGGCGCTTTTATTGCGATCTGTCTGCCCGCATCGGAAAGTTTTATCTGCTTTTGAGTGATAAGAGCGGTATTTTCCGCACCGCATTTTGCGGCAAGGGCGCTGTGCATTTTGCGCGCAAGCTGGCCGTTGCCGTATACAAGTATGGATTTGTAGCGCATATCCACTATATCCACAAACTCGTCAAACATCTCGTCATAGTAATCGTAATTGTTGACAAACCAGTCGAATATCTCCGTGTCGTTTACACGCTTCAAAAGCTCGGAAAGCATACAGCTTTCAAGTGTATACTTGTCATATGATGCCCTGCGAAGCTTGTACATCGACATATCGGTCTCAAGCACCAGCTTTGCGTTTTTGCATATCTGCAACGACTCGCTGAGAGTTTTGGTAACGGGAACGCGAGTTTCGTCGCAGAATGTATCTTCGGATACTTCCACAACAATGTTTACGCCCGTGTCGTGTACAGCATCTATAAACTGCTTTACCATTTCGTTATATCCCATTATAACTATGCCGTCATAGCCCATGTACAGCAGATATGCAGCTATAAGACCGATGTCGCGTTTTTCTATTTTACGCCATTCGCGGGTAAAAACACCCGCTTCATTATGTTTGGGCTTGTCTTTGGGTCTTTCGGGATTTCCCATGCTCCGCTCACCTCTAATAATATATTTGGCATTATTGCCGTATTAGTTCATAATAATTACATTTATTATACAATATTTTAACAAAAATTACAAGACAATATTGTAAAAAAGCGTGAATAATTTGTAACATAAATTTAATTTGTAATATGATGAAAAGTGTGATATACTTAATTTATGAAAAATTTAAAGGATCGGGGTAATATTCTTGAACAGAAAATATTCCATTGCGGAAACCACTAAGGTGGAAAGAGAAAAAATAGTAAATGATGCACTTGCGCTGTCCACACTTGATGCGGCAGAGCCGACAGAGGCCACAAAAAATCTTATAAACCGATATATCATGGGCGAGATGGAGATAGCGGAAGTTTTAAAAAGGACTATTGCAAGGTATAAGGCTGTCTGAAAGAATTGTATATGAAAGATGTTTATATGTATGATGATGCCGAAGTTCTGAAAAACAGGCTCGGCATTAAAAATGAGGAAGAACTTAATAAGGCCGAGGGCGATATAACATGTATAAGACTGCTGGATATAGATAAGGAAATTTCGGGCGGTCTTTTTGATTATGCCCGTTTAAAGGCGATACACAAGTATATTTTCGGCGATATTTACGAGTGGGCGGGCAAGGAGCGTGTTGTGCCCATAGTAAAGGGCGAAAGGGTGCTTGGCGGCGATACCGTGCGCTATTCCATACCGGGCTGTATAGAAAATGATGCCAATAAGGCCATAGATGACCTTAACAGCGTAAAATGGCAGGAACTCAGCATTGACGAGACCGCTTCGATATTTTCCGTACTGCTTGCCGCACTCTGGCAGGTACACCCGTTCCGTGAGGGCAATACAAGGACGATAATCACTTTTGCGACCCAGTTTGCGGAGTACAACGGCTTTAAAATGAATAAAGCCCTGCTTCGGGATAATGCCGAATATGTCAGGGACTCGCTTGTAAAAGCTTCCGACGGCCCTTACTCCGATTATCAGTATTTAAGACGCATAATCCATGATTCGATAGAAAAGGGATGAAAGCGGCTGTGCAGGCTGAATTATTGTATAAAAACAGGAGCTGTGAAGAATGATTTTTATTTCTTCACAGCTCCCGTTGTTTTTTATTTTGTGCCGAAAATTCTGTCGCCCGCATCACCGAGACCCGGTACGATATAAGCATCGTCGTTAAGTCTTTCGTCCACGCATCCGACATATATCTCAATATCGGGGTGTGCTTCGGAAAGGGCTTTAAGTCCCTCGGGAGCGGCAAGTATGCACATGAATTTTATATGTTTGCAGCCGCGTTCTTTCAAAAATGTGACGGCCTGTATGGCCGAACCGCCCGTTGCAAGCATGGGGTCGGGTACGATAACAAGTCTTTTGTTTATTTTATCGGGCAGTTTGCAGAAATATTCGTGCGGCTCGTGTGTTACCTCGTCGCGGTAAAGACCTATATGTCCGATCTTTGCGGTGGGGATAAGGGCTGTTATGCCGCTTACCATACCGAGACCTGCGCGCAGGATAGGTACAACTGCGGGTTTTTTGCCCGAGATCATGGGCACTTTTGCCGATGTTATGGGTGTCTCGATCTCTACAAGTTCGGTCGGCAGATCGCGCAGAGCCTCATAGCCCATAAGCATGGAAATTTCTTCCACCAGTATGCGGAAGAACATCGTGCCTGTGTTTTTGTCGCGCAGCATGGATATTTTGTGTTTGATAAGCGGGTGATCGAGTATGGTTACATTTTCCATAAGTATACCTTCTTTCTTTGCATTTACATCCTCTCACTGCTGTTATTATACCCTTTTTTTGCCCGTTGTTCAATAAAAAATGTATAAAATTATTAAGAAAAACGAACAATTATATAAAAAACACCAACTTTCATTGACAAAAAGCGTTTGATAGGATAAAATATAAATTGGAATTAAGGGTACGGAAAGGAAGTACAACAAATGCTTAGAAGAAAAATTTTGCCTGCGCTTCTTGCGATAGCCATGCTTGCTGCGGCCTGCGGCAAGAATAAGCCTGAGCCCGAGGTACAGGCGCCCGAAGAAAGCAGCAGCATTAACGAAATAGTTTTAAGTGATGAAAATAAAGAAGACCCCGATGACAATGAGGACGATACTCTTCAAAAGCCCGATGAGGCGGCACGTATAAATGTAAAAGCCGCTGTTACCGGCGACTGCACGGGTATCGGTTTTGCGCCCATAATGGGTTGGGGCGAAAAGGATAAAAACCACGAAAAGTATGAACTTACGGTAAAGCCCACGGTGGAGGAAACGGCCGCCGTGCTTGAAAGCGGAGAGGCGGATGTGGCTATACTTCCTCTTGATACGGCTGTAAAAATGTATAATAAAGACGGCAATGTGGTTTTGCTGGCTACAAATACCTACAACAATATCTATATTGCGGATCTTACGGGCGAAGTAAGGGAAAAGGCAGATCTTAATGGCAAGACGGTCACTTTTGCGGATGACGGTTCGCTTTCCGCTTCGGTAGCCAAAAAGGTGCTTGAAAAAGCGGGCGCTCTTACGGCAAGTGTTGGCGACAGCGAGGCTTTGCAGGCGGGGCTTGCCAACTCCTCCATACAGATCGCCATCTCTCCCGAACCGTATATCACACGCGCCAAGTTTAAAAACGACAGCATAGAGCTGGGCCCCGATGTTGGGGAATTGTGGTCGGATGTTGACGGCAGCGATATTGTGTCAAGCGTGCTTGTTGCAAGAAAGGATTTTGTGGAAAGCAACGGGGACAGCATGATATATATTCTTGATGATTTCAGACAGTCCGTAAATACCGTTATTTACGGTGTCACCAAAACACTGGATTATTCAAGCAGGTTCAACATAGTGCCGGATAAGAGCGAAGCTATCTCCAGTATGAAAAACTGCAACTTCACTTTTACCGAGGGCGAGGATATGCAGCAGGCGGTCGAGGCGTTTCTGAATGCCAACGGCGATGCTGTTTCTGCTATGCCGGGTGCTGATTTTTACTATATTCAATAAAGCATGTCAAGCCGCAGTGTAAAAGCTGCGGTTTTTTTATTCCTTAATTTTACATACTTGAAAATACATATTTTGACCTGTTGAAAACATACTATAAATTGTGGAGTAAAGTATATGTTTTTCGGAGGTAAAAATATGAAGATAAAAAATTTTATTGCCGCCTTTATGGTATCTGCGGTGCTGATAAATACCGTATCGGCGGCGGAAGTGCCCGAGGTGGAAGGCAGCGCGGCGATACTGATGGAGGCATCGACGGGAGCGGTGCTGGCGGAGAAAAATGCGGATGCGCCCCTGCCGCCCGCAAGTGTAACCAAGGTAATGACGCTTTTGCTCATCTACGACAGCGAGGCACAGGGGAAGATAAAATGGGACGACGAGGTGACGGTGTCGGAGCACGCGGCAAGCATGGGCGGCTCGCAGATATTTCTTGAAGCGGGGGAGAAGCAGACGGCGGCGGTACTGACAAAATCCATTGCCATAGCCTCGGCGAATGATGCGGCGGTCGCAATGGCGGAATACATCGCGGGCAGCGAATCGGCTTTTGTCGGAATGATGAACGAGCGCGCCGAAAGTCTGGGCATGAAGAACACGACTTTTAAAAATGCCTGCGGACTGGACGAGGCGGGGCATCTGACAAGTGCGCGGGATATCGCCCTTATGAGCCGCGAGCTTATCACAAAATACCCGCAGATAACCGAATACACCACCAAATGGCAGGACACGATAACCCATACCACTGCCAAGGGCGAGAGCGAGTTCGGTCTTACCAATACAAACAGGCTGATAAAGTGGTACAGCGGCGCAACGGGTCTGAAAACGGGTTCTACGGGCAATGCCAAATACTGCCTTTCGGGCACGGCAAAGCGTGACGATATGGAACTTATCGCAGTTGTTATGGCGTGCCCCGACCCGAAACAGCGTTTCCGCGAGGTAATGAAACTGCTGGACTTCGGCTATGCGAATTATATGCTTTTGCATGGCGAGCCTGCGGGCAAAATAATTTCAAGCGTGCCCGTACTCGGCGGCGAGGAGGACAGCGTAAACGCAGTCGCCGCAAACCGCGCAAGCTATCTTGCGGCAAAGGGGAATAAAAGACTGGAGTATACGACAACTTTGCCCGAAAAAATACCCGCGCCGATAAACGCGGGGGATGTGCTTGGCGAGATGATATATACCTGCGACGGAAAAGAAGTCGCGCATTGTGACCTTGTGGCCGAAAAAGCCGTTGAAAAAAGCGGTTTCGGCAAAAACCTTGAAGACATATTCAAACTTTGGGTCAAGGGATAAAAAAAGGAGCCGTTTTGGCTCCTTTTGAGGTATTATGCTTTTTCGGGTTCGGGATAGTCAACGCCGAAAGTTTCTACCGTTACATCGTCCATCACCTGGTCTTCGACAGGTCTGTCCATCATGCCCGTAGGTACGCTTGCAAGCTTATCCACAACATCCATGCCCTCTATAACCTTGCCGAAAGCTGCGTAAGCGCCGTCAAGGTGGGGAGCATCCTTGTGCATGATAAAGAACTGAGAGCCTGCGGAATTCGGCATCATGGAACGTGCCATGGAAAGTACGCCCGCGGTGTGCTTTAAGTCGTTTTTAAAGCCGTTTTGTGCAAACTCGCCTTTGATGCCGTAGCCGGGACCGCCCGTGCCTCGTCCCTGCGGGCAGCCGCCCTGTATCATAAAGCCCTTAATAATTCTGTGGAAGATAAGGCCGTTGTAAAAGCCCTTGTTTATAAGGCTTATAAAATTGTTTACCGTGTTTGGCGCAATTTCGGGGTAAAGCTCCGCCTTGATGATGTCGCCGTTTTCCATTTTAATTGTAACTATAGGATTTGCCATTGTATTTCTCCTTATTAAATATTTATTTTAAGCGGTCTGAAATTCAGATAATCGCTTGATGTCAGATAGTAGTTTACGCCGTTTATATTGCCCTGTATGCCTGTTTTGTGCGCATAAGCGCTGTGCAGATGCCCGTACACAACGGTGTCTGCACCGTATTTTTCTATTATATCCATAAAAGCCGAATGTTCGCCCTTGTCGTTTGCGGGCGGGTAGTGCAGCATAACTATAAATTTTTCAAAGCCTGCCTTTTTTGCGGACTCCAACGACATTTCAAGCCTTATGCACTCGCGCCTGAAAATTTTTTCATCGGCGGGGTCGTACATGGTGTCGTTTGGACAGAGCCAGCCGCGCGTACCGCAGACGGCATATTCTCCCAAGGGATAAAAATTTGTTCTTATAAAAAACATATTCTCGTCCATTGCGTTGAGTTTTTGCACCGAAGTCCACCAATAGTCGTGGTTGCCGCTGACAAAAAGCTTTTTGCCGGGCAGAGTACGGATAAATTCAAAATCAGGCTCAAACTCGGTCATGTTCTGCGCCCACGAAATGTCTCCCGCCACAAGAACCGTGTCGTTTTCGGACACGCTTTCGTTCCAGTTTTTGCGTATCTTTAAAGGATGATCATTCCAGTTGTCACCGAAAATATCCATCGGCTTATGCTTAAAAAAACTCAAATGCAGGTCTGCAAGTGCAAAAATTGCCATATCAGACATACCTCACATTGTATATTTCCGCCATAGTCTCCAGTTTTTGGTTGAACTCGGACAGCTTATCCACATTGCCCTCCTGGAAAATCTCCATAAACTGTTTGTTAAAGTCGTTCATGTGCTCAACTTTTCCGTAGGCATAGAGATTATGTATGTTTTTGACTATCTCGTTTACAAGAAAGTCCTGTGTCTGCTGTGTTTTCTGCGCCTGTAAAAGTTCGCCGCGGATAGTCGTCATCTCGGTGTCCAGACGGAAAGCGGCTTCGGCACAGTTGCGCAGGCGCTCCTGCAATTCGGCGGGAAGATGTCCGTCGTATTTGTAGCGCAGAGAATGTTCTATCGTCGCCCAAAAATTCATGGCAAGGGTGCGTATCTGCAATTCGCATTTTAAAATGCGCACTTCATTTTCATACATGGTCTTGTACTCGACTGTCATGTGATAGCTGCGGTAGCCGCTGTCTTTGGTGTTGGTCACATAGTCCTCTTCCTGTATCACTTTCATGTCGTAGTCCGCGCGTGAGCGTATTATCGCCGCTACCTTCTCTATATCCTCGACAAAACGGCAGATAATGCGTATGCCCGCTATATCCTCAAGCATTTCAAGTGACTTGTCTATCGGGATATTGCGGCTGTTTGCCTTTGTCATTATGCTGGCGATGCTTTTGACGCGCCCCTCCACCTGCTCGATGGGTGAGTGCTGCTGCGCACGCTTGAATTCGCGCTGTATGTTTTTCAGTTTTAATACTATCTCGTCAACTGCCTGCTCGTATGGCAGCAGTTCTTTGTTCCAGTTTATAATTCCCATAAAAATGCCCCCAATTTTTTTTAGTATAACATATTTTTGTCAATTTTACAATGGTATATATAAAGTTTATTGAATTTTACCATATTTCGGACACAAAATTTGCCGAAACGTGCAGGCAGGGGAGATTTTTTTGCGGGTGCGTTTTATTTAATACCTATGGTTTATATAATAATCTATAAGTGACTTTTTTGTGCCGTTTTCAAACACGCCCTCGTCCGTGAGGCGTTTTTTTATCAGTTCGCTTGTGGAGTGGAGGATAGTGTTGTTATATTCCTTTAAAACTATCTCAAAAAGCTTGTCTTTAAGCTCTTTGCTGCGCACGGAGATGTGATAGGCGGTAACACCTCTGTAGTCCAGAAGTTCAAGTACTTTCAGCGTGGCCTTATCCTTGCAGGAGTAGTAATAGTTCATCTGCTCGTCAAACTGATACTCGTAATCGCCGTAGGCGCACATTTTACAGTCCTTTGCCATGGCGTTATAGTACTGATAGTTAAAAAGCGCCTTATCTACGGTATCTATGTTTTTAAACGGCTTTATATTCAGCGAAAGCACCGCATCGAGATTTTTGTCCAGATATTCTCTTTTTGTCATATCACCCTTGACATACTGGTCGATAAGCGCCTGACGGTAATTGAAATATTTTTGCAGGGCATTCATAATATCACATCTTTCACACAAGTAGTTTTTATTGATACAGTATAACACAAAAGTCCGAAAAATACAATAACAGCTTAAAATGTTTTATTTGCGAAATGGATATACATGGGTTTTGCTTGACCTTTTTGTAAAATAGTTATATAATTAAATTGGAGAAATTGACTTTAAAGGGAGTATGAAATATGATAGCTGCATATTATCAGGGGATGTTTTATGTCTCTATTCTGCTTGCAATTATATATATGATCATATGGCACAAGCGTCTTGACACGCATATCACGCTTATGTTTATCCTTGTACCGATAACGAATATGGGGTATTTTATGGCATCGCAGGCACACAGTCTTGAAGCGGCGGTGCTTGCCAGCAAGCTGACCTATATCGGCGGCTGCTTTTTGCTGCTTGATATAATGATGGGTATTTTCAGCCTTTGTGATATAAAGATCCCTATGTGGCTGAAAGTCATTTTGTTGGTTTTAAGCTGTTCGGTATATATGTCGGTGCTGTCGGCAGACCAAAACACGCTGTTTTACAAGTCTGTTTCCTATCGGCAAATGGGCGGGGCGGTAGTGCTTGACAAGGAATTCGGTATAATGCACCATGTATTTTATGCCATGGTATTTTTGTACTTTGTGATGAGCCTTTGGGCGCTTGCTTACAGCTATGCAAAGAAAAACCAGGTATCGCGCAAGATAATAGCGCTGCTTTTTATCCCCGAAGCGGCCTCTATGGCAGGCTTTTTCCTTGGTAGACCGATATTTGACGGCGTGGATATAATTCCCGCCGCGTATAATATTGCGCTGCTGATATTCCTGCTTATCGTTTACCGCATAAGTCTGTACAATATCTCGGATTCCGCGATAGAATCTATGGTACAGTCGGGTGAAACGGGCTTTGTGTCCTTTGATTTTAAAATGAACTACCTTGGCAGCAATGCAACGGCAAAACGCATGATGCCCGCACTTTCAAAAATGACTGTAGACAGACCCGCATCAAAAAACAAGTTTGTGCAGGAAACGGTCATAAAATGGCTGGAGGATTTCAAACAGGACGAGACCAAGGACACCGTGCTTTACGAGGAATACGGCACGATCTATCTTGTAAATATAACCTATCTGTATGACGGTATAAAAAACCGCGGTTATCAGCTTTTTATAAAGGACGACACAAAAAATCAGGAATATATAAAGCTTATAAATTCCTTCAACTCGGAGCTGAGAAAAGAGGTTGACGCAAAGACCGAGCATATAATCGAGGTGCAGGACAGCTTTGTACTGGGCATGGCGACCGTTGTTGAAAGCCGTGACAACTCTACGGGCGGTCATATCAAGCGTACAAGTGATGTAGTGCGTATGCTTGTAAACGAGATAAAGAAAGAAAATATTTTTGACGTGCCGGACAGCTTTTTCAGAAATGTCATCAAGGCTGCACCTATGCACGACTTCGGTAAAATAGCCGTTGATGATGCTATTTTAAGAAAACCGGGCAAACTTACGCCCGAAGAATACGCAAGCATGAAGACCCATGCCGCAGAGGGCGCAAGGATAGTGCGCGAGATACTTAAAGGCACGGACGATAAGGAATTCAGCAGAATAGCCGAAAATGTTGCCCACTATCACCACGAATACTGGGACGGCAGCGGCTATCCGAAAGGCCTTAAAGGCGACCAGATACCGCTTGAAGCGCGTATTATGGCTATCGCGGATGTATATGATGCTCTTGCGAGCCGCCGCGCGTATAAAGAGGGTATGCCCGCCGACAAGATAAACGATATTATACTTACGGGTATGGGCATTCAGTTTGACAGGGCGCTTGAACCTTATTATCTGCGTGCAAGAAAAAAGATTGAGGATTATTATACATATACCGAGCATTGAGCTAAAAGAAAAACATTAAATATAAGATTTTGTATAAAAAAACGGGGGATGGCGCTTCATCCCCTGTTTTTTATGCAGTAATTTAACTGATTCGGTCAATTTTTTGAAAATCGGATCTATTTGGTTTTTATCTAAGCAGATTTAATATACATTTTTTTGTGAGATCGTATACCGACATATAAGTATAGTCTATACCGGCAGAACTCATTGCATTTTTTTGCTTGTCGGTCACTATCGAATAGGGATATATCCCGAACATAAACGGGAAAAATGTATATATAAAATTGTCTGTATCGACCTGCGGAAAAAATTTTTCAAGGCATTTTTTTACCGCCTCCATGGAATTGCCGTAAGCTATTTTCATATCCACAAGATTCTCCCCGCGGCTGTTTTCCTCCATGTCATAGTGGTTCATACTTAAAATTTTAAGCAGCTGCTTCCGCTTGTCGAGTGATCGCGCAAGCTTGTCGGCAAACTGTTCTTCTGTCAATTTTCCGCCGAGATATATTTTTTCGACTTCCGCCGTCCAAAGCGAGTATTCCTTTTCAAGCAGCGCAAGGAATATTTCCTCCTTGGTCTCGAAATAATTGTATATTGAAGTACGGGTAAAAGAAGTGAAATTCGCTATCTCTTTAATGGTTATTTCCTTGAAGCTCATTGTTTGATACAAGGTCTCGCAGGCGGCGATTATTTCTTCTTTTCTTGCTTTTGTAAGTTCGGGGGAACCTTTGGGCATGGTAAATTATCTCCTTTTACAATTCGTTTGGCGATGTTTATTCATATTTTGCAGTATTCTGACATTATGTCACTAAAGACAGTATAACATTGTTCTGACACCGTGTCAAGACAAAATTAAGAATAGTGGATGTTTGCGGGCTTGGCACTGCGGTGTTTATATAAAATTGACTTTTTTTACGGTATATGCTATAGTAAAAACGATAGAATTGCTGTTTTGGAGGGGGGAGGATAGTATGTATTCGGATCTGTATTCAAAGGCACTTGGGATAATTCGCGCGGTGTATGGCAAAGAGGCCGAATTCCGCGAAGGTCAGTACGAAGCTATCGAATCAACTTTGACTCATCACAGGTCTTTGGTTGTTCAAAAGACAGGATGGGGCAAAAGTCTGGTTTACTTTGTATGCGCAAAAATTTTGCGTGACAGCGGACATGGTGTGACATTTGTTGTCAGCCCGCTGTTGGTGCTTATGGAAAATCAATTACAGGCAGCCGAGGCATTCGGACTGCGCAGTGTTGTACTTAACAGCACTACAAAGGAAAGCCGTGCCGACGATCTTGAAAGGATAAAATGCGGGCAGTGCGATTTGGTTTTCATTACACCCGAAACGCTCTTTTCGGAGTCTGTTCAGCTTGCTCTTCCGTCAATTACGATCGGTTTGTTTGTTGTTGATGAGGCACATTGCATTTCCGACTGGGGCCATGATTTCAGACTTGAATATACCCGTCTTAACCGTATTATCCGCACACTGCCGCAGACAGTTTCGGTACTGGGAACAACAGCGACCGCCAACGACCGTGTTGTTGAAGATCTGAAAGATCAGTTTGGCGAAGATGTGTATGTGTCACGAGGAAGTCTGATGCGCCGCTCACTCTCTATCCAGATACTTCATCTGCCCACGCCTGCACAGCGATATGCGTGGATACTTCAAAATATTCCGAATATTCCGGGAAGCGGTATCATTTATTGTCTGACACAGAGAGATTGCGATTATCTTGCGGCATTCCTTCGGGGAAACGGCATAAACGCAAAGGCATATCATTCGGGAATGGAGCAGTCGGAAACGGAAGCCGCAGAACAAGATCTGCGTGACGACAGGCTCAAAGTTCTTGTTGCAACCGTGAAACTGGGCATGGGCTACGATAAGGGGAATATTTCGTTTATTATACACTATCAGCAGCCGTCCAATATCGTTGCATATTATCAGCAGATCGGACGTGCGGGAAGAAATATTGAACGCGCATACACATTTTTGATGTGCGGTGAGGAAGACATTACCATACAGGACTATTTTATTGAAACCGCGTTTCCGAGTGAACATGAGGCAAGTTCGGTTTATGAAGTCGTAAGAGAACATTCGGAGAGCGGCATTACTGCCGCGCAAATCGAAAGATATGTAAACTGCCGCAGAAATCGTGTGGGGAAAGCGCTGATGTTTTTGCAGAATGAGGAGATCATATATAAAGACGGTTCAAAATATTTTCCGACACTTCATCCATTTTACTATAACCGTGAATATTATGAACAGATAAAGGCTGTTCGCAGGCATGAACAGCAGAAGATGCAGGAATTTACACATACGGAAGAATGTCTTAGCCGTTTTATTGTAAACTGTCTTGATGACCCGACAACGGACAAGTGCGGAATATGTATGAACTGTCTCGGTTATCCCGAATATCCCGAACAGCCCGATGACGGTGCATTAGAGCTGGCACAGAGATATCTGGAACGGCTTATCATTGTTATTGAACCGCGAAAAAGGTTTCCGAACAAGGATTTTACGGGAAGCAGCGTGATAGATCATCAAAATATGGAGGGTATATGCCTTTCCAAATACGGCGATCCGGGTTACGGAATGCTGGTAAAGCAGGGAAAGTACGGAACGCCGAAAAGATTTTGTGATGAATTGATCGGTAAGTCGGCAAGTGTCCTGAGAGATATTGTAAGTCAGAATGATATAAATGCACTCACTTGTGTACCGTCACTTCGCAGTTCCGTTGTCGAGGATTTTGCAAGGGAACTGGCAGACCGTCTTGATCTGCCGTTTGTGCGGCTGCTTCAAAAGCAAAGTGCCAAGCCCCAAAAAGAAATGGAAAACAGCAATTATCAGTGCCAAAACGCATGGGATTCCTTTTCGGTGGTTCCAGAAGCAGGCAATATTCCCAAACATATTATCCTTGTTGATGATATTGTTGATTCGGGCTGGACACTGACAGTATGCGGATATAAACTGGCACAGGCAGGCTGTGAGCTTGTATTTCCGTTTGCATTGGCGGATAGTTCAGAGAACAGGAGTAATCAGTGATGAATCCAAATTCAGAAATAATAATTATGCTTTGCTGTCATCTGTTACCGGATACGGAATGTAAGCCGTTTACTCCGTCGGAATGGTCAAAGCTTGCCGATACATTGATGCAGGCGAAACTGGAACCAAAGGTATTGCCCGACCTTTCCGACAGTGAGTTTTTGGATCTGAAAATCGGTAAGGAAGAAATGCAGCGAATAAGACAGTTGTTAAGACGCGGAGCAAATCTTGCGTTTGAACTGGAAAAATACAGCAGCATGGGCATCTATGTTGTTACCCGTGCAGATACGGCCTATCCCAAAATGCTGAAGCATCGTCTTGGGAGAAGCTGCCCGCCGCTGTTTTACTATGCGGGCGATCTTTCGCTTTCCGGAATCGGTACGATCGGTTTTGTCGGTTCCCGCGGAGCAGATGAAAACGACCGTCGATTTACCGAAAAAATCACATACACTGTAAATAAACTGGGATATTCGGTCGTTTCGGGCGGGGCAAAAGGTATTGATACGATAGCCGGCGAGGCCTCTTTGAAAAACGGGTGTGCATATGTTGCTTATCTTGCGGACTCAATGGTAAAA
Organism: Bacillota bacterium; assembly: GCA_017460805.1. Taxonomy (GTDB): domain Bacteria; phylum Bacillota; class Clostridia; order Lachnospirales; family CAG-274; genus RGIG4310. The sequence goes on along the minus strand of JAFUAF010000058.1, from coordinate 20,953 downwards.
CGTATTCGGAACAACAGTACCATCAAAGCGGTACAAAACGGCAAAGCGCTTCTTATGTCGGCTGTTTCTCCGGATACGGGTTTTACAACCGCGACTGCAATGATGCGAAATCGCTATATCTATGCACAGTCTCAGGCAGCCGTCGTTGTACATTCCGATTATAAAAAAGGCGGAACATGGGCGGGTGCGGTTGATTGTCTGAAGCATGAGATATGCCCAGAATTCTGCTGGGATAATAAGGATTATCGCGGCAATCGTGAGCTTATCGGGCTGGGGGCTGTCCCCATAACCGAAGACTGGAATGGCGATATTACAGCGCTTCCCAATAAAAAAGAAGAACCCGTTCAGCTCTCGCTCTTTGATTAGCTCCTGACATTTACCGAGAAATGAGATGTGGTATGTTTAAAATGCAGTTTTTCTACTATGATATGTCGGACGAAGAAACATTGAAAGATGATATCTTTTGGAGTGAACAAGTTTGCTTTCCCATACCGATAGCGGTAAAATTGGATACAAAAGAAGTTATCAGGCTGAAAGAAACAGAAGACGGAAAACAAAGATATGCCCTATAAAGACTTTTGGGCGGAAAAAATAAAGGGAACGGGTGCTTTGAAAAACGAGATCGGTGAAGAGGAATACAGTTATTCGTTATACCGTGATAATTCAAAATGTATCCATTGACCGCGTATCCGAAAAGAGCGTTTGACAGCCGTTACTGCATATTATATGATAATAATAGGAAACATATTGAAATAATTGGATTTTGGGAGGCAGTATTGTATGAAGATGATGCACATTGGAGATTTGCATTTGGGCAAATCACTTGGGGATTTCATTCGGACCATACGCAGGAAAGATGCCGGCAATAGAATTTTCTCGGTTTGAGGATAAAGGTCTGTTTTTGATATCCGGTGATACCGGGGCGGGAAAAACTACGATCTTTGATGCTATTTGTTTTGCGCTGTACGGAGAAACCAGCGGAAAATTCAGAGATACGAAAAATTTGAGAAGCGAATATGCAAAAAAATCCGAAAAGTGTTTTGTGGATTTTTACTTTTCGCATCAAGGAAAGGATTATCACATTTACAGAGAGCCGTCCTTTGAGCGTATAAACAGAAACGGAAAAGTAACGGAAGAAAAGGAGACGGTTATTTTCTTCTATAAATGAACGCCAAAAAGGATCATTCCGATAAAACAGATGTAAAAATACATATTCAAATATGCGCTGCAAATATGTTGATGAAGCGGAAAATAAATTCTATTTTTATTGCGATGAGTTGGAATATCGGTGGGGCGAAAAGAAATACGGCGATAATTGACCGTAACGGCAAATTTTTATTAAAACGCACAAAGAGCAGATATAAAAAACGTATCTGCTCTTTATTGTAAAAAATTTATTTTGTCATAAGTTCTTCCAGCATTTTCGTATAGGCGTCGGGGTTTTTGAACGGATATTCACAATGACGGTATCCGTCTGTGATAACTGTTTCTGCTTTGGGATAATGCTTTGCAATGTTTTTTTCACCCGTCTTGCGGTTGTCCTCCAAACTGCCGTAGCGAAATACTATCCTTTTTTGAAGTTCCTCGGGAAGAGGTGGAAAATCGAAATACGAGCAAGTCAAAGCCGCATTTTCGATGCTTGTATCACTCATTTCGGCAAACTTTTTTCTTGTGACCTCGCCGTATCGCTCGGCAAATTCGCTGCCGAAGCGGTCTTTTGCATCTTTGATATATTCATCGGGCTTGGCGGCTGCATTTTTTCTTGCGAGCTTATATCCGAATGTGACCAACTTGCGCATAAATGCTCCGTATTGATAGAGCGGTGCGCCCTCAAGAACAACTCTGCCGAAATCAAGGCGGTTATCCGTCAGCGTATTCAGCACGACCAAAGACCCCATGGAAAACCCGACGGCAAGCGCAATACTTGTAAAGCCTTTGTCAATAAGATAATTCGCAAGGGTTTCGGCTTCTTCCTTTGCCGATATAAAATCCTTTGTATCCGCGCCGTGTGCACTCATATCGGGCGCAATGATGCAATATTCGCCTTTTAAATTTTTCAGAATATCCAGAACTCCGCCGCTGCTGCCAAGCAGAGGGTGGATACAAACTATCTTTGGCAGTTCTTCATTTCCCGTAACATTGATTTTCATTGCTTTTCCCTTTCTGTTTTAAAATCGCCGTATTTATCGCCCACTACCCAATAATCGCAGATATCTCCGCCGTCGGCAATGGTATGTTTTCTGTTAAGTATTCCGTGCTGATACGCAAACATATACTTGTCGGTCTCGCAAAGCGGCTTCATTATCTCGCCCATACCTATCTTATTCAGATATGAACATATGGGGCAACTTGTAAAATAATAGTAACTGCCCCTATCGTGCAGTTTTTTGTCAAAGTTTACCCGCCATGTATCGGGATATTTTTCAAGATTGCCGTTATTGCACCATTTTTCATATTTTTTCATAGAGTCATACCAGTATTTTTCGTTTTTGTTAAGGTCGATAAGCCCGAAAAAAGGCTTCATTTTCTCTAAAACTTCACGCATGACAAGCCCCATGTTTTCGGGCGTGAGTTCTTTGCCCGTGCCAAGCCATGCACCCACAAAAACGTATGCAAAGTACGCATTTGATGCCATTTGATTGCCCATGCCCAATTCGGGCGCATTTATAACAAGCTCTCTGTATTTTTCTTTTCCGTTTTTTATTGCCTGTTTTGCACGTTCTTTCCCAAAGTTTTTTACTATGCTGTTTTTTATCATAGGCGAAAGAAAATGCCAATATAAACCGCTGTAACGCATTATTATCCGCTCCTTAAACCGCTTGGTTTGCTGTGTCTAACTCATTTTATCATAAATATATTTTTTAGTCAATTATATCCATTGACAACGAGAACAAAAAGATATATAATTTGGTTAGTTAAAACTAATCAAGGGAATGACTTCGGATGGATGCAAAAGTTTGTCTGCGAAAGAATTCGGTAAAGCGGCGGAAGTTTACGAAACTGACTGCGCGGGCGTTTATAAAATGTGCAAAAAGGACTATCCCGATATACTTGCGGAGTTTTAAAAGGAGTTGTTCGGTTTAATGATGCCGCTTGATGCTGCGTTGGGGTGAAAACATGGATAAATACAACAAAATACAAAGTTCTTACAAACGATCAAAAAATATATATGACAAAACACTTACGCAGGGTAATTTTTGGAGCAGGCTTTATATACGCCTGTTTTGGGGCGGTGTTGATGATGTAAAGATAGCCGAAGAACTGCTTTCGTTTATACCGGATGATTTTTCGGGAAGACTGCTTGATGTGCCTGTCGGAACAGCGGTTTTCACGCACGAAAAATACAAGCGTATGAAAAATGCCGATATGATCTGCCTCGATTACAGCGAAGATATGCTTGAACAGGCGAAAAAAAGACTGCCCGACATCGGGCTCATACAAGGCGATGTCGGCAGCCTCGGCTTTGAAAACGAAAGTTTTGATACAGTACTCAGTATGAACGGTTTTCATGCCTTTCCCGACAAAGAAAAGGCATTTTCCGAAACTTGCAGAGTGCTGAAAAAAGGCGGCACATTTTTGTGCTGTTTTTATATAAAGGGCAAATCCAAAATAACCGACCTGCTTGTAAAAAATATACTGAGCAAAAAAGGCTGGTTCACTCCGCCTTTCGATACCGAGGAAAGCCTGAAAGCAAGGCTTGAAAAAATGTATGATATAAAAGAATTTCATATTGACGGTTCTATGGTATATTTTTATGCTGTGAAAAAATAAAAACAGACTTGCGTGATATTTGATTTCGCGCAAGTCTGTTTTTTATATAGTCCATTCGCCGCCTTGTGTTTGCAGTTTCAGCATATCGGCAAAAATGCCGCCTTTTTGTTTTAACTCATCGGGTGTACCGCTTTCGGCAACAACGCCGTCTGCAAGCACGACTATTTTGTCTGCGCTTGATACTGTCCTCATTCTGTGCGCTATTACAAGCACGGTCTTATTTTTTATCAGCCTTAAAAGTGCAGTCTGGATAAGGGTTTCGTTTTCGACATCAAGAGAGGCTGTCGCCTCGTCAAGCAGTATTATCGGAGCATTTTTCAAAAATGCTCTTGCTATCGAGATACGCTGCCTTTCGCCGCCCGAAAGTTCACAGCCGTTTTCGCCGATAAGCGTGTTCCATTTGTCGGGCAGTTTTTCAACAAATTCATCTACATTGGCAAGTTTCGCTGCTGCAATAACTTCTTCGTCTGTTGCGCCGTGTCTGCCTATCCTTATATTTTCCATAACCGTGTTATTAAACAGAAGAACATCCTGAAACACTATCGAATAGAGCGATAAAAGTGTTTCGGGCTCGATTTTTGAAATATCGGTGCCGCCTACGGTTATTTTTCCCTCCGAAATATCCCAGAAACGTGCCGCAAGTCTTGACACCGTTGTTTTGCCGCCGCCCGAAGGTCCCACAAGTGCGGTGACTTCGCCTTGTTTTGCGGTAAAAGATACATTTTTCAGCACCTGTTCGCCGTCCTCGTAAGAAAAGGCAACGTTTTCAAAAACTATATCCGTGCCGTTGTTGTCAAGCGTTTCCGAACCTTCTTGTATCGGCTGATAAAGTATCTCGTTCATTCTTGAAATATTCGTTCTTAACGATATTACCGCCGCCAGATTAGTAAGTGTTGCCTGCATTGGATCGTAAAGGCGCGAGACCACAAGCAGATACATAAAAAATGTAAGTATATCGAGACTGCCGTTTCGGTAGAGCAAAGCACCCGCAAGTGCTGTTGTTGCAATGCCGAATTTTAAAACAAGCTGCGCCGACACAACAAAAAGCCCTGTTGCAAGTTCGCTTTTGAAAGCTGATTTTTCCACACAGTCGATTTTCTCATAAAGCCCCGAAAGATATTTTTCTTCCGCATTGTTGGCTTTAAGGTCTCGTATCGTTTCTATACATTCCTGAATACCGTCTGCACAGTCGGTCTTTGCCCGCATTGACAAACGATTGAATTTATCCTGCACAGAACCCGAAAAATAAACTATCGCAAAAGATACGGGAAGCACCCAAAGGGCTGCCAAAGCCATCACAGAATTTACCGAAAACAGGCTTAAACCTATTATTGTTGTTGATATAAATGAGCCGACAAGTGCGCATATATAATGCGAAAACGCAGTTTCAAGCACGGTGCAGTCAGCCATTATTGTGCTTGTCAGATCAGCAAGGTCTTTTTTGCCGAAAAACGAAAGAGGAAGTTTGCGCAGACGTTCGGCAAGGGTTATGCGTCTTACGCCGCTTTCTATGTAAGTTGCAAAAAATGTGGAATTATATTGAAACCAAGTGGCAACGGCAATAAAAGCCAAGGCCGCAATGCAGGCCGTGATATAGAAAACCGAACTTCCCATACCGCCGTTTTTCAGTTCTCCAACCAGTTTAAAAAGTATGCCCACGGGCAGCATAAACGAAACGTTTTGCAAAGCGCAGAACAAACAGCCTTTTACCAGGTCTTTTGCACCCTTTTCGGACAGAGCGAATTTTCTTTGTAATTTTTCAAGCATTATACTACCCTCCATTCAACTGCGGTCTGATAATCATTCCACATTTTTTCAAATATCCCCTTATTTTCAATAAGTTCTTTTACTTTGCCGTATTCCGCGATTTTTCCATTGTTTATTACATAAATAATATCGGCATTTTTCACCGCCGTAAGCCTGTGTGCTATCATAATGACAGTCTTGCCTTTTGCGAGGTAGGAAATTGCGGCCTGTACACGCACTTCGTTGTCGGGGTCGGCAAAAGCCGTTGCTTCATCAAAAATAAGTATGGGCGAATTTTTGAGCATTGCCCGCGCTATTGCAATGCGCTGCTGCTCACCGCCCGAAAGGTATATCCCGCTGCCTATCACGGTGTCAATGCCGTTTGGCAGTTTTTTTATTATATCTTCGCACTGTGCGCTTTTAAGGGCATTGATAACTTCTTCATCGGTCGCATCGGGTCTGCCGAGACGTACATTTTCCGCTATGCTGCCCTTTATCAGCCTGCTGTTTTGAAAAACAAAGGAAACTGTGTTCATAAGTTCTTCTTTGGAAATATCTTTTATGTCAACGCCGCCTATCTTTACACAGCCGCTTTGCGGGTCGAAAAAACGTGTTATCAGCGCCGCAAGCGTGGATTTTCCGCCGCCCGACGGTCCCACAAAGGCCGCAGTCTTTCCCTGTTCTATTTTAAGCGAGATGCCGTCAAGTGCATTTTTACTGTTATCATAAGAATAGACAACATTTTCAAGTTCTATCGAATAGTCATTTAATGCGGTTTTATTTTTAGCTTCAGACAGCGGACTGTATTCAAGCACCGAATTTATCCTTGAAAGTGCATCGTCAACTATCATTTCGTTTTCACTCATATACATTATCTTGGTGAGTGTCAGTGAGATAACGGGCGTGATTATTATATAAAACATAAGGTCAAGCAGAAAAGATGCCGTTGCCCCGTTTTTGGTAAACAGAGCCGCTCCGAGTACCAAAAACGCAAACACGCCGTTTATGGCAGCAGTGTAGCAGATCATAGGTATACGAAGGTCTTTTGTGTAGGATATTGTCCATTTGCCGTAATCGTCAATGGTCTGTTTAAATCGTCTGAACGAAAACACGGTCTGCCCGAAAGTTTTTACAACGGGTATGCCGCGGACATATTCAACAGCCTCGTTTGACATATTATCAAGTGAGTTCTGATATTCGTTTATTTTCTCCTGCATTTTTGTGCCTGTCATTGCCGCCATTATCACAAAGCCCAGAATAACGGGTGCAAGACTTAAAAGCCCGAGTCTCCAATCAAATATCAAAAGCAGTACAAGCAGCCCTATCGGAGTAACCATTGCGCCCGCTTTATCGGGAAGCTGGTGTGCAAGAAAAGTTTCCGCCGCGCTGCTTGCTTCGTTTACGGTCTTGCGCAGTTTTCCGCTGCCCTCGCTTTCTATAATGCCTATCGGCAGTGCAGCGATATGGCTTATAACTCTTTTGCGCAGATTGGAGGCTATTCTGAATGCCGATTTATGCGAACACACAAGCGCCGCGGTATAAAGCACCATAGAAACTGCCGAGAACACCACGGCACCGACACCGCAGAGAGCAATATCGGTCGTATCGTTTTCTATCACCTTTTTCATAACAAGCCATATATAATAAAACGGAACAAGTGCCGTCAAAGCACTTGCGCCCGATAATATCCACGAAGCGTAAGTCAGATATTTGTGACTGCCCGCATATTCCAATAATTCGGACAAAGCCGATTTTTTCTTCATATAAAAAGTCCTTTCTTATTTAAGTTTGTCTACACTAACCATAATATCACAAACAAAAAAATAAGTCAAAGCATATTGACATAAAAACAGTAAAGTTGTAAAATTTTGTTAGATATAACTAACCAAAGGAGCGAACATAATGAAAATTTTGGTATTCGGTGCAGGAATAATCGGCAGTTATCTTGCACACATACTTTGTAAAAACAATGATGTGACCCTGCTTACAAGGGGAGAAAGAAAACGGGAGCTTGAACAAAGCGGGCTTGTGATACGGCATCATCTTCAAAGGCGGACAACGACCGACAAGCCTGTAATTACAGATAATATAAGCGGAAAATATGATGCCGCTTTTGTTGTTATGCCGTATGATAACATCCGTGTCATTGCAAAACAGATAGCAAAAATAGATACGAAGCTTGCGGTACTTGTAGGCAATAACCCCGAAACCGAAAAAATGCAAAACGAAATTTTATCAAACTCACCAAATAAAAAAGAGATTTTATTCGGCTTTCAGGCTACTGCGGGCAAAAGAGAAAACGGCATACTTATTTGCGAGCGCGCGGGTATCGGCGGCATGGATATAGGAGCGCTGCATTCGCTGCCATCCGACAACGCCAAAAAAATCCTTGAGGAAATTTTCAAAAATACGGGGTATAAACTTAACTATCAGCCCGATATGCAGGCGTATTTATATTGCCATTTGGCGGCAGTACTTCCGATAGCATATCTCTCATATATCTGTGACGGAGATTTAAGAAAAAGCACATCCAAGCAGCGTGCAATGATGCAGAAAGCATCTGCCGAAGGTTATGATATGCTGCTGTCTCTCGGTTATCCGATATTGCCGAAAGACGACGATAAATATTTTCGCCCCGGCATAAAAGGCAGCTTGATGAAATTTCTTTATTTTGTTATGGCAAAAACGGTCATTGGCGATCTGGCCGCCTGCGAGCATTGCCGAAATTCCGTTTCCGAAATGGAACTGCTTGATATGGGATTTCAAAAGCTGATAGATAAAAGCAATAAAAATCCTATGCCTGTTTGGAATGAATTAAAAAAACAAATGCCGACGTGGGAAGAACTGCATAAAAAGTATAATAATTAGATCTATATTTACCAATAATTGAATAAAACCATAGTAGTATAAAATCCCGCAATAAACAAATAATACAAGTTGTAAGGAGGTTAAGACAAAACTTCCGTATGACTTGTATTTTTTTATTCAAGGAGGATAATACGTTGAAAGCAACAGGAATAGTAAGAAGAATAGATGATCTGGGACGAATAGTTATCCCAAAGGAGATAAGACGAACTTTGAGAATAAGAGAGGGTGACCCGTTACAGATAATGTTGGCACACTTCGCAAACACTGATGTTTGGCGGGATAGAGAGGTGTTGTTCACGGAGATTTTTAATAAAATCGAGAAAAGATTGTAATTATACATATAAAAATAGCGATTTTATATAATGAAAAAAGGGGGCAAAATTTCAATTTTTAGAGTTGCCCTTAAGTTCGTACAGCGGAGAAATATAAATATGCCTAAATATTCTTGCAATATGCCGATACATTGGTTATAATATAAATATAAGGGTGCCTCTAAAAATTGCTTCAAAGGATAACGCAGAGAAATTTTTAGAGAGCAAGAAAACCGACTGAAAGCCGGGTTTTGCTTTGCAAATTCCCTACATATAGCAGAAGAGCTATGTTGAAGGGGGTTGACGCAGCTATCTGAAAATTTATCAAGTTATACAAAAAATGAATTTTTAGAGGTGCCCATAAGAGGATAAAATCCGGATGCAATCAAATTTAAGCCGCAGACACGCGGTATTGTGATCAAAAAGGGGTGATACTATGGGCAGATACTTAAACCCGACATATAACGGCTTTGAAGAGGCAAGAAATTCCGAAATATATGTCGATAAATCGGGATTGATAGATATTACAAATAAATATCTCGGTACTCAAACAAAATATATTTGTATAAGCAGGCCTCGACGCTTTGGTAAAACAATGGCGGCGCGAATGTTGACAGCTTATTACTGCAAAGGGTATGATTCCCGCTTTTTATTTGATGATCTGCAAATAGCCCACACGCAGAATTACAATAAATACATAAATAAATTTAATGTTTTGTTTTTAAATATTGAGAATTTTCGCGTAAAAACAAGGGATATCGATGAGATGATATCTTACCTGCAAAAAGAGGTTATTTCCGAGTTGGGCGAGACTTATTCCGAAATAAGCGGCGAAAAGTTTTTGTCGGATGCTCTCGAAAAAATATTTATAAAACATAATGAAAAGTTTGTTGTTATTATTGACGAATGGGATAGTGTTTTCAGAGAATATCGCGATAAGCCCGAATACCAGAAACAGTATTTGGATTTTCTGAAAGATATGCTTAAGGATAGGGATTATGCGGCACTTGCGTATATGACGGGGATATTGCCGATAAGAAAGTATGGCACTCATTCTGCTTTAAATATGTTCAGCGAGTTTTCAATGCTTAGAATGAAAGGATTTTCGGAATATACGGGTTTTACCACAAGCGAAGTAAAAACATTATGTGATTCAAACAATGTTGATTTTAACAAAATGGAACGTTGGTATAACGGATATTTGATAGAGAACCGACATATTTATAACCCTCAGTCTGTAGTAAATTCCATAAGCGAAAAAAGCTTTGAAAACTACTGGACACGGACGGAAACCTTTGAGGCCTTAAAATATTATATAGATCTTAATGTCGAAGGTTTGAAAGATGATGTTGTCAAACTTATCTCCGGACAAAAGATAAAAATAAACCCTTTAAGATTTGCAAATGATATGTCAACTTTTAATTCCAAAGACGATATATTTACTTTACTGGTCCATCTGGGTTATTTGAGTTTTGACGGCGGTACAAGCGAAGTTTTTGTACCAAACGAAGAAATAAAAACGGAATTTGCCAACGCTGTTGAGGGTTCCGAATGGGGCGATATCTCAAAAGCTATAGAAAGTTCGGACAAACTGCTTGAAGCAACACTGGCACTTGATGAAACTTCGGTCGCAAGGTATATTGATGCGGCACACAGCAGCAATACAGCTATCTTAAAGTATAATGACGAAAATTCGTTAAGCTGTGTTATTGCAATCGCCTATTATACGGCAAGTAAATTTTATAAAGTTGTCAGAGAATTACCTGCGGGAAAGGGTTTTGCCGATATGGTATTTGTACCGCGAAAAAATGTTGATAAGCCTGCCTTGTTAATAGAACTAAAATGGGATGACAGCGCCGAAAGTGCACTACAGCAGATAAAGAATAAAAACTATGTCGGTGCTTTGGATGAATATAAAGGCAATATCCTTTTGGTAGGTATTAACTACGATAAAACAAGCAAAAACCATATCTGCAAAATAGAACGGGCATAAACAAGTGGATAATGACTTAAGGGCCGCGGGGTACTTCGCGGCCTTTATGATATGTTGCAGGGTATGTGGATATAAGCTATGGCATAAATTACGGAGCTATATTATGGATATAAAAAAGAAACTGCAAAATTACGGTAAAAAGACGATAGATCTTGAAAATTTAGAAGCATTGTTAGGCGGGGGTAAGTCGGACACAAAAAGCTTATTTGACTTTGTTGAGAAACTGACAAAAAGCGGCCTTTTAAAGCCTGTCAAAAGTTCGGGAGGAAACGGGAACAACAAGTATCCTATGTATAAAAAATACAGGATCACGCATGAAGACGAAGAAGACAGTGATGTCTTGGAACGTATACAAAAACTGCATCCTATGCTGCTTAAAAGCGGTTATTTGGCATCGCACCCAAAGGAATATACAAATAACGCCGATATGATAGAAAAGCTTAATAATTATTTGTTTTCGGGCAGAACGGATACGGCCGTTTCAAGAAAAGAACGCTCTTTTGAAATTTTCGGTTGTGAAAAGATTTTGGATGACAGTAAAATAAAGGCACTTTTGCGCAGTTTACATATAACAGATGACGACCTTGGGTTTTATGACACACCCGAATACTGTTTTCACGATTACATTCCCGAAAGAAAAGACAACCTTGTATTGCTGATCTGCGAGAATAAAGATATTTGGTTTAATATCAGGCGATGTATGTTTGAAGATAATTACAGAAGTTTATTCGGCGTTCCTATAGACGGTGTGGTATACGGAAACGGAAATAAGGTTTCACAGAAAAAGGGCGCTTTGACGGAATACGTTAAATTTATGGGGAATCCAACGGTAAAATTTTTGTATTGGGGCGATATCGACAGGGAAGGATTCGATATATTCAGAAGAACAAAGAATGTAAATGCGGATCTGGATATCACGCTTTTTGTTCCCGGATACAGAAAAATGATAGAAAAAGCCCGTAATATAGAAATTCAAAACAGCCCTTCATCCAAAAAGGAAGATATGGATCTTACGGAATTGATAAAGGATTTTTCGGATGAGGAAAGAGAATTTTTAAATGTTGTTTTTGCGGAAAACAAGCTTATCCCGCAGGAGATAATTCCGTATACGTTGCTGAATGAGAGGTGATAATATGCTTCGGTCCGATTTTAAAAATATGTTTGTTGATTTTGAAAACAGGATGAAATTTATAAATATAGTCAGGAGTATAACTGTTACAAGCTGTCCCGATGACATCAGGGAAATGTTTAATAAAAACTATGATATACTGAATAATCTGATCGCGGCGGTTTTGCTATATATAAAGGAACGTACACTCGGCGACATCCAAACCTGTAATTTAAAGGATATAGAGTACTTCCTTGACAATATCATTCAGATAGTTCCCAAAGAATACGAGATAGATACAAATAGATTGGCATATTATATTGTTGTTGAAGTTTTGCAAAACAAAGGTCAGCTGTTGGAATATAATACATATTTTTCGGGTCCGGGAGTATTTAAAACAATGCCCATACGTCTTATTAACGAAGAAAAGGGGTCGTACTATCTGACGGATGATGTTTTTGATTTTTTGTATAGGTCAAAAGAGATAGAATCGGAGCTGGATTATTCCGTAACACGCTTTAAAATGCAGGAATATATGAAGCGCAAGAATTATTCCGAGGCACTTGCTCAAAGCAAGGAACTTATTTCAAGACTGCGCAATATGAAACACAGCCTTGATAATTTTATGCTGCGCTGCCGTGAGAATATTACAAAAATAACGGTTGATGAATACGAACGTATAGTCGGGCAGTTCAGAAATCTTATTGTTGACGAACAGAAGGAACTTGAGGAGATACAAAAAAGTGCGGTCAAAGAGACGGAAACCATAAGAAATGCTCTTGACAGCGGCGCAAATACCGAAGAAACGGTCAAAAATCTTAAAGCACTAAACGAAATAGACAAAAATCTTGATCTTACAATAACGGAACAGCGTGCCCTTATTAACACAAAAAACTCCGTGTCCGAATCGTATAAACAGATACTTAGGGACAGCTTTGCGATAAAAAATTACGAGCGCCTGAATTTTGAACAGGACATAATGGTAAAACTACGCAAAATGGGTGACGGGCTCGGAGATGCAGTAATGACTTTACTGTGGCCGCTTGCAAGCCCGAGCCTTGAAAAAAAGTTTAGCATAGAGAATTTTTATGCTTCTTACACAATGATGCAAGATGAGCAGGGTGAAAACGGACTTGATATTAACGATGAAGATGCTGAGGCCGAGGCGGAAAAGAAGGTAAGGGAGAGAAACAAAATATATATGGAAATATGTTCTTCTTTTTTTGCGTTTCTTAAAGGCAAAGAGAGTTTTGATATAAAGAAATATATTTATTCTTTGTCAATGAATGAACTTTTCGGGTGGAGTAAAGAGGCCTTGCTGCCCAACACCCTTATGTCTTTTTTTCAAAGTAAAGAAATTGATATCGCGGGATTGAAAACGGAGGAACTTATTGTTACCGAACCGCTTGGTGAATTGGATCTTTTATGGAATTTATCAAACATTCCAAAGGATCATCTGGATATGGAGCGTATTATATTTACAACATCGGATGAAACATTTAAATTTACGGTCACGGACGGAAAAACAAGCGCAAATATAGAAATGACCGATTTTGAGGTAGAGGTAAAGCGATGAATAAAAAAGCACTGATATTATTTCACGAATTAATGAAAAAAGGCAGGATAGACCGAACGGAAAACGGTCTTTTATGGAATTATGCAGAGGATAATGAGGCAAGGGATGGACTCGACCAAATGGGCGAAGAACTTGGGTTTGAGATCTTGCAGGCTCAAGACCGCATTTATATGGTCCCCACGCAGGATAACGATTTGTTTCTTAAAAATAATGTTGACTACCGCGCAGATATAAAAGCGACAAACGAAGTTAAAAACAGGGTCCTTTATTTAATGAATTATCTTGCCGTGTATATTCTTTTTATCTTTTTTAAAGGCGAGGGAAATGATGCGCAGGTAAGGGATTTTATATCCAAAGAGGAGCTGATAAAGGAATTTACCGAGCATTGTCAAAGCGTTACCGCTAAAGAGATAGATGCAGATGATAAAACAAATGACTACAGCGAGAATTTCTATATGCTTTCCGAAGACTGGCTCGGCAAAAAAGAGGGAGAGGAAAACAGCCGAAGGACAGAAGACCGTTACGGTATAGTAAATAAGATACTCCAAAAGTTTAAAGCCGATGATTTGTTTACTGTTGACGAGAGCGGATTGATAAGGCCTACGCCAAAGACAAAGGATCTTATGCCGTATGTTTTAAGAAAAGACCGTATTCAAATGATAAATGCATGGATAGAGGGAGGAAAAATATGCCTCAGATAAATAAAATACGAATTGTAAATTTCTGTTATAATGGCGGAAACAGGTTTATTCCCGACGAACTATATGATTTATCCTCGCCCGAAACGGGTGAGGCCCTTAACACGTTATTTAACCTTAATAACGGCGGCGGCAAAACAGTCCTTGTTCAGCTTATGATGCAGCCCGTTCATCCGAGAGCAATGGCGGGCGGACGGCGTATAGAGGATTATTTTGCGCGCCAAGGAGACCACTCTTTTATATTGCTGGAGTGGGATCTTGATGAAAGCAAAGATAAGCTCCTTATCGGGATTGCAATAGCGGCAAGTTCAAGCAATGCTTATGATGACGACCAAAGAGGCAATCGCATAAAATACTATACATTTAAAACGACCTATGACGGATATTCTCAATATAATATTGCCGCATTGGACCTTTCAAAAAACGAGAACGGGAGATTTGTTCCCGCACATTTTGATTATATAAGAGAAAAAGCAAAAGCAAGCAAGGGAAAGCTGGAATACTATTCATCCGATGATTCCGTTAAGTGGACGGAAATGCTGTCGGAGGAGTATGGCATACGCAGAACGGAATGGGAAACGGTAATTGAAGCGCTTAACAAGGATGAGGGCGGATTAAATCAGTATTTTGACGAAGCGAGGACATCGGATAAACTTATAGCAAAATTCTTTTTGCCCGCAATAGAGCATAAATTTACAGGAAATGCATCTAAAGGTGACAGTTCGCTTGAAACTATGCTTATCGGTTATGCCAAAAAAATTACGGACAAGGAAGATGTTATACTTGAAAGAAATATTAATAAAGACTTGTTGAGTGAATTGACCGATATAAATAAATTGACAGAACAACTGTACACGGCAAATGACGAACTGAACACAAGTTTATCGGACGCATACGGCTTTAAAAAAGCGCTGTCGCAGTGTATTGCGGATATGGAAGAGATTATTGACGGGTTAATGCAGAAAATAGAAAAGCAAAATAATGTGATAGAGCAAATAAAATTTGAGGAAAAATCTAAAGCATATTATGATGCAAAGGAGAGATATGAACTTGCGTCGGCTGCCTTTATCGAAATAAGCACTCTTCTTGAAAGCTGCAGATCCGAACTTAACGAAAGAAAGCACGATGTAGATATACTGCGATGTGCCGATCTTTACGGACAGATACGAGAATCGGAGGCCAAAATAACGGAGATAAAAAAGCTTATCGAAGATAAAGAAAATAATTCCGAGGATGCGGAAAGAATAGCCTCTCTTAAATATTCCGCCTTTGTCAAAGCGCGTGAAGTCGTGCAAATAAAAGAAAAGAGCGCCGAAGAGTTTAAATCCGAAATCGATAAGAAATGCAAAATTATAAGCGAATGCGAGCAGTCAAAGAATAAAGCCGAAAAAGAATATAATGAAGTAAAGGAAAAATATACCAATATCAAGGCAGAACTGGGAGTCGCAAAAGAAAATACGGATAAGCGAATAAAAAGCCTGAATATAGAGATAATACGAAAACTGCACGGTTTTTATTCGGATGACGAATTAAAAACGGAAAAAACCCGGAAGAAAGAATATAAGGAACAGATAGAATCGGATGCACGGGAAATTCAAAACTGTATTGAACAAACAGAAAACAGGAAAAATGCGATACCCGCTGAAAAGGCCGATATTCAAATTAAACAAAACGCTGTTTCATTGGATTTGGAACAACTTTGCTTAAAAGCAAAAGAATATGATGATTTATATGCCGATATTAAAAGAATATCCGAGAAATACGGTCTTGAAGATACTTCCGTCTTTTCGGGCGTTTTGCAAAATACCGTAAGAAAAGACAAAAATAATAAGGAGGCAGAACTGTCTGCCGCAAAGAAAAAACTGGAGGTTATTCAAGAAAAACTGAAGGCGGCGAAAAGCGGCAGTCTTCATATTTTGCCGGAGATTATGCGGTATATCGAATCCACGGGACTTTCATACATAACGGGCGAAAAATATATATGCGATTTGATAGAGGAAGGCAATTTATCAAGCGATAAAGCGGAAGAAATATTATCCAAATATCCCGAACTTGCCTATTCGCTTTTGTTTAATACCGATAAAGAACTGCAATGTATTTTGTCTGCGGGAAATGTAGAGTGGTTACCTGCTGTTGTTCCGTTATATACAATGGAGCAGATGAACCGTGTTTTGGCAGATGGTTTTGAAGCTTCGACATTTTTGGCGGCTTGTGATAAATTGTTTTTTGCGGATAAACAGGGGTATTTTGAAAGAATAAACGAAAAGTCGGCCGGACTGGAAGAAAAAATAAAACATCTGCAAGAATATCTCGTTCGGGTAAAAAATTATTTAGACATTACGGGTAAATTTAATTATGATGATAATTGGCGCACGGAATGTGAGAACCAAATGTCTTTATTAAAACAAGAGAACGATACATTTTACGCAAGACTTAGTGAACTTGATAAGGAAAGTCAAAAGCTTGGGGAGATTTTGCTGCTGCGCAAAAAAGAGTTTAAAGGGAAAGATGACGAATTACGCGAAACAGACAGATGGCTCGAATCCTTTGCCGAACTTGAAAAAATGCTTTCCGATGAGAAAATTTGGGAAGATAAACGACTGAATGTCTATAAAATGCTTAAAAATAAAGAGGACGATTACAAAAAAGCGAGCGATGAATTAAATAAGCATAATGATGTGTTGTCCTTGATAATGAAAAAGCAGGAAGAAAATAATTCATCTATAAGAGAAATGCGCGATATACTTAGCGATGTCGACACCGCAAAAGAAACGGAGATCATAGAAAACGAACCGAAAATCCTCTATTCACAGTACAAGTCGCTTCTTGCTAATATGAAAGAAAGTCTGGAAGGATTGGAAAATAATCTTAAATCGGAACAGAATAAAAAGCACGATGCGCAAACGGAGCTTGCTGTGTACGAATGTGACGAAAGCGAGTACAAAACGGTATCTTACTCACCCGAGGCGCTTAAAAAAGCAACCGCAGAGTTAAAGAAAACGGAGGCAAAAAGGGATGATCTTCAGAAGGATTTTGATAAAAAGAACGGTGAAAACGGTTCTGCCAAAGAAGCGTTCAGACAGGCACAAAATTCGTTGGGCGAATACGGCGGATGCCCTCTTCCAAAGGACAGTATAGGCGACCGCTTTAACGAAAGGATCAAATCCGCTGCCGACGAAAAGAAATCGTTGAATAAAAAACATACCGAAACGGAAAACGAAAAGTCCGGTTTGAAAGAATTATCTTATAAAATCGATGCTTTGCTTGAAAATTTTAATGCAGAAATCGGAGCAAACAGTGTGGACCTAAGCGAAAAACCCGACGAGCAATGGAAACAGATGGCTGAAAATTTGAATAATAACAAAAGTTATTATAATGACACCAAAAACAAATTAAATGAAAAGATTCGTAATACGGTGGCCTACTATAAAAATAAAGCTTTGGACGAAATAGTCGAAAAGCTTGATTATATCAGTGCTATGCTTGAAGATGCGGATATAAAAGGCGATAAATTATTTACTGTCAGCGAGAGCGTTGAGGCAATGATAACTTCTATTGAAAAAATAAACAATAAGATAGAAACCGATCTTCGGGAAATCGAAAATGATTTTAACGATGTTGTTAATCAGTGCTTTTTACAGGGCAAAAAAATGTATACAGACCTGCGTATGATCGCAAACAGTTCGAAAGTCCACATATATCCGGGTAAGCCGCAGACCCAAATGGTAAAAATGGATATGCCGGAGGAAAATGAAATATCGGAAGAAGCCTCCAGAATTTCCGTAAAAAATGAAATTGAACAGGGAGCAAACGAACTTAAAGAAATGATGAAAAACGGAACCGAAGAAAAGCTGATACACAAACGGGCGAAAGTCATTGTCGGAAACGAACGTTTGCTGCATAAGTATATCCGCAAAGAAACCATACAGGTAAAGGTTTATAAGATAGACCTGAACAGTGCAAATTCTTTGTATAAAAAATGGGAGGATACATTGACACAAAGTTCGGGTGCGGAAAAGTTTGTGGTGTTTTTCTCGGTTGTTTTAACGCTGATGAATTATACAAGGTCAGCGGCCGGTTTGGTAAATAATAAAAGTGCGAAAAGTGTACTTATTCTTGATAATCCTTTCGGCAAAATCACTTCCGCACATTTGCTTATACCGATGTTTGATATAGCAAAACACTTTAATGTTCAGCTTATTTGCCTTTCGGATATAAATAAGAGCGATGTAATAAGTTGTTTCGATTGCGTAATTAAGCTTGTGATAAAGATGCAGAGCCTTTCCAATTCCGAAATAATGACTCACGAAGGCAATGAAAAAATAGAACACGGATATTATAAGTTGACAAATCGGCAGTTAAGTTTATTTTGATTTATATATGAATGCTTTTAGTAGAGAATAAAAAAATCAATTTCTGAATAATTTATGCAAAGGAGTGTTTAATCGTGGGTGATGTAAGCATTATGGCAAGAAGATTAAAGGACGGACACGTTCAGTATGGCTAGTCGGGAAACGGTGGATATATGAAGAATACGGGTTACAGGCTTTATGAATGGTACAGAGAGCCTGAAATGGTAGAATACCTGTTTGAATTGGGACAGACTGCACTTATAGGCATCCCGGGAAGTGAAGATGGCAATAGCCCGTGGTATTTATCGCACGAATTGAAAAATGAAGGATTTTGGCTGGGAGATACGGAAAGGAAAATATTTAGCAGAATTGCATTTATTGATTACGGATATTTTTATGATTTGGACAACCAATGGTACTATATTGTTCCCGGACCATTCAGAATAAAAATTCCGTTGGGATATTTGATTGAAAATGTTGAAAGAGATAAATACGAATTCGATTATATCAATCAAGTAGAAAAAAACTTAATAACCCATATATTTACCGACTTTATAAAAAAAGACCGTGCGTTTGAAGAACTTGTCAAAACAAAGAATATTCCAACAGAGGTTTATAAAGTGCTTAGTTTATCTGATAATCCGATATATGATTTATTCCGTAAATATAAATATATTTATGAATATTTTGATGATTGGATTGTAGTGGAACCAAATGAAAATGGGTATAATTTTAAAATAAGAAAAAAAGAAGAAACGCATACAGAAACATTTTATTGGTAGCAGATGATCCGCATATACCAAATAAACTATAACGAAAAACGTCACGCCTTTATAGCCTATAAAAATATAATGGTGTGGCGTTTTTTAATTATTTATCGCTTACGATATTGAAGTTAAATCCGGAGAGTCTCCCATAAATTGTTAGGGAAACCTCCCGTTGTTTTTTTCGTTTGGTCAAAATTTCCCGTTTGTTATATATAAAGCAAGCAGCGGAAACTCTGAATAGGATTTCTCTGGGTAATATTTCTTAAAGTTATCAAATTCTTTCATCAGAAAATCATCGGTGTCCTCAAATTTTCTCATTGCAATCAAAAGACATATCATAGCTTGGGCATAAGGAAACTGTATTGCATTATAATTTTGATACAGCCCTTGAAGATATTTTATATCTGCGTGATATATTATAACTGCGGCAGTTTCTATGAATTTGTCCATTTTTATTCTATAGAATCTATCAATAATTGCAGGTATATATTTATCCTGCTCCGACAAAACTTTATCGCACAATAAATTTCTGTTCTGCTTCAATTTCAAGCAATGCTTGTCTTTCGGGACTTATTTCGTTTTTTATTACTTGTCTTATTTTTGTCTGTATTTCTTCCGAATGTTCAAAAAACATCTGAAAATGTGCTAATTGCGCAGCAGATAATTCTTTTAATGGGTTTTCTTTAAAAAATTTATTGCTTATTTTCATAACATTGTATTCCTTTTCTTCCATATAAAAATATTATAGCATATAAGAATCTTCAAAACAAGTAAATTTCTTGCCAATCCTAAGATATGGATAAGGGTGGTTTACATATTTTAGCGTCTGTCAAATAGATTTATTGTTGGCTTTTGATGCTCAATAAACTGTTTTTTTGTTGCTTAAAACCATATAAAATAGTATCAAAAATACAACTTGAGAAGGAGATAAAAATGGTTTACGCATACGCACGAGTATCTACTCGCTCACAAAACGAGGACAGGCAGCTTATAGCCTTAAAGGAATGGGGAGTACCGTCAAAAAGAATTATGGTCGATAAACAGAGCGGCAAGGATTTTGATAGGAAGAATTATCAAAAATTGCTTAAAAAGCTGAAAAACGGCGATGTGCTTGTGATAAAAAGCATAGACCGCCTGGGCAGAAACTATGACGAGATTTTGAAGCAATGGCGGTATATTACAAAAGATGTAGGAGCCGATATAGTGGTCATAGATATGGAGCTGCTGGATACCCGTCAACATAAAAATTTGCTCGGGACCTTCGTGGCTGATATGGTATTGCAGATTTTGGGGTTTGTAGCCGAAAGTGAAAGAGAAAACATCCGCCAAAGACAGGCCGAGGGCATAGCCGCCGCAAAAGCGCGGGGCGTTAAATTCGGGCGACCAAAGCAATATGTTCCTGAGCAATATATCGAATTACATAGGCAGTACCGTCAAAAGAAAATATCAAAACAAGAAGCAAAAAAACGCATCGGCTGCGGCGAAAGCACCTTTTTAAGCCTTATGCGCGAACTGGATGAAAAAGCTTTGTTAAAAATATACAAATCTCGTTGATATATCATACTTTTTCAGTGAGATTTTCCATTTGACCTAAAGAATTTTGTGAAAGCCTCTGAAATAGGGTATCTCAAAGGCTTTTTAGAAGATATTTGAGATTAGATTTTTATAATAATTTGGCATAAAATTTCATAAATTTTATAAATTTGGTGTCAAATGGGTGTCAGATTAAATTAGTTGAAATGACAGATTTTTTTCAATCTGTT
>JAFUAF010000057.1 GCA_017460805.1 Bacillota bacterium | reverse complement strand
TCCGGATAGATACTCTTTTACTGCTGCTATTTTCAATTCCGGTGATACTTTTGATTTTCTTCCCAATAAAATAACCCCCTTAGAGTATTGATACACGTTTTATTTTTTCGTGTGTCTACTCTAAGGGGATTATATCATTATATCACAGCACCATGGCAGTCCGGATTATATTTTATTTTTTCTTTTTACCGAAAAATCCTTTATGTTCTTCTTTCTTAGGCTCGGTATCGGGATCATCAAACTGTCTTAAAAGTTCTTTTTGCTTTTCTGTCAGTTTGGTCGGGATATTCACCTTGAATGTAAGTATCATATTGCCGCGTTCTTTGTTGTTGCGGACATTCCAAACACCCTTGTTGCGCAGTATTACCTTGCTTTCGGGCTGTGTACCTGCTTTTACGCCGTATACCTCCTCGCCCTCGAGTGTGGGTATGGTTATATTTGCGCCAAGTGCCGCCTGTGTCATGCTAAGGTTTACATTAAGCAGGATATCGTTGCCGTTTCTGACAAACTGCTTATGCGGCATTACCCTTATCTCGATATAAAGATCACCGGGCTGACCGCCGTTTATACCCGCTTCGCCAAGTCCCGCCTTACGGATGGACTGACCGTGATTGATACCCTTAGGCACATCCACTTTTATTGTTTTTTGAACACGCACACGTCCCTGACCGCCGCACTTCGGGCATTTTTCCTTAATTATCTTGCCCTTGCCGCCGCAGACAGAACAGGTTGTCACAGACTGCATCGAACCAAACGGTGTCTGTCGTACAACACGTTCCTGACCTGTTCCTCTGCATCGTGTACAAGTTTCTGCACTTGTGCCCGGTTTTGCACCCGAACCGTGGCATTGGTCACAGGTATCGGTAACATTAAGGCTTATCTCCTTTGAGCAGCCAAATACGGCTTCCTCAAAACTAAGTGTAAGACTAACCTGAATATCACTGCCGTTCACGGGACCGTTACGTCTTCTGCTGCTGCCGCCGCCTCCGAATATATCACCGAACCCGCTTCCGCCAAAGAAGCTTTCAAAAATGTCGCCCATGTCCACGCCGCCGCTGAAACCACCGAAGCCGCCTGCACCGCCGCCCATGCCGCCCTGTTCAAAGGCCGCATGACCGTACTGGTCATAGGCCGCGCGTTTCTGCGCATCACTTAATATTTCGTAGGCCTCGCCTACCTCTTTGAATTTTTCTTCTGCTTCCTTGTCGCCCGGATTTGCATCGGGATGATATTTTTTGGCTAATTTCCTATATGCTTTTTTTATCTCGCTTTCATCGGCGCCTTTTTGCACACCGAGAACCTCGTAATAATCACGTTTAGCCAATTATTTCACCTACTTAAAAATTATTTATCAAAGCGCAGGGGCATAAAGCCCCCGCATCTTAACCGATTATTTCGTCGTCGCCGTTCTGAGCGCCGCCTGCGCCGCCCATCTGGCTTGGATCAACACCTGCTGCCTGAGCTGCCTGGTACATCTTTGTTGTAAAATCCTGAACAGTCTTGTTAAGTGTCTCGCAAGCTGTTTTAAGAGTTGCAACATCGCCGTCGTTCATAGTTTCGGCAACAAGACCCTCGTTTACTTTCTTGAGTGCGTCAAGTTCGCCCTCTATCTTTGTCTTTTCATCGGCAGGAAGCTTGTCGCCAAGGTCCGTGATAAGCTTCTCTGTCTGGAAGATAAGGCTGTCAGCCTCGTTCTTTGCATCTACGGCTTCTTTACGCTTCTTATCCTGTTCTGCATACTGCTCTGCTTCCTTAACAGCCTTGTCTATCTCTTCATCGCTAAGGTTTGTGCTGGAAGTAATTGTAATATTCTGTTCCTTGCCTGTGCCAAGATCCTTAGCGCTTACCTTTGTGATACCGTTAGCGTCGATATCGAAGCTTACTTCTATCTGAGGTATACCTCTGGGAGCGGGAGCAATGCCGTCAAGACGGAACATACCAAGGCTCTTATTATCTCTTGCAAGAGGTCTTTCACCCTGTACGATATTGATGTCAACCGCTGTCTGATTATCGGAGTAAGTTGAGAATATCTGCTTTTTATTTGTAGGAATGGTTGTGTTTCTGGGGATAAGGGGTGTTGCTACACCGCCTGCTGTTTCAATGCCCAGTGTAAGAGGTGTTACATCAAGCAGAAGAATGCTGCCTGCACCCTCTTCGCCGCCAAGCTTGCCGCCCTGGATAGAAGCACCGAGAGCAACACACTCGTCGGGGTTGATACCCTTGAACGGATCTTTGCCTGTGATCTTCTTAACTTCACTCTGTACGGCGGGGATTCTTGTAGAACCGCCTACAAGAAGAACTTTGTCAAGTTCGCTTGCGGAAAGGTCGGCTTCTTTAAGTGCATCCTGTACAGGTCCGATAGTTGCCGCAACAAGGTCTGCGGTAAGTTCTTCAAACTTAGCGCGTGTAAGTGTTACATCAAGATGCTTGGGACCGTCCGAACCAACTGTAAAGTAAGGAATGTTGATATTTGTTGTTGTGGCTGTAGAAAGCTCTTTTTTAGCCTTTTCTGCCGCTTCTTTAAGTCTCTGCATAGCAAGCTTGTCGCCCGATACGTCGATACCCTCTTTGCCCTTGAATTCCTTTACAAGGTAGTCGATAATTCTCTGGTCAAAGTCATCGCCGCCAAGGTGGTTGTTACCGCTTGTTGCAAGAACTTCTATAACACCGTCGCCGATCTCGATGATAGAAACATCGAATGTACCGCCGCCGAGGTCATAAACCATGATCTTCTGCTCGTTTTCATTGTCAAGGCCGTAAGCAAGAGCTGCCGCCGTAGGCTCGTTGATGATACGCTTTACATCAAGGCCTGCGATCTTGCCCGCATCCTTTGTTGCCTGTCTCTGGCTGTCTGTGAAGTAAGCGGGAACTGTGATAACAGCTTCCTTTACATCCTCGCCAAGATAGCTTTCCGCATCCTTTTTAAGCTTCTGAAGGATCATAGCGGAAATTTCCTGAGGTGAATACTTCTTGTCGTCATATGTGAACTTGTAGTCCTCGCCCATGTGTCTTTTGATAGAGATAACAGTACCCTCTACATTGGTAACTGCCTGACGCTTTGCCGTTTCGCCGACAAGTCTTTCGCCTGTCTTTGTGAAACCTACGATAGAAGGTGTTGTTCTTTCGCCCTCTACGTTAGTGATAACAACGGGCTGACCGCCTTCCATAACCGCTACGCATGAATTTGTTGTACCTAAGTCAATACCTATTATTTTGCTCATATTTACTCCTCTTTTCTTATTTTAAGTTTAGTTTGCTACTTTTACCATACTGGGTCTTATTACTCTGTCGCCCAGTCTGTAACCTTTCTGGAAGACCTCAACAACGACGTTTTCGTCGCATTTTTCGTCCTCTACGTGCATTACCGCCGAGTGGACATTGGGGTCGAACGGTTCGCCCAGCGCAGGTATCTCCTCAACGCCGAGAGAAGCGATTATCTCCAGAAATTGTTTTAAAATCATTTCTACACCTTTGTAAAGACTGCTTTCCTTTTCCTCCGACATTTCGACCGCTCTTTCAAAGTTGTCTATAACGGGGAGAAGTTTTTCCACGGTATCTCTGACACCGTTATTATACATACCTGCCTTTTCGTTGTTGGTACGTTTTCTGAAATTCTCAAACTCTGCGGCTTTTCTCAGAAATTTATCAAAATTGTCCTTGACAGCCTGCTCAAGTTCCTTGATCTTGTCCTCGGGGCTTTCTTTTGCGGGTTCTTCTATTATCTCTTCCGCGGTTTCTTCTGCTGCTTCTTCGGTCGTTTCGACCGCTTCTTCAACAACCGGAGTTTCCTCTTCCTGCTCCAAAGCCTCGTTGTTTATCTTTTCACTATCCATTCTTACCATCCTTATTCTTTCCGTCCGATATGGACTTTATTACCGTTTCAAGATTTTTGATTATAGCGTTTAAAACGGAGACCGTCTGGCTGTAATTCATTCTTGTCGGGCCAATAACGCCTATCGTGCCGTAGCTGTCGTTGCCGTAGTTATAGTCGGCACGGACTATACTGCACTCCTGCAGCTCTTTCATATTGTTTTCGCCGCCGATGACTATATGCACCTCGTCGTTGTGCTCGCTGTCCTTGTCAAACAGCGTTATAAGCATATCCTTTTCCTCCAGGGCGCGGAAAATATTTTTTGCCTTTTCCACATCGCTGAATTCGGGAAAGCCCAGTATATTATTAACACCGCTGGTGTAATAATGCACATTGTCGTTTTGCTTGACAGCAGTTAAAATCGCCTTTAAAAGCTTTGTAACAAGCTCCCTGTTTTCGGGATAGGTCTGTAACATGACCGATGCTATGCTTTCCATATCCTGCAGGGTGTAATTTTGTATCGCGGTATTTATCGCCTGCGATATGCTGTTAAGCTGTTCGATGTCGGGCACATTGCTCACTCGGAGCACATGGTTTTTTACCGATTTGTTTTCGGTAACTATGACCGCCACCACCGACCGCTCGTCAACGGGCACCAACTGCACATGCTTGATATTAAGCCTTGAGCTTTTGGGCTCTGTTACGACTATCGTGTAGTTTGTAAGGGCTGCAAGCGCTTTTGCCGTCTGCTGCATCAGATAATCTATCTGGCCGATGTTGTTTTCCACAACATTTTGCAGAAGATCCGCAACCTCGGGCGAAAGTTCCTGCGACTGCATCATTTTATCCACATAAAGGCGGTAGCCCCGATCCGACGGAATACGTCCCGCGGAGGTATGCGGCTGTACAATAAGCCCCAGCTCCTCAAGATCGCTCATATCGTTGCGGATAGTTGCACTGGAAACACCCAGGTCATATTTTTTAGCTATAGTACGCGAACCTATCGGCTCAGCCGTCTTGATATAGTCGGTGATTATAGCCTCCAGTATTTTAAATTTTCTGTCATTCAGGTCCACATACTCACCTTCTTTTTACCGATGATTTTTATTTTGTTAGCACTCATTCGGCGTGAGTGCTAATCTTTAAATATAAGATACCACTTCCGGGAACATTTGTCAAGTGTTTTTTACAAATTTTTTAAAATTTTTGTAATTCGATTTATATAAATCTTTTTACAAGTTTTAAAAATAAAAACAAGAGGTATTTCACCCCTTGTTCTTTGTTATCCATATCACATCTCTGATATCCCACCCATCAATGCCATCGCAGTCGGCGTTATACATTGATGTGCCGTCTGTTATTGTCTCAATACCCGAAAGATGTCTCAAAAGCATTTTTGCATCCGCATCGTTGACTGTTCCGTCCTTGTTCACATCTCCGTTTACGGGATAATATACTTTTATATAATTTATCTGTGCGGAAGTACCTCCGTTTTGCAGGGCTGTTATCTTATATGCACCCTCGGCAAGCCCGCCGACGGTAAAGACGTTTTCATCCGCACCGCCGTTTACATAGGAAGAAGTTTTTCCGCCAAGAACTACCGCAGCACTTTTTTTGCTGTCCGTAGAACCGCATTTATAACCTATCGTTATCTCTGCACCGTCATTTACATAAAATTCTATATTCCCCGTGTTTATTTTAAGCTGTCCTTCTTTGCTTGTCGCATTGTCGGTCACGGTATAATAATTTGGTGCACCGAGGATATCCGACGCAGTCCATACACCCGCGGGAACAGCCTTGCTGTCCTCCGCCGTATTTTCCGAAGAATAAATTTTTACCTTATATGTATAGCGTGTGTCCGTATCTTCTGCCGAACTGTTCCAATCCACCTCATAATTCTTTATCACATCGGGTGTTGCGCAGACAACAAGATATGCTTTGGTCTCGTCTCCGATAAGGTCTATTTTGGCCGTCCCGCTGCCGCTTACAATATTTGAATACTTCGTTGCTCCGTTACTCGTTACCGTCACAAGGCTTGTGCGGAAGTCCGCTTCCGCTTCGGTGCTTGTATTGACGATATCCGCCGACAGAACCGTTTTTGAAAGATCGGCTTCTATAGGTATCACATTAAATCCCGCTGCCATAGGCGCTTTATTCACGGGTACAGCCATGTAACCTTCACTATCCGCCGCCGAAAGCGTTGTATACATCTCGCTGTAAAGATCGACTTTATCATAGTATTTAAGCCCGTCCGCAGCTTCTTTAAGCTGTTTTTGATAAAATTCACGTCTGCTGAAATCATAAGTCGCCATACGCCTTGTAAATCCCGCAAGCACTTCTTTTGCGGGTACTCCCGACAGTTTTTCCACGGTTGTGAACATAGACTGCCCCGACGGTGCATTATATTCAAATATTTTGTGCATCAGCGGCATGCCGAGGCCGTCTATATTATCGGGATTTTCCGAAATATAGGTAAAAAACGGCCATGTATCATACCATTGAAGCATATGCGGCACATAATAGTCGGAATAACGCACATAAGGCGTAAAAAAGTCTGCCGCGGGGCCGTAGGTCGTATTTCCGTAAGCATAGTATTTACTGCCGAGATATTGATCGCGGAACCAGTTTGCCGTAGATTCGTACCATGCGCCCGGAATAGTACCGCCCTGATGATAAGTAAAGGCGTGCGCAAGCTCATGCGGCAGCACCCAGCTTGGTGGGTCGACCTGCATAGCTCCCGGTGCAACAAAAAGAAAGGCAAAGCTGTCGCTGTCCACCGACATATAAGCCCAATCGTCTTCAAATTTTGTAAGACCCGTACCCGAAACATAGACATTCGTCTTGCGTTTTTCGGTTATTCTTTTATTCTGCGATATGCCGATATCCTTCATTTCAAGCTCGTCTATATAAAAACTGCGTATATTTTCAAGATTGATAAGATTTCCTTTTATATAATCATAGTTTATTTTGCCCGTTGTATCGCCGTTGCCCCATATTATCTGAAAATGCTCGCTTGTCATACGGTTTATTGATGTATCGTCAAGCGAATAGAATGTATCGTAAGTCCTGTACTCGTCATTCTGGGTAAGCGCCGCAATATTTGTGTTTCCGATAGCCGCACTCACATTTGTATCCTTTATCACCGCCGCCGAAACACAGCAGGGCACAGCCAGAGCACCCATACACAGCGCAAATGCCGCCAATATTTTTTTCATAGAATATCCTCCCTTGTAAAATTCATACCTTTTTTATTTTACAATATAATCCGAGCAATGTAAATATAAATCTTCAAATATAAATCTTCAAATATAAGGCGGGCTTGATATCATAAAAAAAATATGATAAAATGTTTTTATTATTAAGTAAATTTTTGAAAGGCAATTATTATGGCATTTGACGGAATAACAATAAACAGCATAGTGACCGAATTAAAAGACAGGCTTGTGGGCGGCCGTGTGGACAAGGTATATCAGCCCGAAAGTGACGAGATAATTTTGTCCGTGCGCAGTCTGGGCAAAAACTGCAAACTTCTTTTAACAGCCAACCCATCTCACCCGCGTCTGCACCTAACGGAGATATCGCGCGACAATCCCATGGAGCCGCCGCTTTTTTGCATGGTTTTAAGAAAGCACATTCAAAGCGGCAAAATACTGGAGATAACCCAGCCCAATTTTGACCGAATAGTCAACATTAAAATAGAAGCACTTAATGAAATGGGCGATTATACACTTAAAACGCTTGTTTTGGAGATAATGGGCAGGCACAGCAATCTTATGCTCGTTGACGAAAACGGAACTGTGCTTGAAAGCGCAAGGCATATAAGTTTTGACAAAAGCTCGGTAAGACAGGTACTCCCCGGAAAAGAATATGTTATGCCGCCCGACAGCGGAAAAACGGACACCCTGCTTTTAAATGAAGAAAATT
Source organism: Bacillota bacterium (assembly GCA_017460805.1). Lineage (GTDB taxonomy): Bacteria > Bacillota > Clostridia > Lachnospirales > CAG-274 > RGIG4310. The sequence continues at coordinate 97,989 of JAFUAF010000057.1, read as the reverse complement.
TTCATAAAACACTCGAAAACCTTAATTCGGAAAAAGCATTTGCGGCGATATACAAGGGCTATAACGGCATAAGTCCGGTAATTGCGGACGAGGTGTGCTATAATGCGGGTATTGACGCAAACAAGCCTGTCAGCACACTCTCCGACAGCGAAAAGCAAAATCTTTACGAAGCATTTTCAGCCCTTGTCGATAAGATCAAAGCGACAGACTATCTTCCGCAGATAGTGTATGACGGCGAAAAAGTAAAGGATATGCTGCCGTTTTCACTCAATAAATACAAAGATCTGCGCACGCAGACCTTTTCTTCTCCGTCCCGTATGACAGAGGAATTTTATTCGGCCAAGGACACAGCATACAGAATGTCGCAGAAAACTCACGATCTTAAGCATCTTGTTACGCAGAATATAGAACGCTGTGTAAAAAAGCGCGACATTCAGCAAAAAAGCCTTAAAGATATTGAAAACCGCGAACATCTGCGGCTTTGCGGCGAATTGATAACCGCCAATATCTATGCAATAAAACAAGGAATGACAACGGTAAAGCTGAATAATTTTTACAGCGAAAACTTTGAAGAAGTGGAAATAGAACTTGACGGCTCGCTTACACCCGCGGAAAATGCGCAGAAATATTTCAAACGCTACAACAAAGCAAAACGCACCTATACCGCTTTGCAGGAACAGATAGCCTCCAACGACGAGGAGCTTGCCTATCTTGAAACAGTACTTGCAGGCGTTGAAAACTGCGAAAACGAGCAGGATATAAAAGAAATACGCCGCGAACTGCGTGAACAGGGCTATGTAAAAAAAGAAGCAAAACAAAAAGGCAGACAGGTCAATAAAAAATCCGCACCACTGCACTACATCTCATCCGACGGATACGATATCTACGTCGGCAAAAACAACATCCAAAATGACGAGCTGACCCTGCGCACCGCACACAGCACGGATATATGGATGCACACAAAAAATATCCCGGGCTCACACGTTATAATCATAACCCGCGGTGCCGATGTACCCGACACCACTTTGACCGAAGCCGCGACCCTTGCCGCATACTACAGCAAGGCGCAGACATCTTCAATGGTGCCCGTAGACTACACACAGCGCAAAAACGTGCACAAACCCAACGGCGCCAAACCGGGTTTTGTTATCTATGATACAAATAAAACCGCTTATATAACCCCGTCAAAAGAAGCTGTTGAAAAAATCAAACAAGTATAAGCACAAAAAACCGACTGCACGAAACAGTCGGTTTTTATAATATTTTTTAATATAATGTTGCCTTCCAAGCCTTTACCTGATCTTTGAAACCAAGTACCTCAAGCCATGCAAAGAATTTTGTATCTTCAATAAACTCTGCGCAGATAGAGTCAAGACTGTCAACATTGGAGCGGATATACTGTACAAGATCGGAAACCTTTGTGCAAGGTACATTCCTGAAATCGTAAGTATAATCGCCCGAAACGTAGTAGTTAAGTTTGTATGCAACCTTTTCTTCGTTGCAGCCGCCCTCTTTTACCTCGTCTTCAACAGATTTGATCTTTTCTACCTTGTCGGCATCCATACCGCGCTGCTCGGCAACAAGGCTTACAATACCGCTCTTAAGACAATCAAGGAACGGATCTTTATCATACGCGATAGCCATTTCGTTTGCAAACTGGGCGATATCGCCGATCTCCTGACCTTTCCAGTATGCGGGAAGAGACGGATTCATAAGGCTTATAAACTGGAATACAGCCCTGTCCTTATCTTCCATTTTGCTTATGGAAACTACCTCGGGATATTTATCCTCCGCATAGTTATCGACTATTTCAAGCAATGCAGGATCGTTTATCGCATTAACGGCAGCTGCCCAGTTTGTTGCAAATGCCTGAGCGATATTTTCAAGACCCTTAACGGGAACACCGTCAAAATTATAAACGTCTGTAGGCGGTTCATATACATATTCATCAACGATAGGTACGTCCTCGCCTGCAAGGCATTTCTTTATCTCTTCATAGCCCCAGCGTGTCTTGTAATCCTTAACGGTAAGACCGCGGATGATATTTTTAAGTTTTTCGCTTGCCTTATCGGGAATTTCAAGCTCGTAAGTGGCAGCCTTTTTAAGCATCTGCTTTCTGTTAAGACCGTCAAATACGCCCCTGCCCGTTACAAGCATTACAAGCGTTATGCCAAGCGACCAGTAATCGGCTTCCTTACCGAAGATACCCTTTAAATTTTCGGGCGGAAGGAAAGCAAAACCTGTCTGCTTTGTAAATTCGCTTATGTGTTCAAGCTCAACACCCAAATCGCCAAGAAGAACCTGGTCCGGTCCGAAAGGACTGTAGAAAATGTTGGTAGGCTTTACATTGCCATGTACAAGACCTGCATCATGTACCGACTTCAATGCCTCGTTTACATTCGGGATAATGGTTTCAAAAAGGCGTTTGTCATTTACTGCCTTGCCGCTTGAAATAAGGTCGGCCTTGTTGAAGAAAGGCATTACCTCGCAGCTGCATCCGTTGTATGTAAATCTGTCAGACTTCTTAACAAGATAAGGCGAATTCATAGATTTTTCTTTACTAACCTTTTCTTCGGTAGGTGCCTTATCGGGGAAGTAAACCTTTACAAGGAACGGGAAATCATCATATTCGCAGACAAAAGTCGCCGCCTCGCCATTATCGGGATTTATAACTTTTTTCAATACATAACGGCTTGCCAAAGTGTCGCCGACAGCAAAGCCTGCCGGTAACTTATTTGCTCCATCAGCCATAGTTCACACCTCTATTCTGCAATTATTTTGCCTGGAAACAAAGCACATTGTTTCTCAAGATCTTATCGATTCTTGTGTACAGCTTCATATTCTTGCCGACCATCTTTGTATCCCGCTCTATAACAGCCTGAATGCTGTCCTCAAGCTCCTTGATCTGCTTGTTGTAAGCTTCCTCAAGAGCACGTTTTTTGTTCTCGTATTCGTTCTTGCCGCCGCCGAAAAGTTTCTTTCTCTGTGCATAGAACTCTCTTTCAAGATTACGTACATCTTCAAAATGCTTGTCATCAAGCTTATCTCTCTCAACTGCGATACGCTTGTTCTTGTCAAGTTCGAGTCCCGAGCAGTTCTTGTAGATAGTTTTAAGGAAGTTGATGGTATCAACCATATAGAACTTGTGAAGCTTTGTTGCCTTTTCGTCAAACTCACCGCTGACATCCATAAGTTTAAGGATATCGTCAATATTGGGGATAGAACCCGCGGGATAAAGTGACTCATCAAATTCTTTAAGAAGGCCGTAAACCTTTTCAACCATCATCATATCGTAGCTTATAGCCTCAACGGGAAGGATAACACCGCGCTGAGCATAGCCGCGAAGCTTAATAAGCTCGTTTTTGATGATCTCGATCTCGGAATCCTCGTCCTCGCCGTCCTCAATATTCTTGAGCGCATATTTAATTCTTAAATACTCAAAACGCTTGTTCAGATAAACCTGAGGAGAAGCGCCTGTGAATATAAACTTGCCGCCCTGGTCAATAACGTAGGCAGCCTCTGCAAGTATGTCTGCCTTTTCCGTCTTGACTACATCATCTGTAAAGAGTGAGTTAAGCTTTGGCTTTTCATCCTCGCCAAGAAGTTCAGCTTCGGACTGTTTAAGGAAATAATCATCCTCATCGGGTTCATAATCGGGTGCCCATGAAGTATCATATTCTTCCTTGTAAATACCGACAATACGTTCTTCTGTTTCTTCCTCCTGCTGAGGTTCGGGCTCTGCCGGTTTTTCCTCTTCGGCCTCATATCCGCCGTAGGAAATACCAAGCTCGGGCTCGTCGGGATATGTCTGTGCAGGCTCTTCTTCGGCCTTTTCTGTATTCTCTTCTGTTTCGGGCAGCTTAATATCATCTGCATCGGGAAGCGTTGTATCTTCTTCCTGGAAGAGAGGATATCCCTCGTCTTCGTCTTCCTCGTCATCTGCGCTGTAAGTAGGTGCAACGGAAGACGAAAATCCTTCTGCGCTGTCGTCGCTGTCATAGTCATCGACTTCCATATACGCAATAAGGAGTTCATCATCAAGATACTGATTTATCTTTGCTATATCGTCGTCGATCTCAAAGAAATCATCAATAATATCCTTAGCATTCTCGATGTTGTGAACTTTCTGTCTGAGTTCTTCAAACTCCGGCAGTTCGCCGAATGGGATCATGTCGTCCTCTTTAAGGCAGATACAGTTTTCAACACTGTAATAAACATTTAATTTATCAGCCACATAGGATTTGGCAATATCAAGAAAGACTTGTTTATCGTCGCTCACGCTTTCAAGCAATGCCAATGCGTCCTTTGTACTCATAAAATCACCTCCGTTAAAATGTTAAGCCGGCCTGATATACAGCTTACCATGGCAGGATAAATGCTAAGGAAAACTATCCCCGCCACATAAGCACAGCCTTATTTAATTATTATAATACCACTTTTTAAGCGATACGTCAAATAAAATAATAAAAAAAATTCATAATTTTAAAAAAATTTTAAAATTTCGATTTATTGTCCTAAAAAAATCCCAATAAAAACACAATGCGGTTACGTAACTATATTACGTAACCGCATTGATGTAAAGTGATTTTTTATGCTGACCCGCTGTTTAAGCAGTTTGGTAAGTTATATTACCGTATATTTTCATTTGTCAGCCCGCTTTCAGTTCAAGACGAAGTCTGTCTGCTATAAGCGCAATAAATTCGCTGTTGGTCGGTTTTCCCTTGTGCGTTGATACGGTATATCCGAAAAGACTGTCTATGGCATCGACCTTTCCCCTGCTCCATGCCACTTCTATCGCGTGCCTTATCGCACGTTCAACACGGCTCGGAGTTGTATTGCATTTTTTGGCTATAGACGGATAGAGTTCCTTTGTTATGTAGTTAAGCACATCTATATCATCAATAGCCATAAGTATAGCCTCGCGCATATAGTGATAACCGCGGATATGTGCAGGCACACCTATCTCATGCAGAATATTTGTAACCCTTGTTTCAAGATCCACATCGGCTATCCTTGCATAACCGTATTTTGCACCCTTGATCGGTATAGGTTCTTTAAGCTGACGTATTCTTGAAACCAGAAGTTCCATATCAAACGGCTTTGCAATATAATACTTTGCGCCGAGATTAAACGCTTTTTGTGTTATCTGTTCGCCCGTAATGGCTGTAAGCATGATGCACATTGTCACATTTTCGTTGCCGCCCTGTGCAAGTCTTTCCAACACGCCTATGCCGTCAAGTTTTGGCATAATGCCGTCCAATAACGCAATATCGGGTTTATCCGAAAGTATTTTGTTGTACGCTTCTATCCCGTCGTAGGCCTTACACACCACTTCCATATCGGGCTGTTTTTCCAGAAAATTACATAGGCAGTCACAAAAATCCCTGTTGTCGTCTGCCACCAAAATACTGATTTTTTCGTTATTCATTTAAGTTTCCCTCCATTAGATATATATTATTTAAAATTGGTAATTTTTACCATTTATGTATATTATAACCCAATAAAAGGAAAATTGCAAGCACAAATTATATTATTTTACAGGAATACCATATTTTACCAAAGAAGCGTTTGAATATCTTCTGTCTTCTGTTACTTCTGCACCAAACCATGACGGTGCATCAAACAAAACTGCATCTTTTAATGAAGAAAATTCGACTTCCACATTCATAAATCCGTCAAGCACACCGCTGTAGATGTCAAGTTCTGCAGTATGCGCATCATCAAGCGGGATAATATATCTTTTTTTGTCTATAGTTCCCGTTTCGACCTTATCCCACAGCTTTTCAAACTGTTCTTTGGAAAGCGGCAGCTCAAACTCCGCCCTGTCAAGGCCGTTTGCGTGTGCCGCGCCTTTTACGGTAAGAATATACTCGTCATCACGCTGTCTTAAACGTATCGTGGGATCGGTCGAGATATACCCCTGTTTAATGTTGAAATGCCTGTAATTTTCAAGTCCCTCGGGCAGCTTTGCCACAAGAAATTTTCTTTCTATCTCCCTGTTGTTTGTATTCATTTTTTGTCCTCCGTTACCAAAGCCACGCTGTCGGCGGTCTTTATATAATCACTTTCGCTCAGATCATGTCCGTAGAGCGAAAATCCGTATTCATCGGTCTCCCATTGCAGCATGGCATCATTTTCGCCGTAGGTATAGAGCCCCTCGCCCGCCTTTAATCTGACCTTTTTGTTTTCGTGGTTTTCATTGTCCACAATGCTTGTTCGCCTGTCGGAATTTATGCAGCGAAATTCAAGCTCTGTGCCGTTTCTTTCATATATGATGCTGTAGAAACCCGCACCGCTTTTTATATCCTTTACGCTGTATCCGCTCGGCAGCGCAGACGGCGCATAGATATTTCCGAATTCCTCGGGAAATTTTTCAATGGGATATTCGACATTTGCACTGAAATAATCGGTCTGAATAAAACCGCCCTCTTCATGCCTGAAAATATTCAGAAATTTCTGCTTATACGCAGTGGCGATATTCGGATTGACAACAGCAAAAACCAGCACCGCCGCCACCGCTCCCGCAGCATATCTTCCCGCATTTGAAAATCGTTTTTTCGTGCTCATCTTTTTAACAAGCTTATCCATATCTTTGTCAAAAGCCTTGCCGAAATCATGCTTTTCGGCTGTTTCCGCATCTATGGCTGCACTTTCTTTTTTTATATAATCTGACGAAACTTTTTTGAGCAAAGCCTCCATAAGTTCGTCATCGCGGCTGTTATTCATCTTTCTCACCTCTCAAAAGCCGAGCCAGCTTATTTTTTGCCCTTTGGATATTGACTTTTACCGTATTTTCCTTTTCGCTCAGCATTCCTGCTATCTCCTTTACGGTAAAGCCGTAGCCGTACTTATATAAAAGCATGGCTTTCTGCTTTTCGGGCAGTTTGTCTATGCACTCGTATAATTCCCTGCTCACAAACCTGTCAATGCCGCCGACGGCTTTCATATCCTCAAAATCGGTCTTATCCGTCAGCACATCCGCCCTTTTGTTTATCTTCGCCTGCATATCTATGGCGGTATTTTTAGCTATGGCGGTCACGTAATACGCAAGTTCATCCTTGGGTATCTTTTTTATCCTGTCATAGTATTTTGCTATTTTGTAAAAGGTCTCGCTTGCCGCGTCCTCGGCGTATTGCCTGTCCTGCAATATCCCGTAGGCGGCTGAATAGACCTTGTATTTGTATTTTTCAAAAATCTCCGCAAAATCCGCCTCGTCTTTTTCGGACGGCAATATCAAAAACAATAACATACTTCTTCTCCCCGACACTTCAAAATTTTCCGGCCAAATCTCGCTCCATTCCCGCAAAAGCATCAACAAGATCCCATTCTTCAAGGCTGCAAACCATAATGTTTTTCCCCTCAAAACGTATCACTCTTCCGTCTTTCGTGATTATCGCCGTCTTTTATTGCTCTCTGTATAACTAAACATAAAAAATCAGATAAATGGGTACACCCTGCAAAAAATTTTTTTATATTATGAGCCCATCATATATTGAACGTTTCATTATTCTGACGTTCAATATAATTATAATATTCTGTTCAAACAATGTCAATACACGGCATTATTACCGCAAAACTAACATATCTTTATACAAAAGGGTATTGAAATACCGATTTTTTTGTTATATAATAGAAGAGATAAGACGAAAAGGATAATTTGAAAGGATGGTGTCAATGAAGATCAAACTTGAAAATAAGCTTGACGAAAGTATTATGAGTGAAATCTCCGGCGGCGCAGGCGCAACCATAACAATAGACAAATCGCAGTCTGCGGACGAAACTGTAAACTATCCCGCGGCAAGAACGACCTGTCCCATATGCGGCAAGCCCGCAAGCATGGATTTCAGGATCCTTCTGCACGGTGACGGAATGGGTCACTACTCCCAGGTCTGCACAGATCCTTTATGCGGTTATAAATGGACCTACGGCACAGGCAAAATATCGGTAGAATAATAAGGAAAGGTGATATAATGAATATGATAGGAAAAAATCTTGACAGCAGCGACCTTAAAAATGTAAACGGCGGCACAGGCAATGCAGGCGCACAGGGTATAATCGGCATGGAAAATTACGCTTCAAAGCGCACTGCATGCCCAAGATGCTCCTCTGCCGAGCTTAAAGACAAAAATATGACAGGCGATAACGGTGTTTCTGTTCCCGGACAGATATGCAAAGCCTGCGGCTACTCCTGGACCTACGGTTCGGTAAGTGCAAAAATCTGATTTATCGAAAAAGGAAGTAACAAATGTTAGTAATGATATTTAAAATGTCGCTTGTCACATTTCTCTATGTTGCACTCACGGCTGCCTTAAAACTGTGGGTACACACGGATAAAAGCGTACTGACAAAGCGCAAAAGAATTTTTATAGGTGTTTTATACGGCATAAGCGCCATTTTGTCTACTCACTTCGGTGTGCGCTATGACGAAATGACACTTAATGTACGTGATATAGCACCTCTTGCGGCGGGTCTTTTCTTTGACCCCGTTTCGGGTATAATCGCAGGTCTTATAGGCGGTATAGAGCGATATATCGTAGGTACATACTTCGGCATAGGCTCCTACACAAGAATAGCGTGCAGTATTTCCACCTGTCTTGCGGGTTTCCTTGCCGCATTGTTTAATGTAAAGTTTTTCCACGGCAAAAAGCCCTCTCCGTTTTATGCGCTGTGTCTCGGTGCGGTAACGGAAGTTTTCCATATGTATGTTGTGCTTATCACACACCGCAACGATATGGAAATGGCGTTCTACGTTGTGGACACCTGTGCGCATCCCATGATAGCGTTCACAGGTCTTGGAATGTTTTTGTCCTCCATTGTTCTTTACGCCCTTTCGGGCAGGCTGAAAGGCGCATTCAAGCGGTATAAGGACGAAGATGTCACAATAAGTATAAAATTCCAGTTTTATCTATTTATATGTACTGTGGTCATGCTTTTTGCTACATATAAATTCTCGGATGCGATACAGACAAGATACGCGATACAAAGTGCGCAAAAAACAATGACATCCCAGACCGAGGATGCAAAAGCCACATACAACTATATGCAGGCCGACTACAATTCCGTAATACAGCTTGTAAAAAAGCAGACCCTTACAATGGCTCATGCAGCGGCGGCCTTTGTGGAATACCAGGGCGGTGTGGACAGTACATCGGACAAGGCGCTTGAAATACTGAAAAACACCTATAAATTTTATGAAATAAATATCATAAATAAAGACGGTATAATAATAAGATCCACTACCCCCGAAAACATAAACTTCGATATGAAATCCACGGCACAGTCAAGTCCGTTTATTGCGCTTATCGACGGCACAAGAAGTGAGTTGGCACAAGATCTCCGACCCATTGGCCGCGACAAAAACATACAGCTCATGTATGTGGGCGTAAAATGCGGCGACGGTGCTTTACAGGTAGCTTTGAATTCCGATATGATCGACACTTACGGCACGATGGACGAATATGCCAATATGTTCGGCACCAGACATATCGGTGAAAAAGGCACTATCTATGTTGCCGACAATAACGGCACAATTATGACGGGCGAGCAGAAAGGCAAGACTTTCTTTGATATCGGTGTAGAGAATATTCCCGAAGAAACAGGGATCTATTATTTCAACGCCAACATTTTGAATGTTAAAAGTTACTGCCGTATGGAGATAATGAAAAACGGAACCATTTTTCTGGCTATAATCCCAATTGATGAGGTCTTCCTTATAAGCAATACGGCGGCATACGAAACAGGCTTTGCGGATGTGCTTTTGTTTACGGTAATATTCCTGCTTATCTATATTCTTGTTCAGAAGATAATTGTAAATAACCTTGACAGGATAAACAATTCTCTGCATAAGATAACACGCGGCAGACTTGACGAAGTTGTAAATGTCCGCTCCACAAGCGAGTTCGCTTCACTTTCGGACGATATAAACCTGACTGTGGATGCACTGAAAGGCTATATCGACCAAGCCGAAAAGCGTATTGAGCAGGAACTTGAATTTGCAAGGCAGATACAGTCCTCCGCACTTCCCAAGGTATTCAAATTCCCCAGAACGGAGTTTGACCTGTTTGCACTTATGGATCCCGCAAAAGAAGTCGGCGGCGATTTCTACGACTTCTTCTTTATCGACCAGAATAAATTCGCTCTTGTTGTTGCCGATGTTTCGGGCAAGGGTATTCCCGCTTCGCTGTTTATGATGCGAAGCAAGACAGCAATAAAAAGCCTTGCGGAATCGGGACGTTCACCCTCAGCTATCTTTGAAAAAGCAAACAATGTACTTTGTGAGGGGAATGATGCCGATATGTTCGTAACGGCATGGATAGGCATTGTAAACCTTGAAACGGGCGAAGTTCAATGTGCAAACGCAGGCCACGAATATCCCGCCATAAAACGTGCAGACGGCACATGGGAGCTTGTAAAAGACAAACACGGGCTTGCACTTGCGGCAATGGAAGATATGCCGTTCAAGGACTACACTCTTCAGCTTTATCCGGGCGATAAACTGTTTGTTTACACAGACGGCGTACCCGAGGCAATAAACGAAAAGGAAGAACAATTCGGCACAGACGGTATGCTGAGTGCACTTAACGCATCAAAAGCAAGCGGTATGCGCAACATTCTTCCCTTTGTAAGAAAACGTATTGCGGCCTTTGTAGGAGAAGCCGACCAGTTTGACGATATAACGATGCTCGGTTTTGAATTCAACAGCAAGAAAGCCGATACAGATCAATAGCCACTAAAAAAAGACCTCGTTTTGAGGTCTTTTTTGATGTGCTTTTTACATTGCCGCTCCAAGGTCTCTGTAGATAATATACACGGTATAAAGAACATATAATACTACCATGGATATACCGCCTGCCCTGCCGACTTTATGTGTCGCCTTTGTAAGTATGTAGATATATACATTAAAGATAAGCAGAACACAGATATCCGTCACAGCTTTCATTTCTGTCTTTATAGGGCAGATGCTTGCCGAGATACCGAGAACAAACAAGATATTAAATACGTTTGAGCCTATTACATTACCGAGTGCAAGGTCGTTTTCGCCTTTGCGTGATGCAACTATACTTGTCACAAGTTCGGGAAGACTTGTACCGCAGGCAACGATAGTAAGACCGATAAGGGTCTGTGAAAGGCCGAAGCGCGCCGCTATTTCCGATGCGCTGTCAACTACCAGATCGCCGCCGAACTTTATGCCCACAATACCTACTATAATAAACAGAATACTTTTCCATATAGGAAGGACTTTGTATTCCTCATCCTCGGCATTACCCGCCGCAAGAGCTTCTTTTCTTGCTTTAAGCGTCTGCGAGATAAGCACGAACATATAAACGGCAAACATAATAAGAAATGTGATACCGTTTATTCTTGAAATGACGTTGTCTTTAGCTCTGAAAATTACCGCATCAACAATAACCAAAAGCATAAAGATCGTTGCGGCGAGCGAAAACGGGAAATCGCGCTGCATAAGTTCCTTATTTACCTTTACGGGCTGAATTGCCGCACATATACCCACAACTACCATCAGGTTAAAAATATTTGAACCTATTACATTACTAACGGCGATAGCATTTGCGCCGCGCATTGCCGCCGAAGCCGAAACCGCTGTTTCGGGCAGGCTTGTTCCCATTGCTACAATGGTAAGACCGATAATAACACTCGGCACTTTAAACGTCTTTGCCACAGACGAACTGCCGTCCACAAAAAAATCTGCGCCCTTTATAAGGCATACAAAACCGACTACAAGCCACAGATAAACCAATAACTGCATATTTTTTCTCCTTTCTGTTTACTGCAAAGAAAAAAGCAAAGCCTTTATTGCAGCAAAAATAACATGGCAAAAGCCATAGACCCTTGCGGTCTTTTTGTCACAATAAAAGTTTTGCTTATTATTTACATACCGGACCTTTCGGTCGTGCTGACGATATTGTATACATAGACACTTTTCAATAATTCAAAGATAAAATATACTCATGCGTTTTGCAGGACAAATTTTTAGCATCCCAACCACAGAAGCGCAGCGTAAAAAAAATTTGGGCAAGTCAATTTTATCTTCATTGGCTGAAAAGTGTACCCCACGAAAGAAATACACCCCGTTAAAAAGTGCTATGCAAGCTACTTCCTTTTATTTATTGCTTAAATTTTATATTAAAAAAGAAAAAAAGTCAAGTACAAAATCAAAAATAGCCGAAATTTTCGTATTTTTTCTCATATTATTTTAATAATTCACGGAGGGCATCATTATGTATTTTTGCAGATTCAGATTTTGGGGGATCGTTCTTGTATGTATAGGCGCAGGTCTATGCGCAGGCGCATTTTTATCATTCTGGAAACCGCTTATAATTGGAATAATCCTTATTGCGGGAGGTATATGGCTTTGGATGAAATAGATTGACAGCAAAGATCATATCATTCCGTTTTTATGTTAGGGAAAGTCCGATTGTATAAATTTATTTACCAATTATATAATTCGCAAAAAAATTTATATAAAACTATTGACAAGTTTAATATTTGGTGTTACAATGTATTCAAGATAAGAAATGATATGGATGAAAAGAGGTGTACAAAATGGGAAAATCGGTATACAGTATCGTGCTTGATGACGATATAGTTGCGGCGATAGACAAAATGGCTTACAGTCTCGGCACTAACCGTTCGGGGCTTATAAACCGCATTTTAGCGGAAAAAGTTAACTATATAACACCCGAACAGCGTATACAGCACATTGTCGATCTGGTGCTGGAAAACATCAGCGACAACATGACATTTCAGCCTTTGGCGGGCACAGGGCTTGCGCTTAAAAGTGCGGTAAAATACAAATATAACCCCACAGTAAAATATGCAGTCTCTATCTCGCCCAAAGAACATATTTTAGGCGAGCTGAAAGTCAGTTTAAGAACACAGAACACAGCACTTCTGACAGAGCTTGACGGGTTCTTGAAAAAGTGGGTCGGCTGGGAGAAAAATTATCTGCCCGACAAACTGCCCGCGACCGTGCATTACACCATAGAAATGGGACGTTTTGTACGTCAGCTTGCCCTGCCCGACACCATTAAAAACGATGATATGGCGGCACAGGCTATCTGGGACTATATCAATGTATTTGACAATGTTTTAAAACAATACTTCCATAACGGGGGCGATATTGATGAAAAGCCGTATCTTGCACTTATAGAAAAATGCAGATATTTAATATAATTATGAAAGGAGAATAAATATGAATACACAAAAATTCACACAAAAAACCATTGAAGCAATTCAGCTTGCGCAGAATATTTGTATAGACAATTCAAACCCCGCAGTTACAAGCGAGCATCTTCTGCTTGCACTTTTAACGCAGGAGGGCGGCATAACAAGCGAAATATTCAAAAAAATGGAACTTGATACAAACCGCTTTACAAGACACGTAAAACAGCTTGTAGACGAAATGCCGACAGTCAGCAGCACCGCAAATGTCTATTTTGCAAATGACGCAGGCAATGTACTTAACAAAGCCGAATCACAGGCAAAAACAATGGGCGACGAGTATGTCAGCGTGGAACATATCGTTCTTTCCCTGCTTGACAACCCCACTCCCAAATTAAAAGAACTTTTCAGACAGTTCAATATCAAGAAAGAAGCATTTTTAAAGGCGTTAAGGGATATCCGCGGCAACGCGCGCGTTACCACCGACCACCCCGAAAGCACATATGACGTACTTAACAAATACGGTCAGGATCTTGTTTCCCTTGGCGAAAAAGGCAAGCTTGACCCAGTTATCGGCCGTGACAGCGAAATAAGAAACGTTATCCGTATCCTCTGCCGAAAGACAAAAAACAATCCCGTGCTTATAGGTGAGCCGGGTGTCGGCAAAACAGCCATTGCAGAGGGTCTTGCCCTGCGTATAGTAAAAGGTGACGTTCCCGACAATATCAAAAACAGAAGGATTTTCTCTCTCGATATGGGCGCACTTATTGCGGGCGCAAAATATCAGGGCGAATTTGAGGAAAGACTCAAAGCCGTTTTGCAGGAGATAAAAAAGAGCGAGGGCAAAATAATCCTCTTTATAGACGAACTTCACACCATAGTCGGCGCAGGCAAAACAAACGGCGCTATGGATGCAGGCAACCTTTTGAAGCCCATGCTTGCAAGGGGCGAGCTTCATTGTATAGGCGCGACCACCCTTAACGAATACCGTAAGTATATTGAAAAGGATGCAGCCCTTGAAAGACGTTTCCAGCCTGTGCTTGTAAGCGAGCCTACGGTCGAGGACACTATCTCTATTCTGAGAGGTCTTAAAGAGCGCTACGAGGTATTCCACGGCGTAAAAATCCAAGATCAGGCGCTTATTGCGGCGGCTGTGCTCTCAAACCGCTATATCACGGACAGATTTTTACCCGACAAGGCAATAGACCTTGTTGATGAAGCCTGCGCCACTATCCGCACCGAAATGGATTCCATGCCGCAGGAGCTTGACGAGATCTCAAGAAAGATAATGCAGCTTGAAATTGAAGAAACAGCCCTCAAAAAAGAGGAAGACAAACTTTCCGCAGAACAGCTTGAACGCGTAAGGAAAGAACTTTCCGAACTCCGCGACGAATTCAACGCTTTAAAAGCCAAGTGGGAGAACGAAAAAACAGCTATCGAGCGTGTACAAAAACTGCGCAAAGAGATTGAAAACATCAACAAGAAAATCGAAGTTGAGGAAAGAAACTACAATCTTAACGAAGTGGCTCAGCTGCGTTACGGCAAACTGCCCGAATTGCAGAAACAGCTTACCGAACTTGAAGCAGTTGCCGAGCAGGCGGAAAAAGGCGACAGCATACTGCGCGACCGCGTAAACGAGGACGAGATCGCAAGAATAGTTGCCCGCTGGACAGGTATTCCCGTTTCAAAACTTATGGAGGGCGAAAGACAGAAACTGCTTTCACTTGAAGATATTTTGCACAAGCGCGTTATCGGTCAGAACGAAGCCGTGGAAAAGGTCACGGAAGCAATTATCCGTTCAAGAGCGGGCATACAAGACCCCAACAGACCTATCGGTTCATTCCTGTTCCTTGGTCCTACGGGTGTCGGCAAGACAGAGCTTGCAAAAGCCCTTGCCGAAAGTCTGTTTGACGACGAAAAGAATATCGTCAGAATAGATATGTCGGAATATATGGAAAAATTCAGCGTGAGCCGTCTTATAGGAGCGCCTCCGGGATATGTAGGCTATGAAGAGGGCGGTCAGCTTACCGAAGCCGTTCGCCGCAGACCCTACTCCGTTGTGCTTTTTGATGAGATAGAAAAGGCGCATCCCGATGTATTCAATGTGCTTTTGCAGGTGCTTGACGACGGACGTATAACCGACAGCCAGGGCAGGACCGTAGATTTTAAGAATACGATAATCATCCTTACATCAAACCTCGGCTCGCCCTATATCCTTGACGGCATAGAAAACGGCGAGATAACTGCAGAGGCAAGAGAAGCCGTGGACGGCCTGCTTAAACAGCACTTCCGCCCCGAATTCCTTAACAGACTTGACGAGATAGTTTACTACAAGCCTTTGAGCAAGAACGAAATTTCAAGTATTGTAGACCTTATGCTTGCAGACCTTGACAAACGTCTTAAAAACAAGCAGTTAAGCGTTGAGGTAACAGAAAAGGCAAAGGATTATATCGTAGAAAACGGCTATGACCCCGTTTACGGCGCAAGACCGCTTAAACGATATATCCAGGCAAATGTCGAGACACTTGTCGGCAGAATGATAATAAAAGAAGACCTTGAACCCGAAACCGTTATTAAAGTTGATGTCAACGAAAACGGTTTGTACGGTACGGTGTAAAAAATGAGGGGCTGCGAAAAAATAGCCCTACAAAAGAAGGACTTCCGCCCTAAAATGGGTTTGGAAGTCCTTCTTTTTTGTGGTCACAACTTTTGGCATAAAAACACCGCCATTAATTGATTTATAAATATGATAACATATTTAACTTTTATTATCAATCATTTTTCTTTGTATTTTGCGTCGTTTCAAGAGAACTTGTTGCAGTTTTATGTATTATATGCTATAATTTGTGTAAATAAATGTTTTACTCGAGAGCAGAAAGAGATGTGTTTATGAAAAATATAAAATTACCAGCTGAGACAAAGAACCGTCCCCTGTCCCTGATTGTCCGCATCTATCTTTGCGGTTTCCGTCACAAATCCGAAATTGCAGTTGCAGCATCGTGCATAGGTGATCTGCCGCTTTTTTACAAGTATAATTTGTGTCGGTGGTATGGCAACCCATTGTGACCGAAGCAAGCTTCGTTAAAAAATAATTCTTATAATAATTTGAAATATCATTTATGTATGCGTTATAAAACACACACAATAAACACAGGAAAATTTAACTTTGGTAATTATCACATTTCCCGTTGTTTGATTTTCTTTGAGGAAGAAGTAAAGTGACTTTTATAATGTCTTAACAGATGTATGGATTATGTCTCTCATACACACTCCGTTTCCTGTATGACCTTCGTTTTGAATTATCTCAATTTATACACAGAACCGACCCCTTATGATTTCTCTGGTTTGTAATTAATTGTATTCAATCAAAACAGCATTTTTATCAAGTTGATTTAAAATTTCCTTTAAAATCATAGCATCATTTGGCAATTTCTTTTTTAATGCACTCCAATTCTTCAAACATAATTTTTTCGGAAACGAAACTTCTAGTATAAAATCATTAATAGCATCCCAATTATTTCCACAATGAATTGGAAATGCCAATTCTTTTTTTATTACAGTAATCAAATCCGCACTGGTTTTTATTGATTCACAATCTATTACAATCAAGGTCTTTGTCTGATTTTCGCTTTTTAGAATTTCTGCAATTGGGTCTGTTCTGCTTGATTCTATAATTTTTTCAACATAAATATCATTTACTTCATTGTATTTATCCAAGTAACTCTTTAATATATACTCTAATAATAAATGTTTTATGTGCAAAATTTGCGATTTTGATTTCGGGTCAACGCTAATCAATTCCAGAAAAACATTTTCTTCAAGCAATGTTTCAAAATCATTCACGTTATTGTACACAAATTGCAAAAATATTGAATCAGACAAGTAATTTTTTAGATATAGACATATAAATAAAATACACATAATAATACCTCCTATGGATATCATATGGATATCAAACTCTTACAGGGGACAGGCACCTGTATGCATGTATTACGCTTTCAGTTCATCGGCATCTACCGACAAAATAACATCCGCATTATCCGCAGTCATAAATTTGCAGATACCCTTATCGCACACGATATCCCCTATTTCATCCGAAACCTCAACATTATGTGTGATACTTCTGCAATTTTCGGTTTTTAGCTTCACAATTTCGCCGTTCCATTTTTTTATTTCGATTAAATACTCATTGCCGAATCTTGCAATATTTCCGATCTCATTATCGTTGTTGGCAAGTTCGGACAGTCTATTCAGTCTCATTTTCTTTCTCCGTTTTTTTATACAAAAGCTTATACACCGCAGCAAACACAGTCAAAGCTTCCGCAAACATCAAAATTTCAACAACAGCTGTACTTGTTATTATTTTTGTCTGATAAAGACCCGCAATTACATCTAAAGCGGCATGGATAAGAACAGCAAGGAGGTAAAAAATATATTTCTTTTCTCTGACCGCCTTAAAAACGACTACAGAACAAGAGATATGGATAAGCACGGCGCTCATTCTTTCCAGCACGGAAAAGAAAAGCATACCGAATGTCAGAGATGCAAGAGTCGCGGGGATAGCCTCCACCGCTTCAAGCTGATCGGGAGAGGTATTTTTCACCTGTTCAACTATCGTCCCAAATGTACCCGTTTTTATCATTAAAGCAAAAACAAGGTTTTGTACACCGCTCATTACCGTCAAGTACATTGCCTCAAACCCGCCGTGACCGATACCATAGGTTATTGGTGTCATTTTATCGGTATATTTTTTAAGCCAATATTTAAAAGCGACAAAACGCCCCGTTTCTTCAAATATACCCGCAAGCATGACTACAATAAAAATAAACAGCCATGCACGCGACATGATATACTCACTTAAATTTTTATTTGCCGCAAAAAGCAGGGCTTTCGGTATGGTTTCCAGCACTATTGCAAACAGAAAAAACACTCCCGCACCGACAAGTATAGGCACAACAGGCTGTTTTGTCTTTTTTGTCCATATAAAAGCCAACAACAGCGGCAAAACCACACCAAGTATTATCATCAGTATCATAACAGCAAAACTTTCGCCGCTTATATTTTGATATTCCATTTTTTACTCCAATTTTTCTATATCATATTTTTTGTTCTGTATGTCAAATTCCATCCAAAGTGCACATATCGTGCCGCCAACTCCAAGCAAAGTCGTAAATATCGCTTTTTTGATGCAGTCTGTAAAATCTCCCGATATTTTTGCTAACTCCCATGAATTTTTTAATGCCGTCGGAAAATCGATCCCCATATCTCCGCAAACAGAAAATGCGATATCAAGCCGAAATGTCAGATATGCAAAAAAGGCGGCAATAAACACACACAAGCAGGCACTTAACATATTATGTCTAAGCCCTTTTATCTTATAGCCGTAAACAATGGCAATACCCATTAAAATACCACACAAGCCGCTGATAAAGCCCATTCTTGACATAAGCAACACCACCGCTGCGCCAAAAGCCGCACCGATCACAGCCCCGACAAGTCCAAGCATAAAATTACCGTCACGGTATGCCTGCTCCCGTTCTTCTTTATATAATAAAACCCTTGTTTTATCGGCTTCTTCCGCCGACATAAAAACAAAAGCCGAACCTTTTATATAAACATTTGTCTGTATATCATTCCCGTGCTCGTCACAGTTATAAAAGCCCCGTTTATCAAGCTGTTCCGCCACACTATCCAAAAGTCCAACCGCTTTTTCAGCCCCGTTTTTACCTCCGACAGGCATATACAAACTGCATTTGTATCCGCTTTGGTGTATTTTACACTCTTTCGGCAAAGATAAAAACATTGCAAGCTGTTCTGCGTTCCGTCCTCTTTTTACACAAAAGCATATCACGATATTGTTCTTGCGTTCTGTCAGATCTTCTCTTTTTATGAATAAAAGATACTTTTTGTATGTGCCGTATAAAGCAAAGGGACTTCTGTTTATGAAAAGCCCCGTCTTATCCGAAATTTCCGTCAGAATTATTTTATATGCTGCCATTTTATTTCTTCCTGCGTTTTAAGGGCTTGTCCTCAAAGTTCAGCAATTCCTTATATACCATTGTGTCCTCATCCTCTATTGCAAGGGTCGGATTTGGGATAAGTGTGTTGCCGTTACGGATCACAACAAGCACTTCTATATAGCTTTCGCTGCGAAGTTCGGCTACGGTCTTGCCACAGTAAAAACTGTCCTCCTGCACGGTTATAACACCTGTTTTGCCCGAATATTCACTTGGCAGAGCGCGTTTTGACATTTCCGTATACTGCTCCACAAAACCCGCGGAAATAATACCCGTTGGGATAGCCACAGCGCCAACGCCCAGAAATGTCGTAAAAATACCCAACATTCTGCCCGCCGCAGTTATGGGGTAAATATCGCCGTAACCCACAGTAAAAATTGTCGAAATGCTCCACCACAGACCCGAAAAAGCGTTTTTGAAAACCTCGGGCTGTACCTCATGCTCCACGCTGTACATACTCAAAGAAGATGCAAGCATCAGTATAAGTATAATAAAAATCGAAGAAAATATCTGATTTTTCTTTTCGTACAATACCTTTGTTATAACATTGAAAGAGTCATAGGCCGCATTTATTCTGAACAAGTGAAAGATACGGATAACACGCAGCATACGGAAAGCCACAAAACCCGTCAGATAGAAAAACGGCAGTATGGTGAACAGGTCGATTATACCGTCAAATGAAAGCAGAAATCGTCTTACGGCCTCTTTTTTGCTGCAATGCGGATATAAAAATTCCGCCGTCCATATTCTTAAAATATATTCTATGCAGAAAAACACCACGGTAATACGCTCAATAAGCGTAAAAACAGGATAATATCCCGCAAGCTCGTCAAAGGTAGACATAAACAGCACACCGCAGTTTAAAAGTATAGCTATAACTATCGCAAAATCAAACAAGCGGCTTGCAAAGTCGTTTTTTCTGCCTATCTGAATAATATCAAAAATACGTTTTTTCTTTTTTTTGTCAAAATTTATATCCATTTTACTTTTCCTTAGTTGTTTGCAAAAGTATATTTTTTGTCCGCCTCTTCGCGGGATGAAACTATATCCACAATATATCTTTCATGCACAGAACCCCAAAGCCTTGCATCCTCTATCTGCTGCGCAGCCTTGCAGTCCGGTGTATGAGAAAGCGCTACCGTCTTTTCGTTTTCTATGCCGACAAATGCCTGCTGATCAAATTCGCTGACGCTGTCGGGGATAAACACGTAGTTTATACCCGTATCGGCAAAGGCGTTAAGATCTATTTTTTCAAGTCCGTCGGGGAGATAAATGCTTTTAAGCGCCTTGTCGTAAATAAAACTGTTCATATCTATTGTTTTTATGTTTTTTGGCAAAATAACATCGGTAAGCAGTTCACAGCCGCTGCAGCAGTCAACACCCGTATTTTCAAGGCTGTCCGAAAACTTGATATGTGTCAGCTTTTTACAGTCTAAAAATACAGAATTGCCTATGCTTGTCACAGAATCGGGCATATCCACACTTTTAAGACCTGTGTTGAAAAAACTTTCATTATCCAGTTTTTTGAGTCCATCAGGAAGCGTTATATTTTCAAGACTTTCACAGCCTGCAAAAGCATTATCCTCTATCGCTTCAAGTTCTGTGGGCAGTTTAACGCTTTTAAGATCTTTGCATACAGAAAACATTTTTTGCGGAATGACTTTAACCTTATCCGAAAAAGTAAAACTTTCTATTCCGCTGTTTGTAAATGCGCAGAGCGAAAATTCCTCCGCATTGGGCAGATCTATGGCTTTAAGCGAAGTACAGTTTTCAAAAACCCCATCCTTGATTTGTGCGGGCGAAACTGCAAACTCTGCCTTTTCAAGCGAAGCGCAGTCAAAAAATGTATTTCGGTAAAGTACCTCACATTTGCCCAGTTTTGCATTTTTTAATTTTTCACATCCTTCAAAAATACTGTTTCCGATTATCTGTGAATTTTCGGGCAGTTCTATACTTTCAAGCTCTTTGCAGTGAAAAAAAGCAGAGCCTGCGATATATTTCACACTTTCGGGAATATTGATACTCTTTATACTATGCGGACATCGGTCACTGCTTTCACGGAATGCCCCGCCGCAAATGCCGACTATACCATTTGGAATACTGACATTTTCATCCGTACCGTTGTATTTATAAATCAGCTTATTATTTATTATAACAAATTCCTCGTCGCCGAATGAATCTCCAAACTCTGTCCAACCAAAAGCATTATTGCCTATGCAGCAAACACTGTACGGGATATTTATATCCGCAAGCATTTTGCACATTGAAAACGCATCGTCATCTATAATAACAAGTCCCTCGGGCAAAATTATTTTATCAAGATAACCGCAGTAACCGAAAGCATACTTTCCTATTCTGTTCACAGGCCCTTGTATATCCACACTTTCAAGGCTTTTGCAGTCCATAAAGCAATAGTCGGGAATCTCTTTTACCTTTGGCGGTATGACAATATTCTTCATATAATTATTTGAAAAAGCACCTTCCCCCATCGTTTCAAGTTCTTCCGGCAAAACCAGTGATAAAAGCCTGCAATCCGCAAATGCACTATCGCCGATAAAAGTGACCGAATCGGGAATATTGATACCCAGAGTTATACCCCACTCTTTTTCGCTACCGCAGTAAAATGCGTTTTCCCCAATACCGACAACAGGCTTTTCCTCTATTGTATCGGGAATATTGACGTAAGGTCTGTGTCCCTTGTATTTTGTTATGACTACACCCTGACCGTTCTCCTCGTAGTCAAGGTGTTTAAGCGGCACGGGCAAAAACATCCCGCCCGTAAGTATAACTATCACTATTAAAGTCCATACCGCAAAAGTTGATCTTTTCATAATATCCTCCAAATAATTCTTATTCCCCCGGAATAAAACGCCATGCCGACACTCCCAATATATCCCCGACATATTCGGCTTTTGCGTTTGGTTCGATATGTTCAAGAATATATTTGTAAACCACAGTACCCGATGATTCGTCGGCTACAAGATATGTATTGGGTCTGTAAAGCAAATCGTAAGCGGGATTTGTAACACCAATACTTTCAAAGTATTCTTTTTGCTTTGCAGATCCGAATGCCCAGCCGCCTGCCGCAATATTATGCTGCGCAAGCTGCGGCGTGGGAAGTTTCCCTTTTTCTTGTAACAAGGGCACAAGTCTGAACGAATAATCAAATGTTGTCCATATATACAATGAATCATCTTTATATGTGGGCGCAAAAATATCGTCTATAACTTCCTCATTTGCTCTTGCCGTAAATACCGGTGCAGAAGGTCTGCCGAAAAACACCGTAAAATATTTCACGGCCGCACAGACACAGACCGCCGTAAAAGCCGCACACACAACAATTTTTTTTCGTTTTGAAAGTGTAATATCAAATATCGTTATCAATTCACAGGCACAGACATATTCCAATGCCATTAAAACGCTGTCCGCCATTCTGCCGATATATAAAAAACCGATTATTATCAAAAACAAACCCAATACCGCAAGCAGCGATTCCACCTGTTGCATTTTATTGCCAAAGACAAGCAGCGAAATAAACATGACCGCAATCGCCGCCATGCCTATCCAAAGGCATTGAGTCACAGGCATTCTGAAACTTCCCGCAACTCTTTTTATATTTGAAATATCAAACCTTTTGACCGCCATATCTGCAACTGTCTGCAAATATTCGGTATCTATACGTTCCGTGTCAAGTATCATAAACAAACTCAACAGTCTGAGATCGTTTTCGGTTATATTTTTTGCCGCTCCTTCCTCCGAAACAGCATAGATGTCAAGCGGATAATCCTGCACAAGCGTCCTCGCCTTGTTGTACTCATAGGCCGGCAGTTCCTCCGAAGAATGGTTGTAAAAAAATGCACTTGCATAAGTAAGTATTCCCAACACAATTATCGGAAGAAAAGCCAAAGCCGCAATTCTTGAAGTATTTTTGCCGGCATTTTGTTTACAAGCGAAGAATATTCTCAGCAGAACAAACGGCAAAAAAAGCAAAACGATATTAAACCTCATAGAATATGCAAACAAAATTAAAACAGAAGATATCAATACATATTTTTTGTTTATTTTCCCCTCGCACACCATATCCATTAGCGGCAAAAGCGCCGACATAGCGGCAAACGAGGTTATTATATTATAATTCTCGCTGCATATATTTGAGCATACGGCAATAAACCATATTGAAAAAGCACCGATCTTAGCGCTGATACTCCTTTTTTTGCACAGTATAAACGCCGCCATATACCAAAGTGAGACAAAACACAATGCACCGCAAAACAGTCCAAAAACATCAGCCTTTGTCAAAACATGAGATAAAGCGCCGATAAACATACATAAAAACGGATTTAAAAAAACAACATAATTGTAGTTTGTGTCAAGTGTATTGAGGATAGACGATATCCCATAATTATCCACACTTTGAAAAATATAAGCACTCGAAGACTTGTCGGTAAACAGGGCAAATATCATTCCGAGACACGCAAGCAGTAATGAGAGGAAAATTATTTTGTTTTTATTTATCCCGTCATTCATAAATTTTTTCTCCAAATAATACAATCATTTTCTCAATACGCCATTTACAACTACTCTTTTACTGTCGTTTCGCACATCACATGTAATAAGTGAAACAATTTTATCGTCAGCTGTCGGTGTATCCCCCAAAGTATAAAGCGACCTTTGCATTATGCCCGAAATAAAAGCCTCCCTTTCTTCCGCTTCGAGTTCGCCGATAGCTGTCATAAGTTCCGTATCGGGCAGATCGTAGACTGCAAAAATGTCATATCTTTGTCTGCCCTGCGGTGTGTAGATATAAAAACACGGATTCTGCTCGGCAAAAGATTTGTTTGTATAATCCGCAATAAGGCGGAACATTGTCCTGTCTTTCATGCTGTGACCATACAAAAGCGTATGAAAATCACTCATATCTTCGCTGCATCTGTAGTCGATAAAAATACTGCCGACAAAACTTTTATCGCCGAAAAAAGTTTTATGCAAATATTCGTCATTGCTTCTGCCCTGCACCACGGGATAGCTTACCGCATTATTGCAGGCAGTCAGCCAGCACTTGTAGTCACGGTTTTCATCCAATAAATGCTCATGGTCTATTTCAAGCATCGGCGCATCATCACCGATTGTTGTATTTTCTTCGGTCTGTGTGTTTTCTTTAGGTTCTTCAGCGTTTTCCGCCAACACAACAAACCTTTTTTGCAGGTCTTTATATGTCACATCCGCATCAAGGTACAAAAGCTCCGTATAGCCCCATATACCAAAGGCCGCAATAAAAACTATCCATGCAGCTATCCTTATTATCTTGAATTTATTCATAAAAGTCCCTCTTTTTTGATTTTATATATCTATTTTACCACACACATAAACCAAGGTCAATAAAAAACGCCGGGAGCATTGTCCCGACGCTTTTTGAACTCTTATTTATCCTGTTCTGCCTTTCTTGCGGCAATAACCTTATCCTGTACATCCTTGGGTGCTTCTTCATAGCGTGCAAATTCAAGTGTGTATTTGCCTCTGCCCTGGGTCATACTTCTGAGGTCTGTTGAATAGTTAGCCATTTCTGCAAGAGGTACTTCAACGATAATGTTCTGCTTGCCCTTGTCGTCCTTTTCCATACCGAGGATACGGCCGCGGCGCTTGTTCATATCGCCCATAACATCGCCTGTGTAGTCATCGGGAACGATAACCGTAACAGAAGCGATAGGCTCCATAATACAAGGCTTGGAAGCGGGATCGTTGAATGCGTCCTTAACTGCCATAACGGTAGCTGTCTTGAACGCCATTTCCGAAGAGTCAACGGGGTGATAAGAACCGTCGACAAGTGTAGCCTTAAGGCCAACAACGGGATAACCCGCGATAGGACCTGCCTTAACGCTGTCCTGAAGACCCTTTTCAACAGCGGGGAAGTACTGCTTTGGTACGGAACCGCCGAAGATCTTTTCTTCAAATACATAAGCCTCTGTCAGATCGCCCGATGGCTCGAAATCAATGGCAACATCACCGTACTGGCCATGACCGCCCGACTGCTTTTTATATTTGCTGCGAATAGAAACTTTTCCTCTTATCTTCTCTCTGTAAGGAATGATAGGTTCGGAAAGTTCCACATCAATTTTATATTTATTTTTAAGCTTGTTTACAAATACGTCTATATGAGTATCGCCAACGCCCGCAACAACAGACTGTTTTGTTTCCTTGTCAACTGTGAAGAGGATAGTCTTGTCTTCTTCCATTATCTTGGAAACAGCGCCCGCAAGCTTGTCCTCGTCGCCCTTTGCCTTAGGCTTAACAGCCATTTTAAGCAGTGACTGAGGATATTCTGTAGCGGGAAGCTGAACGGGTCTTGAAGCATCGGCAAGAGTATCGTTTGTGCTTGTGTTCTGCAGCTTTGCAACAGCACCGATATCGCCTGCTTTAAGTTCGTCAACTTCTATCTGTTCCTTACCTCTTAAGACATAGATATGACCGATCTTTTCGGCAATATTCTTGTTTACGTTTCTTACCATAGCATCCTTTTTAAGAACACCGGATGTTACCTTAAAAATACTCAGACGGCCAACGTAGGGGTCTGCGATAGTCTTGAATACAAAAGCGGATAAAGGCTCGCTTTCGTCACAGTTTATCTCAACAGGCTCGTCCGTTTTGGGGTTGATGGCCTCGATAGTAGGTCTTACAACATTTGTCGGAGGAAGGAACTTGATAATGTTTTCAAGCATGATACGGATACCGATATTCATTGTAGCCGCACCCATGATAACGGGTGTAACGGTACCGTCAACGATACCTACACGGATGCCGTTGAATGTTTCTTCCTCTGTGAAAGGTTCTTCAGCAAAGAATTTTTCCATCAGTTCGTCACTTGTTTCCGCAACGGCTTCTTCTATCATGGAACGGATAACAGCAGCCTCGTCCTCCAGCTCGGCAGGCATATCACAGGTAATAACTTCCCCGTTTTCAAACTTACGTGCTTTGCGTCTGATAGTATTGATAAAGCCGACAAACTTGCCGTCCTCCCTCCAGGGTGCCTGGATAGGAGCAATAGACTTGCCGAAAGTTTCCTTTAAACTTTCAACGATATTGTCAAAGTTTGCATTTTCATCGTCCATGCCGTTTACAAAAACCATTTTGGGAACGCCCATTTCGTCCGCAAGTTCCCATGCCTTTTCTGTGCCGACTTCAATGCCCGACTTGCCGTTTACAACGATAAGTGCCATATCGGCTACGGAAAGCGCCTGTCTTACTTCACCCTCAAAGTCAAAGTAACCCGGAGTGTCGATAAAGTTTATCTTTTCGTCCATTATCTCAACGGGGATAAGGGAAGCGTTGATAGAAACTTTGCGCTTTATTTCCTCGGGATCGTAATCGCCGACTGTATTGCCTTCTTCAACGCGGCCGCGTCTTTTTATTGCGCCTGTTGTAAATAACGCAGACTCTGCAATAGTTGTCTTGCCGCAGCCGCTGTGACCCATGATAACGACGTTTCTGATGTTGCTTGCTGAATAACTTTTCATAAAAAAATCACCTCGTATAAAAATTTAAAAATTGTTTTAAAAATCGCTCTTTCGGTATACGCAACACATATACCAAGCCTATACATTAAAATATTCGCCGTTTAAGTCAGAATTCCTTTATTTTTTTTGAGATTTTAAAAAAAAGTTAAAATTTTGTCTAAATAACGCCTTTTAAGCTTTATTTTTTTGTAAATAATAACTATTACTCTTACTCTTCAAAAAAAGCAGCAAAAAACAGCTGCCAAAATACGGCAGCTGTTTAAGATCAGTCAACAACCACAAGTCTTGCAAGATTTTCGTTATAGTTGCCAAGACTGTCGGTCGCAAAATATTTTATTATATACTCACCCGACTCGTTTACATTTACATTGCAGCTGATGTCGTAGTGGATAACATTGTTTGCTATATCGTAAGCGGTAACACCCTCATGCAGTATCTCCGCAAGGTGGTAATATGCGTATTCATCACCTTTTTTTACAAATTTCTTAGGCTCGTTTATGATTATCTTTACCTGCTCTTTCTGCCACGGATTGTTGGGGTTGGGGTCTGTGGGATCCCAGTTGGGGTATGTGGCATTTGCGGTAAGGCGGATAGGCACAGGCCTTGGCAGCGGGTCTGTGGGCGAATCGTAAACTTCCACCGTAGTGCCGATAGGACAGTTGTCGTATATCCACTTTGCATCCGCCACGCTAAGTCTTACACAGCCCAGCGATTCCTTTCTTCCCAAAGAATTGAATGTACGTGTGATAAGTGTGCTTTCGTCGGGTCGTCTGTAGCAGGCGCTGTGGAAAAGACATCCGCCCGCAAAACGCGTGGAATACTGACCCCAGACACCGCCCATAAGTTCTTTCCAACGGTATTTTTCGGGTGTCCTGAATTTGCCCAACGGCGTATTTCCGCCTGCCCCGGGCGCGCAAATCATCGCCTTATAGGGTACTGTGTAATTGCCGCTGTCGTCCTTTGTGTAGATAGTCGTTACCTGTGTCTGTCTGTTGACCTTGATGTAGTAAGGATAATCCTGCGCCTGCACCTGTGCGGTCACAGCCGAGACAGAAATAATAAGTGCCGAAATAAATGATACTGCTTTTTTTACTGCTTTCATAAGTTTGTTGCTTCTCCTGTTCCTTTTTACAGGGCATCGGCCGCTTCAAGGCTCTTGTAGATATATTCCGCAGCCTCGCCCCTTGTTATTTGTTTTGCGCCGTTAAATTCGCCGCCCTTTTCGGGTATATAGCCCATTGCCGATGCAATAGCCACATAGCCCGCATTATCCGCATCTACATCCGTAAATTCGGTTTTGAAAATATCCTTTGATGCAAGTTCGCCGTAGCCGCTTTGTGTTACGGTTATTTTTGCAATATCGTATTTTGTAAGGATGTTCTTTGCCTCTTCCTCGCTGTACAACGGTTCGGAGCTGTAGTAGCTGCGCTTGCTGTCGATATATATAATATCCGTACCGACAAAATTGTAAAAATCCTCTATGGTTATATACTCGTTTGGCTTGAACTCGCTGTATGGCAGAGTATAACCGTATTCCGCAAGCGTTTCTATTACCTGTTTGTACGGACTGCCGTCAAGGTCTGTGTAGTTGCCGTCGGGGTTTTCCATGTGTACCGTGCCGTCATAAGCACTTATTTTATCGCCCGTCAAAGCATCATAATAACTGTCGTTCGGCCAATAGCCGTTATAACGTCCGCTGCCCGTTGTATAGCCGTAGGCAAGCACAGCCGCATTGTCTGTGATAACATATTTAAGACCAAAACCCTCTGACTTGCTCTTTTCAAATATTTCACGCTCGCCCACCGCATTTTTAGCCGACGGAAAATCAAATTCATCCCAGTTTCTCGAATATGCACGCACCGTCATATCGTAATTGAAGCTGACAGTTACACCCTGACCGAGAACTTTTATGCCGTCATGCAGTCTGTCATAGGATATCGTGTCATTGTTTTCGCTGACGGATTTTTTGTAGTCTTTGCTGTCGTAAATATCCTTTGCAATACTCTTGAAAAGTTCTTCCGCCGCAGCTTCCGTCTTTTTCTTATCAAAAGTCTTTTCAAGCTCTTTGTCGCTGTAGATATAGTTGCCAAAGCTCAATATCTCGCCCGACTGTGCATTCAGTACCGCCGATGCGTAATTTGATCTATCGGCGTTTTTGTAGCTTAAATTTATCCTTGGTCTGTCGCCGTAGGTAGTTATATTCGAGCTTTCAAGCGTATAGCTTTTGATCTGCGGAAACGCCGCTTTTACAGCCTTATCCGCATTTTCCTGCGAAATAAGGTTTTCAAATTCCTTTATTGCCTTTTTTTCGGCCTCGGTCACACGCTTGCTGTTTGATGTCCCCGAACCCGCATCAAGCTCCATTGCTGCTTCTTCATTGGTAACATAATCGTCCACACTTGCGGAAACTATCGTTTCGCCCGTAGAAGCGTTTATATTCTTTGGCTTAACGATATAAACGGGCTTTACAAATTGGTCATTCATGCCCGTAATTTCGTTATAGGTATTGAAAACATTGTAGTAAAGACCGATATTTTCGCTGTCCTTGTAGTTTTGGTAGACCTCATCCTCGGTAAGAAGCTTCACGCTTTCGGGCTTGGCATAATTATATTCAAGCACCTTGCCCATAACACCATAGAAATTTGAGATTCCGCCGTCCTTGCGTCTTACGCCGATATTGACCGTCGCATCAACGGGTATGCCGTTTTGAGTATATCTGTAGGTCAGATACACGCTTTCCGCGTCAATATTCAGGTTCACACGTTCAAAATCAGCCGCCTTGTCGCCATAAACCGCTTTCATAACGCTTTCTGCCTTGGCTATGGACTGCTCCTTTGTCAGTTTTTCCTTACTGTCTTTCAGGTCGCTGCGGTAGCTGTAGAAACTTCTGATACAGCCGTCCTCGTCTATCTCTGCGTTGTAAGTACGCGTGCCGTCCTCACTGCGCCATGAAAAGCCAATGTTTTTATCGTATTGGTCAATGTTTACATTAGGCAGGTCTTCAGGCAGGTCAAAGCACACCCTTACTTTGTCAATGTAAGCTTCATAATCGGCTTTATTAATACCGTTTTGTGCCATAACAGGCATTGATGCCGCAAGCAGCACCGCCGCCAGCATTGATGCAATAAATCTTTTCATAAAAAAGTCACTCCTTTTGAAATAATCATTCTTTACAAATAAAGACAAATTATTTTATCAAAGGTCACACATTTCACTTAAAAACTGTAATTGGGATTAAGCGAAATATTTATATTAACACCGTCAAGCGGCATATAAGCCCGCAGTTTTTCAACGGTGAAAAGTACAAAATTGGTTATTTTTTCGCTGTCATCGGATTTTATCATCATCCTCCAGCGGAATTTTCCGTTTATTTTTGAGATAACGGCAGGCGCAGGCGAAAATATTTTAAACTGCCCGTTTTTATTGTACCGCTGCATTATCTCGCAAAGTGTCATTATACTGCGGTAGACCTTCTGCTCATCCTCGCCCGATGCCAGCACAAAAAATATATTTGTAAAAGGCGGATAGGACATCATTTCCCGAAACTCCGTTTCTTTGGCATAAAAATCCTCGTAACTTCCGTTTACCGCCGCCTGTATGCTGTAATGCTCGGGGGTGTAGGTCTGCACATAGACCTTCCCGGGCGTACCCGCTCTGCCCGCACGTCCGGCGACCTGGGTTATAAGCTGATAGGTTATCTCTCCCGAATGATAATCGTTTATATTAAGCGACAGATCGGCCGCAATAACCCCTACAAGCGTAACATCGGGAAAATCAAGCCCTTTTGCTATCATCTGGGTACCGACAAGGATATCCGCGCCGCCGCGTCTGAAAATATCCAGTATCTCGGCATGGCTATCCTTTTTTGAAGTTGTGTCGGCATCCATACGCAGCACCCTTGCCGTCGGAAAATGCTCGTTTACTTCCTGTTCTATTTTCTGTGTACCCGTGCCGAAATAACGGATATGTTTTGACCCGCAGGCGGGACAGATATCGGGCACTTTTGCCGATGCTCCGCAGTAATGGCACATCAGCGTATTGCTGTATTTATGATAAGTGTAATTGACATTGCAGTTTTCGCAAGTCATTACATAGCCGCATTTTCTGCACGAAACAAAAGTCGAATAACCCCGCCTGTTCAAAAAAAGGATAGTCTGTTTTTTATCCGCAAGGTTTTGCTCTATCGCCTTATAAAGCTCCCTGCCGAAAATACTGCGGTTGCCCGAAGCAAGTTCCTCGCGCATATCGGTAAGGATTATCTCGGGCGGGCTGAGATTTATGCGGTTTTTCATCTCACTTAAATAATACTTGCCGTTTTTTGCCGCATAGTAGCTGTTCACGGACGGTGTCGCACTGCCAAGCACCACCTTGCAGCCGTAAAGTTCCGCAAGCTTTATAGCCACTTCCCTCGCATCATATTTCGGGGATTGGTCGGCCTTGTAAGCGGTCTCGTGTTCCTCGTCTATAATGACCATGCCAAGATTTTCAAACGGCGTAAAAATTGCGGAGCGCGGGCCTATCATCACGGAAATTTCATTTCCTGCCGCCCTGCGCCATTGGTCGTAGCGCTCGCCGTCGGACATACGCGAATGAGTGACCGCCACCGCATCGCCAAAACGTGATACAAACCTGTCCACGGTCTGCGGTGTAAGTGATATTTCGGGCACAAGAACTATTGCCTGTTTTCCCTCTTTTATAACAGCTTCTATCGCCTGCAAGTATACTTCCGTCTTGCCGCTGCCCGTTACACCTTTTAAAAGCACAGGCCTGTCGGCATTTGTTAAAATATCGTCAAGCGCGGCTTTCTGCTCGTCATTCAATGTAAAAGGCGAGCTTTTCACAGTCCTTGCAAGGTTGTAATTGCCGCGGTATATCTCGTTTTCCTCGGTTTTTACAACGCCTTTTTTAACAAGTGCGTTTATCGGCGAACCGTCTATGCCAAGAATTGCTTTTATGTGATCAACGGGTATACTGTCCCCGTTTATCAGCATATCCAGCACAAGCGACTGCTTGTTCTTTTTTGCAAGTATACTGTCGATAAGCGCCGTTTCCGTATTGTCGTAGTCGATAAAAGCGCATTTGTAAGTCTTGCTTTTGACCTTTTTGGGGATTATACATTGCAGACATTCGCTCAAAGTCGAATAGTACTTTTTCTGCATCCAATACGCAAGCTCTATCCTGCGTTCGCTGATAACGGGATAGTTTTCAAGTATCGCGGCAATGGGTTTTACTTTGGTCTCGTCGATTTCAACGCTGTCACTAAGACCTACAACATAACCCTCCAACATTCGGTTGCCCATGCCAAAAGGCACATTAACACGCATTCCCACGTCAAGTTTATCCTGCATTTCATCGGGTATGCGATATGAAAACACGCGGTCAAGCGCTCTGACCGAAACAGCTATAACAACAAGCGCAAATTTCATATCCTACCCTCCCCGTTAATTCGTCGAAATTCGACATTCTTTCTCATAACAAAGGCTGTTGAACTACCAACAGCCTGAATTTTACTCTTCTTCTGTTTCTTCTTCGCCGTCAAAAAGGCCGCCTACAAGACTTTCAAACAAATCTGCGTCCTCTTCGCTGTATTCGCCGTCATCCTCAAAGTCGCCGTCATCTTCAAAATCATCGGACTCCATATCATCGGGCTGCATTGTTTCCTCTTCTTGAACCTCGGGCTTTTTAAGTTTAAGCACAGTACCCTGACCCTCGGGAACGACCTCTATCTTGCCCTTGTACATTTCCTGAACGGCAATAGACATAGGCTTGTCAACCTTTATCTCGCTTTCGTCAATAAGCGGCTCGTGGCCCTCGGTAAGCTGTCTTGCACGTTTTGCAGCCGCAATTACAACAGTGTAACGGCTTTTTACGTTGCTGCCCTCGGTATCCTTATTCAAAACATCCATTAACTCTGCATAAGATGGTCTTAACATATCATTTTCTCCTTTTATCAAAGATTATTTATTATATCTTCTATTTCCTGTACTGCCTGATCGACTTCAAAATTAACTACCTGAAAATCATATTTATCCTTGTAGGACATTTCCTCCTCGGCGCGTGCAAGACGTTTTAAAATAGTCTCCTCGCTGTCGGTCGCTCTGCCGCGAAGTCTGCTTTCAAGCTCCTCCATTGACGGCGGAAGCAGGAAGATAAGCGTTGCCTCGGGGTAATTTTTCTTAACTTGCAGCGCTCCCTGTACCTCTATTTCAAGCAGTACATTCTTGCCCTCTTCCAGTTTGTCAAGCACAAACTTTTTGGGTGTGCCGTAGTAGTTGTCAACAAATTTTGCATATTCCAAAAACTCGTTATTTTTTATCATTTCTTCAAATTCCTCAACGGTCTTGAAAAAATAATTTATGCCGTCCTGCTCAAAACCGCGGGGCGCGCGTGTTGTAGCCGAAACGGAAAGCGCATATCTTTCTCTTTCCATAAGGCCGTTTACAACTGTTCCTTTGCCCGCACCTGCGGGGCCCGAAATAACTATCAATCTGCCTTTTGCCATATTTATTTCTCCTTATCTTTATTCACTGTCATCCTGACTTATCCTGCTGCTTATGGTTTCCGGCAAAAGCGCCGAAAGCACCGTATGCCCGCTGTCCGTCACAATGACTGCCTTTGTTTTTCTTCCGTATGTAGCATCTATTACCGTACCGTTTTCCCTTGCGTCCTGCACCATGCGTTTTACGGGCGCAGAGTCGGGACTTATGACCGCAACTATACGCTGCGCAATAACTACATTGCCAAAACCGATATTTACAGTTTTTAACGCTTTCATATACATCACTCTTATTCTATGTTCTGCACCTGTTCTCTTATCTTCTCTATCTCGCTTTTAAGTTCGACAGCGCAGTTTGTTATCTCCAGATCGTTGGACTTGGAGCCGATGGTATTTACCTCGCGGTTCATCTCCTGCACAAGAAAATCGAGTTTTCTGCCGACAGGCTGCGTTTCACAGATAATGCTCTTCATCTGCTCGATGTGACTGTAAAGCCTTGTTATCTCCTCATCAATGCAGGCCTTATCGGCAAATATAGTCACTTCTGTGATTATCCTTGCCTCGTCCACATTAAGTTCCTTGATCTCGGCAAGTCTTGCAAGAAGACGCTGTCTGTAGTCCTCCGCCACCATAGGTGCACGTTTTTCGATCTTTTCGACGGTAGCTTTTATACCGACAAGTTTTTCGGCGATGTCACCTTTAAGATTTTCTCCCTCCACGCTGCGCATGGAAACAAAATTATCAAGCGCCTCGTTAAGCGCAGTTTCAAGGCAAGTCCAAATCTTGTCACCACTGTCGGGATCAAGTTTTTTATCTACGGTTATAATATCGGGAAATTTTGCTATCAGGTCAAGCCTTATCGGCTGATCGAGATTATAGCGCTCCCTTATCTGTTCCACAGTCTGCACATAAGCATCTGCAAGCGGCTGATTGAATGTAATGGAAACATCATCATCAGAAAATGACTCAAAACTCACAAAAACATCCGTCTTGCCGCGGAACACCCTTGTCCCGACGACTTTTTTCACCGCATCTTCATACATAAGCATTGCGCGCGGCATTTTGACCGTAACGTCGTTGTATCTATGGTTTACCGACTTTATCTCTACAACGAACTTTCTGTCATATTGGCGTGATTCGCCGCGGCCGTAGCCTGTCATACTTTTCATTTTATTATTCCCTCACTTATTTCTTATGGGATGTTACCGCACACTTTTTCGTGTCTGCGCCCTCACATCCCTATACATAATTTATTATACTATAAAATAACTAAATTTAAAAGCCTTTTTTTGTAAAAAATAAATATTTTTTTAATATAAAAGGAGCTGCCAAAAAGACAGCCCCTAATATCAATATTAAATTTTTATTCAAGATAGTCCCTGAGCTTTTTGCTTCTGCTGGGATGGCGCAGTTTACGAAGTGCCTTTGCCTCTATCTGACGGATACGTTCACGCGTTACCTTAAATTCCTTACCCACTTCCTCAAGTGTCCTGGAGCGTCCGTCCTTCAGACCAAAGCGCAGCATAAGCACTTTCTTTTCTCTGTCGGTCAGTGTGTCGAGCACATCCATAAGCTGTTCCTTAAGCAGTGTTGATGCCGCCGCCTCTGCGGGTGCGGGGATATCCTCATCGGGGATAAAATCGCCAAGGTGGCTGTCCTCTTCTTCACCGATAGGTGTTTCAAGCGAAACAGGTTCGAGAGATATCTTTCTTATCTCACGCACCTTTTCTTCCGACATCTGCATACTTTCCGCAAGCTCCTTGTCGGTGGGCTCGCGTCCGTTTTCCTGCAAAAGCTGACGTGAAAGTCTTATAAGCTTGTTTATCGTTTCCACCATGTGCACGGGTATGCGGATAGTACGTGCCTGGTCGGCAATAGCCCTGGTAATGGCCTGTCTTATCCACCATGTTGCATAGGTCGAAAACTTATAGCCTTTACGATAGTCAAATTTTTCAACGGCCTTAATAAGACCCAGATTTCCCTCTTGTATAAGGTCAAGGAAAAGCATACCGCGGCCTACATAGCGCTTTGCTATGCTTACAACAAGTCTGAGGTTCGCTTCTGCAAGTCGGCTTTTAGCGGCCTCGTCGCCCTCTTCTATTCTTTTTGCAAGTTCGGTCTCCTCCTCTGCACTGAGCAGGGGTACCTTTCCTATTTCCTTAAGATACATACGAACATGGTCGTCTGTATTAACACTTGCCTCGGCGATCGAAAGGTCAAGATCCTTCTCATCCTCGTCTTCATCTTCCAGTTCTATCGCACCGAGAATATCAATGCCCTGGCTCTCAAGAAATTCTTCAACCTTGTCCATCTGCTCCGGCTGCAGGTCCACATCTGCAAAGAAATCCAGTATCTCCTTGTATTCAAGAACATTCTTCTTCTTTTTAGCCAGCGCAAGAAGTTCTTTCATACGCTGGGCAAATATGGTCGTCATATCTTCTGTAGCTTTCAAGACTATCTCCCTTTCCGCTTAAAGACGTCCGCCTTATAAGCTTTTGATTATGTTTTCTACATTTTTTTGCTGCTGCTGAAGCTGAAGAAACTCTTCATCGCTTGCATCTTCCATCAGCCTTTTGATGTAGCTGTTTTTAATTACTCTAAGATCATCCGACAGCGCTTTCACTCGCTGTTCGTCATTATCATACGGCAGCTGTGCCATAAAAATACTCGCCGCCCGCGACTGTCCCGCCCCGGGTTCTCCGTCAAGGTATGTTACTACATCGGCCTCGTGCACAGGTCTGTTTTCGGCGTGCATATTGCCTATTATCTCATACAGACGCATATACAACTCATCTGTAAACTCTTTTTTGTCAAAGATACGCTCCACACGCTCGTACAGCGACTTATCCGATGCCACAATACTCAAAAGCCCGCTTTGCGCTTCGTCCAAAGCATTGTTGACAACAATATTCTTGACTATTTTGTTTATGCCTCCGTTTGTTTCCCGCACGGCAGTTTCTCTGCCCTGTACCCTGCCTACTTCTTTTAAAAGCGCCTCCTGCGATATCCCCGTCTGCTCGGAAACGTATTTTATATACACATCCTGCTCCACGGGATTGTCGATATCCGCAATTATTTTTATCGCTTCCGCGGTAAAGGCAAGTTTCTGGTCGGTATCGTCAAGCGAATATTTCTTTTTTTCATGCTCTATTCTGAAGATCGTACTGTTTATGGTCTTCTCGGCAAAAAGCTTAGCAAAGGCCTGCGCCCCATAGCTTTTTATATACTCATCGGGGTCTTTTGCATCACGCACCTGAAAGACCCTTGCATTTATGCCCGCTTCCCTTAAAATGGGCAGCGCCCTTAAAACTGCGTTTTCACCTGCTTCATCGCTGTCAAACAAAACAACGACATTGTTTGTGCTGCGTTTTATCGCAGCCGCCTGATTTCGTGTAAAAGCCGTACCCAAAGCCGCTATCACGTTTTTGAAGCCCGCCTGGTACATGGAAATCACATCCATATAACCCTCGACTAATATCAGCTCGTTTTTATGCGCATCTCTTGCATACTTGATATTAAAAAGGTTGTAGCCTTTGTTGAATATCTCGGTATCGGAAGAATTTATATACTTGCCGCCAAAGTCCTCATCACGCATTTTCCTTGCGCCAAAGGCAATTATACGGCCGTATATGTCAATTATCGGTATCATCAGTCTGTTTCTGAAATTATCGTAATACCTGCCGTCCTTTTCTCTGATAAGTCCGCTTTTTAGAAGTGTGTCGTTATCAAAACCGCTTTCGGTAAGGTGGTCATAAAGTTTGCGGCCATCGGCGGGAGAATATCCCAGCCCGAATTTTTTTCTGATATTCGGTTCTATACCGCGCTTGTCGAGATATATCCTTGTCGCCTTGCCCATATCGGCATTAAGACAGTCATAATAAAATCTTGCAGCCAGTTTGTGAATTTCAAAAAGTTTTTCTTTCAGTTGGCGCTTTTCGTTGTCGCTCTGCTTTTCGGGCAGCTGATAACCGATGCGTCTTGCAAGATACTCTACAGTCTCGGGGAAAGTAAGGTTTTCTTTTTCTTCTATAAACTTGAATACATTGCCGCCCTTGTGGCAGCCGAAACAGTAGTATATTTGCTTTTCGGGGTTTACGGAAAACGATGCGGTCTTCTCGGAGTGAAACGGACACAGACCAAAATAGTTTGCACCGCTTCTTTTAAGCTTTACATATTCACTTACCACATCGACGATATCATTTCCAAGTCTGACATCCGTCAACACTTCATCTGAATAGTACATATATACACCCCTGCAAAAAAAGTCAAATTACATTTATATTTCGTTCCTAAAAAACCCGTCTTTTTTTAAATTCGACAGAATTGTCAAAAACCCTTTTTTTATTTTTCCTCCAAGCCAAGCTCGTTATATAACTTCAATGCAAACCTGTCTGTCATGCCCGCGGTATAATCGGCCGTTATCTGCTCTTTTGAAAAAGCGCTGTTGGTCTTGAACTCCTGCGGTACTTTATCGTAATTTTCCAGAAAATATTCATAAATACGGCTAAGACAGGCACCGTATTTCTTCCTCTCAAATGCAAGCTGTTTTGCGTTGTATACATTGTCAAACAAAAACTTGCGCAGCTTGTACATTGCCTCCTTAACATGAGGCGTCATTATTATATCGGGCTTATCCATACTGTTATTTACTATGTCACGAATAAGAAAATCTATTCTCTTTCGCGGCGTTTCACCCAGAATTTCCGTGCAGTCGGCGGGAATATCGCTTTCTGTTATTATGCCCGCCCTCAAAGCATCGTCAATATCATGGTTTACATAAGCTATCTTGTCGGATATCTGTACCGTCTTGCCCTCCAAAGTGTATGGAAGACAAGCACCGCGGTGATTAAGAATACCGTCCATAACTTCCATGCAAAGATTAAGCCCTTCGCCGTCCTTTTCTACATATCTGACGACTCTTACACTCTGCTCATTGTGATGAAAACCGCCGGGCACCACCCTGTTAAGGTCCTCTTCGCCAAGATGACCGAAAGGTGTGTGACCCAGATCGTGGCCAAGCGCTATGGCCTCCGTCAGGTCCTCATTCAATTTTAACGAAACAGCTATAGTCCTTGCTATCTGTGATACTTCCAGCGTATGTGTAAGCCTTGTGCGGTAATGGTCCCCCTCGGGCGAGATGAACACCTGCGTTTTGTGCATAAGCCTGCGGAAAGCCTTGCTGTGGATAATGCGGTCGCGGTCGCGCTGAAAACAAGTACGCATATCACAGGGTTCTTCTTCCTTTTCACGCCCCTTGCTGAAACGGCTTTTCGTTGCATACGCCGAAAGCATGGCTATTTCGCTTTCCTCATTCCGTTCTCTTATGTTCATCGGACCCACCTCCAATCTTACACATTCCGTTCGTTATTTATACTCCGCAAAGATCTGCGGTCTTTTAAAACCTCTACTATATTTATACGCCAAAAACACATAAAATCCTTTTTTTCGACTTAAAATTTGTTATAAAATTAAAAAATGCCGCAAATCCAAACTTCGATTTTGCGGCAATTTATTCAATTTACGTCTATATCGGTCATATCACTGTCAAGTATGGTTATTTCGGTATTATATTTTTTAGAAAGTTCCCCCGTAACAGCCTTTGCCGCATCAAGGTCAAAATCATCGTTTACCCTTATAAGCCCGTCATTTTTCTGCCAATACAGGTTTGTCTGAAAGCTTTTCTCTTCCTCGTTTTTCGGCTCGTATTCACAATTCACAAAAGGCATGACGATATATTTATCCAAGGATATCCGCCCTCCGTAATACAATTCCGCTCCCTTTTCGTAAAACCCGACAACTTTAAGCTTTATATTTTTTCGCAGATAATCGACTTCTATCTCATCGCCCACAGAATAATACGGTTTGTAGTCATAGCCTAAAATAGCATTTACGGTATCATCGCCGTTTTTCAAATAATAATCCCAACGCTCGATATATTTGCCCTCGGCAAGCGGTATGCGCATATCCTCACATAGAGATCGTCCTATCTGCACGGTTTTGAGCATGGTATAATAATTCACTCCGTCGCTTCTGTTCACATTTTCCGCCCCGCCGTCAACAAAACTGACATCGCCGCTGTAATTGCCGACATACTCAACGGGCTGAGTACAAAGCTCGATAAAATCAAACTTTTGGTTCAATACCCCGTTAATTTCTTTAAGCGAAGAAAGCACATTTTCCGTCGGCATATCCCGCACAGACACCCAATAACATTGATAACCCCTGCGTTTAAGCATAGTTTTAATACTGTCTTTGGTTTGAAAATTCATAGTCTGCCTGTCCTTGTAATACTTGTACCCAATTTTTTGCCCGCTTGGATATGACAATTCAACTTCACATCCATCTCCCTGCGCAAATTTAAAAAGCGTAACCACACTTTCGCCTTTCGGCTGTCTTGTGTACTGTCTGTAAGCAGCGGGCTGCCTGTCATTTTGCATAGACCTCGCCGCCTGCTCCGACGGAAGTCTGAATTTTGTTTCAAGTTCTTCTTCCGATATACTTTCGGTCGGCTTTGAGTTTTTGTTTATTTCCGTATCATATACATCAAGGCTTAAAATTTTACCGTTATACGGGTCAATATCCGCAAAATAAACTTTTTCGTCTTTTTCAAACATGACCGACCACATTTCCATTACTATGCCGTATTCATCACGGTTATATGTGCTTGTACACATATAATCGGTCAAATCGACCTCAAAAAAATTTTCAAGATACTTTTTCGCCATGCTTTCCGCATCCTCTTTTATAAGTATGCCCTGCGTGTTTTGAGATTGCTTGTTATATAATTCATCACTGTTTATATTCTTTTCTGCGGGATAAGTTTTTATCATTTGTATCGGCTCATTCGCAAAAAACGCGGATATGCAAACGCCATTTACCGCAATTATTATTAATAGTATCAAAAATTTTTTCATTATTTCACCTCGCATATTATTCTTGTTCCGACACACGATTCGGCTTTTATGTTCCATCCATGCAGTTCGGCAATTTTTCTGACAAGCGCAAGTCCAAGCCCGCTGCCGCCGTTTTCCCTTGACCTTGACTTGTCCTCTCTGAAAAACGGTTTGAACACATTTTCAAGGTTATCGGAAGAGATCCCCCTGCCATTGTCACATACAATTATACTGTCTGCCGATATTTTCAGTTTTATCATATCCGCGCCCGCATTTACGGCATTGTCGATAAGATTTGTAAGCATTGACAACAAAAGCAGTCTGTCCGCAAAAATATACTCCGTTTCATTTTGAGATTCAAGTGTAACATTGCCAAGCCTGACGATATTTTTTATTTCTTCAAACAGTTCGGCGGTCTTGATATTTTCTTTTTTAATGCTCTCATTCCTTAACGACAGATCGAGCATTTTTACACACAGCCCGTTAAGTCGCTTTGACTCTGCACATATGTACTCACAGGCTTTTATCCTGTCATTTTCCGACATACTGCCTTTAAGCAGATACTCCCCGAAACCTCCTATCACCGTAAGCGGATTTTTAAGCTCATGCGCCATTTCTTCGGCAAGTATTTCCCTGCGTGCCAGTTCTTCATTCAATTTTTGAATATTATCCCGTACAGCCGCTGCCATTTTATTGAATTCCTCCGCAATTATGCCCGTTTCGTCCCGTCTTTTGACATCAAGGCTTATATCGTAGCAGCCTCCGCCCAAAAGTCTTATCTTATTAGTCAGCTCCGCAAGCGGTTTTGTGGCACGGTATGAAAGGATGCCCGCAAAAAATGCCGCCGCAGACACAACAAACAAATTTATCCCGACAAATATTTTCCGCCATCGCCTGCGGAGTTTTCTTATCCCGTCAAGATTTTTTGTGTAAACCAGTTCTTTATCCTCGAAAGGCATATTCAGACGGCTGATTATGGTTATATCGCCGCTAAAATCCTCACTTTGCCCATAAGTCCGTATTTTCAGATTTGTACCGTACTTTTCATAAAACATATTGTACGAAGATATCATGCTTTCCACAAGTTTTTCATCAGCAGTGCCGTTTCCTGCCGCATTTGAAAGCATGCGGCTGACATCATTGTAAATAAAGGCCTGTTCACGCTCCGCTGCCGAATACTCGTTATCGAGGATAAATTTTTCACTGCTTTTCACAAAATACAACACGCTTATATCCAGCGCAATAAGCAGACAAATAACGGTAATAAAAATCATTTTATCCCTTAAAAGCATCTTATACCTCCAATCTGTAGCCCACACGGAAAACCGTTTTTATTACATCCTCAAAGCCCAGTTTTTTGCGCAGTTTCTGTATATAAACATCCACCGTCCTGCTGTCACACTCCGCATCGTAACCCCATATACTTTCAAGCAGTTTTTCCCTTGAAAGAGCAATATTTTTATTCAACGCAAGCATTTCAAGCAAGTCAAATTCGTACTTTGTCAGCATAACTTCGTCCTCTCCGCAAAACACCCTGCGCTGTGCCGTTTCTATACGCACATTTTTTATTTTGATACGCTCCGTTCTGCCGTAGCGGTTACGCAGCACCACCCTTACCCTCGCCTGCAATTCAAGCATCTCAAACGGTTTTACGATATAGTCATCGGCCCCCAGTTCAAACCCCTGCATCTTGCTCGCAAGCGAGTCCTTTGCCGTAATAAAAATTATCGGTATATCAAGCGGTCTTATCATCTTTGCAAGCTCAAATCCGTCCGTGTAAGGCATCATCACATCCAAAAGCAAAAGATGAAATCTCCCCGACTTTATTTTTTCATAGGCCTCCTTTCCGTTGTATGCCTGTTCAAAGCCATAACCCGCAAGCTTTAAATTCATAGTTATCAAATCATTTACCGCCTTTTCATCCTCAGCGACCAGTATATTATACACCTTTTCCCCTCCCGACATATTTACTCTATATCTTTTATATCATAGAATGATCAAAAAGTTGTTAAAAAAATGTAAAAAAAAAGAGAATGCCGAAACATTCTCTTAAAAAAATTAACTTATCAGGTCTTTAAAAAACCCGAGCCCGAAAACCTGGCTTCTTCCCTTGTAAGGGGTGCAACAAGTATCTTGCCCGTACCCTTATACACATTCACAAGTCCCTCGCCGTTTACTGCCGAACCGAGCAGACTCTTTGACGAGCGCTCAACCGTAAATTTAAGGGAGTTTGACCATGCGATCGCATTGTCGCCGTCGATCTTTACAACAT
This sequence comes from Bacillota bacterium, assembly GCA_017460805.1. GTDB lineage: Bacteria > Bacillota > Clostridia > Lachnospirales > CAG-274 > RGIG4310. Next base: position 55,621 of record JAFUAF010000057.1, on the reverse strand, counting down.
CATTTTCAAGCACCATTTCGATAAGCTCGTTTCTCGGAACGGGGCTTTTGATAACGGCATAGCCCTGACCTTTAAGGCAGAGATTGAAAAGGCCCTCACCGCCTGCTACAGCACTGCTGAAATTGGCGCGCATAACAACGGTATCCTTTATCTCATCATCACAAGCCACAAAACTTCCGTCATCGCAGACCATTTCGCCGCCCCACTCGCTCATATCCTCGATAAGCATATGGTCGAAAGTAGGCTCGGTTATAAGTATGCCTTTGCCTTTGTAAACGGGTTTGATAGCCGCATCGCCTGTCATTTTGCTTTTAAAGCCTTTTCCGATAAGGTCGCCCACGCCCTTTATGCCCGTATTGCTTTCAAGACTGCCTATCATCATCTTCATTGCGCCGGGATTAAGTCTTATGGCATCGTCGTTTATATCCACTTTAAGCTGACGCATACGGCAGCCCATTTTTGACATAAAATACGCTGTCTGCGCATTCCACGGATATACACTGAGGTCGCGCACAAACTCAAAAACGGTGAACATTCCCTTTTTTTCAAGTGTGACTATATCATCGTTCTGGTCTACATAGTTGTTTATTGTTATCATTTTGCATCCCTCCGTAAAATTTTTTTACATTTATATAATACGACATTTTTTCGCAAAATCCTTTTATTTTCCATACATAAAAAAAGAGAATGCCGAAACATTCTCTCTTTTGTCGTATATCAGAATTTCATTCTATCTTTAAGGTAGTCTTTAAGGTCGGCTATCTTAACTCTTTCCTGCTGCATGGTATCTCTGTCGCGGACAGTAACTGCCTGATCTTCTGCGGACTCGAAATCGTAAGTGATGCAGTAAGGTGTACCTATCTCGTCCTGACGGCGGTAACGCTTACCGATGCTCTGAGCATCGTCAAATTCGCAGTTGAATTCTTCGCTGAGCATGGAGTAGACCTCTGTTGCCTGCTCGGAAAGTTTCTTTGAAAGCGGAAGCACAGCTGCCTTGATAGGTGCAAGTGCGGGATGGAAGTGAAGCACTACTCTTGAATCGCCGCCCTCCAGTTCTTCCTCGTCATAAGCTTCACAAAGGAAAGCAAGTGTAACACGGTCTGCACCAAGCGAAGGCTCAACGCAGTAAGGTATGTACTTCTCGTTTGTTGTGGGGTCGAAGTAGTCAAGAGTTTCGCCGCTGTGGTTTGTATGTGCTTTAAGGTCAAAGTCTGTTCTTGACGCAATACCCCAAAGTTCGCCTTTGCCGAACGGGAACATATACTCGATATCCGTTGTTGCGTTGCTGTAGTGTGCAAGTTCTGCCTGCTCGTGGTCGCGCATAACAAGGTTTTCTTCCGCGATATTAAGGCTCTTTAACCAGTTGTAGCAGAAATCTTTCCAGTATTTGAACCATTCAAGCTCGGTACCCGGCTTGCAGAAAAATTCAAGCTCCATCTGCTCAAACTCTCTTGTACGGAAAGTAAAGTTACCGGGTGTTATCTCGTTACGGAAAGACTTGCCTATCTGACCTATACCGAAAGGAACTTTCTTTCTTGTTGTACGCTGTACGTTCTTGAAGTTTACAAATATACCCTGAGCAGTCTCGGGACGCATATAAACAACGTTTTTAGCATCCTCGGTAACGCCTGCATGGGTTTTGAACATAAGGTTGAACTGGCGGATATCCGTAAAATTGTGAGCACCGCAGCTTGGGCAGGGGATGTTCTTTTCGTTGATATAGCTCATCATCTGCTCGTTTGTCCAGCCGTCGGGGCTGTCTGCTATACCGTTTTCTTTCATATAGTCTTCAATGATATTGTCGGCACGGAAACGCTCCTTACAGTCCTTACAGTCCATAAGAGGGTCGTTGAAACCGCCTACATGGCCGCTGGCTACCCAAACTTCGGGGTTCATAAGAATTGCGCAGTCAACACCTACATTGTAGGGATTCTGCTGAACAAATTTGCTCCACCATGCCTTTTTTACGTTGTTCTTGAGTTCTACACCGAGAGGGCCGTAATCCCATGTGTTTGCAAGGCCGCCGTAGATCTCTGAGCCTGCATACACAAAACCTCTTGATTTTGCAAGTGCAACGATCTTATCCATTGTCTTTTCCATTTTGTTTCTCCTTTTTTATTTATATTTTAGTAATTTTTCAGCCGTCTATTATATCGTCATCAACGGGCATTATAAACATACAGGCGCCGTAAGCTATAGCACCGAGCACAAAACCCGTAACGATCGTAAGGATAGCATATCCAACTCTTACCACCGTTTTATCAAGGCCGAGATATTCGGCAAAACCGGCACATACACCCGCTATCATTGCATCCTTTGATCTGTAAAGTTTTTTCATATAAAGCACCCCTTTTAAAATTTAAACTTTTTTGTTTCCGACATGGAAACAGTCTCCTCGCCACAGACAAGAATATGATCCATAAGCTTGATTTTATAGCTCGCAAGACCGGCTCTGAGTTTTATTGTAGTGTCCATATCATCCATGGAAAATTTCTTTATCTTATGCGGATGATTATGTGTGCATACCGCATATTTTGCACCAAGAACACCTATCTGAGATATAAGCGCACTAAGTCTTATCGTCACCTGTGACTCCCCGCCTCTTGCCACCTCTATCGGAGCGATCACCCGTCTTTCGGCATCAAGACATACAACATAAAACACTTCTTCCATCAGGTCTTTTTTAAATAAACCTGCACAGTATTCCTTCACCTGTTCTGCGGTTTTAAGCTTAACACCCCGCAAAGCTTTTGTTTTGCACAAATTTTTTATATCGCCGACCATGGAAACAAGCACAGCCGTATTAAGAGTAACTCCCGTTCTGTTTGCAATAGCTTCGGGTGCGGAATTTATCAGTATCTCAAGACTGCCGAATTCCTTTATCATCTTATGTGCTATCTCATTGGTATCCTTGCGCGGTATGGCGTAAAAGAGCAGCATTTCCAGTATCTGATGTTCGTCGAACCCATCCAGGTTTCCGGCGTTCAGATATCGGCTGCGCATACGCTCCCGATGTCCGGAGTGTGTATTCTTATCCATATATTATACCCGTTCTACGATGTTTTTATACTCGTCAAATTTGCCGCCGTAAATAATATCCAACAGCTTTGAGGCGCGGTTTACGGCCTTTATGACTGTTTTTTCGTCAAGTATCTTTTTTTCAAGGGCAACCGCTATCTCGTCAAGGTCTACAACTTTTACAAAGCCGTCCTTTTCGATAATAACATCAATAAGCAGGTCGTTAAATGTATAGCTGTCATCTTCGGCATCATAGTCCGTTTCTATAATGTCGCAGTACCAGTATACAAGCTCGTCATTGCTGTCAAGAAATTTGCTTACCTTAAAGCCCTCTTTTATAAAATAACATGATACGCCGTGTGTAAAAGGATGTACGGGACTTAAAACATTCCACTTTGTAACTACCTTTTCACTATCTATTGTAACAATAATATCGTCTTTTAGCAATAGTTTTTCGTCGGGAATATATCTTCTTCTGTATAATTTTGTCATATTATGCGTTCTCCTGAAGTTCCTCGGGCAATTCCGCCGTATAACTGCATTCGGGATTTGTGCAGGCAATATGTCTGTTTTTGGTACCCTTTTCGACCAGAACGCCGCCGCACTTGGGGCAAAGTTCGCCCGTAGGCTTGTTCCACAGCATCAGATCGCACTCGGGATTGTTTTCACAGCCATAATACTTTCTTCCCTTTTTGGTCTTTCTGATATAGACTCTTCCGCCGCACTTGGGGCAGGCAACGCCCGCATCTTCAAACAACGGCTTTGTATTTCTGCACTCGGGGAAACCCGGGCAAGCAAGGAATTTGCCGAAACGTCCGTATTTTATTACCATGTTTCTTCCGCATTCCTCACAGACAACATCCGTTTCCTCATCCGCTATCTCAACATTTTCGACTTTCTTTTCCGCCTCTTCCAGAAGATCGGCAAAAAGCGGATAGAAATTCCTTAAAATATCCTTCCACTCCATATCGCCCTCTTCTATTCTGTCCAATGCAGACTCCATATCGGCGGTAAAATCCATATTGATAACGGCATCAAAATTGTCTTTTATTATCTGATTTACTATCTCTCCAAGCTCCGTTGTGTAGAAAAGCTTGTTTTCCTTGGTAACATAGTTTCGTGCCTGTATAGTGGTTATTGTAGGCGCATAGGTACTGGGACGTCCGACACCTATATCCTCCAGCGTTTTTATAAGCATAGCCTCTGTGTATCTTGCAGGCGGCTGTGTAAAATGCTGCTGGTCGATAAGCTTGTCAAGTTTAAGAATATCGCCCTCTTTTACCTCGGGCATAGACTTGCTCTCGTCCTCTTCCTTTTCCTCGTTTTTCTTGTATACAAGCAGATAACCCTCAAATTCAAGCAGGCTGCCCGATGTTCTGAACTCGTAATCGGTGCCCTCGGGAGTCATTTTTATACTCATGGTCTTGTACTTTGCAGGCGGCATCTGGCTTGCGATAAAACGCGACCAGATAAGCTTGTAAAGTTTATACTGTTCTCTTGAAAGGCTGTCTTTTATCTTCTCGGGGTCTCTTGCGGCAGAAGTCGGTCTTATGGCCTCATGCGCATCCTGCGCACGGCTGTCTGTCTTATACTGACTTCTCTCGCGAAGAAATTCCTCGCCGTAATTGTCAAGAATAAATGTTTTTGCATCTTCATAAGCCTCATCCGATATACGCACACTGTCGGTACGGATATAGGAAACAAGACCTACCGTGCCCTCGCCCGCTATATCGACACCCTCGTAAAGCTGCTGTGCCACACGCATTGTCTTTTGTGCCGCAAAGCCAAGCAGTTTGGAAGCTTCCTGCTGCATTGTACTGGTGGTAAAAGGCGGAACGGGATTTTTTGTTCTTGACCCTGTTTTTACATTTGTGACCTTAAAATCCTTATTTTTAACAGCTTTCATTACCTTCTCGGTATCTTCTTTGGAAGCAAGATCGAGTTTTTCCTTGCCCGTACCGTAAAATTTTGCTGTTAATGTCTTTTTTCTGGCCGCTTTAAGCTCTGCATCAAGACTCCAGTACTCAACCGGCACAAAGTTTTCTATCTCCTCGTCCCTGTCGCAGATAAGGCGAAGCGCAACAGACTGCACACGGCCTGCGGAAAGGCCTTTTTTGACCTTTCTCCACAAAAGAGGACTTATCTTGTAGCCCACTATTCTGTCAAGTGCACGTCTTGCCTGCTGTGCATCCACAAGATCCATATCTATCTCTCTTGCTTCTTTTATGGATCGTTTTACGGCCGTTTTTGTTATCTCGTTAAAAGTAATTCTGTATGCTTTTGACGGGTCTATTTTAAGCGCAAAAAGCAAATGCCAGCTGATAGCCTCTCCCTCACGGTCGGGGTCAGTTGCCAGAAAAACTTTTTCCGCAGCTTTTGCTTCTTTTCTGAGTTTTGCAAGAAGCTCGCCCTTGCCGCGTATAGTTATATACTTAGGCTCAAAATCATTTTCTATATTAATGCCCAATTCGCTTTTGGGCAGGTCTCTTACATGACCTACGGAAGCCTCTACTTTATAGTTGCTTCCAAGAAATTTTTTAAGTGTTTTTGCCTTTGCAGGCGACTCCACTATAACAAGATACTTGCTCATAATACTATGATATCCCCCTATATTCTTTTATACCGCTGTCCGCTCATTCCCTGCACAAGGCCCTTTATTTCAAGCATAGTAAGTGCACTTTGCACCTCGCTTGCCGAAAGACCTGTTTGTGCATGTATATATTCCGCCGACTGCGGCACTGAATCTATACAATCATAAACCAATTTTTCGTTTGGCGCAAGAGAATTATTCAAAATTTTTTTATTTTTTTCTTTCTTTTTTATATCCATATTGTAGAAAGCGGGTATATCCTCGGGCTGTGTAATTACCTCGGCGCCGTTTTTCAAAAGCATATTCGTACCCACACTCAGCCTGCTGTTGATATTGCCCGGAAGAGCAAAAACCGTTCTGCCCTGCTCCATGGCAAAATCCGCCGTGATAAGAGAACCGCTTTTCTTTGCCGCCTCAATTACCGCAACTCCTTTTGAGATACCGCTTATTATACGGTTTCTTGCAGGAAAAGTATAGCTGCTGCCGTGTGTCCCCGGCGGAAACTCGGAAATAACACAGCCGTTTTGCGCTATCTGCTGTTTCAGCTTTGTATGTCCGCGCGGATAACACAAATCAATGCCGGTACCCATAACGGCTATTGTCTTTCCGCCGCCGTCAAGTGCGCCCTTATGTGCATATGCGTCAACACCTTCTGCCATACCGCTTACGGTAACAATATCGTATTTTGCCAGACATTTTCCTATCTCATAGCTTGCGCCCATACCATACTCCGTACAGCTTCGCGCACCCACAACGCCGATCTTATATTCCTGCTTAGGTATTTCTCCTATTATATACAATCCGATGGGATAATCGGGAATGTTTTTAAGAGACTCCGGATATTCCTCGTCGAGATAGGTAATAAAGCGTGCTCCCGCCTTTTCCATGCCCTCGCAGAGTTCTTTCATATTTTCATCGTCTTTAGAGCGCACAAGCTTATACAGATTATCGCTGTTAAGCTCGGCGATTCTGCTGACATGCGCACTTGAAGCGTTCCATACCGCTTTTGCACTGCCAAACACTTCCAAAAGCCTGTGTCTGTTTTTGACCGAGACCTGCACAAGGCTGTTCAGCCACATTAAATAAAGGGTTTCGTCCTGCATAATACCTCACACAAAATACTGTTGCCATGTCTGAAATTTTTCTACTATATAATACATTATTTAACGATACCATATATTGAGAAAAATATCAAGTAAAATTTTTATTAATTTTTTCAAAAATCAAAAAAACAGACTGCAAAAAACTATTACAGTCTGTTTTGAAGATCGATCTGTATTATTCGGCATCTTCCTGTGCATCGCCCTTATTGGTGTTGCGCAGTTCTTTTCTGTTCTCGTAAAGAATATCACATTCTCTTGCAAGGAAATCCTCTACGCCGCTTGCTTGCTTGACATAAACTTCAAGGCTGTCACGAAGAGTCTGTTCTGCATCTGCAAGTATGCCGTCTGCATATTCTATCGCACCTATACGAAGTTCTCTTGCTGTTGCTTTAGCATCTTCAAGTATAGTCTCTGCCTGTTCTTTGGCACGCTTTGTGATCTCGTGTTCGGATGCCATTCTCTCCGCCGTTTCTTCGGCCTCTTTAATGATATCCTCGCCTTTTTGTTTAGCCTCTCCGACTATTTTTTCAACATTGTCTGCAATACGCTGTGACTGCTTGATAACACTTGGCAGATTAAGACGCATTTCCTCCAGAAGTTCGGATATCTGTTCTTTGGAAACCGCTACCTTATTAGAAAAAGGCACTGCCTTGCTCTCCTCAAGGATATCATCAAGTTCGTCAAGTAAGCTATAGATCATTTTTATTTCCTCCCCGATTTTGACCGCCTTCAGCGGAATTGTTTGTATTCTTTATAAGTACACCGCAATGCGGAATATCATGCTTTCTTAAATTTTTCGTCCATCTGTTTTTGTATGGACTCGGGCACCATGCCTTCGACACTTTTGCCAAACGATGCCACTTCCTTGACCATACTGCTGCTCACATACATATAATGTGCGCTTGTCGGTATAAACAAGGTCTCTATCTCATCTGCAAGACTTCTGTTGGTAAGCGCCATCTGAAACTCATATTCAAAGTCCGTAACAGCCCTTAAACCTCTTATAACGATACGTGCATCAACACTTCTGGCAAAATCCACCAAAAGTCCCGAAAACGAACGTACTTCTACGTTAGGAAGCGCCTTTGTCAGCTCTTTAAGCTGTGCAACTCTTTCCTCAACGCTAAACAGTCCGTGCTTGCTTGGATTTATCAGTACACCGACGATCAGCTTGTCCACTATTTTTGCGGCGCGCTCGATAACGTCAAGATGGCCGTTTGTGGTAGGATCAAAACTGCCCGGGTAAACTGCTATATTCATTTTATATCTCCTTACATAAGTAGGTCATTTTTGTGGTTTTATAATCCTTGACCCTTGTTGTTTTAAGCCCCGCAACATCTATCGCAGGTTCTTCGGCTGCCTGTTCGACAATGATAAAACCGTCGTCCGACAGCAGTTCAAGCCTTACTATCTCTTCAAGCGCCCTTACAGCAAGTCCCTTGTTATAAGGAGGATCGAGAAAAGCAATATCTATCTTATCATCATTTGCCTTTATTCGTGAAAGTGCCTGAGAATAATCACAGCAAAAGACCTCGGCCTTGTCCGCAAGTCTTGCCCTTGAAAGGTTATCCTTTATTATCTCGGCGCTCTTTCTGTTTGAGTCCGAAAAGTACGCTTTTTTTGCACCTCTCGACAAAGCCTCTATGCCAATGGCTCCGCTGCCCGCAAACAGATCGGCAAAACATATATCGTAAAGCTCGGCCGCTATTATATTAAAAAGCGACTCTTTTATGCGGTCCGTTGTAGGCCGCGTATTCATTCCCTCGGGCGCTTTAAGCTTCAGCCCGCGCGCCGAACCCGAAATCACACGCATATCTGACCGCCTTTCCTGCATACCGAAATTGTAAATCGACATTGAACCACAATTTCATACACTCTATATTATACATAAAATTTCACAATAAGTAAACACCTAATTTACTATAAACCCAATTTTTTTTCATTTTTATCGAAAATATCCAATATTTTTTGCTTGAGCCTGCGATTTTCGGGCAAAATAAGCATTGGGTCTTTTTGGTAGGACTCAACCGCTGCCTGCTGCACCTGTTTCAATATCGGGATATCTTTATACAGATTTGCTATCTTCATATCGGGCAGACCATGCTGTCTTGTGCCGAAAAAATCGCCCGGGCCGCGTAATTGCAGGTCCTTTTCGCTTATCTCAAAGCCGTTGTCGGTAGAACACATTATCTTCATTCTCTCTTTTGAAAGACTGTTTTTACTGTCGCTTACAAGTATGCAGTAGCTTTTTTCGCTGCCCCTGCCCACACGTCCGCGAAGCTGATGCAGCGCCGACAGGCCGAACCTTTCGGCATTTTCTACCACCATTATCGTAGCATTGGGCACATTCACACCGACTTCTATTACAGTCGTAGAAACAAGTATCTGTATTTTATTATCGTAAAACCCGCTCATTATCGCCTGTTTTTCGTCCGCTTTCATTTTCCCGTGCAGACACGCAACTTCAAACTGCGGGAAAACGCTTTTCAGCTCGTCTGTATATTCCACAGCGGCTTTCAGGTCGTTTTTCTCGTTCTCCTCTATCATGGGACAGATGATATAGCATTGCCTGCCCTCGCCGCAGAGTTTTTGTATAAAAGCGTACAAACGCGCATGATAAGACGTATTTACCGCAAATGTATCTATTTTTTGTCTTCCGGGAGGAAGGTGGTCTATCGTGCTTATATCCAGATCACCGTAGAGAATAAGCCCCAAAGTTCTCGGGATAGGCGTTGCCGTCATTACAAGAACGTGCGGCGTTTTTCCCTTTGACTCCAGTTTTCGGCGCTGTTCCACGCCAAAACGATGCTGTTCGTCCGTAATGACCATTGCAAGATCCTTATACTCCACATTGTCCTGTATAAGCGCGTGTGTGCCTATTATCATTTTTGCCGTGCCGAGTTTTATATCCTCGCAGGCATTGTCCTTTTCGCGTTTTTTCATGCCGCTTTTTAAAAGGACTGTCTTTATGCCGAGTTTGCCGAAAAGTCTGCTTATGCTCTCAAAATGCTGTGAAGCAAGCACATCGGTCGGTGCCATAAGTGCCACCTGATATCCGTTTGATATAAGCATATAAGCCGCCGCAAGCGCAACAGCTGTTTTACCGCTGCCCACATCGCCCTGCACAAGCCTGTTCATCACATAAGGGCTCAGAACATCCGCCTTTATCTCGTCCAGAACTTTTCCCTGTGCGGAGGTCAGTTCAAACCCAAGCACATCAAGCACGGGCGAAATATCGGTATTCTTTATTGAAATTCCGTGTTGTTTTTTCTTAATGCTGCCTTTCAGCTGCAAAAGCCGCATCTGCAACAAAAACAATTCGTCAAACACAAGCCTTGTTCTGGCTTTAAAAAAGGCATTATCGCTTTCGGGAAAGTGGATATTGGCAACAGCATATTTTCTGTCTGCAAAACCGTATTTTTTTGCTATTTCCGCAGGCAGAAATTCCTCCACCTCGTCAAGTGCGGTATCAAGCGCCTGTTTTATCACACCGCGCAGAACTTTTTGTGTCAACCCCTGCGTAAGCGGATAAACGGGGATTATACGCCCGTTTGACAAGCTCTTTTTATAAGGGTCATAGACCTCCCACTCGGGAGAGTCCACCTGCAAAAGCCCGTATTTTTCGGATGTTTTGCCGAAAAACCAATAATCCTTGCCAACCTGAAAACTGTTTTTTAAATATGGCTGATTAAACCACACCGCCTCAAGCTGACCCGTGCCGTCGGTAAGCTTTGCACGCACAAGCTTGAATTTGCCTTTTACTGTGAGCGTCGGCTTATCCGCAAGCCTTGCCACAAAGCCAAAGGAAGAACCCGGCGTTATGTCCGCAATAGGTGTCAGTACGCTTCTGTCCTCATAATCGCGCGGAAAATACTCCAGCATATCGAGCACGGTGTACACGCCCATTTTATTGAGTTTTTCCCTGCGCTGTTCGCCTATATTTTTAAGCGTACTTATATCATCGGTCAAAAGCATATCAAAACCTCTTATTCAGCCGAAACTATGTAGTAATAAAGCGGCTGTCCGCCGTTACGGCATTCAAATTCGATATCGGGATATTTTTCCTGCAATTTTTCAAGCTCATTGTTTGCAGCTTCTTCCGTAACGTCTCCGCCGTAGTAAAGGCATACGAGAGAAGTGTCTTCATTTCTTGAAATCATATCATCAACAAGCTTTTCAAGCGCTTCGTCAAGGTCTTTTGTAACCTCTGTCAGCTTATCTTCAACAAGGCAAAGATAATCTCCCTCGTTTATGACCTTGCCGTCGATAGTCGTATCCTTAACAGCAAAAGTTATCTGCCCGCCGATAACGGCATCCATATTTTCGGTCATAGCCTCGGTATTTTCTTCGGGCGAATTTTCGTTTATAAATCCGACCATAGCTCCTATTCCCTTGGGGATAGAAGTCGTTTTTATAACTATGACTTTCTTTTTCTCGCAGATTTGTGCAGCCTGTTCTGCCGCCATGATTATATTTTTATTGTTGGGCAGTACAAAAACAGTTTCCGCATTCACACGCTCCACGGCGTTTAATATCTCTTCCGTGCTTGGATTCATGGTATTGCCGCCCTTTATTATCTTGTTTACGCCGAATTCCTTGAAAATATCGGCAATACCGTCACCCATGGCAACAGCCGCAAAGCCGTATTTTTCGGGCTTTAATTCCTCCGAAAAACTGATGAGGTTCGTATGCTGCAAACGCATATTCTCTATTTTGATATTCTCGAGCGGACCTATTTTAAGCGCACGTTCAAGCACCTTGCCCGGGTGGTTTGTGTGTACATGGACTTTTATAAGATCCTCCGTTTCAACGGCAACTATGCTGTCGCCTATCTCTTCAAGAAATTCCACCAGCTCGGTTTTGTTTTCCGTTCTGCCGTTTTCTGGGTTTACAAAAAATTCCGTGCAGTAGCCGAATTTTATATCCTCATCCGAGGATGCAGCCGCCGTCTGCTGTGTTTTAGCCGTTTTGTCTGCGCTTTCAAGTTTGCTGTCAACGCCGATATTTTCAAAACCGCCCTCTATTATGTATAAAAGGCCGCGGCCGCCTGCATCCACAACACCTGCCTGCTTCAGCTGTGGCAGCATATCCGTTGTTTTGTCGAGCATTTCATTCGCATAGGCTATCATTTCGCTGAAAATAAGCTCTATCGTCGCATCATCATTATCAAAAACGACCTCGGCTGACTTTTCCGCAAGGGCTTTTATAATCGTAAGGATAGTACCCTCTTTGGGCTTCATAACCGCCTTGTAAGCGGTCTCCATAGCGCCCATAAAACAGTCTGCAAGTTCGGGCACGGTAATTACCGCCTTGCCCTCGGCAGCCTTGAAAATACCGCGGTATATCTGCGACAAAATAACACCCGAGTTTCCTCTTGCACCCTTTAACGCACCCTTTGCAACAGCCTGTGCGACCTCGGAGAAGTTTGGAGAATTAAGTTTCTCCGCCTCTGCTGCGGCAGCCATTGCCGTCATGGACATATTTGTACCCGTATCGCCGTCGGGAACGGGAAAGACATTGAGCGAGTTGACGTATTCCCTGTTTTTGGCAAGTTTATTGGCGCCGTTTATCACAAAGCGGCGCAGCATATATCCGTCTATTTTTATATAATTCAAGTTGATTTCCTCCGAATTTTTATTTGTCATCCACACGGATGCCCTCTACAAAAATATTGACAACATCCACATCAAAGCCCGTAAATTCCTGTACCTTGTACTTTACGGTAGACGAGATAGTCTCGGAAATTGCGGGAATATTGATACCATATTCCATTATAACATGAAGATCGACAGAAATGACATTATCCTTCACGCGCACTATTACGCCGCGGGTCAGACTGTCCATTTTAAGCAGCATCACAATGCCGTCCCTTACACTTTTTGCGGCCATGCCGATAACACCGTAGCACTCCGTAGCGGCAAGTCCCGCAATACGTGCAATAACGGTCTCGGACAGGGTTATATTGCCAAGTTCGGTCTTTATTTCAGCAGCCATATTAAGCCCTCCTTTGATTTTATACTTAAACACATTATTATTTATATTTTACCATAAATAATATAGTTTTTCCATACCTTTTTTAATTTTTTGCAAAAACATTTTATCGGCTGTAAAATTTTCCGACCATATTGACAGCACATTTCAAAAATGCTAAAATATCCTCACAAGGAGTTGATTATTATGGACGAGAAAAGGAAGAAAACATTAACAACAACACTTAAACTTATAATAATACTGCTTGTTTTAGCGTATTTACTGCTTACACTTGCTTATTTTCGCTATCCCGATTTTACGGTATTGAGTGTACTTATGCTGTATGTGTCGATAAGGGCTTGTTTTGCCATAAAAAAGCTTCGTAAAGTCACCGCGGATATAAAAATGGATATAAAAAGTTTCTTTACCGTAAAAGCAAAAAATGCCAAGGACAAACGCAATGACATTTTTCTGCTTATCTTTATACTTATATTTTTAACAGTGTTTTTCAGTATTTGGGCAGGCAGTATTACCGCTCTTGCAGCAAATATTTCGGGTATGCTCACCGACCTTTTTATGTATCTGTATCAGAAAAACACAAAAATGTTTTTATGGCTCATTGACGATCTTTTATTGATAGTGATGCCGTTTATAATGCTTGTACAGCTAATAGTTTACAAATACTATCGTTTAAAAGAAGAACTGAAAAAAAATAAGACAGAGTCAGCCTCTGCCTTATAAATACACCCAGCGGGAATCGAACCCACAACTAACCCTTAGGAGGGGTTTGTTATATCCGTTTAACTATGGGTGCCCGACTAAGTTATTTTACCACACTAAAACGATAATGTCAACAAAAAACCGCCTTTAAAAGACGGTTTTTGTTATTTGTACATATAAACACTTGTCATATCGGCATCATCGGCGTTTACGGCAAATCTGCTGTCGGAAAGCGTGAAATACCTGCCGTTTAAGTAAGCCGCATCTGTGATCTTTATGTCCACGCTGCCCTCGTCATTATGGGTTATCCTGCCCTTGAAAACGGGGGTATTGTTCTCGCTTGTGCTATAGATGTACAGACCGTTGTATTTTTCTTCGGAAACATCGTTTTCCGCCACAAAAAGGCTAAGGTCAAAGACCATTTCGCCGTCGGCGATATTTTTTGTTTCAACGGGGCTTATACTGCTGCCTGCCGCACCGATGCTGTCTGCTGCCGTTCTGACAGCGCTGTCCTTTAATGCCCACATACTTATTTCGGCATTGTCAAGCTCTCTGTTTTTGCCAAGGCCGACAGCCGATGTTTCGTAAGGTCTGATATATTCCACGCCGTCAAGTGCTATAACACCCTTTTCCTGTGCGGTAATGACCGTGCGCGGCTCTTCGCTGTTTTCCTCTTCCTCATAGACCTGTGAAAGAGAGGCGATGACCAAATTGTTTTTGGACGCATCGGCAAGATAAACATTTCCGCTTTCACAGCTTGCGTTTACAAGCCCCTCAACGGACAGATCAAGCCTGTTGTCCGTCTTTAAGCTGTCATTTAACGTATAGAGAATGCTTTTGCCGTTTTTTTCGGCAAGAGCCGTATAACCGCCGTAATCTTTTATCCTGTTAAGGGAGATAAGCGTGCCGTCAAGCGTATCATGCGAAAATGCACCGCTGCTTAGATTTATTTTGTAAAGTTCCGTCAATTTGTTGGTAACAACGCCGTTTTCGGACGGCAGAGATGTCTGCGCCGAAAAAACAACGGAATTCTGACCGAGAGTTATATCCTCGCCAACACCCAAAAATACATCGGCATCGGCACTTTTTGACAGATCCGCCATATCAAATCTGTATACCGCCGTATAAGTGCGGTCAAGCATCTGCGGCAAATATTTTATCTCGTCAAATTTGTATGATGTTTTTTTGTTGAAATCGCAGTATTCGGGCGTTTTATAGGTCTCGCCGTCATATAGTTCCGATACGTTTTTTCTCAGTTCTATGCAAAGCGAATTTTCAAAAAGCTGTTTTTGCGACATTTTGCCGTCGGCATAGAACCAGCGCACTATCTTCGGAGCAAGCTTGTCCTCGGTATCACAGCACAAAAGGCAGAATTTCTCGCCTCTTGCCGTAACAGCGGACTGAGTGCGGCTCTCGCCCTCCTCTTCCGTACCGAAAGTCATTTCCGTAACGGGCAGGATAGCGTTATTGCCCATTCCCGCAATAAAAAGTTTGCTGTCGTATGCCGTTATTGTTTCGGGTGTAAAGTTTTGCGGAAGCTGCACTTCTGTTACGGTGCTTCCGTCCGAAACAAGCAGTTTTCCATTGCAGACTGCGTATACATATTCGCCCGAAATGGCAATTTTATCACTTTGGGAACTGCCTATGACCATTTTTTCCGCCTTTGCGGCGCTGGTCTGTGTCACGCTCTGTTCATCCCCGATACCGAAAATCGCGGATTTTGCGCCAATGAGCGCACGCAGATTATTCTCACTCATAACAAGAGGAAGATTGCTGACCTGCTGTTCTATATCCGCAAGCATATCCGCCTCCGCCGCAGGGTCAAAATCGACCTTTTCCGATGCGGAACTTATGATGAGCATCTTATTGTCATATTCAAAAGCCTCTTTGTTGAATATCTTACAAAAAGCGCTGACGGGGATATAAGCGTAGGTGTTGCGGTAAATGACGGGCGCATCAAGGCTGATATCCTTTTCGGTGGAATTGCTTATGACTTTTGCATCCACGGCATTGAACACCACCGCCGTATTGTCCATACGAAGCGTAGCCTGCTTTTTATCAAAATCTTCTTCGACCGCCGCATTATACGCCGTTTCAAAAAAAGAAAGCGGCACATAAAAGCTGTCCATGTGTTTTATGGGCGTAACGCTGTAGTTTTTGCAAAGTACCTGACGCTTGTTTACAAGCATAACGGGGCTGTCCGTACAAACCACCACCGCATTATCCAGCTTGTCCACAAGCCTTACGGTCTCGGTCACGGGTATATCTTTATCTTCACTTCCCGAATACAGCTGTAAAATAAGCACAATACTTACCACAATAAAGTAAACGAGAACTATATTTAAAATTATCTTATTTTTCATGGCTTATCTTTCCATATCAATTTATTTACAGTTATATGAATTATAGCATATAAAAAAGGAAAAATCAATAGAAAAACACCCGCAGCATGATATTTCACATTTTGCGGGTGTTAAGGTCAATCTTTCGGAAGCTTATATCCGTTTTCTTCAAGTTCTGCGGCATAGACTCGGTCTTTCAGTCTTTCGCGCGATGCCTGCATATATCTTTCAAGGCGCTTTTGCTTTGCGCCCGTTTTTACATTGATAAGCTCAATAAAATTGAATATTGCGGCAACAGCGGCAATAGGTGATATAAACGCTATTTCAAGTATAAGTCTGCCGCCTGTTGCCCTTATGTAATAAAAGCTGAACAAAGCCCCTGCAATGCTTATTATAAGGCAGATAAGACCGAAAACAAGATATCTTTTGCCGTTAAGCTCATTCTGCGGCATACCCTCAACAGCTATCTCGTGATAACGCAGGTCAAGGTATTTTTTGCCGCAATGCTTACAGGTAACTATCGGTGAGCCGTATTTGTATTCATGCTCGTTATAAAACGGTATTTTTGTATTACAGTTGGGGCATTCCGCTCCCGCTATAGGTAATTTCATTTTTATCCTCCCGAAAAATCGGGAGTTATCGAAAACAACAACTCCCGTATTTGTTAATATATGTATGGTGTCGGATTTGTATGCGAACCGTTTATACGCACCTCAAAATGCAGATGCACACCCGTCGAATAGCCCGTTGTGCCCGCCTTTGAAATGACTTGTCCTTTCTCAACGCTCTGTCCGTTTGTAACACAAAGCACGTTGTTATGTGCATACAGCGTACTCACCCCGCCGCCGTGGTCAATAATAACACAGTTGCCGTAGCCGCCGCGCCAGCCTGCATAAATAACAGTACCGCTTTCCGCCGCAACAACGTCGGTATTAAGTGTTGCCTTGAGGTCAAGACCCGTATGGAATTCCGAGCCGCCG
Source organism: Bacillota bacterium (assembly GCA_017460805.1). Classification (GTDB taxonomy): domain Bacteria; phylum Bacillota; class Clostridia; order Lachnospirales; family CAG-274; genus RGIG4310. The sequence goes on along the minus strand of JAFUAF010000057.1, from coordinate 38,898 downwards.
CTTATCGGGCTTGAACGGTAACCATAGCCGGAGTTTGGCGTATAGCCCGAATATGCGGGTACGGGATACATAAAGTTTGCGCCGTTTGAAGCATAGACTACCGAGCTTGGCTGATAACTGCTGTAACTGCGGGATGCACCGCTGCTTCTTGATGATGAAGAAGCTGCCGCCGCTGCCGCCTGCTGTTTTTTCTTTATCATTGCCTGGATATCTGCGTCCTGGCTTTCAAGTTCCTCTATCTGGTCGCGGTAAGTTTCCTCGCTGCTGTCCAGTTTCTTAACAAGTTCGTTTTTCTGTGCTATTTTCTCATTAAGAAGTTCCTGCTCGTCCTCAGTCTCTTTTTGCAGGACTTCAAGCCTTTTCTTGTCCTGTTCTATCCTTGTAACTGAGTCGGAAATAAGGGTCTCCATCTGCGCAAAACTTTCAAGCAGATGCTTGTCATAGTCCATAATACGGTTGGTATATTCCATTCGCTGCAAAAAGTCCGACATATTCTCGGCATTTAAAATGGTTTCAAGATAACCCGCCGTGCCGTTTTCATACATAACACGCACACGCTGTTTAAGCGTTTCATACTGTTCTTTTTTCTGATTGGTAGCCCTCTCAAGCTCCTCGTTTGTCAGGTCAAGGCGCTGTGTAGTCTCCGTATACTCCCGAATAAGCCTGTCAAGCTCCGCCTGCACTTCCGCAAGTTCGCTGTCAAGCTGCCTTATCTCGCTTTGCGTATCTTCCTTTTGGCTGATAACGCTGTTAAGCTGGCTTTGGGCGCTGGAGATACGGCTTCTTATGCCCTGACTTTGCTGTTTAAGATCGCTTATGCTTTCCGCAGAAACGGCGCTTACCGCAAAAACAGCGGTCACCGTCAGCGTAACGGCACAAGACAAAATACTTTTCTTCAAAGAAATTACTTCCTTTCAAACTTTTACACATTAAGGTGTTTTCTGATGGCATTGGCGCTGCCCAGAACACCCAATGCCGCACCTATAAGCAGACAGATCGGCACAACATAACCGAATATTTCCCTGCCCGCAACAAATTTGAACAAGGTCTGTATTATTGGCGCTTTGTCATAAATTACGGTCACTACTTTATCATAACCATACCACGAAACGATACACGGGATAGCCGCACCGATTATACCGATAAGCAGACCCTCTATAACAAAAGGCCAGCGGATAAACCAGTCCGTAGCACCCACATATTTCATAATACTTATCTCGTTTCGTCTGATAAAAACAGTCAGTTTTATAGTGTTCATTATAATACCTACAGAAACAATGCAAAGCAGGATAACAAGAATAATGCTGACGATACGCACAACTGTATCTATCGCCGCAAGTGTGCTTGTTGCGCCCTGTGCGTGCATTATCTTCTCGATACCGCGGAAAGTATAGCCGCTGTCACCGATATTAAGACCCGCATTTATATCCGTTGTGGTTATCTCCTGCACCTGCTCCGATGCCATTTCCACGGATAGATCGGCCTGCACCGCCGCCGTTGCACCCTCTGCAGGCGTTTCCGCCGCAGCTGCCGTAGTCTGTTCCGTCACAGCTTCTTCTTTCGGCATAGTCTGCAATTCGTTCAAAAACTGCTGTTCAAAAGAAATTTGCAGTCCGTTAAGATATTCGATAAAATTTTTCTGCGCCTTTATGCTGTCAAGGCTGATATAGAACGAACGCGGCAGAGGATTGTCGTTTCTCAGACTTTCAAGCGATTCCATGTTCAGCTTTTCCTTTGCACGGTCAAGCGCATCATCGTAAGAATTGTATGTAACGCCGATAACATGGGGCTGCTGCTTTATTTCTTCCTCCAAACCCGCTATCTGCTCCTCTGTAGGCTCATTGCCAAAGAAAATCTCTATACCGATATTGTTTTCTATCTGCTGTAAAATGGAGTCGATATTAAACGCCACACACAGCGACACAATAACAATAAAAATACAGGCACCTACTATACCTATTGATGCAAGGGACATGATACCGTTTTTAAACAGACCTCTTATGCCCTGCTCCAGGTGAAACTGAAATGTCCTAAATTTCATCGTCGTAACCGCCTTCCTGCACATCGCGCTGAACAACGCCTTTTTTTATAGTTACAACACGTTTTTGCATTTTATCCACGATATCCTTTGCATGGGTGGCAACAACAAGGGTCGTACCGCGCATATTGATATCTTCAAGAAGTTCCATTATCTCCCATGCGGTATCGGGGTCAAGATTACCCGTAGGCTCATCCGCAAGCAAAATAGGCGGCTTATTGATGATTGCACGCGCAAGCGCAACTCTCTGCTGCTCGCCGCCCGAAAGCTGATTTGGGTAAGCCTTTGCCTTTTTATGCAGACCGACCATGCTCAAAACCTGCGGCACGGTACGTCTGATAAGTTTAGGCGGCGCTTCGACTACCTGCATGGCGAAAGCCACATTCTCATAAACCGTTTTTGACGGCAGCAGACGGAAATCCTGGAACACAACGCCTATTTTACGTCTGAAAAGCGGTATTTCACGTCTTTTGAGCGTGGTTATATCCTGGCCGTCGATTATGATGCTGCCCGTTGTGGGGTCTACTTCTTTCAAAAGCATACGCATAAAAGTAGACTTACCCGAGCCCGACGTACCGACAACAAAAACAAATTCGCCCTGTTCGATATGCAAATTCATTTCCTTAACGCCGATAGCGCCGTTTTCATAAATTTTTGTAACATTGTCTATCGTTATCAATTTTATCATCCTTTCCGGAACTCAACAGCAATAAATTCAACCGCAAAAAGACATTTCTGAAAAATCTGCACAAATGTATAATTATGCAAACTTTTCACAGATGTCAAATGGGGCTGCCGCAATAGAAATACTTACGGCAAACCCCATATTTACACACTTTTTAATAAATAAAGTTGTCCTTGTTGTTCATATACTTGCTTACCATAAGCATAACCTTGAATATAATTGCATCATCAAAGTTTCTAAGGTCAAGACCTGTCATCTTCTGGAGTTTGTCAAGTCTGTAAACAAGCGTATTTCTATGGATATACAGCTGACGCGAAGTTTCCGAAACATTAAGGTTATATTCAAAGAATTTGTTTACGGTCGTCAAAGTTTCGTCGTCAAACTGATCCATTGAAAGGCCGTGAAGCACCTCGTTTATAAACATACGGCAAAGCGGTATGGGAAGCTGGTAGATAAGACGGCCGATACCAAGCTGTTCGTAATTAACGACATTCTGGCTCTCCTCAAATATCTTGCCGACTTCAAGTGCCATTTTAGCCTCTTTGTAAGAAGCGGACACATTTTTAAGATCCATAACGGCTGTACCTATAGCAACATAAACATTGCTCATGGTTTCCGCAACAAGGGTGTCATAAATGGATTTTGCTATATTTTCAATATCCTCGCGGGTATCTTTCATTTTAAGTTCTTTTACAAGAATAATGCTCTTTTCGTCAACAGCGGTAACAAAATCTTTCTGCTTTGTCGGGAAAATGCCGCGCACGATCTCAACAACATTAAGGTCTTTGTCTATCTCTGTTTCGATAAGGTAAACTATACGGCGCACATTGTTCTCGATACGGAGTTTCTTTGCGCGCGAATAGATATCCACAAGCAAAAGATTGTCAAGCAGCAGGTTTTTGATAAAGTTGTCCCTGTCGTATCTTTCCTTATAGGCAACAAGCAGATTTTGTATCTGGAAAGCGGTTATCTTGCCGATACGATATGTCTCCTCGTCCTCGCCCTTTATCATAACTATGTATTCCGTAGCGCCGTTATCGAACACCTTGAAATACTGATAGCCCTGCACAAGCTGATTTTCCGCGGGGCTTGCAACAAAGATGCCAAGGTTGTCTATAGTTGCATTTACCATATCTTCCTCGGTGGTAGCAACTATCTTTCCCTCACGCTCCACTACGCTGAGTTCGCGTCTGGTAATGTTTTTCAGTCCGTCGATTGTGTTTTGCAGTATTTGGTTTGATATCATTTTCCCCAGCTCCTTCTCGTTTATATTCTTACCGTCATACTGTTTTCATATTGGTCTAATCTTATTGTACAACAAAACAGGAAAAAATAAAAGAGAAATTTATACATTTTTTATAAAAAAACGAAAATTTCATAAAATTGTAATATATTTTTAATATTTATTGGTTAATTTTTCATTTTTTGAAATATAAAAAACACCGTTCAATCCCGCTATTTAAGCCTTTTTTCGTTAATGCCGCATTGATTTTTGCTTTAATAATTGTTATTTTTGATACTTTGCGCAATTTTGCAAATTTCTTTACCCGATAACATATCACCCCTGTTTTTTGAATAGTATTTAAAGAACGAAATTATTTTACGAGGGGAGTATACAAATGGAAGCTACTACAAATAATGCTGTTGTAAGCGGACGCATAGCAAGCGGTTTTGAATACAGCCACGAAGCATACGGCGAAAGATTTTTCACGTTTTTTATAGAATGCAGGAGGCTCAGCGGCATAAATGATATTTTGCCCGTTACAGTATCGGAGCGGCTGACAGGCAGCGACTACAAGCCCGACGACTATGTGGAGATAACGGGACAGATACGCTCGTACAACAGTTACGCCGACGGGCGCACAAAGCTGATACTGACGATATTTGCGCGGGATATGTGTCATATAGACCCGACAGACGAGCCTAAAAACCAAATAGAACTAAACGGTTTCATCTGCAAGCCCTGTGTTTACCGCACCACCCCGTTTGGCAGAAAAATAGCCGATATCCTGCTTGCCGTAAACCGCAGCTACAATAAATCCGACTACATACCCTGCATCTGCTGGGGAAGAAATGCGGTTTTCGCCAACAGGCTTGAAACGGGCAACAATATTCTTTTAACCGGACGAATGCAGTCGCGCATATATCAGAAAAAGCTATCCGAAACGGAAGTTATAGAAAAAACCGCCTATGAAGTCTCCGTTTCGCGCGCGGAACTTATTATTCCCGAAGAAAAACCGACTGAATTATCTAAACATTGACAAATGCGAAAAAAAATAGTAAAATAAAATAAATAAAAATACATAAAAAAATTCAAAGGGGGAACTACCAATGAAAACAGAACTTTTTGTAGAATTTTCCGGCAGACAGGTAAACACAAGTGCTCTGCTTGAAACCGCAAAGGAAATATGGAAAAACGACGGCAACAAGGTAAAGGATCTTCATACTGTAGAGCTTTACTACAAGCCCGAGGAGAACAAATGCTATTATGTATTTAACGGCGAGGGTTCTTCCGACAGCTATTTCGGCGTATAATTCCAAAACAAAAAGCTTGGGTAACGTGATATCCAAGCTTTTTTTAATGTATTATTTTATTATATCTTTTTTCGGCAAGAGTGCTTATAACCACCACCGCAAGGGATGCGCACATGACAGCAAGCCAAAGGTCTTGTCTGTTCCTGTCGCCCGTATTTACTGCGGTCTCCGTTGTGATCTGCTCGTCCGTTTTATCCTTATCGGTCACGATAATATTGCCCGAATCGCCGCTCTCCTTATCGGCCGAATCCGTACCTATATCGGAGCCGTCCGTACCGATGACCGAATTATCCGTACCGTTTGACGGATCGTCCGTTGAATTTGTATCATCCGGTGTGTCGGGGGCGTTTGGTGTGTCGGGGGCGTCCGGTGTATCGGGTTTATCCGTCACTGTAGTAGTGACCCTTTTGTTAAGCGGAGTACTCTTTCCGCCGCCCGAGGAAGTTCTGCCCGTATCATCCGTACTTTGCGGCCTATCGGGCTGTTCCTTATTGTCGTCTTTCTCTTCATCGTTCCCGCCGCTTGTACGCTGATTGACAAATTCAACTTTGTCGGGTTTGTCGTCCGATTTGTCGGTTGCGGCAACAACAGCGTATTTAAGCGTATTTTCCGTGCTTTCCGTCACATACAAAGTTACGGTATATACAGTATCGTCATACGTTATATTTTTGTCCTCACCGGGGCGCTGATACACTTTGTATTTGTAGTTGCCCGGTTCGGTAATATTCATCTTAAAATCTTCCGTACCGCTTGAAGAAAGTGTCAGTTCGCTTTCAAAAGGTTCGGGAGAATCATTCATCGTTTCCATGACTATCGTACAGTCACTTGTGCCGCTTTTTGACACAAAAGAAACAGGTACATTTGCAGTCATGCCTTTGTACAGTCCCTCTGCAAATGTACCTGATGTCATACAGAAAAGGAGTACAAGCACTACTGCAATAAATATATATTTATTCTTCACTTGTATTCACCCTTTCCCCTTAATTATTCCAATATATAAGCAAATACGATCACTCTCGCCACAGAATCGGCATCATTACAAGTGCTCATTGCCAATATTCTGTTTGGCTGTTCTCCCGTGAAAACCGAGGAGTTGGCTTTGATATAACCCAATATTCCTTTACCCGAAGCGGGGTCGAATATTGTATCATCCCTTGCATTTGTACGCATGGCCGCAAAAACTTTCAGCTGATAGGTTTTGTGTCCGTCACGTCCCACAATAAGCGAACCGCTTGAATGTGTTGCAAGGTACTTTTCATCCAAAAATTCATCCAGCGCGCCGAACATCTTTCCATATTCCATGTGATGTCCGTAAAGAATGATGTAATCATCCGTCATTTCTTTATTGTTGCGGCTGTCTGCAAAAATACTGCCCGAGAGCGAATATTGCCCGTATGGGTCGGTATTAAGAAATTTGGTATTGTTTTCCGCCTGCATAACGGGATAGTCGATGTTGGTATTGTCTACCGTAAGCCATGCGACCATCTCTTCCGTTATGGGCGAAGCCGCCGCGTTATAACCCTGCGTATTTGGTTTGAATTTAAGTAAGTCATTATTGCCCGCATGCTCAAACACCCAGTACATATCATACATGGAATATAATACCACAAGCAGTATCAGCACAAAAAGCACCAATAAACTGCGCTCGTATAATATGTTCATTTTTATCCAGAATTTCCGCATACGCGCTTATCCTTTCGGTTTAAGACAGATGGGACAATATCTGTCCCCCTGCCTGTGTGACCTTTAAGTATGTTTTAAAAATTACTCTTCGTCCAGTTCTTTCTTCTTGCCGCCAAGTACAAGTGCAAAGATAGCTATAAGAACACCGATACCTACTATAGCAGCAGGAGCAACCGACATGATGATACCTGTGGGGAGTATACCAACTTTATTGTTAGTGAATGTAAGTGTTGTGTTTTTGCCGATACCTGTTACCTGATCCAAGTATTTATTGGATTTATTATTATCTGTGTAATTAGCATCCTCTGCAGTTGTTTCAGCATCGACATCCTTAATTTTACCGTCACTATCGCCATTTTCATCAACAACAACATTTGGGGTATAATCTACATTATCCTCTGTTACGGAATACTTAGTATCACCCTTAACATCCTTTATCACGATGCTCTGACCATGCTGTAAATAGAATGTTGTAGCTGTACCTTCGGTAATAGTTGTCGGCTGAGTAGCTGAAAGCGCTGTGCCGTCTGCTTTCTTTGCGTCACTAACTATCGCTGCATCTGTTATATCAACATTATATGTTGCACCACCCGTAGCACCTTCTGTACCAAGCAGTACCGTAAATGCAAAGTATTCATCTCTTGAACCCTGATTACCTGTAACCGTTTTTTCGATCTTAAGATCAACAACATCATATAAGTTTATGTATTTGTCGGCAAATTAACTTCTTCCACGCACACCTCCAATAAATATGCCCTCAATAATTAAAATCATAAACAACATCCGAGTTGCCCAAATTATTGAGCCGTTGTAAGTCAAACAAAATAACTACTAAAAAGCTTTATAAAAAAACATTGATATTTTAGTAACACTCTTTTCAGATAGTGATTGACTTTACATTTATTATTTAAGCCTATTTTATCACACCTTTGTGAAAAATTCAATAGGTCGTAAACAAAAACTTGCACACAATTAATGTTCAGCATAAAAACCATAATTGTAAAACTCTTCCACAACTTTCTTTTTTATGCTATTTTATTCTTTGATTAACGGTTCACAAACTCTTCACAAATATTTTTTTCCAAGGAAAGACCCTGCCCGTATAAAGCGGGTCTTCCCTTTTATTATTAAAATTCTTATATTTCTTCGTTTCTGCGTTTCTAACGCTGTCAGACTCTTCGATCGCACTGCCGCTGACGGTGTCGTCACTCTTTGCTTCGGGCTGTTCCTCAAGCACAAACATACTGCCCTTGCCTACTTTGGCCTTTACGGTGACTCCGCCCTCGGTGTATGTATAAGTCTGCGTGTTTCTGAGCGTGCCGAGTGCGGCCGCATAAAACTCCCTTTGAGTAGGTGCCGCCGAAACGAACATAATAATTGCCAATATGAAACTCACAACCTTAGCAAAAGTATTGTTTTGTTTGGTCATATCGCATTAACTCCTTTTCCATATTTGAAATCTGCCGTAAAAAAGCAAAAAATAAGGCAGAGAAATAAACGATCGTCTTGTTTTTTTATTTTATCATTAACCTTTTTTGTATAAAATATAATTTTTTCTTATTTTTTCTTATTTTTCAGCTTGTACGACAAAAGAGAACAGCATTGGCATTTATGCTATACCGCTCTGCTTTTATAATGTTTTTTCTCTTTTTTGTTATGATCCGATTTCTATATTTGTATTACCCAACATTTTCGCAAATTCGTCAAGTCTATATCAATCTGTCAGCCTTTTCATGCATTTTAAATAAAAAGCTCCCCTACTTGAAAAAAAGAAAAAAAAGTATTATAATCATATTGCAATGAGGAGGTGTAAAAAATGGCAGGTTTTTCCGAGCTTATAAAGAATTTTGAAAAAACCAGGGACTATATGCGGGATTTTTTTATTTACGGCTTTAAGGTTCGCGGGGAGTTCAGCCGCAAGTCAAGCCGCACCTATGACGATGAAAAACGCCGCGCGGAAAGCTGGCTTGGCGAATATCTGCGCTATGACGACTCTATCCGCGGCCGCCAGATCTCAATATCAGTAGACAGCGGCCATATATATGAAAACCCCCTCTATCGCGCCTACTACTCCAAAAGCTTTACAGACAACGATATAAAACTTCACTTCTATATTACAGATATTTTGCAGGACAACGCACAGCTGACTCTGAAAGAGACCGTCGAAGAGATAGACGAAAGATTTGGCGTTATGTTTGAGGAACAGACCGTCCGCAACAAACTGAAAGAATACGCTGAAGAGGGCATCATTACCGCAAAAAAGCAAGGCAAGGCCGCTTATTTTTCGCTTTCGGCGGATAAATGCGGGGATATTTTAAACGAATTTGAAGGGCTGAAAGATGCCGTCACTTTCTTCTCCGAGGGCGGTCACTTCGGTATAGCAGGCAACAGCATTATGAAAGCCGCGGGGCTTAAAAATAATATCTTCCTTATTAAACACAACTATATAGTACATACTTTGGAAGATATTCTTCTGCCCGACATCATCACAGCCATTGACGAAAAGCGGTATATAGAATTCAGAAGTTTTTCGGCAAAGAGAACCGACGATGAGGGACGGGATTTCAGAGCCATGCCGCTTGAGATATTCTGCTCCGTACAGACGGGCAGGCGTTATCTTGCGGCCTATATCCCCGAGCAAAAGCGTTTTCACGCGTTCAGGCTCGACCGCATAAAAAAAGTGGTTTTAAAAAACGCCTGTCCCGACTTTAATATAATAGAAGAAAAATTTTTCGCCAACAAGCCGCGCTGTTTCGGTGTGTCATTCGGTTCGCGCCATGAGCATGGCTATACAGAGCCGCTTGTCATCACTTTCAGAACAGACGAGGACTATATCTTAAACCGCCTTGAACGTGAAAAACGCTGCGGTACACTTGTAAACAACAATGATGGTACATGCACACTCACGCTTGATGTTTTTGACCCAAACGAAGCCATGCACTGGGCAAAGAGTTTTATAGGCAGGATAATTCGCATAGAGGGCGGCAGCGAAGCGATACGAAAAAAATTCAATGACGATATAAACAGGATGTATGGGATGTACTGCAATGAAACAGACGATATTCAGTGAGATATACGGTGCTTACTTCCGCATAGTTTCGGAAGTTCTGAGCAAGCAGGCCGCAAGTGAAAACGTGATAAACGATATAATTATAAAAAACGGGTTTGCCGACTCCGTGCTTTTTGTGCCGCAAAAACTTCTGCCGCAGGACGATAACAGCGATTGGGGACTTCTTCGCAAAAAAGACGGAAAGCTTATATCCGTCCTTTCCCACAAACCCGTGCAGATAATGACCGCCCTGCAAAAAATGTGGCTGAAAGCGATTCTTTCCGACCCGAGAATACGGCTTTTTATGACGGACGAGGAAATTTCAAAGCTTGATAAAAAGCTGGACGGCGTAAAGCCTTTATTCACAGACAGGCATTTTCATTTTACCGACCGTTACGGCGACGGCGACGATTATTCAAGCGAAGAATACATACAGCACTTCCGCATGGTTTTAAAAGCCGCAAAAGAGCGAAAAATACTGGATATTCAGTTTACTTCGGGGCACGGAAAGCTCATGAGGGGCTGTTATCTGCCCGTAAAAATAGAATATTCGCCAAAAAACGACAAATTCCGCACTTACTGCTTTCTTTTAAAGAACGGAGAAGTCAAAAAAAGCGGAATAATGAACATAGGCCGTATAGATTTTATCAGCGAGACCGGCCAAGTGTGGGAGAATGCCGTTGATATGGGAGATTTTCCGCAAAAAAGCCATGTCGATATAAAAGTTACGGCCGAAAGAAATGCCGTTGAGCGTTTTATGATGGAATTTGCAAGTTTTAAAAAACAAACAGACCGCGACCTTGAAACGGGCGAATGTAAAATAAGACTGTGGTATGATAACCAAAACGAGACCGAGGTGTTGATAAGACTTTTAAGCTTCGGTCCCGTACTGGAGATACTCGGCCCCGACGGTTTCAGAAAACAAGCCGCCGAAAGGGTAAAAAAACAGTATGGACTTTTGCATAATTAACTTTTGACTTTACACGCGCATTATGATAAAATATTTTGAGTAATGATTTTTTAAACAGGTGAAAAAAATGAACGATAAAAAAGATATAACCATTCTTGCCATTGAAACATCCTGTGACGAAACATCGGCAGCGGTAGTCAGAAACGGCAGGGAGGTTCTTTCCAATACAATTTATACACAGATAGCCACACACAAGCTTTTCGGCGGTGTTGTTCCCGAAATCGCAAGCCGTCAGCATATAATGAAGATAGACGGCGTTGTATCGCAGGCTATGGAAGAAGCGGGCATTGACTTTGACGGGATAGATGCGATAGCCGTGACCTACGGCCCGGGGCTTGTGGGAGCGCTTTTAGTCGGTCTTTCACACGCAAAGGCGCTTGCATTTGCGCTTAAAAAGCCGCTTATTCCCGTACACCATATAGAGGGGCATATTGCGGCCAATTATATAGAATATCCCGACCTTGAACCGCCTTTTGTCTGTCTTGTAGTCAGCGGCGGTCACACTCACCTTGTGAATATACGCGACTACGGTAAATTTGATATTTTAGGCAGAACACGCGATGATGCGGCGGGCGAAGCTTACGACAAGGTTGCCCGTGTCATCGGCCTCACCTACCCCGGCGGTCCGCAGATAGACAAACTTTCGGACGAAGGCGACCCCAATGCAGTTGTATTTCCGCGCGCCACGCTGGAAGACGGCAGTTACGATTTCAGTTTCAGCGGTCTTAAATCGGCTGTTTTAAACTATGTAAACAAGGCAAAAATGAAAGGCGAAGAGATAGTTCCCGCCGATATAGCGGCCTCTTTTCAGCAGTCTGTTATCGACGTACTGACAGAAAGAGCCGTGAGAGCCTGCAAGGAATACAACAGCCCTATCCTTGCGCTTGCGGGCGGTGTTTCCGCAAACAGGCATTTAAGGGCGGCCATGCAGGAAGCCTGTGACAAAAACGGCCTGCGTTTCTGTGTTCCCAAGCCCGTGCTGTGTACGGACAATGCGGCTATGATAGGCTGTGCGGGATATTATGAATTTATTGCGGGAAACACGGCAGACATGAGTCTGAACGCCTATCCCGGACTTAAACTTGGAGAAAGAATGTAATGAGCAGTATCAATTTTAAACTCAACTGGGCAATGACCCCGCTGAGCAATATTTTTATAGAAGAATATATGAATATGCCCAACTACCCCGTTTATTCGCTGGTATACATATATGCTCTGAAAAAGGCTGTCGGGGGCGAAAGCATTTCAAACGAACAGATAGCGGAGCATTTTCAGATAATGGAGTCCGAGGTATCAAAAATATGGAACTACTGGGAAAACGCAGGGCTTTTAAAGCAGGAAGAAGCAGAAGACGGCATAAGCCTTGAATTTCTGACCCCAAACAGCAAGCTTATACGCCCCGACCTTCAGAAAATAGTTGAGCAGCCAAAATTAAAGCGTGAAAATAAGCCCGTCTATGACCCTGCGGAAATAAACCGCATAAGAAATCAGGATACAAATATTGCGGAGCTTTTAAGCTCGGCGGAAAACCTGCTAAAAAAGCCGCTCAGCTCAAATGATGTAAGCACTATAGTCAGTTTTTATGATTGGCTTGGGCTGCCGATAGATGTTATCTATGTGCTTTTATGCTACTGCGGAAACAACGGCAAAGGTACAAGATACATGGAAAAAGTAGCCATTGACTGGGCAGATAAGGGCATAAGCGACCAGGAGAGCGCAGAAGATTATCTTAACCTTTATATCAGTCAATACCGCAAAATAATGCGTTATTACGGCATAACCGACCGCAATCCCTCGGAAAACGAGCAAAATTATATGTCAAGCTGGTTAAGAAAGCTGAATATGCCGCTCGACATTATAAAAGAAGCCTGTTCCCGTACCATACAAAACACGGGCAAGGCAAGCTTTGCCTACACCAACAAGATACTCAACGATTGGCATAATGCGGGCATCGAGAGTATGGGGCAGGTAAAACAGCTTGACAAGGAATACGCCAAAAAGGCGGAAGAGAAAAAGACCGTCAAAAAGCAGCAATCACCCGCGAAAAACGGCACATTCAACAATTATGAGCAGCGCAGCTATGATGATGATATGCTTGATTCATTTATAAACAGCGGGCTTGAAGATCTTTAAATATTAACAGGAGATAATATATGGACGATATTTACAGTGCGGTAGGACGTATGTACGAAAAAGACAGGCTTGATAACGCCGATATTCTGGAGCGCCGCCGCCGCGAAATATACAAAAAGATACCCCGTATACACGAGATAGACGATATTTTCAGCCAAATCAGTCTGCAAATGGCGCGCATTGCTCTCACAAACAAAGATGCCATGCAGGAAAAGCTTGAAGAATACAAAAAAAACATTCGTCTGCTGAATGAGGAAAAAACAGCTCTACTTACCGAAAACAACTATTCCGAAGACTATCTTCAGCCTGTTTATACCTGTGAAAAATGCAAAGACACAGGTGTTGACGGGACAAAAAAATGCAGCTGTTTCTATAACCGCATAATAATGCAAAACTATGTACTTTCGGGCATGAGTGACATTCTGCGCAAAGAAAATTTTGACACTTTCGATAAGGAAGTCTACTCCGATATCCCCGTCGGCGACAGCATTTCTCCGCGTGAAAATGCGCTTAAAATAGCTAAAAAAATACGGAAAATGACCGATGAACAAAGCAGCGAAAAGCCCTGCAATATCATCTTTACGGGACAAACCGGCACAGGCAAAACTTTTATGTGCAACTGTGCCGCAAAGGCACTTCTTGACAAAGGACTTTCTCTTCACTATACAAGCGCATTCGGTTTTTTCAACAATATAAACGAAAAGCATTTTGGCCGTTCCGACAATGATGAATATACGCTTGCAACAGAATGTGATGTACTTGTTATAGACGATCTCGGTGTCGAGATAAGCTCACAGATAACACTCAAATATTTGCTTGATATTATAAACCAACGCATAAGAAGCGGCAGAAGCACCATAATAACCACAAACCAAAGCCTTAAAAACCTGCTTAACAACTATGGCGACCGCATAGCATCAAGGTTTATTCAGCACTACACCGTTCTTAATCTATACGGACAGGACATACGCACAATGCTCGCCGCCGCCAAAAACCGATAAGTTGTCGGCATATTTACCAAATATTCAGCCCTCATTTTGTATAGTATCAACATAATTATTTTTGCTTATTGAATATATTAAGTAAATAGTGTATAATATATTTAATAATATCAATCGGGCTGTTATGTGCCCGAGGCAGAATCGAGGGGATCAACGTGATAGAAGCTGTCAGCTGCGGCGGCGTTGTGATCCACAAAGGCAAGGTCCTGCTGCTATATAAAAACCAGAACGGCAGATATATGGGCTGGGTAATGCCAAAGGGAACCGTTGAAAGCGGAGAGACCTTTAAACAAACAGCCTTGAGGGAGGTAAAAGAAGAAACTGACGTAGATGCCGAGATCATCAAATATATCGGCAAAACACAATATACTTTCAGGGGCAGCAACGATATAGTGAATAAAACCGTTCACTGGTATCTGATGACTGCGGACTCCTTTTACTGCAAACCACAGGCGGAAGAATTTTTCGCCGATGCAGGTTTCTACAAGCAGCACGAAGCATTTTATCTGCTTAAATTTCATGACGAAAAGCAGATGATGCGCCGCGCCTATGCGGAATACAACGAGTACCGTAATAAAAATTACAGGTACAGACAATAAAATAACTTTCAATTACGGAGGGATATATCTATGAAAGCAGATTATTTACTGAACGATATCAAAAATTCTTTAAAGCGCCTTGAGAAAAAGGACAACACAAAAACGATCATCATTGCATCTATTGCCATAATACTTGCCGTATTAGCCGTGGTTGCCATTATTATCAAGATCAAAAACAAATTTGACGAGCTTGATGATCTGTATGACGATTATGACTATGATGATTATGACGAGTTTGACTATGCCGACTACAGCAACTATGATGACGACACAGACGAAACCTATCACACATTAAGCTTCGAGCAGGATGCCGAAGAAATGGAATAACAAAGATCAAAGACACCTTTATATACCGGTGTCTTTTTCTTTGCCCGCATTATTCTCCCAAAAATTAAATTCCGAATTAAATTCCGAAGGTTTTCCTCTTGTTAAATTATATGTAATGTGGTATAATTATATCAATATTGTAAAATGAGGGAAATATGGACAATAATATACAAGGAGAAAAAAAATGAGCAATAAAAAATCAAAAATAAAGGCCAATACCACTCCCGTAAAGGCTAAAGACGAAGACATCGAGGAGGTATCTGCCGACGATGGTCTGCCCTTTCATATATACGCAATTAAAATGCTGCAAAAAAACACGATGGCAGCGGCAGTCACAGCGGCTGTAATATTTACACTGCTGCTCGGCTGGCTTTACAGCAATACCTTTGCTCCCATGCGTTTTTCGGGTCCGGATTTTTCGACATCCACAGTACAAAAGGGTGCTTCAATGACTATAAGCAACGACCCTTCGGTAAACGGCGTATTTTCCTATGGCCCATATATCAATTTAAAAAAGGGCAGTTACAAAATAAACGTAGATTATACCTCGGATGTTGACATTGACTTTCAGATAAGCAGCAGCTACGGTGTAAACGATCTTAAAACCGTTACCCTGCCCGCGAACAATACAGAATTTGAATTTGATGTGAATATCCCGTCGGATATAAACGACAAATCGCTTGAAATGCGTACTTTTTACCACGGCAAGGGAACATTTACCCTTAACCGCGTGACAGTAACGGCAGGAAGCACGGCAACGGCAGGTATTCCATATATGATCGCCTTTGTACTTGCCTGCGCAGCCTGCATTTTTGTTCTGCGCAGGCAAGGCCTTAAAGCGCTGTTTCTTACGGTTTGGCTTGGCGTATTTGCCCTTCTGCTCTACAATGCACTGACGGTAAGTATTATAGGTGCGTTTTTGTTTGCCGGCATTGCTTGCGCACTTATCGCTGCAGTCGGCAGCAATCTTGACAAGGCCGTAAAAGACCTCTCCCCCGCAGAAATAATTGGTGAGGCGGCAGCAGCGCTTTTATGCGGCTATCTGGTTGCAAGTGCCTATGCAATATACAAAAACCCCGAAAAAATAACGACAATAGATTTTGTCAAAAATGTAAACAGACCCCTTGCAATGCTTATTACGGCGGCGATATTCAATATACTGCTTGTATTGCGTTCGTTTATACGTCACCCAATGTTTTTAAGGGCTGCGGCGGAAATATCGGTAATGTCACTTGCCATAGCAATGCTCAGAAATGCAGACCGCTCTATCTACTTTACAATGGGCGTTATAGCGGTATCGGCACTTTTCACTTATATTCTTTGCAAGGATATGGAATTTGAAAAGATAAAACTTAAAAAGCTCCCCGCACTTGCCATTGTAACTTTTGCTTTTCTGGTATTTGCAATATTTTTCAGTGAACAGACCATTGCGCGCTATCGCTCTTTCAATTCCTCGGTATTTGATTTCGGCATATTTGCACAGATGTACGAGGGTATCCTGAGAACGGGTCTGCCATTGACAACTATGGAGAGAAACGAGCTTTTAAGCCATTTTTATATACATTTCTCGCCAATTTACTACACACTTGTTCCCATATACTTTATTTTCCGCACTCCCGAGACACTGCTCGTGTGTCAGGCGGCTCTTGTGGGCGCAGGCGTTTTCCCGATATTCTTCCTTTGCGGACTTAAAAACAAAAATTATTTCTATGCAGTGCTTATCAGTCTTTGCTATCTGTGCCTGCCCTGCATAATAAGCCCCGTATACTACGATTTTCACGAAAATGCCTTTCTTCCCGTTATGCTTTTGAGCACACTTTATTTTCTTGAAGCGGGCAAGTACAAGCAAATGTATATATTTGCGGCACTTTCGCTTCTGATAAAGGAAGACACGGCGATTTACGTGTTAAGTATCGCCCTTTATGCGATATTTGCAAAAAAGCAGTACAAATACGGCGGCATACTTTTCCTTGGCGCAGGCGTATATTTCGGACTTGTAATGGCTGGTATAGCACACTTTGAAAAGGGTCTTATGGACTCGCATTACGGAATGTACTATCTTCCCGGCGAAAAAGGTACGGCAGTCATGTTCAAAAATATGTTCATTGACCCGGGTCTCGTAGTCCATACCTGCTTTAACGGCGATACCGCCGAATTTATACTCTATACCGCGGGCATACTGCTTTTCCTGCCTTTTATAAGCAAAAAAATATCAAGGCTCTGGCTTGCGGTGCCCTACCTGCTTGTAAACCTTGTTACAAACTACGGCTATCAGCACAACATCGGTTATCAGTATGTATTCGGCACAGGCGCTCTGCTTATGTTTATGTTTATTCTCAATTTTTACGAGATAAAGGAAAGCGGTACACGTTCGGTCATAGTTCTGGTCACACTGCTTGCATGTATATGCGGCACATACACCTACAAAGGCAACCTTGCCTACTACTATAACATCTACAAGGATAACGCCGAATCATGCAGTGACGACCACAAGCTTTTGCAGCGCATACCAAAGGATGTAAGCATAACCTGTGAAACTTTCCTTGCACCGCACCTTTACAACTACAAAGAAGTATACCAATACAAATACGACAAGGAATATACCGATTATTACGTATTCCAAAGCTATGTTGAAAACTACGCTCAATTTACAGCGGAACTTGAAAGATTAGGTTATGAAAAGATAGCCGACAGCGGCAAAGTAATAATCTACAAATCAAAGGATGCGCCTCCGTTAAACTGATTTTTTAACAAAGAAAAAAGGGTGGTATTATGTTCTCAAAAAACGGAAAAATCAATATTGCCGAGCGCTTTTCGGAAAACAAAGGCTTATATATCTCCGTTCTGCTTATAATGGCGGCTCTTAATGTTGTTATTATATTCAGTTATATCGGCACGACCAATATTCTTAACGAAAATATAGACGCCACCGCCGAAACCACCCTTGCCAAAACCTGTCAGGATATTCAGGACAGAATAACGGAATGTCAGCTTTATGTGCGCATAATAAGCGATAACCTTGAACCCGTAAAAAGCCCCGAAGAGAAAAAAGAGGTATTGGCAGACTATTCCAAAAGGATGTCTACGGTATTTTCGGGCTTTTATGAGGGAATTTATGCGGAGTATGACGGCATAGCATATAAAAGCGGCAAAATATTCAAAAACGAACGTATACAGGATGTCCACGCAGGCCAGACGTACAAGCTTGCGCGCAGCAATCCCGATATCGTAAACACAAGGATCAATACGGGCAAAGACATTTCCGACAGTTACATGATCATATCGCTTTACGACAGTGAAAAAAATGTCTTTACGGCAATGATGCTCGATGCCGACCTTATTGCGCGCTATATAAACAGGATAGACAGTTTAAGCGGTGTTTTTGACACACTTATAACGAGCAAAAACAACAGCCTTATCTACTCTACTTCTTCCACTATAAATTACGAGTCGTTTTCGCAGACAGACAGCGCAAAAAAAATGTTTGATGCAATGGCTTCCACCGACAGCGGCAAAGCAAAACTCACTATCAACGGCAAAAAAAGCACGGGCTACTACCGCAATCTTATAGGCGACTGGAAAATTATACTCTATGCAGGTCACAATACCCTTTATAAAAATCTGCATATATTCCACTTTATACAGTACAGCGTTATAATCCTGATATTTGTGCTGTTCATCTACTTTTTTATGCGCAGCTACAAAAACAGCCTTGAGCTGGAACGTGCCCTTAAAACAAAAAGCGCATTTCTTACAAACATGAGCCATGAGATACGCACCCCTCTTAATGCTATTATCGGCATGAGCGAGATACTTCTGCGCCGCGATGTACACGGTGCGGCAAGAAACGATGTTGTGTCCATACATAATGCAGGCACGGGTCTGTTGGCTATCATAAACGATATTCTCGACTATTCCAAAATGGAATCGGGCAATTTCCAGATAATAAATGACGAATACGACCTGCCGGGTCTTGTGTCGGAAGTTGTCAGCCTTGTCAGTTTCCGTATAAAAAGCAAGGAAGTGCGCCTGCTTGTAAATATAAATCCCGCCGTTCCCCGCCGACTTATAGGCGATGAAGTGCGTATCAAGCAGATACTTGTAAATCTGCTCGGAAATGCGGTAAAATTTACCGAGCGCGGCTATATCGTACTTTCTATCGACTGGGATTTTATCAGTGACGGCAAGACAAACCTTACTTTCCGTGTTATGGATACCGGTATCGGCATCAGCCCCGAAGAGAGCCAGAAACTGTTTGAGGAGTTTTCTCAGGGCGGAAGTCCGCTTGCAAAACACCACGGCACAGGCCTTGGTCTTTATATCAGTAAAAACCTTGCACAGCAGATGGACGGCAGCATAAGTCTTGAAAGCGAGCTCGGCAAGGGTTCAACTTTTACCGTAAAAGTAAAAAATGCGGTAAACAACTACGCTCCCGTTGCGGCTGTTCCCAACGAAGATCTGCATATAGGCATTTACGAGCAGGATATAACGCTTGCGGAACATCTTGGCGTTATGCTTGAAATGCTGCATGTAAAATATGACATAATAAATTCAAACACCGACAAGGACATATTCAGATCCCTTACTCATATTTTCTTCCGCAGCAAGTGGAAAAACGAGGTCGGCAGGATACTCGGTGCGCTTGGGCTCTCCCCCGTCTGCATCATGCTGACTGAAATGAACGAGGAGATAGACGACGATTCCAATCTCAAAAAACTTATGCTCAACCTATACGGTTTGCAGATAGCGGATGCATTGAACGGCGAGATAAAATATTTCGACCGCTATTCGGGCTTTGATACTGGCGAGATAGTTACGATTCCCGATGCGCGCGCCCTGCTTGTTGACGACAATATTACAAATATGGCCGTTGCAAAGGGTATACTTGCGGAATACAACATTGTTATCGACACCGCGGTAGACGGTGCGCAGGCTGTCGAAAAGGTCAAGAACAACCATTATGACATCGTGTTTATGGATAATATGATGCCTGTTATGGACGGTGTGGAGGCTACGCGCCGCATAAGAGAAATGGAGGGCGACTATTATAAAAATCTGCCCATCATCGCGCTTACCGCACTTGCGGGACGCGGCGACAGAGAGCGTTTCCAGAGCCTCGGCTTTGACGAATTTTTGTCCAAGCCCATCGACCTGACAAAAATGGATGTTCTTCTGCACAAGTTTTTGCGAAACAAGATAAAAGATATATACACTATTTCAAACCCCGACCGCGACGGCAATATCGCGCCCGTACAAGACAATATGATAATAGACACCGAGGCGGGTCTTCGTCAGTTTGCAGGCAACAAACAATCTTACGCGGATATCCTTACTATTTATATACAGGATATGGAAAAGCGTTATTCACAGCTTATAACCGAGACCAATATAGAAAAAAACACCATAAATTTCCACGCCATAAAGGGCAGCAGCGCAAATGTAGGCGCTTACCAGCTTAACGAAATGGCTGCCGAAATGGAAACGCTCGGCAAAAAAGGCGATGCACTTGCGGTGGAGGTAAAGCTGGAGCAGTTTTTGCAGCTGCTTGACCTGACCATACAAAATGCCAAGGAATATGTAAGCGACTACCACGGCAAAGAAAACCAGAGCAAAGGCTACAGCCCAATGGTAGCGGTTGCCTATATAAACGGCATAATACAAGCCTGCGGCGATATGGATATGATAAAAATAGAAGATATTTACGACAAGATAACGGGGTACAAATATCCCGAAAATATAATGAAACTGCTTGAAAGTATGAAGCTTGCAATGTTTGACTATGACTATGACAAGATAAGATCATACTGCGAACAGCTGAAAAAAACCAAATAAGATATTTATTTAATTAGTTTATAAATAAGGAGTTTTGCAATGGAAAGAATTTTTTCTGCATCAGACGAGATAAAAAAGGTAATAAAAGGCAAGGACGACATTATAGAACAGGTAATGCTTGCCATTTTATCAAACGGCCACGTACTGCTCGAGGATATCCCGGGTGTCGGCAAGACCACCCTTGCAATGGCAGTTTCGCGCGTTATGGGGCTTAAATACAAACGTATGCAGTTCACCCCCGACGTTATGCCAAGCGATGTAACGGGCTTTTCCATGTTCAACAGCAAGACAAACGAATTTGAGTTTCGTCCCGGCGGCGTTATGTGCAATCTTTTTCTTGCGGACGAGATAAACCGTACTTCGCCCAAGACCCAATCCGCCCTGCTTGAAGTAATGGAAGAAGGCAAGGTAACGGTTGACGGCATAACGCACGAGCTGCCTATGCCCTTTGTAGTTATTGCGACGCAAAACCCGTTCGGTTCGTCGGGTACGCAAAAACTGCCCCAAAGTCAGATGGACAGATTTCTGATGTGTATATCAATGGGTTATCCGGACAGCAAAAACGAGATCGCTATTTTAAAGGGCAGCCGCAAAAACAAAATGGATGTACTTGAAGAAAAGCTTAACGCCCCTATCCTGCTTAAAATACAGCAGGCAGTTGAAGAACAGTATGTTGACGAGAGTATATACGATTATATCGTAGAAATAGCGAACCGCACAAGAGAAAGCGAGAACTTTTCAATGGGCATCAGTCCGCGCGGCTCTATAGCCATGCTCAAAGTGGCAAAGGCAAAAGCATTTTTAAGCCGCCGCTCCTATGTTATACCGCAGGATATTATAGATATACACAGTATAGTATGTGCCCACAGAGTAGAGCTCAGTCCGCAGGCTGCCGCCAACGGTCTTACACCAAAAACGGCACTGAAAGCCATAATAGATGCGACACCTATGCCCAAAGTAACAACAGCAAAAAAATAACGGAGCCTTATAATGGAACGAGTCAGTAATTTTTTATATTATTATATACTTGTTATACTGTTTGGCTTTTGTATGTACTATCTGCACAGCCGCAGCCTTTTTATACTGCTGCTGATATTCCTTGTTTTTCCGCTTATCAGTTTTGTTATCACAAAGCTTGCCGTGCGGAAGCTTGAATTAAAGGCCGTGCCTAAAAATCTATGGACAGATAAAAATACGGAAACAGAGGTCGAATTTATTTTCAAAAACCATACCTGCATTCCTTTTTTGTCTTTAAGTGCGGATTTTTATATTGAAAACAGATTTTACAAAAACAACAGTGTAAATACAGTGCGTCTTTCTATACCCGCCTTTGGCGAGTACCGCTTTAAAGTACCCGTAACGCCGGTATATAACGGCGTTGTCAATGTAAACATAAAAAATGCGCATGTAAGAGATATGCTCAATATCTTTGATATAAAAACAAAGGCAAGTGCGGGCTGCTGCTTTTACACTATTCCCGCAGTAACCGATGAAGGGTTTATTTTTGCACCCGGCGAGTTGTACAGCGAAGAAAGCCTTATTTCCGTCAAAAATGCCAACGGCACCCAACCCGACGGAATACGCGATTATATGGCAGGCGACAAGCTGCGCAATATCCACTGGAAATTAAGCACAAAGTACAGGGAACTTCTTGTAAAGGAATATTCCGACAACAACGAGGAGTCGGCCATACTGCTTGCAGAACTGTATCTTCCCGCAATAGATGCAATTATCGATAGACTTTACAGTATAGGCACATCTCTTATCGAAAGCGGTTATACCTATACTCTCGGTTTTGCCTCTGCGGGCAGCGAGCAGCTCACAAAGCTTTTTATCACGGATAAAAATGCGCTCCGCGACAGTCTGGAAAAACTGTATCTTTCCTATCCGTCGCAAAGCAACAACGCCTCACTGTTTGCACTTCGCCGCGAATATGCGGGTGACGGCATTATCTACATCCATGGCGATAACGATAAGGCGGTGACGGATATATTATGACAAAAATAAAACAGTTTCTGATATATATCTCCCGCCGCGCAAGATTAAAATTCAAACGTGAACAGGCGAAAAAAACGGGATTGTATTTCGGGGAAAACCTCGGCGGCAAAGACAATCACAGGTTACTTAACCTCGTGTTCCGTGCCGTTTTGGTGCTGTTTATCACCTTTGGTGCCGCCGACAGCTGTCTTTCGGCATTCAATATCCCTTATGACTTTAATTTTATACTCGGTGTATTTGTGCTGACCGATATTTTGCTCATGCTTTTGCAGTTTGACCGCACACTGCGGCTTTTGGGCTATATAGGCATAACTTATCTGCTTTTAACCTACTATGCACAGCATATCGACATAATAAGAAGCGGACTTAATGCGCTTACCAATATGGCTTACGAGCTTGTAAGGGTAAAATTTCAGCTCCCATCGGTAAGCGGTTTTCCCGAACTTGCAGGCGGCCGTGCAGTTACTGTTCCAACCGTAATTGTATTTGTCGGCATACTGTTTATGATGCTTATGTGGGAATGCTGCGGGCGTTCCATGAATCTTATCTTAACCGCTGCCGTCAGCTTTATTGCATCCGTTCCCGCACTCTACTTCGGTGGTGTACCAAGCAAAAAATCAATGTTTATGCTCGGTACGGGCTGGATAATGATAGCTTGCATGAAATTCAGCGGTAAAAGCGAATTTATATTTTCGAGCAAAACACAAAGCAAAATTTATCAGGCGGCAAACCACCAGATATACCGCAGGCAGATAAACGGCAGAGTAACGGCACAGCTTGCGGCATTTCTGTCCGTTATCACACTTTCTCTCGGCAGCATATTCGGTTCTTTGATAACACAGGAAGTCTTTGACAGTGTTGTCCCCGAATCACAGCTTAAAGAATTTTCGGATTTTATGCTGAAAGATACGATGATAATGTGGTTTTCAACGTATAAAAATTATAAAGTTCAGGGACGGGTCAGCGCGGGTCAGCTTGGACAGTATTCGTCCGTAAAGCCCGACCACAAGCCCGATCTGGAGATCACATACATCCCCACTACTTTACAGCGTCAGTATTTAAGGACATTTATCGGTACAGACTATACTTCAAACGGCTGGAATACCCGCGCAGGTATAAACGACAGGTATTTTGCCAATCTGACCGCAAATACCGCAAAGCTTTCGGACTGTCCACACGGCCTGATGCGCATAAAAAATCTCGGTTTACAAAGCGACACACCGTTTTTGCCATACTATACCGACCTTAACAGCAATACCGATATCGTCTGTGCAGACGACAACAGTATGACCATGCCGTTTAAACCCGGGCAAAGCTATGATGTGACATATTATCCCGACCCCGAAATATCGGTGGACGACAGTGATTACAAGGACTATATCTATAAAAATTATCTTGATGTACCCGACAAAAACCGCAATAAAATTGCCGCATTATGCAATCAGCAGGGCTTTGATGCGTCCGACCCCGATTTAAACGAAAAGATAGCGGACTATTTTTCACAGAATTACAAATACACTTTAAGCCCCGGACTTGTACCCTGGCAGACAGATTTTGTCAACTACTTCCTTTTTGAACATAAAGAGGGCCTTTGTGTACACTTTGCAACTTCCGGTGTGCTTATCTATCGCACTTTGGGCATTCCCGCAAGATATGCCGAGGGCTACGCCCTGGACTATCTGCTGGACAAAGACGAGCATGTATTTTTAACCGAAGAAGATCCCGCACTATGGTACAGCGGCGACAAACCGCTCACACCATCGCCCGTTTCGGTCAAGGTCAAGGATCATTCTGCCCATGCATGGGTCGAGATATACAAGGACGGCTACGGCTGGGTACCTGTGGAACTGACCCCCGTAAGCTATGAGGAACTCGGAAAAATCGAAGAAAACGACGAAGAGCCCGATATTTCAAACCGTGTAATAGATCTGTTTATCCGATCAAGTGATGACGATTTGAAAAACAAAACCGCCGCTTTTGACGGATATACGGAAAAAATATCGGAAATAATTGAGGATATGCTGACTTTAGCCGTTATTCTTCTTGCTTTTACTATTATTTTCCTTGTGTTGAAAGTACTGCTTCGCCACGCAAAACGTTTAAGCAAGTATACAGCTAAAAATGCAGTCTCCGTTATTGAGATATACGGATATATAACAAGTATACTCACATATCTGGGCAAGCTTGAAAACACTTCACATAAAGCTGTCGGACAGGCACTTTCCGCCTATACCCGCTCCCCCGATGTGATAACAGAAACAGTCGAACGTATACTCTACTCCCCCGACACGCCAGGCAAAGAAGAATGTGAAACAACATTCATCGCCCTGCATACCGCGTTGGAGAAGATATTAAAAGACTGTGATATTATAACAAAAATAAAGATATTGACAAAGCTGTAACTAAAAAAACACCCGATGCACACATTCACATCGAGTGTTTTTTTTACGCTTCTTTCGGCATATTCTTGAAAAACCACAGCATCATAAATACAGCAGGCACAAAAGCCATCACATAAGCAAGCGGCTGAGCCTCCTCTATGCCGTAAAGACCTCGTACCTGTGAAAGTATCAGCAAAGCGGGGATAAAAAACAGGCCGCTTCTCAACGATGAAAGCATGGATGCGCCAAGTTTATGCCCCGTACTCTGGAAAAGCATTTCCGTCACCATACACATAGGCAGAAACAGCAGCGCAGCCGCGTGTATTCTCAAAGCGCGTGTGCCTATTTCTATAACAGCGGGGTCATCCCTGAATACGCCTATCAGACTGCCCGCATTTATAAACACAGCCAAAGCGGCTATCGCCATAAGGCTCTCGCCGAGGATAAAAGTTGTGCGGTAGGCCTCTTTTACACGGCGGTACTTGCCCGCACCGAAATTGAAACCCGAAATAGGCTGGAAGCCCTGCCCTATTCCCAAAGCAACCGAGAATACAAAAAATCCTATTCTCGAAACTATGCTCATTGCAGCAATGGCATGGTCGCCGTAGACGCCCGCGCGCTGGTTCAAAAGCACGGTCGCATAACTTGTAAGACCCTGTCTTAAAAGGCTTGGCATACCGGTTGTTACTATATCGAATGTAACGCCCGGTTTAAAACTTATAAAACGCGGTGACAGTTTTGCCGTTGTTCTTCCGCTTACAAACATCCAAAGCAGTATCATAAAGCTTATTATCTGACTTAACGCGGTAGAAAGTCCCGCACCCGCAATACCCATATTCAGCACAAACATAAAAATCGGGTCGCCCGCAATATTCAATATCGCACCCGTCAGCAGTCCCACCATGCCAAGCATTGCCTTGCCCTCATAGCGCAGTACATTATTAAGCACAAAGCTTGATGTCATAAATGGTGCGGCAACAAGTATAAATGAAATATATGTCTTTGCATAGGGAAGTATGGTTTCCGTACTGCCAAGCGCCATTACAAGTCTGTCAAGCACCAACAACGATATCAGCGAGCAAACTATCCCCAAAAACATGGAAAAGAAAAATGCAGTCGAAGCGGTAATGCTTGCCTCATCGTGTTTTTTTGCACCAAGAAGCCTTGAGACCACACTTCCCGCACCCTGGCCAAACATAAAGCCAAGCGCCTGAATAATAGACATATAGCCGAATACGATGCCGACAGCACCGCTTGCGCTTGTGCCGAGCTTGCCGACAAAAGCCGTATCCGCAAGGTTATATATATTTGTTACCAGCATACTTATGACCGTCGGTACAGAAAGTTTTACCAACAGCGGAAGTATGGGTGTCTCGGTCATTTTTTTAAATTGCTCGTTACTGTTGTTTCTCATAGTTCTCCTGTTCTGAAAGCACAGCGTTCTTTCCCGCGATATATCCCGACGACCATGCCCATTGCAGGTTATAGCCGCCGCAGTCACCGTGGATGTCCAATATTTCGCCGCAGCAGTAAAGTCCTTTTATAAACTTTGACTGCATGGTATACGGCGAAAACTCGTCCGTCAGCGCTCCGCCCGCCGTAACCTGTGCATTTTTGAAGCCGTTAAGCCCCGTAACTTTTATCTTATATTCCTTTATAAGCCCCGCAAGCCGCCAAAGCAGATCCTTATCCAAAGCAGAAACGGAAAATGAAAGCTTTTCTATCCCCGCCGCACGGCTTATAAGGTTACCGAGCCTTTTATTCAAAAGACCCGTAAAGAAATATTCCATTGTCATGCCGTCAAGCGCCTTTTTACGTCCCTCCAATATGTCAAAAACCTGTCTTAGCGAATACTCCGCCATAAAATCAAGAGCGATAAAAATATCCTTTTTAAATGGCATTTTTGCCGAAAGCTGAAAAATCGGAGGTCCCGAAAGCCCGTAATCCGTAAACAGAATTTCTCCGCTGTCGCTGTCAAGCACCTTTTCCCCTTTTATAAGGGTCGCCGTACCCTCTATCTTTATACCCGAAAGGCCTTTTATCGGCGCAGTATCGGTCTTTACCTGTACAAGCGCGGGAGAAAGCGGTGTTATGGTATGTCCGAGTTTTTTAAGTATCTCATACCCGCTGCCGTCTGAACCGAGCGCAGGGCTTGCACAGCCGCCCGCCGCCAAAATTATGCTGTCGGCGCGCAGTCTTTCGCCGTTTTCAAACACAGCCCTAAGACTGCCTTTTTTCACACTTATCTCCTTAACGCTTTTGCCCGAAAGCACAGTAATTTCAAGCTTTTCACATTCGTTTCTAAGTGCATCGAGCACAGCCGATGCCTGCAAAGAATACGGATAAAGCCTGCCGTCACGCTCCTCACGCGGGAAAACGCCTATTCCATTAAAAAAGTTTACCGTATCCGCTACGGTAAACTCCTTTAACGCATTATTCACAAATGACGGCCGTTTACCGTAGTAATTAACGGGCTTGGTGTTGATATTTGAAAAATTGCAGCGGCCGTTGCCCGTGGCAAGTATCTTCTTGCCTACTCTGTCAAGCCTTTCGGCTATAACTACTTCGGCCGCGGGGTCTGTACGCTTTGCCGTAATGGCCGCCATAAGCCCCGCTGCGCCGCCGCCTATAATTAAAACCGTCAATTCTTAACCTCTTTCTCAGTATTCGTCCTCATCATCGTCATTGTAATAATCTTCATCATCGTCATAGTAGTAATCGCTGTCGTCATCGTCATAATAATCACTATTGTCATCATCATCTTCGTAATAGTAATCATCATCGCCCGATTCGGTATCTTCTATCACCTGCGGTTCTTCATTTTCAAACTCGCTTGTAACAGCCTGCATACCCTCTTCAAGCGGCTCATTTACGCCGACAATAACAACAATATCGTATTCGCCCGCCTTTTCGGGATCGACAACAACATCCGCACCCGCATAAAAGAATTTAACAAGGTCAAGACCTATGCCCTCGCGGGATGTGTAGATAACCGTCTTTTCGGGCTTGCCCGCGGTGTATGTGCCAAGATTTGCCACATCTATGCCCTTTTCGTTGAAACGCGCCATTATCTCACGCGCCATGCCGTCTGTGTAACCGCCGTTGAGTACCTGTATATTCTTGTCTGTACTCTTTTCAAGATCGGCCTCGGCAGCCTCTGTCTCAAGGTCTTTTTTGACCTCATCAAGCGGCTTTTTGAATACATTGTATAAAAGTCTCTTTGCCTCATCCTCGTTAAGGTCATACTCGCCGTATTCGGACGGAGTACAAGGCAGAGTGTATGTGGTCACATTTTCCATATTAAGCGATTTAAGCACGCTTGCATAGCGCACCATGTCGTTTATTGTGGCATTGGTGGAAACATACTTATTGAAAGCCGACAGATAGCTCAAAAGATTTTTAAAGATAGTATCGCTTTTAAGTGCCTTCGCCATAAATGCTTTCATAAACGCCTGCTGTACCTGCAATCGGTCAATATCGCCGTTTACATAGCCGCCGCCGTAGTTATCCTTACGGAAACGCACAAGCTGCTGCGCCTGGTCGCCGTTAAGCACCTGAACACCCTTTTTAAGGTGGATAGCAAGATCCTGTGTCGGGTCTTCGTAGTCCATATCCTGCGGAACATCAAATTCCACACCGCCTATGGAGTCCACTATGGCGTTAAATCCGTCAAAATCAACTTTTACATAATAATCGGGCACTATGTCAAAATGCACCTTTATCTCGTTTAACAAAAGATCAACGCCGTGAGCCTCGCCGCCGAAATGGTGGATATGGTTCATCTTCATTATCTGACTGCCGGGTTCGGGGTATTCCGAGCGCATTATGCGGTAGTCCTCGTCCGTTACCTCGACCATTATATCACGGGGTATCGAAACAAGGGTCATTTTTTTATTCACATTGTCGTAATTCGCAAGCACCATACTGTCTGTACGGGTCTTGTCCTCGTCCGTTACCATAAGCAGCACTATCGTGCGGTCGGGAATATCCGCCGTGATATTCATTTCGCTTGGCAGGGCGATATTCTTCATCGGGAAGTCCTCAACAACTTCGGGTTTGAAATACGCGTAAAGCATCAGCGCGCCTACATAAGCTCCGTAGGCACAAAGAAGCATCAAAATAAAGATAAGTATTCTGTAAAAGCAGCCTTTTTTCTTCTTTTTGCGCGGTCTTGCATCGGGCTCATTGGCCTGGGCGGAGGCAACTTTTATTTTCTTGCCGTCCTTATAACGTCTTTTTCGCGTACTTTTGATCTTTATGTTGTCATTTTGAGTTTCTTCAACAGCGGGCATTTCCTCTGTCGGATTTTCCGCCGTTTCCGCAGCGGGTGCAGCGCTTTTGGTGGCTTTTTTTACCTTTCTGCGCTGCTTTGCCTCACGTCTTGCACGGCGGCTCTCACGCACGCTGTCCTCCAGTTCCTCGTCATAGATTGAAAAATCGGACTGCTCCTCGTATTCATAAAAATCATTTTGGTATTTTTCTTCTTTATCTTTGCTCATTGGCAAAACCTCCGTCACCGCACGGTTTTAGCTGACCTGCTCCTCATAATAGTCATAATCGGGCTCGTCATTCGACTGTTCGGGCTCGTCATTCGACTGTTCGGGCTCGTCATTTGACTGCTCGGGCTCGCTGTCGTCCGTATCGGTATTTTCATCGGTGTCGTCATAATCGGATCCTGAATCGTTATTATCCGTTTCGACCTCGTCATCGGAATAATCATTATCTTCATCATCATTGTCATAATTATTATAATTTTCATCCGAATCTTCATCTTCGTCTTCGCCGCTGTCGGAATCCTCGCCGTCTTCTTCGTAATAGACCTCTTCGTCCTCGTCATCCTCATCGTCAAAGTCGTAGTCATCATAATTATAGCTGCTGTTCTGCTGGGTATTACCGCCCGTATACTCCGAGCCGTCGCCCGAAATAAGGCTAAGTGTAAGCGGTATATCCTGAAGTGAGGGCAGAGATATCTGCGTTTTTGTTCTTACCGCAGGTTCATCTATTCCCACAACAACAATTATATCATAGCCGGCAGCGGCCGTCTTTTCCGCATCTACGATAACATTTGCGGATTTTTCAAAACAGTTTGCAAGGTCAAGGCCAATGCCCTCACGGGAAACGATTATCTGCGTTCCCGCCTGTTTTTCGCCGTCATAAGTGCCGATAGTCACATCATTTACACCTATTTCAGCAAAACGACGCTGTATCTCGCTTGCCATGCCGTCTGTATAGCCGCCGTTAAGCACCTGAACTTTCTTGTCGGTACTCTTTTCGACATTCTCGTTGGTCTGAAGCTTTGCAAGCTCCTCTGTTATCTCACTAAGCGGGCGGTTAAAAATATTGTATACCATAGCCGCCGCTTCGGTCTCGTTTACTCTGTAGCCCGAAATGCCGTAGATATAGGCAGGTTCGCCGGGAAGAGTCTCGGTCACTACATTGCTCATATCTATGCTTTTAAGAATAGTCGCATAACGTGCCATATCGTTTATGCTGGCATCTGTTGTAACATATTTGTTGAACGCCGTCATATACGAGAAAATATTTTTAAAGATCGTATCGCTGCTCAAAGCCTTTGCCATAAGCACCTTTAAAAACGCCTGCTGTACCTGTATACGCTCAATGTCGCCGCCTGCGTAGCCGTTGCCGTAGTTGTCCTTGCGGTAACGCACAAACTGCTGCGCCTTGTCGCCGTCAAGCACCTGTACGCCTTTTCTTAAGTTGATATGCAGATCCTGTGTCGGGTCGTCATATACCATGTCGATAGGCACATCAAATTCAACACCGCCTATAGAGTCAACGATATAGTTAAAGCCCTCAAAATTAACACATACCGTATAATCGGGCTTTATGCCGAACAGGTGGTCTATCTCGTCAAGAAGATATTCCTTGCCGTGTTCCTTGCCGCCGTAGTGGTAAATAGCGTTTATCTTCATTTGTTTTTTCCCGGGTTCGGGAAACTCGGAACGCATTTTTGTATAGGTCTCGTCCGATACCTCAACAATGGTATCGCGCGGGATCGACATCATTGTAAGTCGCTTGTTTACATTGTCGTAATTCGCAAGCACAATACTGTCGGTACGGGGATAGAGGTATTCGCCCGTCTTGTCGTCATACTCGTCATCAATAACCATAAGCAGGACAATAGTACGGTCGGGCACCTTGCCCACCACTACTTCCTGTGTTTTTTCCGCAACGGTTTTTATAACATTCTGCGGAGTAACGGGCGTATCGGGGTCGCCGCCGCCAAAGTATGTAATACCAAGGAAAGCAAGCACCATTACCGCATAAACACCCAAAATAGAACATAAAATAGTAAAAAACTTTCTTTTAAGAGACCATTTCTTCTTTTTCATAGGTGCAGCCTCTGTTTCTGCCGCTTTATTTTCCGCAGACGTTTCTGCGGTCTCAAACGGTGCAGCCGCCGTTTCCTCGGGTGCGGGTGTTGCAACTGTATATTCCGTTTCTTCCAGCTTGTCGGCATCCATACTTTCCGTATAGTCTTTTATTTCTGCCGTAGCCTCTTCTTCATAGGCTTTTATTTCGGACGGGTCGTAAACGACAGTATTTTCAAAATCGTCGGCATACTTTTCCGAAAATTTCTCCGCATCCTCTTTGGTACGCTTTTCGCGTGTACTTTTTACTTTAATGGTATCATCTTCAAAATCCGCCTTATAGGTGTCCGCAACACTGATACCCTGACGTTTTTCCTTTGCCTTTCGCCTTGCGCGCCTGCTTGCTTCAAGTTCGGTCTCAAGGTCGCTCTCATAGACCGAAAAATCGTCGTTTTCTTCATATTCCTTACTCATAGGATATCTCCTTACTTGTTAGGTTTAAAACTGCTTTTAAGCGAAACTATGCGGTCAAAAACAGGTTTTTCCTTTGTATGGTGCTTGCTGTCGGCGATAAAGTATCCGTTTCTTATAAACTGGAAGCGGTCGTTCTTTTCAGCCTTTCCAAGTTCCGCTTCAACATAGGCATCGCAAACCTTTATTGAATTGGGATTAAGCACCAGTTCGCCCTCCTCGTTCGGAAGGACAAGACTTTCGTAAAGATTTATTGCTGCAGGTACAGCCGTTTTAGTATCTACCCAATGGATAGTACCTTTTACCTTACGTTCGGTAAAGTTAAGGCCGCTTTTTGTTGCGGGGTCGTAGGTCGCATGAACAGCAATGACATTGCCGTTCTCGTCCTTATCACAGCCTGTGCAGGTAACGAAATATGCGCCCTTTAATCTTACCTCCATGCCGGGTGTAAGACGGAAATATTTCTTAGGCGGTATTTCCTCAAAATCGCTGCGTTCTATCCACAGTTCGCGTGAGAAAGATACCTGCCTTTTGCCGAGTGCCTCGTTTTCGGGATGATTTTCTATTTCAAGCATCTCGCTTTGGTCCTCGGGATAATTGTCGATTATAAGCTTAACGGGATCAAGCACAGCCATAACTACTTTTGCCTTGGGCTTTAAGTCCTCGCGTATGCAGTATTCAAGCTGAGCGGTATCGACCATTGAATTTGCCTTTGAAACGCCTATCATATCACAGAAAGCACGAATGCTCTCGGGTGTGTAGCCGCGGCGGCGTATGCCCGACAAAGTGATAAGACGAGGGTCGTCCCAGCCGTCCACCTGATTTGTTTCAACAAGGTTTCTTAAGAAACGCTTGCCCATAATGGTGTTTGTAAGGTTAAGCTTTGCAAATTCTATCTGTCTCGGCTTCACTTCAAAATCAAGCTCGTTTACGACCCAGTCATAAAGCGGACGGTGGTCTTCAAACTCCATTGTACAGATAGAATGTGTTATACCCTCTATTGCATCTTCAAGCGGGTGTGCAAAATCGTACATAGGATAAATGCACCATTTATCGCCCGTTGCATGGTGTGTCATGTGTGCAATACGATAAATAACGGGATCACGCATATTGATATTGGGCGATGCCATATCTATCTTTGCGCGCAGGGTCTTTTCTCCGTCTGCAAACTCGCCGTTTTTCATACGTTCAAAAAGATCGAGATTTTCCTCGACACTTCTGTTGCGGTAGGGACTTTCCTTACCCGGTGTTCTCAGGTCGCCGCGCGCTTCACGCACTT
This sequence comes from Bacillota bacterium, assembly GCA_017460805.1. Lineage (GTDB taxonomy): Bacteria > Bacillota > Clostridia > Lachnospirales > CAG-274 > RGIG4310. Next base: position 5,585 of record JAFUAF010000057.1, on the reverse strand, counting down.
CATCGGCACTCATATCACAGACAAAAGCCTTGCCTTTTTTGATAAGCTGAACGGCATATTCATACATCTTGTCAAAATAGCTTGAAGCAAAGTACAGTCTGTCCTCCCAGTCAAAGCCGAGCCATTTAATATCTTCCTTTATAGAATTGACAAATTCGGTATCTTCTTTTGAGGGGTTGGTATCGTCAAAACGCAGATTGCACTTGCCGCCGTATTCCTTTGCAAGGCCAAAATTAAGGCATATACTCTTTGCATGGCCTATATGAAGATAGCCGTTTGGCTCGGGCGGAAAACGTGTCATAATATCCTGTGTATGACCCTTCAAGTCCTCATTGATATAGTTGTTGATAAAACTGCCTGTGGCTTTAACGCCGCTTAACTCGTTGTTTTCCATTTTAAACTCCTTGATCATAGTCCTTTTGACTGAAAATCATTGTGATAAAAACAGGTGTCGCACTCCCCGCACACGCCAAAGCGCAGCACATCATCCGTCAGCTCGTTGGAGAGCATATAATCCAGACGTATCCTTATAGTATTGCCGCTTTTTTCACAAATATGATCCTCATAGTAAAAATTGGACGTTTTTTTATAATTTTCGCTTTTCCCTGCTTCACGCAGAACATTTAAAAGATCCATATCATAATTCTCCATTGTGCAGCGCACACTTACAAACATTATCATTATAATATAAATTGTCATTTTATGCAAGTACAGATTAACGATTCGGGCACAATTTAATAAAGTTTTAATAACTTTATATGAATTTTTATTCTTTATGCCATAGGATTTTTTTATATGTTTTTATGTCTAATTTTACACATTATTTAAAATTTATAATCAATATTTCCAATATTTTCCATACGATTAATGAATAATTATAGCAGCCAAATACAAAATTATACATAAATATGTATATGTTTTATTTTTCAAATCATATCATTTTTCAGCTTTATAAGCCTATTCCACACTAAAAAACGTCATTCTTTTCTCATTACCGCAAAACACAAAAAAAAATTATATTTTTCATCAACTTTTATTGACAATTTCCAATTTTTGATATACAATATAGTAAATTGATGCTGTAAAAAAATTGATCAGGGAGGTTAGAATATGGCAGTCGATATTCAAAAACTTAAAGGACGCATCGTTGAAAAAAGCAAAAACGTAAACGATGTAGCAAAGGAGATAGGTATTGACAAAAGTACCTTATACCGCAAGATCAAATCAAACGGCTCTACGCTTACCATAAAAGAGGTAACAGCCATTGCAAAGTGTCTTCAGTTAAACTACGATGACATTAAAGCTATTTTCTTTAAAGACCTTTAATAAAAATACTGCCTCTGCTTCATGCGGACGGCAGTTTTTTATTTTGCATTAAAACCGTATAAGATTTTTTGTTAAAATTTACTAATAAAATCGTATTTACTTATATTTTTTTAAGCGTAATAATGAAATAAGCGTATATACCCCTGAATACATAAATTATTTACATTTCGTTCATATTTTATTCATAAATGGGTTATATAATCTTATCTCGTAAGCAAAAGAAACTTACTACATAACAAAAAAATAAAAAAAAGATAACTTTTAAGGGGGATCTCTATCATGAAGAAATTTTTAGTATTAGGCGCTGCTGTATGTTCTTTAGCTGCATTTGTTGGCTGCGGTTCTACAGAGGAAACAACAACTACTGCTCCTGAGGCTGTAAGCGAAGCTGCTGAAGAAGCAAGCGAAGCTGTAAGCGAAGGTGCTGAGGCTGTTGAAGAAGCAAGCGAAGCTGTAAGCGAAGGTGCTGAGGCTGTTGAAGATGCTTCCGAGGCTGTAAGCGAAGCTGCTGAAGATGCAAGCGAAGCTGTAAGCGAAGGTGCTGAGGCTGTTGAAGGCGCTTCTGAAGCTGCTTCTGAGGCTGTAAGCGAAGCTGCTGAGGCTGTTGAGGCTACAACACAGGCTTAATTAAAAATCAATTCAACTATAGAGAAAGGATGTCCGAAAAGACATCCTTTTTTCCTTTTTACAAGCCTTACTTGTCACAAACAGGATCTGTCACATCTAAACTAAGCATCCCACAACAAAAAAACGATCCTATCGGTGTACTTATATTTTTCACGCATAACCTGTCCGCTTTTTTATTATAATAAATAAAAAAAGGACTGATGTTATGAAACTTGCTCTCCCCTGCCCTCACTTCCGCCCGCGTACCGCACTTGTTCTCCAACGTGATTGCTGCGGCTGTGTATATTTTTCGGCGCACAACTGCGGCCGACATCCGAAAAAAACTCAAAATATGTAATATATTGACTTATTGCGCCATATTTGGTATAATTAAACCAATAAAAGCGCTCAGCATATCGGCTGACGCACTCAGGGGGCTTTTCTATGTTATATCTGAATATTTTTTATGGGGTGCTTTTTTTCCTGTACGGTGTTATTATAGGAAGTTTTTTAAATGTATGCATACTGCGCATACCGCTTAATGAAACTATAGTAACGACCCCGTCACATTGTATGAGCTGCGGGCATAAACTCGCATGGTACGACCTGTTCCCGCTGTTCAGCTATCTGTTTTTAGGCGGCAAATGCCGTTACTGCAAGGCTAAAATTTCATGGCAGTATCCGCTTGTGGAATTTTTAAACGGTGTTATCTACCTGCTGACATTCCTTGTGCTTGGCGTAGGCGACAGCATCACGCAGACGATATTCACCTTTATTGTGTGTATTTTTCTTTCAACTATGCTTGTACTTTCGGGCATAGACATCATGCACCAGATAGTACCCGATAAAATAAATCTGTTTATATTCGTACTCGGTCTTATTACCACCGCTATCGACTATCAGCACTGGCCGACACACGTTATCGGATTTTTTGCCGTAAGTGTTCCGCTTTTTATACTGCTTCTTTTCGGTGGTATGGGCGGCGGCGATGTAAAACTTTACGCTGCGGCGGGTCTGCTCATAGGTTGGAAACTCGCCCTGCTCTCCATTATGCTCGCCTCAATATTCGGTGCTATAGCAAGTGTTATTCTGCTTGCGGCAGGCAAAGCCAAAGACGGCGGCAAGACAAGAATCCCCTTCGTCCCCTTTATAGCTCTTAGCATGCTTGTTGTTGTACTTTGGGGCAATGATATTATAAACTGGTACATATCAAAATTTTTCCCGGTAATGTAAAAATAAGCGGCCTGCATTTTTGCGCAAGCCGCCTTTTTTATTCTCTTGTAGGCACTATCTCAAGCCAATAGCCATCGGGGTCTTCTATAAAATAAATGCCCATTTTCGGGTTTTCAAAGCAGATACAGCCCATTTCCTTATGCTTTTTGTACGCCGCATCAAAATCATCCACACGAAATGCAAGATGAAATTCGCAGTCACCTAAGTTGTACGGTCTTTCCATATCCCGAAGCCATGTCAGCTCCAGTTCAAAAGGCGAATTATCATTACCCATAAAAACAATTATATAAGACCCGTCAGTCGCTGTTTTACGGCGTTTTTCTTTAAGTCCCAAAGCTTCTTCATAAAAATCCATACTCTTTTTCAAATCGTAAACATTATAATTTTCGTGTACCATTGCAAATTTCATTTTTATTCCTCCGTTTCAAACACCTGCGGTGCAGATGTTATTTTATAGATTTTTTCTCTGCGGGTCTGCCTGTATTCCTCTATCCGCTTGTAATTGCCCCAAAAGTGCATGGGAAAGACATTATCCGCTTTTACATTGTCCAGAAAAAAGTCCGCACCGCTGCCGCAATGCCCCTCCTGTCTCGGATCGACGGGCAAAAAGGCAATATCGACCTTTTTGATGTCCGCAAAACCCTTTTTTATGATACTTTGGTAGGCCGCGGTCATTTTTCTGTTCCAATCCTCGTCCTCGCCCTCCCAGTACCAGTCGTTCAGGTCTCCCGCATGATAAATCACTTTGCCCTTGTATTCAATAATAAAAGCCACGCCTTCATCCGTCGATTTAAGTGTTTTGACTGTCATGCCGTCAATATCAAGGCTTTTGTTAGCGCCGATCTTTATTGTTTTTTCGTTTTCTTTTACATCAATGTCACTTGACAGTATTGTTTTTTCGCATGGGAAAGACAATATCTTTTTATTGAAATGGTCTCTGTGCGCATGACTTGAAAATATGTAAAGCGGCTTGTCGGTTCTTGGCAAAGCGCCTTTCCAATAGTCGAATAAAAATGCCCTGTCCTGCATTTCAACCATGAAACCGCTGTGTTCTATATAAGTTATCTTCATCTTGCACCGTCCTTTTTTGTATGCTATAATTATACAGAATAACCGCACATAAATCAAGACATAAAAAGTTCTTACTATTATATAGAAAATTTTTAAATTTTATTTGAAAAATGATTGACAAGTGCAGCGGTATATGGTAAAATAACTATTGTTTGTTAGCCGCACGACGAAAGGTCAGACAAGTCATTTCAAAGGAAATGCACCTTTCACGGCGAGTTCTTATTTAAGGAGGTGTACATGGATGTACGCAATTATTGAAACAGGCGGTAAGCAGTATAAGGTTGCTGAGGGTGACGTTATCACTGTAGAGAAGTTAGCTGTTGAGGCAGGCAGTGAGTATACATTTGAGAATGTTCTTGCTGTAGGCGAAGGCGATAAGGTAAACGTAGGCGCTCCCACAGTTAAGGGTGCAAGCGTTAAGGCAAGCGTTATCGGCGACGGCAAGGCTAAGAAAGTTATCGTTTACAAGTACAAGCCCAAAAAAGGTTTCCACAAGAAAAACGGTCACAGACAGCCTTTTACAAAGCTCAAGATAGAATCTATCAATGGCTAAGCATATAAAAGCTAAAATACTAAAAAAAGACGGTCTTATATACGGTTTTGACATAAAAGACCACGGCGACCCTATCGTTTGCAGCGGTGTGAGCGTGTTGACCATAAACACGATAAACAGCCTTGAAGCCCTGCTTGGCATAGAGCCTTTGGCAGAGATAGACGAAAGCGGCGAGATATATTTCACCGTTATCGACTACCAAAACGATAAGGTACAGCTTCTTCTTCGCTCCCTTGAACTTGGGCTGCGTTCCATAGAAGAAGAATATAACAATGATTTAAAAGTTTCCGAGGAGGTGCTGTAAAATGTTAAAATTAAACCTTCAGTTTTTTGCTCATAAGAAAGGTGTTGGTTCCACAAAGAACGGCCGTGACTCCGAGTCCAAGAGATTAGGCGCTAAGCGTGCTGACGGACAGGTTGTTAAGGCAGGCAACATCCTTTACACACAGAGAGGTACTAAAATACATCCCGGTACAAACGTAGGTAAGGGCGGCAACGATACCTTATTTGCACTTGTAGACGGCAGAGTTAAGTACGAGAGATTAGGCAGAAGCAAAAAGCAGGTTTCTGTTTACCCTGTTGCAGAGTAAAATATACAAAACTAAAGGTGTTGCAGATATTGTAACACCTTTTTTATTAGAACGTTTCTATTGTCAAATTGGAATTTGACGGGGAGTTGGTGACAAGGACAGCGGACTTCTACACGAAGTCCGCAAACCCTTCCACCGCAAGCGGTCCCCCTACCCCTCCCGGGCGGAGCCCTCCGGGCGTGAGCCTAAAAGGGCAGGCAAGGACG
>JAFUAF010000056.1 GCA_017460805.1 Bacillota bacterium | reverse complement strand
TCCGGTAACTGCGGTGCGCGTTTCTTGGCTCCCCTCGTTAGGGGAGCTGTCAGCCGCCATTTTATTGGCTTTTAACACAAAACTACAACGGCTGACTGAGGGGTTTACGCTTGCCATTAACACCCCGACAAATTCCAATTTTACAACATTATTTACTCAGCAGTCATTTTTTCATGCAGCAATTTATGCGCCCGACAACCAATAAAAAAGCCCCTTACCGTACCGAAAGATACGATAAGGGACGAAATTTTAAAAATTCCGCGGTTCCACCCAAATTGTGCAAAGCACCGCTCAAAAACTTTATAACGTAAGTCACCCGTGCCGTATTAAGGCCGCTCGGAGGTGGTTTTCGCTTTCACGCTTATCGGGCTTTTGCACCGTCCGCCCTCTCTGAAGATAAGTTAGTGAAGTTACTGTCCTCGTCATAGTTTTATTGTATATCAAGAATTATATACCCTTAATTTAAAATTGTCAAGACCCAAATTTTACTCGGGAGACAAAAGTCCGCCGTGTGCAAGCTGATAATCGTCTTCAAACAGCCAATCATTCTTCATATTATCTTTATCGTAATAGATAGTATAGCCGTTTTCGACAATATCTATGGCATCGTTGAATTTAAGGACATCTATATAGCTGTTTGTTGTAAATTCAAGCTCGCTGCCCTCTTCAACATTTACTTCAACATAGTCGGCCAGATTCTGCTCGTTTATTGAAGCTTTAAGACGGCTGCCTTCCTTGAGGTTGATGATAAGGCGTGTGTTACTTTCGCAGATGATATCTGCCTCAAGTTCCTGGTTGATAAGGTCTATCTCTATAGTGTTCTTATCATTCTTTGCATTTGCCCTGCTGTTTACAAGGTACGCAACTTTGTCTACCGCACAGTTTTCAAGTCTTGCTTTAAGGTCTCCCTTGTCGGCATAGAACAGGGTAGTCTTTCTGTCGCCGTCAATAGAAGTATTCCTTACGGTTATCTTGGCTTCACTGTTTTCATCGTCAACTCTTTCCGCATAGAACAGACCGTTGTTTACTTTCTCCGCGGTTATTTCCGCATTTTCTATCTTGATATTGCCGTTATCTGCCGCATAGGCCACACTGCCGTCGCTGACGCTTATCTTTGTTCCGTCAATAGTCGCACTGCCGCTTGTTCTCACGATCTTGGAACCCTTGGAGCTTGCCTGTGCCAGACCGCCCGAAATGGTAACGGATGATTTGTCATCGCCCTTTACAGCTGCCGAATCGGAGCCCGAATTATAAAGTGTGCTGTCCGTTATCTGAACTTCGCCGCTGCCCTTTGCATAAACAGCCGATGTTCTTGGGCCTGTTGCATGGAGCGTGCTCTTTGTTATCTTAGCGCCGCTTTTTGCGGTTACTTCAACAGCATTCTGACCCGATTCCTCCGCCTTTATTTCGGTGTTCTCTATACCCGAAACTTCGCTGCCGTCAATAACTATGGTTCTTTTGGTGTTTTCGCCCGAAACAACGGTGCTTTCTGTTTCTTCCGCGTTTTCGCTGTCTGTATCGGCGGGTTTTGTATTCTCCTTGACAGAAGCCGCCGAAACCTTTGTCACGGGATTTGCCTCGGCGTATGAAACGGCCTTATAGAATACCATAGCCATTTCCGCACGGGTCATTGTGTCGTTGTAAAGAATTTTGCCGCCGTTGCCGCTGACTATACCCATTTTGGTAAGTGTAGCGATAGCTATCTGAGAATTGATATCCCTGATAGAATCGGCATCACTGTACATGGAAAGGTCTGTTGTGGCATCTTTGACATAGCCGTTTATATCAAGTGTCTTATACAGCATAAGCATAGCCGTACCGCGTGTAATGGGCAGTTCGGGATAGAACGAATAATTATCCGTAATTACACCCGCACCCTTTGCGTTGATGATAGCGGTATGATAGTAGCTGTCATCGGGAACATCGCTGAAACCAAACATATAAGGGCTGAATTCGCCAAAGCCGAAGCTGTTGCTGAGCAGCAGTACAAAATCCCCGCGCTCGATAGGCAGTTCGGGAGCGTATTTATTATCGCCCACGCCGCTTACAATGCTTTTTGAAACAAGATAGTCCACAGCATCGGATGCCCAGCCGTAGCCATCGCTGTTTACATCAATAAAATATCTTGATGTACCCGCAAAAGCCGCAGAACTTGTGCCCATAACAACAGCCATTGTCAAAGCGGCCGCTGCACATAATTTTGCTTTCATAGTCATTTCTCCTTTATCACATATTTTTATCGCAAATTCTCTATGATTAATATATAACATATTTTTCATAAAAAATCAATGGAAAAATTTATTTGCCGCCTATACTGTCTATATCATAAGGCGTAAGCTGGTATACGCAATAGTTGAGCCAGTTTGTGTAAAGCAGGCTGCTGTGCGCTTTCCACAAGGCCACGGGCGTTTTGGAAGGGTCGTCATCCTTAAAATAATTTTTTGGGATATCTATATCAAGACCCTTTTCCTTATCCCTGAAATACTCGTTTGCCAGGGTGTTTTTCTCGTATTCGCTGTGACCCATCACAAAAAATTGGCGCATATCATCACTTGCAACTATATAAACGCCCGCTTCTTCGCCCGAAGCGATAATTCTTAGCCCGTCAACTTTTTCTATATCCTCGGCATGAACCTCGGTATGCCTTGAATGAGGTGCATAAAAGACATCATCAAAGCCGCGCAGCAGGTCAATATGGTCATAGATCTTTGTGTGGGCAAACACGCCGAACATTTTCTTTTCAAGCGGGTACTTGGGTACGCCGTAATGATAGTAAAGCCCTGCCTGCGCACCCCAGCAGATATGGAAAGTACTGGTCACATTGGTTTTTGACCAATCCATTATCTGTGTCAGTTCCTCCCAGTAGTTCACTTCCTCGAAAGGTATCTGCTCCACGGGAGCGCCCGTTATTATCAGACCATCATATTTTTCGTCTTTAACATCCGCAAAAGTCAGATAAAATGTATCCAGATATGCACGGGATGTGTTTTTTGACACATGGCTTTCCATGTGCATAAAACTGACCTCTACCTGCAAAGGGGAGTTGCTCAGAAGTCTGAGCAGCTGTACCTCCGTCTGCTGTTTGTTTGGCATAAGATTTAAAATAAGAATTTTAAGCGGTCTTATATCCTGATGAAAAGCTCGGCTTTCATCCATAAGAAATATGCTTTCGTTGGTAAGCACGCTTTTTGCCGGCAGGTTGTCGGCCACCTTAATAGGCATTTTACATCATTCCTTAGTTTTATATTTGTCCTTCCAGACCCGATACGATAACCAGCAGATCAAAGGCATCGCCGTAATCCACATAGTCGTCATCATTCAGATCGGCCGCAAGACCCTCGGGAGGCGTAAAAGTATACAGCGGCATATCAAGCTTGCCCGCCGAGCTTATCGCATCGCGCAGATCGACAACGCCGTTCAGATCGACATCGCCTTTTATTATTTCCATAACGCCGCTGCGTTTTGTATTGATATTGCTCAAATCATCCAATCTGTAGTAATAGCAGTCGTTCACAGACGATCTGCTTTCGGACTGTGAGCCCGAAAATCCGCCCAGTATGCCGCCTACTTCGCCCTTATCGCTGTCACTGTAGATCATACAGTCAACACAGACCAGATCTTCAAGTACGGACACGCCGAGTACGGTTCCCACGATACCGCCCGCATTGTTTTCCGATTTTATGACATTGTAGCGTGAAAAGCAGTTCTGTATAGTACCCGAATAGCATTGAGATGCTATAATACCCGCAGAATCGCTTGCATACGAATACGAATTTATTATACCCAGATTTTTGACAACGCCGCCCTGTCCCAAAAAGCCGATAAAACCTTCGTAATTCTGTTCGTTGGATACATTGTCAAAATACATTCCGCTTATGGTGTGCATCTCGCCGTCAAATTTACCGACATAGGGGGCAGTTACCGTACCTATAGGCTCCCATGCCCTTGCCCCTGCATTCTGATCGGTCAGTCTTTCATAGCTTATGACTATATCTTCTTTCAAAGCCGCACACAAGCCTTTGTTTTCGGGATATTCGTTTACCAGTCTTGCAAAAGCATAAAGCTGGTCTGCATTGTGCAGCTCATACACACCGCTTGCATTTGGTTCAAGCGAAAGCGGGTCGTCGCTGCTTATAATATCTTCCTCATGGTTCACATATTCGCCGCCTTCGTTATATACAATATAATGGGTGCTGTCCAGTACGGGAAGAAAATCTCTGTCGCCGCAGGTCAGATTTTGTCTCCATACGGAGTCCGAACTTGAAACACGTTCGTTAAGCAGATACGTAAGCTCGCCGCTTGACAGCTGGTCGGGCGTAAAAGCCGCCGCGCTGCAAAGCGGGTTATCCGAACTGTAGGTACACCACGAAAATGTCTTGCTTGAATCGTAATATGTATTTGATACCGTTGCGGTAGCCTCAGGTCTTGCCCCTATCGCATCGGCATATTTTTTACGGCCCGAAACGCTTGTCTGCGATGATGTGACGTCATTTGAAACATAGCAGTTTTTTACGGTGGAATTATCCGAAAGCTTGCCGCAAATACCGCCCGACATATACTCGCTGTCGATCGTATTATTATAACAATAGCAGTTTTCTATCACACCGCCGTCCTTGTTTATGCCCGCAAATGTACCCGCATAGGCATAATGTTTGGAATCTGCTTCCGAAGCGGGGCCGTAGAAATACGAATTTATTATGCCAAGATTTTTTATTGTGCCGTGGTTATAGGCCACAAGGCCGACAACACAGCTGTTTTTACAGTACAGGCCGCTTATATAGTGACCCTGACCGTCTATAATGCCCCTGAAATTGGCAGAACTGCTGTAGGAATTTACATCCTCCACACCGCCTATCGGTTCCCAGGGAATTGCATCCGTGCTTTCTGCCGTCATAACGCCGTCATTTACGACTATATCACGCATAAGCTTGATCTTTGTGACAAGCGAGCTGCCGCTTACCATATTATGCTGCACAGCCCAATAAAGCTGATACGCATCATAAACGGCATAATAACCGTCCTCATCCACAGTCGGTTCGGTCGCTGCGGCAGCATTTACCGCGGCAAACATTGTCATGATCACCGCAAGTATGATTTTAAACCTGATCTTCATATTTTGCCCTCCAATCGGACAACTAAAACTCATATTATTTTGCGCTGAGTTCTGCCGGGAATTTACACTTTTCATCAAGTACTTTCTGCATTACATACAGAGCATCCGATGCTGTAAGCTGATTATCCGCATCCACATCAATATACTTGAAATAGTTGGGTGTTTCTTTTTCTATAGGCATTATAGTACCCGGATCAAGCACTTTCTGAAGTATCATTGCCGCATCTGCCGCGCTGAGTGTTTTTTCCGCGCAGGCACCGCCGTAAATAAAGCCGTCTTTCAGATCGGGATCGGCCTGAGTTTTTTCCGTTGTTGTCTGAGTAGTTGTTTCTGTTGTTTTTTCGGTTGTTGTCTGAGTAGTAGTCTGAGTAGTTGTCTGGGTCGTAGTTTCTTTTGTTGTGGTCTCCGTTGTTTTTTCGGTAGTTGTTGCCTTAGTACCGCCGTTTGTGTAGGATGTACCGCTTTTAAGCACAACACCGTGTGTAGTATCAAGTACGGGGAACGCATCAACGGGCAGACCGTTGTCTATGTTCTGGAACCAGTTGCTCGCCGAACCGTTTGCATTAAGTCTGTATGCCAGTTCGCCGCTCTTTGCCTGTGCGGCAGTAAAAGCGAGAGCACCCGCATAGCTTATGGTTTTTGCGCTGTCATAGTAGCAGTTTTCAATAGTTGCGGAACTCTTTATCTTACATCCGATCGCATCGGCCCATTTTTTTCTGCCCGAAACGCTTGTCTGTGAAGAAGTTACCGTACTGGATGAATAGCAGTTTCTTATAACACAGCCGTCACTTGGCTTTGCTGCTATACCGCCCGACATATAATCGCTTTTTACGGTACAGTTGAGGCTGTAGCAGTCGGTTATGACACCTTCGCTTTTGTTAAGACCCGCAATGGTGCCTGCATAGCCGTCATCCCATTCCGATATGGGTGCACTGAAATAAGAATTGATGATACCGAGGTTCTTTATGGTACCGTAGTTGAACGCCACAAGACCCGCCGTACTTGCACTTGTGCAGTAAAGGCCGCTTATGGTATGACCCTGACCGTCGATAACACCGCGGAAATTATAGGTATCCTCGGTTTTGTAACGGCCCGTGCCGCCAAAAGGTATCCATTCCCTCGCGCCCGTGCTTGAAGCGGTCATTGTGCCCGGATTTACAACGATATCATTCATAAGCTTAACATTCATTTTCTGCGCTTCGCCGCGGGTATACTTCTCTGCGACCCAGTACAGCTCGTCAGCCGTGTATATAAGATAGTATTCGTTAGAATCCATAGCGGGCTCGGAAGCCTGTACCCTTACACTGCTTTCCGTTGCAGTTACTTCCGCAAACGAAAGCGGGAGTATTGCTATAACAGCTGCGGTAAGAACAGCTGCGGCTTTTTTGTAAAATTTCATTTTTTGTTCCCCCTGAAATATTGTATTTTTTATTGACAGTTATTGTTATTGTAACACACTTTGCACAAAAAATCAATATGTGCGTATTTTTAAAGTTTTTGTTTAAAAGTTTTTTTGTTTTAAAGTTTTTTATTTTAAAGTTTTTCTATATTCACATTTTCCATAGTGATATTTTCCGCATTCTCGGTTTTTATATCGTTTGCGGAGGCAATATTCACGTTTTTAAGCGTAATATCATGTACAGGCATTGCGGAAAGGCCGCTTATAGAAATAGGTACGCCCGCTTTTGCACAGTTTACGTTTGTGATGGTCACATTTTTAAACTCGGGTATTTCCTCGGGTGCTACAGTCTGACCCTCTTTGGTGTCCATATCATAGCCCATTGTAAAGATAATGGCCTCTTTCGGTATCTCTGTCATGTCGATATTGTCAACATAAATATCCTCTACCACACCGCCGCGGCCAAGACAGCTCTTGAAGCGAAGACCCGTGTCCGTGCCGATAAAAGTACAGTCGGTTATCTTGATATTTCTTACGCCGCCCGACATTTCGCTGCCGATGACAAAACCGCCGTGGCCGTGGTAGACCGTGCAGTTTTTAAATTCAACAAACTCGCATACCTTGCCGAGTTTTCTGCCGTCCTCGTTTTTGCCCGATTTTACGCAAAGCGCATCATCGCCTACGTCAAACACGCTGTCATACACTTTTACGTACTTGCAGCTGTCCACATCAAGGCCGTCGCCGTTTTGCGAGAACCACGGATTGCGCACATTGACATTGCGTATCGTTACGTGCTCACAGCACCAGGGGTGCAGGTTCCACGCAGGAGAATTTTGGAAAGTGACGCCATCCAGAAGCACACATTTGCAGTTTGTGAAGTTGACCATTGCGGGGCGCAGGAAATCACGGTACTTTTCACACTCCGCCTTATCCCTTAAAAGTGCGGGGTTTTTAACAAGCGTGATATTTCCCTGCTTTGCCGCCTCACTCGGCCACCAGCTTTCTTCCTTACCGTCAAGCACTACACCGCCGCCTTTTACAAGCGCATCCCACTGCCTTTCGGGAAGCTTGAAATGCTTTACGGGGCGCCATGCACCGCCGCTGCCGTCAATAACACCCTCGCCCGTTACCGCCACGTTTTCAAGTTCCTTGCCGTAAAGCGGGGAAACACAGCGATACGTAAAAAAGCCCTCAAAACTGGTGTTTATAAGCGGGTAATCGTCAAAGTCCGCCGAGAATTGTATCACAGCGCCCTTTTCAAGATGCAGGTCAACATTGCTTTTAAGCGCAATGGGGCCTGTCAGCCATATACCGCGCGGTACGATAACATGACCGCCGCCGTTCTGCGAACACTCCGTTATCGCCTTGTCAAATGCGGCCGTGTTCTTTACCCTGCCGCCCGATACCGCACCGTAACCTGTTATATCATATCTCTGCTCGTTAAACTCAGGTAATCTGACCTCAAAATCAAACTTGTCCATACTCTCTGCCTCCTCATATAATATGTTGATTATATCATACCATATTTACATATAAAATACCAGTGTTTTTTTATTTTGCCAAAGACAGGTTTTCGGACTTGTCGGGACGGTTTTTGCGGGGCTACACCCTGCGCCAATGTCATCAACCTGAGATAGGGGAACGGTTCTGCTGTCTTTCAATAGCGCTTTATTATTCTTCTTTATCCAACTCATTTACGGTTACATCCCATTTTGATATTTTATAACTGCCCGTAAGGTAATTGGGACGCATCCAGATGCCATAGTCTATCCGATAAGTACCATGTGATGTGTATAGGTTTGCAGAGAGATAATTCCTCCACCCCGTTATAAAAATATCGCTTTTGCGTACCTTTGGCGATATGGAATTTACTTTTGTTATCAGCTCGTAAAATTCGTCATCGGTACTTACACCCTCGTATTCCTCTTTAGTGAACAGGGCTTTATATTCAAATGTAGAAGTGAACAATAAATTGGGATTTAACGGGGAGATAATGGCTGCCGTAAACCCCTCAGTCAGCCGTTGTAGTTTTATGTCAAAAGCCGATAAAATGGCGGCTGACAGCTCCCCTAACGAGGGGAGCCAAGAAACGCGCACCGCAGTTACCGGACTATCGGGAACCACGAAACTCCCGCCGTGGCTATTGAAGAAACGGGGTGTCGTCCTTGCCTGCCCTTTTAGGCTCACGCCCGGAGGGCTCCGCCCGGGAGGGGTAGGGGGACCGCTTGCGGTGGAAGGGTTTGCGGACTTCGTGTAGAAGTCCGCTGCCTCCGCCAATAACCATAAAAGTTACTTATA
>JAFUAF010000055.1 GCA_017460805.1 Bacillota bacterium | reverse complement strand
GTCCCCCTTGTCTCCAATGTCATCAACTTAAGGATTTACAATATTATTGGTATGCAGTATAAGAAGCTGTCCCTTGTCTCATACACAGCCCCATATCTCAGAGCCATATTTCCCCCGTATCTTACTTTCTCCACATCGTTCTTTTCTCTTATATACTTTTCCTGCTTTTCCTCTTTTTTCAATTCCTGCTTGACAGTATATCTAACGTAGTGATACAATCTTACCAAAAGAAGTATGTCAGCAAAAGACGCAAAGAGACTGGGCGGAGACAAGGGGGACGGTTCTACTGTCTCAGCTGAGACAGATATAACCGTCCCCTTGTCTTATATCTCAACTCGCATCTCGTTTCCTCCACATTGTTCTTTTCTCTTATATACTTTTTCTGTTTCCCTCTTTTTTCAATTCCTGCTTGACAGTATATCTAACGAAGTAATTCAATACCAACAAAAGCGCAAAGAGACTGGGTCGAGACAAGGGGACGGTTCTACTGTCTCGGCTGAGACAGATATAACCGTCCCCTTGTCTCATACACAGCCTCATATCTCGGAGCCATATTTCCTCGTATCTTACTTTCTCCACATCGTTCTTTTCTCTTATATACTTTTCCCGCTTTTCCTCTTTTTTTCATTTCCTGCTTGACAGTATATCTAACGTAGTGATACAATTTTACCAAAAGAAGTATGTCAGCAAAAGACGCAAAGAGACAGGGGGACGGTTATATCTGTCCCGCATGGGACAGTAGAACCGTCCCCCCTGTCTCATACATACCCACATCCCCAAGCAAAGAGGTGACAAAAATGCCAAGAGAAGCACGAAAAGAAAGCCGTACAGGTGTATATCATGTTTTTATGCGCGGTAATAACAAACGTCAAATTTTTTTAGACGACAGCGACAACAAAAAATTTTTAAATATAACAGCTCAATTCAGAGAAAAATACGGTTTTTATTTGCTTGCCTACTGCCTTATGGGAAATCATTTTCATTTTATAATCAAAACGCCGCAAAAGCATGAAGTCAAAGACAAGAAACAGGGGGACGGTTATACTGTCTCAGCCGAGACAGATATAACCGTCCCCCTGTCTCAACCATCTTTTTCTCCCGCGACTTTAAGTCAAATAATGAAAAACATAGCGCTCAGTTACGCATACTATTACAACACAAAATATTCTCAGACAGGGCACGTATTTCAAGACAGATTTAAAAGCGAGCCTATAGAAAACGACACATACCTTATAGAGGCCGTAAGATACATACATCAAAACCCCGTCAAAGCAGGGATATGCAAATTCCCGGGGGATTACAAATTTTCAAGCTACAGAGATTATCTTTCCATATCCGACAAAGTTTTTACCGATATAAACGATGTTTTGGAGATATTGCCGTTAAACAAATTTACGGAGTTTCACAAGGACAACGAATACCGTTATGATTTTATTGATATAGATAATATAAGCGTAAAAATCAGCGACAGCGATGCTTTAATTTTTATAGAAGACATATGCAGAAGAGAAAACATATCTTCTCCCGCCGAAGTTTCTTTTGCCGCACAGCAGAAAATAGCACGCGAATTAAAGTCAAAAAAATTATCTATAAGGCAAATATCCCGCTTGAGCGGAATATCCAAAAAGGTTGTGGAAATTGCATTAAAACAACAAGAGACAGAATGAGACACAAAGACACAGAGACAAGGGGGACGGTTCTACTGTCCCATACGGGACAGATATAACCGTCCCCTTGTCTCGTACACTATCAATAAGCACTAAAAAAGGACCGCCGAAGCGATCCTTAATTTTTTTTTATAATAATCAGTTGCAAATAGTATCTTCTGTTGTCTTATCGAACAGGTGCATTCTGTTCACGTCGAAAGCAACATTGATGATATCGCCAATCTTAGCCTGGCTTCTGGAGTCAACGCGTGCTGTGATAGACTGACCCGCGATGATAAGGAAGAGGTTAGTTTCTGCGCCGAGAAGTTCTGTAACTTCTACGTGAGCCTCAACAACACTTTCGGGAGAAGCGCTGATGAAGATATCTTCGTCATGTACATCCTCGGGTCTGATACCAAGGATGATGTCCTTATCAACGTAACCGCCCTCGATAAGAGCCTTAGTCTTAACTTCGGGAAGTTTAACGCGGTATTCACCGAAAGCAACCATAACGTCGGGGCCAACCTGAACAACCTTAGCGTCGATGAAGTTCATCTGAGGAGAACCGATGAAACCTGCAACGAAAAGGTTAGCGGGCTTGTTGTAAAGGTTCTGAGGTGTATCAACCTGCTGGATGATACCGTCCTTAAGAACAACGATACGTGTACCAAGTGTCATAGCCTCGGTCTGGTCATGTGTAACGTAGATGAATGTTGTCTGTAATTTGTGATGAAGCTTGGAGATCTCGGATCTCATCTGTACACGAAGCTTAGCATCCAGGTTTGAAAGAGGCTCGTCCATAAGGAATACCTTAGGCTCACGCACGATAGCACGACCCATGGCAACACGCTGACGCTGACCACCTGACAAAGCCTTGGGCTTTCTGTCGAGAAGATGCTCGATATCAAGGATCTTAGCTGCTTCATGAACTTTCTTATTGATCTCGTCCTTAGGAACTTTACGAAGTTTAAGACCGAAAGCCATGTTATCATAAACTGTCATATGAGGATAAAGAGCGTAGTTCTGGAAAACCATCGCGATATCTCTGTCCTTAGGAGATACGTTATTACACATCTTGTCACCGATATAAAGCTCACCGGCGGAAATATCTTCAAGACCTGCGATCATACGAAGTGTAGTTGATTTACCGCAGCCTGAAGGGCCAACGAAGATGATGAATTCCTTATCTTCGATGTCGAGGGAAAAATCCTTAACTGCAACAAAACCGTTGGGATATTTCTTAACAATGTTTTTTAATTTTAATTCTGCCATTAATTATTCCTCCTTAATTTCACAGCCGGACGTAAACACATAGTGTCCCATTACGCTGTTTATCTTATATTTATAATACCTTATTTTAGAAAAACTCTCTATATCTTTATTGTACAAATTAAAAATCTTTAATTTGTGCAATTTGTTTAAAGGACTTTAAAACTTTGTGTTTTTTGAACAAATTGAGAAATAAATATATAAATTTGGGGCTGAAAAAAGGTTTAAAACGTGCTAAAAGCACAACAATCTTAAAAAAAAGACAGTTTTAACAACATTGTTGAGTTTTGGGCTTGTTTTTTTGTTAAGAATACAGAAAAAAGCCCTGTTTTATGCTATATATTGGATAAAACAAGACCTATATCACGCTATATATTGTGGTTTTGTGAATTATTCCCTGAATTCTCCAAGCACCTCGCGCACATCGCTCACAAATATAAAGCAATGAGGGTCGATATTTTTGCAGACACGCTTTACAGCGGGCAGCTCGCGGTTGGCGGCTACGGCAATGACCGTGTTTTTCTTTCTGCCCGTATATGCTCCCTCGCCGTAAAACACGGTCGCCCCGCGCCTTACACTTGTCACAAGCGCTTCGGCTATCGCGGCATACTCGTCTGACATTATAAAAACCACCCTTGCAAAGCCCGTACCCTCGGAAACAAGCTTTACCGCCGCAGCCGCCGCATACACCGACACCACGCTGTACATCGTCTTTACCGCCCCGAAAACAAACGCGCCAAAGGCTATTACGGCTACATCCGTTATAAAGATCAGGGTCGATACCCTCCATTTTCTGTTTTTTGAGTGTATCAGCGCCGCAAGCAGGTCGCTCCCGCCCGTGGTCGCTCCACCCATAAGCACCACGCCGACCCCTGCGCCCATTATCCCGCCGCCGAATACGGCATTTATAAAATCATCCTCTATCCCCGCCGCGGGCAAAAAGGCGGTCAGTTTTAAAAACAGACTCAGAAGCAGTGCCGCCGCAAATGTATCAGCCGTAAACCTGCGCCC
Source organism: Bacillota bacterium (assembly GCA_017460805.1). Classification (GTDB taxonomy): domain Bacteria; phylum Bacillota; class Clostridia; order Lachnospirales; family CAG-274; genus RGIG4310. Next base: position 7,299 of record JAFUAF010000055.1, on the reverse strand, counting down.
GAGCACCCTATACGCAAGGACGGCCAAAGGGATATTGACCGCAAGATTTGTAAACCACAGCGGCACGCGCCCTGCGCTTATGTGCTCCGCAATAATGCCAAGCCCCGTCGCTCCGCCCGTCACAAGCCCCGAAGGGTCAAGGAATATATTAAGCGCAAGCGCCATTAAAAGCGTCCCCGCACAATAAAAAATAATTTTACGCATATTCTCACCTCTTTTCTATCGTTTCCCATTCCCGCCGCTTTAATACTTTGTAACCAAAATCCCGCCCCGTCATACATTGAAATGACAGCGGTAAATTGGAATTTGTCTGTCTGGCGAAATGCGGGGGCGCTGCCCCCTGCACCCCTGCCCACTTTTTAGAAAAGTGGGTCCAAACATATTACGCGAATAAGAATTAACTAAATTTGCAGCCATACTCCGCGGCTGGATTTAAGTGCTGCAAATGTACATTTGCAGCGGGTTTTAGCTACGCCGCGGTGTTAAAACTCAAATTGTATGAAATTATATTCGCGAATATGTTTTCTCTCGCTTTTCTAAAAAGCGAGCCGGGGTGCAGGGGTGGGAAACCCCTGCGAAAACAAGTAATATCTAAACCCAGTAAAACAACCCCGGAGGTGAGCAGATGGGATATTTTGTTATTGACGGACTTAAAATGCCCGTAAGCGGCGAGGTCGTGATAAGCGGAGCGAAAAATGCGGCTTTGCCGATAATGGCGGCAAGTATGCTGTGCAGAAGTGCGGAGCTTGGCCGCTGTCCCGTACTTTCCGACACAGAAGCCGCGGCAAAGATACTTAAAACGGCAGGATTTGAATGTACAAGAGACAAGTCTTTTAAAATAAGGAGAATTTCGGACGGAAAAGCCGAGATACCGCGGGAGTTATGCGGTGCCATGCGTTCTTCCGTACTGTTTGCCGCACCGTTTTTATGCCGTTTCGGCTATGTCAGAATGTGCGCCCCGGGCGGCTGCCGTCTTGGCGCGCGCCCCATTGATATACACCTCGATATCCTTGCGAAAACAGGCGCAGAGATAACATACGACAATGATAGCATTACCGCAAAAGCCGACTGTCTCAAAGGCGCGGAGATAGTTCTTCCGTTCCCGAGTGTGGGTGCGACCGAAACGGCAATAATGGCGGGGGTCTGTGCCGACGGCAGGACGATAATCAAAAACCCCGCGCAAGAGCCCGAAATACACGATCTGTGCAGTTTTCTGAACTTTGCGGGTGCAGACATACACTGCGGCAAAGAAATAGAAATAAACGGCAAAAACGCGTTTTTGGGCAATGCCGTCCACACCATCATGCCCGACAGGATAGAAGCCGGCACCTATCTTGCGGCAGCCGCCGTAACGGGCGGGGAACTGTTTTTAAAAAACGCCGTATACGAGCATATACGCCCCTTTGCGGACATTCTGACCCAAATGGGGGCTGCGGTTTGCCAAACCGAAACGGGTATGTATATAGATGCACCCGAAAGACTTTATAACCCCGATTTTGTCGAAACCGCACCCTACCCGCTCTTCCCGACCGATATGCAGCCGCAGCTGACCGCCCTTGCCGCCGTAAAATGCGGCGATTGTCTTATAAAAGAAAACATTTTTGAGACCCGCTTTGCACACATTCCGCAGCTTAACAAAATGGGCGCGGACATAGAGCAAAAAAGCCCGCGCGAATTTCTTGTACACGGCATGAACAGACGGCTTGAAAGCAAAACCATTTCGGCATCCGATCTGCGCTGCGGGGGCGGCACTGATACTTGCGGCACTTTCGGCCAAAGACGGGGCAGTGATACAAAACGGAGACTATATTCTGCGCGGTTACGAAGATATCTGTCAAAAGATGTCGCTTATTGGTGTAAAAATGCAGTATTGCACTTGACAAGACGTGCTTTTAAGTTTTATTATATATAATAGGAAAGTATACAGATAAAGTATACTCCAAGAAAGGATAAACCAATGAAAAAATCAGGCACACTTATAGCGCTGTTGGGAATGTGTGTTGTGCTGACCATACTTTTGCTGTTGTTTTTGCCTGTTTTTAACATAACAGACATAAAAGTAACAGGCAACGAACTTGTAACCGAAGACACGATAATCAAGACCGCAAAGCAAAACAGCACCAACATTTTTGCCTACAACAAGCGAAAAGCCGAAAAAGCGCTTAAAAAAAACAATTATATACAGGAAGCCCGCGTTATAAAACACTTTCCCCGCACGTTGGAAGTGCGCATAACGGAGCGCAAAATAAGAGGATATGTGGAGTATACGGGCAGTTATCTCTGTCTTAGCGACAACGGCCTCGTAATAGACGTAAAAAGCGAGATAACCTACCCTGCCCCCGTTATCATGGGTCTTAAATTTGACTCATTCACACTGGGCGAGCCGCTTAAAACCGACAATCCCGAAGCTTTTGACTCCCTTATAGAGCTGTCGGAGCTTTTCGGCAAGTATCAGCTTATAAACAGCGTCCTTAAAGTCGATATCAGCGACCCGAAGGACATACGTTTTTACTGCGGCAGCGTGCAGGTCATCTACGGCGAAAACGACGGTTCAACGACCCGTATTCTTACGCTGATAGAAATTTTAAAGACTTTGGACACCACTATCCCGGGCACACTTGACCTGACACTCGAAAATCCGACTTTTACCTATACAAACTAAAATTATTAACTTTTTTTAAATTTCCTTTGAAATGTGTTGAAAAGTTCTCAATTTTGTAGTATAATCAATTATAGTATGGAGAATTATCCGTGCGGGATACCGCAATCAATATAGAATCAGAAGTAAAAACGCAGGAGGAAACAAAATTGATCGAATTATTTGATGAAAACAACGGCATTTATGACAATCAGGCCAAGATCATCGTTCTCGGTGTGGGCGGAGGCGGCGGAAATGCCGTAAACCGTATGCTTGACGAAAATGTGGACGGCATTGACTTTGTGGCCGTAAACACAGATGCAATGGCACTTAATAATTCAAACGCTCACAGAAAGATAACAATAGGAACACAGCTTACAAAGGGTCTTGGTGCGGGCGGCCGCCCCGAGATCGGCGAAAAGGCCGCAGAAGAATCCCGCGACGAGATAAAGTCCGTACTTGAGGGTGTGGATATGGCATTCATTACCGCAGGCATGGGCGGCGGCACGGGTACGGGCGCAGCACCCGCTATCGCAAAAATGGCGCATGACATGGGTATACTTACCGTTGCCGTTGTTACAAAGCCTTTCAATTTCGAGGGCAAAAAGCGCATGAATAACGGTATCGACGGTATCGAAAAGCTGAAAGAAAATGTGGATACGCTTATCGTTATCCCCAATCAGAAGCTTCTTGAAATAGCAGACAAGACAACAACAATGATTCAGGCATTCAAAATGGCCGATGACGTTTTATACCAGGGTGTTACGGGCATTTCCGACTTAATAACAAAGCCCGGTATGATAAATGTGGACTTCGCCGATGTATGTACGGTAATGCGCGACAAGGGTCTTGCGCACTTTGGCGTAGGCCGCGCAAACACAGCAGAGGGCGCCGTTCAGGCAGCTATCAACTCTCCGCTGCTTGAAACAAGCATTGTAGGTGCAAAGAGCGTTCTTATCAACTTCTCTTCCAGCTCCAACCTGCCTATCCTTGAAGCTGCGGAAGCCGCTGAAATGGTTTCATCCTCACTCGATCCCGATGTTGAAACTATCTTCGGTACATCCGTCAACGAGGAACTCGGCGACGACGTTGTTGTTACCATTGTTGCAACGGGTCTTATTGACAAAGGCAGCGTAATAGGCACACCTATCACACGCACACGCCCAAGTTTTACAAAGACTATCGAGCACATGGAGCAGATAGAGGAAGCAAAAGAGCCCGAGCCGCAGGCAGAGCTTACCGCACCCGTACAGGAAGAACTTCCTCCGGTAGAGCCCGAGCCTACACCTCAGCAGCGTACACATTATGACGCTGTACACTCCGAAGCATCCAAGCTTGACAACGGCAGTATTGACATCCCGCCTTTCCTCAGAAGGGGCAAATTAAGAAGATAATTCATTCAAGAGTCCGCAAATGCGGGCTCTTTTTGTATTACGATTTTCTTACAAAATGCCGATTTTATTGAATTTTTGTCGATTTAGTGGTATGATTAAATAAGTTTCTTATCTGATAATGGGAGAGATGAAAATGAAAAATAAATTCAAAGCGGCTTTAAGTGCCGCAATAGCATTTATCATGTCACTTTCGCCCCTTAACGTCAATGCGGCGGCGACCGACCTTTTATACGAAAAGGCGGATGTGCGCACGCTGACAAAAGGCGTTGTCTACAAGGAGATATCCCGCCTGTACAAAGCGGGCTGGATGGATATTTATGTTGTGGAGATAGATGCGCAGGACGAGAATGTCGGCATGAAAGTACTTGAATCCGCCGCGGAGCTCGGCGGCAAGCACACCGTCAGCGACTATGCCGATACCTACAAGGTAAAAGCCGCCGTAAATGCGGACTTTTTCGGCTCTGGCTCGCCAATGAGCAGTATGGGACAGGTAGTGCGAAACGGCAAAATGGAAGCCGCACAAAACTACTACAACGGCTCTGCCAACCGCTATGCGGGCTTTTTTATCGGCACGGACAAAACACCTTTTATCGACTATGTAAAATCTACTATGGGACTTTACGGCGCGGGCGATGTAAGTCTTGAAATGGGTGCAAAAAACAAGTACACGGATTTTTCCAAGCCCGTTTACTTTGACAGAACGACTATCGGCAGTACGGCGGGGATAGACAGCCACCGAAGCGACCTTGCAAAAATCGTTGTAAACGAGGGCACGATAGTCGATATAAGCGGCGCAGGAGAGACTGTGGAAGTACCGCCGTTAGAGTCGGGCGGATATGTCATTGTGATGAACAAATCCACCGCTGCCGCTAATTTAGGCAAATTTTCGGTAGGTCAGAGAGTCGGATTTTCCGAAAACGAAACCTTTGTTTTCCGCCCCGAAAAGGAGATGAGCTCGGTTGCGCTGGGCGTATCGGGCGGCGGCGAGATACTGAGAAATGGCGAGACCGTTGAAAACGGCCTCATTATCAGCGGCAGACAGCCCAGAACGATGATAGGCGTAAACAAGGACAAGACAAAAATTTATGTGGTCTGTATAGACGGCCGCGGCGAGAGCATAGGCGCTACGCACTACGAGGCGGCGGAAATAATGTCAGACCTCGGCTGTTACGATGCGATACATTTTGACGGCGGCGGCTCGACCACTATGGTAGTTGAAAATCAGGACGGCACGGGGCGCTATGTTGCAAACGACCCCAGCGAGGGTGCACAGCGCCGTGTCGCAAATGCCCTTGGTGTGTCGGGTGTAGGCGAAAGTACTGGGCTTTCCTCGCTTTCACTTTCGCTTGACAACGAAGATGCGATAATGTTCAGCGGTTTCGGCTCGGCGGTCTATGTAAAAGGCCTTGACAACAATCTTGAACCGACACCCGTAACGCAGAATGTGACCTACTCCGCAAACGTGGAGGGCACATGGAACGGAAATGTTTTTACCCCCGCAAAAGAGGGCGAATGTATAATAACCGCGACAGCGGGCACGGCAACGGGCACTATGAAAGCCAAGGTGCTTGGCGGTGCGGCAAGTCTTGCGGTAAGTCTTGGCAGCGGAAGTCTTGATATAGGCGAAAGCACGGAGCTTAATGCAAGCATAATCAACCGCGACGGTTTTGCGATACCCGCGCAGAGCGGCAGCGTTGAATGGAGCGTTGACAACGAGAATATTGCTTATGTACAAAATGGCAGACTTTACGGCAAGGCGCAGGGCGATGCGGTAGTAACGGCAAAAAGCGGCGTTGCTTCGGCAAGTCTTAATGTGACTGTAGGCACGCAGTTCGCAAGTATTATGAGTTTTGAGGGCAAGCGCAGTCTATACGCAAGCTATTCGGGCGAGGGCGTAACAGGCAGTGCAGTTCAGGCAAACGGCATAGCCATAGACGGCAAGCGTTCTATCGAGATAAAATACGGATTTTCGGGGAACAAAACGACGACACAGTCTGTTTTCTGTGAGTTAAGGCAGCCCGTGGCACTTCCTGCGGGTACGAGAGACCTGTCGTTCTGGTACAAGGGCGGCGGAGACGGCTGTCTTTTAAAGGCCATTGTGACGGATGCGAACGACAAAAGCTATGGTTTGACGATAGACGGGGCGCTTGCGGGCGCTGATTGGAAGCAGGCGACAGCGGCTGTTCCCGCGGGTGCTGTCTCTCCGTTAAGACTTGAAAAATTCTGTGTTGAAGCGCTCAACACTACGGACGAGATAAGCGGCACGGTCTTTGTGGACAATGTGGGTGCTGTGATAGGCGGAAGTTCGTCTTCCGTGGCTAAGGATTTTGCAGACCCGCTGAGGGGAAGTCTTGAAAGCATAAACAGCCCCGAATTTGTTGTTGCCGCCAAGAGCGGTCTCGGTGCTGACGGTGCATGGTCCAATACCTACGAAACGAAAGAAGCGGGAAACATCTCGTTTGTGACCCTGGCAAGCTCAACGGGAACACTTACCGCAAACGGCAGCGAACAGCTGCGGTATCTGCACTCGTATCTTAACGATATGAGTAAAAAGACCGTTGTTGTCTGCCTTGATAAAGACCTTTTAAGCAGCACGGGTATTAAAAGTGCCAAGGAGCGCGCGGCCATTATGGATATTTTGAAAGAGGCTGTTTTACAGCATGATAAAAATATTATTGTGGTCAATAATTCAGGCTCGGGCGTAACGCTTAAGGATGGTATCAGATATGTTAATTTATCGGGTAATACAATGCTTAAGGTCAAGTGCGACGGCACAAGCATGAGATATACGGTAGAATGAGATCGACCCTGTACACACGATTTTAAAGTGTGTACGGGGTTCTTTTTACGGATATAAAAATTTGTTTGGCGGGATATGTTGTGCGAGAGACAGTGGGCAGTAGAACCGTCCCCATATCTTAAACAAATTGGAATTTAACACACTTTTGCTTTTGCAAAAGTGTGTTGGAGCACGGGACTGGGAGTTGAGCGCGAAGCGCGATACGATTCCCGTGCGACCACTACAACGCGCTTGCGCGCCACTGTTTATAAGTAACTATTTATTGGAATTTGACTGGGAGTTAATGTAAGAACGTACGCAGTATAAAAAGCTGTCCCTTTAGGGAAAGTGGCGCCGCTTGCGGCGTCGAAAGGGTGCTTCCTTCGGGGCTTTTCTACCCTTCAGTCGCGCTTCGCGCGCCAGCTTCCCTAAAGGGACGCCAAGGACGACACCCCGTTTCTTCAATAGCTACGGCGGGAGTTTCTTGG
>JAFUAF010000074.1 GCA_017460805.1 Bacillota bacterium | reverse complement strand
TGGGCGCAGCTACAAGGATATAATCAAGCAATGGCAGTATATCACAAAGGACATAGGCGCGGATATATGCGTGATAGATATGCCCCTCTTGGACACAAGCCGTCACCGTGATTTAATAGGCACTTTCGTGTCGGATATGGTGCTCCAGATCCTCAGCTATGTTTCCGAGAACGAGCGTGTTAATATCCGCCAACGACAGGCTGAGGGCATTGCTGCCGCAAAGGAACGCGGCGTGCAATTCGGCAGACCAAAGAAATATACCGAAGAACAGTTTATGACGGTATATGAAAAAGTGAAAAATCACGAGATAACATATAAGCAGGCTATGTGGGAACTTGGCTGCTGTGAAACTACATATTACAAAATGAAAAAAGAATTTACAAAAACTGCATAACACAACAGGTGCATTGTTAAGCATAACGGCTTGGCAATGCACCTGTCTTTTTTTATTGGTTTATCATATTTATAACATCATCAACAGACTTGCCGCTTGCGGCAAGCGCATCCATAATTCGCTGGCTGTCAGCCAGTAATTTTTCTTCTTTGAGCTGCTTTAATTCTGCTTTTGCTGTCTTAAGCGCATCGGAAAGCTCCGAAATTTCGGCTTCTTTGTTTGCGATCAATTCTTCAATACTTAAATTTTTAGGTCTTCTTGCCATGTTGTCCTGTCCTTTCTTATGTGGAAATATTTATAAATTCATTATAAGGGCTTGCGGGTATCGTGTCAACTGCAATTTTCCGATAAAATATTATAAAAAACGTATTTGGAGGTATTGATATGATATACGGATATGCAAGGGTCTCTACTCGTTTACAAAACGAAGATAGGCAGGTTCTAGCCTTGAAAAATTTTGGTGTACCGTCAAAAAGGATAATGGTAGATAAGCAGTCAGGAAAAGACTTCAACAGAACAAACTATCAAAAACTGCTTAAAAGGCTGAAAAGCGGTGATGTGCTTGTCATTAAAAGCATTGACCGTCTGGGCAGGAACTATGATGAAATTTTAAAGCAATGGCGGTATATCACAAAAGATATAGGTGCAGATATTGTTGTATTAGATATGGCGCTTCTCGATACCCGTCAACATAAAAATTTACTCGGTACCTTTGTGGCGGATATGGTATTGCAGATCTTGGGCTTCGTTGCCGAGAGCGAAAGAGAGAATATCCGTCAAAGGCAAGCCGAAGGTATTGCCGCCGCAAAAGCAAGGGGCGTTAAATTTGGTAGACCAAAGGCATTTATAGCCGCCAACTATATCGAAATACATAAGTTATACCGTCAAAAGAAAATCTCGAAAAAAGAAGCAAAACAACGCATAGACTGTGGTGAAAGCACCTTTTTAAGCCTTATGCGTGAACTTGATAAAAAACATTGTTAAATATCAACAAATCTCGTTAGAATATCATACATTTTCAATTATATATACTCTTAACAAATCTCACAACTATTATACCCTTGTTTTTAGTGAAATGTCAATATAAAATATAGGATTTTTACGGGGAAATCCGCACTCCGAAAAACTATAGAAATTTAACGAGTAAGGAGCAAACGGCGGGTTTGGAAATAGTCAAAAAAGAATGTTGCTGTTGTTTTTCGGGGCATAGAAAATTGCCGTATGCACAGCTTGAAGAAATAAGGAAACGGTTAAAATCAGAAGTTATACAGCTTATAAATGCAGGAGTTGACACCTTTATTTCAGGCTATGCAAGCGGGTTCGACACCGAAGCGGCATTGACGGTAAACGAATTAAAACAAGATTATCCGAATATAAAATTGGTGTTGGTATTGCCGTATCGTCAGGAAATAAACATCCCGTATGATGAATGTATCTGCCTTACCGAGCATTACAGAAAAGGCTGTTTCCATATCCGAAACCGCTATATGGTTGATAACAGCAGTTATTGTATCTGTTATCTTACTGAAAATAAGGGCGGAACTGCGTATACCGTCAACTATGCCAAACGGCAGGGACTGGAAATAATCAATATTGCGCCGAATAATTAAAAATAGGCTCAAAAAAGGTATAGTGAGGTTCATCACTATACCTTATAAAAGTCCGTTTCTTTACCGAAAGTATGTACCTTTTAGAAAACTATTTAAAACACAGTTTTATGGCCTGTTTCGCCTAAAGTTTGACGGTATTACAGACGGGGTAAAATCAACAAAGTGTCAATCTTTCCATGCACTTACGCTTCTGTTCCATTGAAGAATGAAGATATATACGCAGTGTTATATTCGGGTTTGAATGTCCCAAAATTTCGCTCAATGTTTTTACATCAAAGTTGTTTTGTATACAGTTTGATGCAAACAAATGGCGCAAACTGTGGAATTTTACAGGCGGCAGGTTTGTTTCTGCAAGAATTTTTTTGAATTTATTAGTCAGGCAACGTGGCTCTATGGGTTTTATAGTGTTTGAAAGTACAAAGCTATTGTCGCGCTGTTTGTTTTGTCTAAGGGTATCAATAAGGAATTTAGGAATTGGTATTGTCCGTATTGAAGTAGGAGTTTTGGGTGTGCAGAGTTTCACCTCGGTTCTGCCTGTTTCACTGTTCGGAAGCCGTTGCAGTGTTTTGGAAATGCTTATAGTCTCGTTTTCAATATCTATATCCGACCATTTCAGGGCGCAGATCTCACCTATACGCAGACCTGTGTACATGCTTGTAAAAATACCTATG
>JAFUAF010000054.1 GCA_017460805.1 Bacillota bacterium | reverse complement strand
TCCGGTAACTGCGGTGCGCGTTTCTTGGCTCCCCTCGTTAGGGGAGCTGTCAGCCGCCATTTTATTGGCTTTTAACACAAAACTACAACGGCTGACTGAGGGGTTTACGCTTGCCATTAACTCCCCGTCAAATTCCAATTTTGCAGTAAGCATAATATATACATATTTCCCAAAATTTGCGGCAAAATATATACAAAGCAAAAAATTTGTGATATACTATAAACATACTAAATCACGGGAGATATTAAAATGGAAACAAACTGGACACTTGAACCTATTTACAAAAGCACAGACGACAAGTCGTTCTTGGACGATATGAGCGCCTTTCCGAAGGCTTTGGAGGAATTGAATACATGGGCAAGGCAAAACCTGACGGGCGAATTTTCCCCGACTGTCTGCGAGGAGTATATAAACCGCAAAAATGCGCTTGAATACTACTCCACCATAGGCATTTATTTACAGCTTGGGCTTAGTGTAAACACCTCGGATGCACGGCTTTCGCGCCTTATGGACAAGTACGAGGGCATTGCGGCGGCATCCGCGGAGCATGAAGCGCTGTTTTTGCAGTGGCTGAAAGGCTGTACGGATCTTTCGTTTACGGAAAACAGTGATGTTTTAAAGGAACACGCCTTTTTTATCCGTGAACAGGCGGAATTTGCACAGCACACGCTCGACCCCGACAAGGAGCTTTTGATATCGCGTTTAAAGACCACGGGCTCAACGGCATGGCAGAAACTTTGGGAACAGGCAAGTTCAAACGCGGAGGTAAATTACGGCGGAGAGGTTTTAAATCTTTCGGAAGTCCGCGCCCTTGCCGACAACGCCGATAAAGAGGTCAGAAAAAAGGCCTACGAAGCCGAACTTGCGGCTTACCCGTCCTTTGATACCGCGGCCGCCTTTGCCATGAACGGCATAAAAGGCGAGGTCATTTCCACATCAAAAATGCACGGCTTTGAAAGCCCGCTTGATGAGGTGCTTTTGCAGTCACGCATAGACAGGGATATACTTGATGCCATGTTATCCGCAGTTAAGGAGTCTCTTCCCGTTTTCCGCAGATATTTTGACAAAAAGGCGGAAGTCCTTGGGGATAAGGACGGACTTGATTTCTACGATATTTTTGCACCGATAAACGACGCATCTATAAATTACACACTTGAAGAGGCCAAAAACGCAGTCCTTGACGCTTTTTACAGCTTTAACGAAGAACTCGGAAAATTTGCCGAGGGAGAATTTGAACAAAAGCGCCTTGATCTGCTCCCCAAAAAGGGAAAGGTCGGCGGTGCGTTCAGCGAGGCCGTACACGGCAGGAAACAGGGCAGATATCTTATCAATTTTACGGGCAGTTTCAATGATGCGGTAACTGTTGCGCACGAATTGGGACACGGCTATCACAGCCATTTACTGTTTGAAAACAGTTTTTTAAATCACGACTACCCCATGCCCATAGCCGAGACCGCTTCAACGCTCTGCGAAAACATTTTTATAAACCACGTTATAAAAAACGCAGACGAAAAGCAAAAAATATATATCCTTGAAACCGATATCCAAGGGGCGGCGCAGACTCTTGTTGATATATACAGCCGATTTTTATTTGAGGACAAGGTTTTTGAGCAGCGAAAAGAGGGTTCACTTTCCGTTGAGGAACTGAATGAGATAATGGTAGATGCACAAAAGCAGACCTATGGTCATCTTGCCTGCTATCATCCCTATATGTGGGCGTGCAAGCCGCATTATTACGATGCGGACTATAATTACTACAATTTCCCCTACGCTTTCGGCATACTTTTAAGCAAAGGGCTTTACGCGAAATACCTTGCCGACCCGCAGAATTTTATGCCGATGTACAATAAAATGCTTGCCGCAACGGGAAGTATGAAGCTTGCGGATGTGGCAAAAATAGCTGACATCGACTTGTACGACAAAAATTTCTGGCTTTCGGGAGTTAAGCTTATAGAAAACGACATAGATAAATTGATCAAACTGCTTGGATAATATGAATAAAATAAATTTTAATAAAGTGGTGCGTATCGCTGTCGGAAGTACGCTGTCGTTTTTCGTCTGCCATATTTTAGGCATACAAAACAGCGCTTCGGCGGCGGTCATCACTCTGCTTTCAATACAGGACACAAAAAAAGATACCCTTTCGGATGTTGTAAAGCGCCTGTATTCTTATCTTTTTTCAATGGTAACGGCTTTCGTGCTTTTTACCTTTATAGGGTTTAATGAAATTGCGTTCTGCATATTTATGTTTATATTGGTAAGTGCTGCTTATAAACTTAACTGGCTGAACACGCTTTCTTCATCAACGGTCGTGGTAACGCATTTTATGCTTGCAAAGACCTTTGCGCCCGAATTTGTGCGGGACGAGATATTTCTTGTTATCGTTGGTACATCGTCGGCGATACTTCTGAATTTACTGTTCCGCGACAACTCGGACGACATAAGGCGCAAAATGGAATACATAGAGAGTGACCTTAAATCATTTTTACACAAAATGGAATACTTTGTGCTTGAACACGACCCTCTCCCCGACAGGGAATGGCTCGATTTTATATCAAAACACCTTGAGGACGGCACAAAGACAGCCTTTGAATACAATAAAAACGTATTTGACGACACCGCTTATTATCACGACTATATGATAATGCGGCAAAATCAGCTTGATACGCTTATCCGTATTTACGAGTCGCTGGAGAGGTTAAGAAACGATTTTCCGCTTAAAGAGGATATTGCGGAGATCTTCCGCAGCCTTGCGGACAATGTAAGCAAGCGCGAGTGCTTTGTATACAACCGCCCGCTTATTTCGGGCGTTATAAGCAAGTACAAAAAACAGCCGCTGCCAACGGGCATGACCGAAATGATAAATATGGCGGCACTTTTGGATATACTTAACGAACTGCTGTATTTTTCCGACCTTAAAATGACTTTTGTGGATCACCTGACCCCACAGCAAAAAGAAAGATACTATAAAGAAACTATCGGAGGTTAAATTATGTTAAAAAATAAAACCGTTGTACTGGGCGTTACGGGTTCTATAGCGGCATACAAGACCGCAAGCCTTGCAAGTGCGCTTGTAAAGCAGCACTGTGACGTACACGTTATAATGACGAAAAATGCGTGCGAGATAATCACGCCCCTTACTTTTGAGCGCCTTACGGGCAACAAATGTATGGTGGAGACCTTTGACAAGATAACCGCCTTTGAGGTAGAGCACATAGCTATTGCGCAGAAAGCCGACCTGTTTATGATAGCCCCCGCTACCGCAAATATCTTAGGCAAGGCGGCAAACGGCATAGCCGACGATATGCTTTCCACTACCCTTATGGCAACAAAAGCGCCCGTATATTTTGCGCCCGCCATGAACACAAATATGTACCTTAATCCCGTCACACAGGACAATATGAAAAAGCTTGAGGGTTACGGCTGTCATATCATAGAAGCGGCAAGCGGCAGACTTGCCTGCGGAGATGTGGGCATAGGCAAGATGCCCGAGCCCGAGGTGCTTTTACAGTATATTTTAAAAGAACTTGCTTTTGAAAAAGACCTTGCGGGCAAAAAAATTATCGTCACGGCGGGTGCGACCTGCGAGGACATTGACCCCGTGCGCTACATAACCAACCGTTCCACGGGCAAAATGGGCATTGCCATTGCAAGAGCCGCTATGCTGAGGGGTGCGGATGTAACGCTTGTAAAGGCAAAGACAGATGTTGAGCCGCCGATGTTTGTGGATACAGTCGATGTTCGCTCGGCAGAAGATATGTTCAATGCTGTGACATCACGTTTTGAGGACTGCGATATTGTAATAAAGGCCGCCGCCGTTGCGGACTACACCCCCGCTAATGTAGCCGACGAAAAGATAAAGAAAAGCGAGGGCGACCTTTCTATCCCCCTTGGCAGGACAAAAGATATTCTCAAATATCTCGGTGAACACAAAACTCATCAGTATATCTGCGGTTTTTCGATGGAGACCGAAAATATGCTTGAAAACAGCCGCAAAAAACTCGGCAAAAAAAATGCCGATATGATAGCCGCAAATTCTTTAAGAACGGCGGGTGCGGGCTTCGGCACGGACACAAACGTCCTGACCCTTATCACAAGGGATAAAGAGGTCGAACTGCCGATAATGTCAAAAGACGAAGCCGCACATAAAATTCTGGATATGATGATCGGAAAATAACATCCCGAAAGAGACAGAAAACAAAGCTGTCTCTTTTTTCGTTAAAAATACCCTGATTTTTAAAATTTTTCCAAGAAATTTGTTGATTTTATATAAAAAATGAGTTATACTATAAGAGAGTATATTATCGTTTTATTCTTAAATATGCAATTATATAATAAGGAGGGACACAAATGCCCGGCAAAATATTGGTAGTTGACGATGAAGCCAGTATCGTCAATATTATTTCATTTAATCTTAAAAAAGAGGGATATGAGGTCATTACCGCATCTGACGGCGAAACAGGTCTGGAGCTTGCACTCAGCGAAAAGCCCGACCTTGTATTGCTTGACATAATGATGCCGCAGATGGACGGTTACGAGGTCTGCCGCAAGATACGCGAAAAAAGCACTGTGCCCATTATAATGCTGACAGCCCGTGCGGACGAGGTTGACAAAGTTATCGGTCTTGAAATGGGTGCGGACGACTATGTTACCAAGCCTTTCGGCAACCGCGAGCTTATGGCGCGCGTTAAGGCAAATCTGCGCCGCACTATCGCAAACGAGACCGCAAAGAGCGCCAAAAACACCAATGTTGCGGAATACGGCGATATTACTATAGATTTCAAGCGCTACGAGGTCAAAAAGCGCGGCGAAGTCGTAAATCTTACCGTAAGAGAGACGGAGCTTCTCAATTTCCTTGCTACACAGCAGTCGCAGATATTTACACGCGAGACCCTGCTTGAAAAGGTTTGGGGCTATGAGTATCTCGGAGATGTGCGCGCCGTTGACGTTACTATCCGCCGTCTGCGCGAAAAGATAGAGGACGACCCCGGAAAGCCGCAGTATATTATTACAAAACGCGGCGTAGGCTATTATTTTACGTGCTGAAATAGAGGAATAACTTAATGAAAAGTATTCGCTGGAAGCTTGTTTTTATGTACCTTACGCTGGTTTTTATAGTTATGCTTGTAAGCGGTACATTTATCATTATAAGCATCAACCGCCAGGAAAACGACAAGGCACGGGACGAGCTTGTACAATATGCCTCCTACATAGAGGAGCAGATAATAAATCAGTACAGCCCCGATGATTTTCAGCAGGGCTTTACAAACTTTATCGTGTCCATATCATCCGCGCGAAATATCCGCGGGCATATACTTGATGCAAACGGCAAGACCCTTGCCAGCTCCACCGCGACCGATACTTCGGGGCTTCAGGACTACAACAACTCCGCCATAATTTCCGCCATAAACGGCAAGGCAAGTTTTAACTCGGGACGCAAAGGCTATGACCAGAACTCCCAGGTAAAAGAGTGGATAAGCTATGCAAGCCCTGTATTTTCACGCACAGAGCCCGATAAAGTAAATTATATAGTTTTTGTTCAGCTGGATGCAACGACCATAAAATCGGGTATAAACCGTACAATCGGCACTATCTGTATTGCGGTATTGCTTGCGCTTTTGCTGACAAGTCTTTTGGGCATACTGTTTGCGGGCACCATTACCGACCCGATAGCCATTCTGACCCGCAAGGCCAATCTTTTGGCAAAGGGCAGGCTGGAACAGCACGTTGCGGTAAAATCCAACGACGAGATAGGTCAGCTGACCCGCAGTTTCAACATAATGGCAAAAGAACTGCGCAAGACCCTTACCGAAATGGAGTCGCAGAACAACAAGCTTGAAATAATCATGCACAACATGACCGACGGTATACTTGCCTTTGACGAGCGCGGCGTTCTGCTGCACGCAAACAAGATCTGCTACGAAATGCTTGATATAGACGAGGTAAAAATTTCTCTGAGCTGGCTTTTGAACAAGCTTGGCATAGACAAAAACGCCATTTCCGACAAAGCCGCGGACATTGACGTTACCATAGAGGAAAACGGAAAGTACATCAATGTAAACCTTATCCCCTACACCGTCAGCCGCCGTAATATAAACGGTATAATAGCGGTTTTGCACGATATAACCAAGCATCAGCAGCTTGACGATATGCGAAAGGAATTTGTGGCAAACGTAAGCCACGAAATAGGTACGCCGCTTACAACGGTAATGGGCTACACCGACCTTTTGCTTGACGGCGCAATAGATGACAAAGACCTTGCAATGGGCTTTTTAAAGGAGATAAGCACAGCCGCCGAGCGCATGAAGCTTCTGCGCGACGACCTGCTTGACCTTTCAAGATTCGATACCAAGGTAAACAAGTTCAATAAGACCATAATAAACCTTGTAGACCTGATAGAAAGCTGTGTAAGGCAAAATATCATTGTTGCGACCAACAAACGTCAGACGATAACCTTTGACAAACCCGACGAGGAGATGCTTATATTTGCCGATACCGCGCGTATAAGTCAGGTATTGACAAACATTGTTTCAAACGCAATGAAGTACAGCCCCGAGGACTCGGCAATCAAAATAACCGTAGAGGAAAAGAAACATTCCTACTATGTAAACATAATCGACAACGGTATAGGTATGCCGAAAGAAGCGCTTACAAGAATTTTTGACCGCTTCTACCGTGTTGATAAAGCCCGAAGCCGTGCAATGGGCGGCAACGGCCTGGGTCTTTCCATAGCAAAAGAGATAATGGATGCCCACCACGGCATGATACACGCCTACAGCGAGTTGGGAAAAGGCACTACAATGGTGCTTATCTTCCCCAAGTATACAGACCTTTAAAAAAACACAAAACTGCAAGGCAAAAATGCCTTGCAGTTTTTGGTTAAGGAAGATGATACAGATAAAAGATAACCAAACTATAATTTGCAGTTTGAAGAAGTGTTTGCATAATATGATATTTTATTTTTCCGCAAACTATATTTTGTGTTTTCTTTTAACTGCCGTAAAATGTGACCGCATCCCTGCACGTTTGGATAAGTCCTTGATTTTTTTTATAGTTACAAATCAGAATAAAAGGTCACACGGTTGAAGTGTACATAGTTGAACTTTCAACAACATTATCGTTGCTGTCAAAAGCCTCAAATTTTACTTTTGCGCGGTATTGTACACCCGATTCTACAATGTAATCTCTGTTAATTATATTTTCGGTATCATATGAGGTTTGAGCGGCGGTAAGATAGGTTGAATAACTGCCGCCGCTGTATTCTTGCAATGTTACGGTTATTCTGCACTTATGTACTGTGCTTTTGCAATACATATATGCGTTTAGGTGAACCTTGCCCGAGTTTACACGGGTTAATTCTGCTGTTTTACTATATATATAATCCGACGACTTTGTATTTTCTGTATTTTCGATATTTATATCATTTTGTGCTGTTGTTTCATCTGCATAAGTAAGAGAAATCATTATAAATGATATCATTAAGGTTGAGATTATTTTTTTCATACGTATTTTGCCCCTTTCTATTTCATATTTTTTATTATATCCTTAAATTCTTCTTCGGAAACAGAGCCGGTCAAAAGATACATCAAATCGTTATCTATCCATTGCACAACTGTATCGCCGTTGTTTTTCATAAAACGATACTCAATACCATTATAAAAATAGGTAGAATAACCTAAATCATCATTTATCTCAATTTCCAATCCATTCCAATTTGAGTATACACTATATCCGATACCATTTTCCGGAACGAGAGTAGAAAGATACGAAATGGTTATGTAGAAACTGCTGCATGAAACCTTATTAAGTTTATATTCTGTCGGCAGTTTATAAGGTATTCGTATTTTATGACCGAAATATTTTACCCCGTCGGCTATGGAAGTAAAATATCTGGCATCGCTGTTTTTTTCAAGCTCGGCTATATTATAATCTGCTCTCTTTACGGTAAGTACACCGTTATGCAGATCATAAATATATGTTACAATATCCGTTCTTGCATAAAGCAGTGTTATCATATTAAGTGAAAACAAAACGACCAATACTGCGGCAACAGTGGTCAAAAGACGCTTGTGTATACGTTTTTCGGCACTTTTGTTAACATAAGTTTCGGGAATAATTTTCTGCATATTTTCATCAATATTATTCCATACCTTAGTGCTGTCAAAAGCGGGTATGTCACTTGTTTTTGACAAGTTGTCCGCGATATCTTTTATACGCCTTTGTGCGGCATAGCCTATGTTTTCCGATTTTAAAATGTTATTCAGTTCGTTCATCAGCTTATCTTTATTAGCGTGATCATCTGCCTTTGTATTTTTATTTTCCATATTCACACCTCCCGTGAATTTGATTTATGGAATATATCATTTTTAAACCTCCTATGAATATATGATTTAAAACAAACAAAAAGTTACGTGGTTTTATTGCTTTTTTTGATTTTTCTTTTAAACCTGTACCATATTTGCTTTAGCGCACCTACGGAAGTGTTTGTGTCTTTTGAAATGTCTTTTAATTTCATATCTTTTTTAAACCGCAGTAATATGTAATTTTTGGTATTATCGGGCAGATCCGATATAAATTCATTAAAACTCATATCGGAGAGCACCTTATCTTCAATGTCGGTATTATCGGGCAGTGAATTTATATCAAAAAATAAATCATCATATAATAAGGCACTATCCTTTTGGGTTCGATAGTATTCTTTTAGCTTAAATTTCATTGCCGAAAAAAGCCAACCGTCGGGATTTGGATGCTGATATAGTATTTTAGCCTTTTTTGCCGCAAGCAAAAATATCTCCTCGGTAAGGTCGTGTGCATCCTCCGAATTGTTTATATAAGAGTATATTATCCGATATAGGGTCTCGCTGTGTTTTTCATATAGTGTCGCAATAAATGCTTTTAATTCTTCGCTCATATAATACCTCGTTAAGATGATTTGATATATATATGATAACATTTTTGAAAATTTTAATAAAGATATATTTTAGACAAAATTTTACATATATTCTAAAAATTTTTTTCATGTATTTGCGTAACTTTATTTATAAAAAATTACATATATTAGTATAAAGGAATTTTAATTCAATTTTACCAATGAAAGGGGAATTTATAATGAAACACAAAAAGTTTATAGGTATTATCATGTCGGCGATAATTATGTTGTCAAGCTGTATTGGCGTTTTTGCTGATGAGAACGATATTACATCGGTCAACAGAGATGAATTATCGGAGAATAACTTGTTTACAAGTGATAGCGTTGTGTCGGGCGACACTTTTAACGAAACCGACAGTGACGATGATTTTTCGAGAAGATTTACTCCTGCGAACGGAGTTGTGCCGTCAAAACTTAAATTGCCTAATGATGACCCTGTTGTTACCGAAAACAGAATGGTCACTTCATATATAACTAATGACACAAAAAGTGCAAACTTTTACTATGACAGAAGCAATCCAAGTTATTTTGATACAAACTATATAACTCCCGTAAGAAGCCAGCTCGCCCCGGGCAGCGTTTATATCGACAGCGGTAATTGTTGGATATTTTCGGCTATAGCAGCTATGGAAAGTGCACTTTTAAATAATTCATCAGCTTATGTGAATACATTGAACCTTTCGGAAGAACACGTAAGGCAAAGACTACTTGCGGAGTATAATAATGCCCATAGTGATAATTATTTTGTTGTGAAAAGGCCATCCGGAGCAGGCAGTGATTGGAAACCATATAATGTTGGCGGACATTTTGACAATGTACTTACATACTATATGAGGGGTTACCATAATGGCCCTGTAACAGAAAATAATAATTATTTGCCTTTTTATACAAGTGGGGTAAATACCGTTAATGATGCGGTTTTATCAAAAATTTCATATACTCCGATATCGGTTAATATGATGGGTAATTTAGATTTAAGCCAATACCCTAACGAGGAAGAAAAAAAACTTCAAAAACGAAATAGGATTGCAAACATAAAAACGCTGATACAGAATAATAAAAATGTTGTTGTAAATTATGAAACGGGTTGGGATACCGATTATAAAGGAATAAATTATAAGAACAACGGTTACGTATACACACAATATCATAACAAAGGAACAAATTATGATCCGTCTTATAATCATACACATCATGCTGTAGAATTGGTTGGCTGGGATGATAGTATAAGTTTTACAGGAACAAACTACAACGGTGCCTTTATTGCGAAAAACAGCTACGGGGAGCATATTTCATATGGCATGACTCAGGGCGATGGTTTTATTTATATGTCGTATGATAACGTTGATGATTATAAAGATGTAAGAAGCATAAAAAAATTAGTGACACGTAATTCGCTTAATAAACAGTATTAATTAGATATTCTTGGAGAAACGGCGACTGTAAGGGCTGTGGATTTGAATGGCGGATTGACTAACAGGGAGCTGATTGTACAAAAGTTTACAGGGGCTACAGGCAAAGAACAGCTTAATAAAATATGTCTGACAACAGACAGTCCCTATGATGGGTTTAAAATTTATGTGAGCGGCACGGGTAATTTTTCGGACTTTAAGGAGGCAAAACTGTCGACATTAGGTACAGTAAATGAGGATATAAGATTTACAAATTCCAATGGCTTTAATTATACACAATATGCAGGAACATATATATTGACATTGGAAAAACCGGAACTTATTACGGGGTCAGACTTTTTAGTAGGTATAGAGTATAAAAGAGCGTTAACTAATGATGATGTTAATATAACTGTGGAATCAACGGAAACTCCGATAGATGATAATAAAATTTATAGTTATCCTGCGCGATATCAAGGACAATCTTATGTATTGAATTTAGAAGAAAATTCAAATGCAAATTTGTCATATATCCGTAATTTCTCAAATTATACAGACGTATATGATTTAGGGATTGGAACAGTTAATTTTAATATAAAGGCATATACTTCAGTATATACATTAAAAACATTGACAAATGGCTTGCATACATTTGATAACATAACCGCTAACAGCACTATTTATGATGAACTGCTTGAAGTTTTATCGCCTAATCAAACCGCAAAGATTTTTGCAGCACCAAATGGAGCACTCGAAAGATATTACGCTAACGGAGTGACATATAACGGAAATAGTTATAATAGTTCTGTTGTACTTTATAATACTTCACAAATTGTTTTTGGCACACCAAAACCATCAACAATTACACTTTATGCAAGAGGATATAACGGTAATAATGCGGGATATAAGATATTTGATAAGATGAATAATAACCAAATATCTACAGGCTCGGTTTCATCAAGTATAAGTGAGATATCATTTAGTGTCGGGGCGAATGCCAGCGGGGCTGTTGCCGTTGAGGGAACTTCTGATAATGGTTTGGAAATTTTTGCTATAAAAGTGCAATAACTGCTTGATTTTGTAAATATATTGTGATAGACTAAAAAAAAGTTTTAATTTTAGAAAGGGTGAGTAAAATGAAAAAAAGGATAATATCATTGTTATTGGGAGCGGTAATTGCGTGTACGGCGATAGCGCCCGTGTTTGCCGATACAATAAAAAGGAGTGAAAAAGAATATTACGCTTTCGATTTCACAGCACTCGATTTCTGGAGTAAACCTGCTTACAAAAAAGTATTGGACGAAATATTCAAATATGATGTGCCGATAAGCGTAGTCGGCTATACATACGATTACAACAGAGAAGATATAAATCAGACATGGGATGTTAAGGCCGGTCAGACTGCCGAAAAAATAACATATCTTGAAATCAATAAATATAATCTGACAGACGAAGATAAAAAAGCGATAAACCGTACTATCGACCCCAAGTATTTTCTGTTTTCCGAGGCTGCTTTTACGCCTGACAACAGCAATATAAAATATTTAAAGATAGGCGATGTTAATGCTACCGTTACGGGACACGCTTTTGAACAGTGCCCCGATCTGGCAGCGGTAAGATTTGGACAGACATCCTGTGAACATGACGTGTATCTGGTAGATTATCTGTGCGGCAGGCCTTATAATAAGCCCGGCATGACCGGATCCGAAAAACAGCCTACTATCACCAACGAGATACTGCTTGATGATTACAACAATACCGCAGTAGCCAAATATGGTTTTTACAGATGTAGAAATCTGAAAAATGTTATCGTTGACGGTATGGACACGGAATTTGCGCCAATGGCATTTTTAGGCAGCAATGAATTGAAGTTCTACTGCCCCGCAGGCTCAAAGGCGGAAACATATGCAAAGGATTTTGGCTTTGAATATATCACCATTCCCGAAATGACGGCCGAGGAAAAAGCAAAGTTCAATGCGGAATTCTATTACCCCTATGCAGAGGATATCAAGGATGTAGTTTCGCCCGAGGATGAGGAGATACTCTATGCGCACTACCTTAAATACGGTAAGGCAAAAGGCGTTGATGCCATGATAGGCGACTATAAAAAGGAAATGATCGGCGATGCCGATAACGACGGCAAACTGACCGCAAGTGACGCTTCAACAGTACTTCAATATACCCTCGCCCCAATGGATGTTGACGAGAATTTCATAACCCGCTGTGATGTCGATAAGGACGGCAAAATAACAGCCACCGATGCAAGCCTTATTATGCAGGCGGTACTGTCGGGAATTGAATTAAAATAAATAGACCAAAAAACTGCAAGGTATGAACGTATCCCCGTCAAGTAGACAACTAAAAAAATAAAAATTTTTCTTCCGCCGGTAGCATATATCGGCGGATTTTTTATGCTGCTTGGTTTTCTTTATTAAATTCCAATGGCGATTTTGCACCTAACTTAGCCTGAT
>JAFUAF010000053.1 GCA_017460805.1 Bacillota bacterium | reverse complement strand
TCAGGCTAAGTTAGGTGCAAAATCGCCATTGGAATTTAATAAAGAAAACCAAGCAGCATAAAAAATCCGCCGATATATGCTACCGGCGGAAGAAAAATTTTTATTTTTTTAGTTGTCTACTTGACGGGGATACGTTCATAAAGCGCGGCAGCCTAAATAAATTTTTATCTCATTGCATTGACCTTGTCAAACTGATCGAGAACTTTCTTGCTTGGCATTTTATCTGCAAGAGAAACAAGCACGATAAGCACAAGAGATACGATAAATGCGGGTACAAGCTCGTAAAGGCCTGTGCTTGCCGCAAGGAATTTGTTCCATATCATAACTACGGCTGCGCCGCTTATCATACCCGCAAGCGCACCGTTCATGGTCATTCTGCGCCAGAAAAGGCTTAAAAGCATTGCGGGACCGAAAGCTGCACCAAAACCTGCCCAAGCGTTTGAAACAAGCGCCATGACCGTATTTTCGGGGTTAAGAGCAAGCACATAAGCGATAATCGCAACTGCGGCGATAGCAATACGGCTGAGTGTAAGAAGCTGCTTTTCTGTGGGCTTGTTTTTAGCCACAACAGCGTAAATATCACTTGTGATAGCCGATGCCGTAACAAGAAGCTGAGAGTCGGATGTACTCATAATAGCGGAAACTATGGCACAAAGCAGTATACCTGCGATAAGGCCGGGTGTAAGGCGCTGTACAAGCACCATAAATATTGTTTCGGCAGAAACGCTGTCAAGCTGAGGAGCACCGATGTGTTCAAGATAAACATAACCTATGCAGCCAACTGCTACGGAAGCAGCAAGGGAGATGATCACCCATATCATGGCTATAATGCGCGATTTCTTGATAAGGTCTGTGGACTTTATGGACATAAAGCGCACAAGAATGTGAGGCATACCGAAGTAGCCGAGACCCCAGGCAAGATTAGAAACTATATCAACAAAAGCGTAGGGCTGGTCGCCGTTTGCCATAAGGTTCATATAACCGACTTTTGCGGATGTAACGGCGCTGAAAGACTCGCCGCCGATAGCCGCATAAGCGATAATGGGCACGATAAGCAGGGCAAAGAACATAAGCATACCCTGAAAGAAGTCTGTCCATACAACGGCAAAATAACCGCCCATAAAGGTGTAAATAAGGATAACGACAGCACCTATTGTAAGACCTATCGTATATTTTATGCCGAATACGTTTTCAATAAGCTTTGCGGCTGCATTGAAGCCCGAAGCCGTGTAGATAAGAAAGAATATAAAAATAATTACTGCGCAGACTATTCTTACCGCACTTGAATTTGAGTCAAAGCGGTTCTGGAAATACTGCGGTATAGTGATAGCGTCGCCCGCTACCTGAGAATATTTTCTGAGGCGCTTTGCAACAAGCAGCCAGTTAAGGTATGTGCCGATACCAAGGCCGATAGCTATCCATGCCGAACTGATGCCGCTTAAATATACTGCGCCCGGAAGACCCATAAGCAGCCAGCTGGACATATCGCTTGCCTGTGCGGAGAGTGCTGTCAGCCAGCTTCCCATCTGACGGCCGCCGAGAAAATAGTCCGATACATTGTTTGATTTTTTGGAAAATGCCACGCCGATGCCTATCATTATTGAAAGATAGAGCGCAAACGCAACGATTATCCATACGTTTACTGTCATAAATTTTCCTCCTTTATTGTTTTCGCAAAAAAAATTCTCTACTATTATATAATAAATTTTTGCTTTATGCAAGCAAAACAAGGCGATTTTTGACAGGTATTTCAAAAAATCCTTATTTTTTACAAAAAAATACTTGCATTAATGGCTTATATGCGGTAATATATTATTATAACTATGTTCAGGCAAAGGTGCCTGACAATATTTCACTAAGTTATTTATTTTAAGGAGGATATTTACTTATGATTTCTGCCGGTGAATTCAGAAACGGTATTACTATTGAATACGAGAACGACATTTACACAATTATCGAATTCCAGCACGTAAAGCCCGGTAAAGGCGCTGCTTTCGTGCGTACAAAGATCAAGAGCCTTACAACGGGTGCTGTTGTTGAAAAAACTTTCAGACCTACCGAAAAAATGAGCAAGGCACAGATCGACCGTGCCGAGATGCAGTATCTCTACACAGACGGCGAGCTTTATCACTTTATGGACACAACAAGCTACGAGCAGATAGCTTTAAGTGCAGAGGATGTAGGTGATGCACTTAAATTCGTAAAGGAAAACGAAATGGTCAAGATGCTCAGCCACGAGGGCAAGGTATTCGGTATCGAACCTCCTATCCAGGTAGAGCTTGAGATCACAGATACAGAGCCAGGTTTCAAGGGCGATACAGCTACAGGCGCAACAAAGCCCGCTACACTTGAAACAGGTGCTGTTGTAAACGTACCTTTATTTATCAACCAGGGCGAGGTCGTTAAAATTGATACACGTACAGGCGAATATGTAGGACGTGCAAACGGCTGATGCCATTTGTTTGAATTGTCTTTAAAAGGCGTGCCGCAGGTGTGATATGCACTTTGCGACATGCCTTTTTTGTAATTTTTTGGGGGATATATTAAAAATGGCAGGTTTTTTTGTAATTATTATAATAATGATAGTGGTGCTGCTTACTATCCGCTCTATGGCTAAAAACAGCGCAACAGGCAGCAATGTCAAAAAAGCGGATATTCTTTTTCCGATGTCGGCAAAGGAAATGGCGGACGAGAAAAATTATATCGCAAAACATGCTTCGAGCAGCTATATACAAAACAATAATGTGGCGATAAGCAAAAGAATAGCTGTGCTGACACCGAGCTTTAAATGTGAAGATTTTATCGAGTTTGCAAAGAAGATATTTTCCACGCTGACAGAGGACGGCGGTACAGCAAGGCTTGAGGGAGTTGCGGGGCATGATATAGACCTTACCCAACTGCCGAAAAAAATAGAACGTTATGATTTTTGTTTTTTACATAAACTTACGGTAAAAGAAAACGAGGACGAGTTAAAGGTGCTTATATCGGTAGATAACGGCGAAAGCAGCTATATGGAACGCTATTTTGCCGTATTTACACGAAGCAGCAGTCTTAAAAACACCACAAAAGGCGGCGTTATTGCTGTCAGCTGTCAAAGCTGCGGCGCTGCACTCGATTTTGAACGAAGAACGATAAAGACTTGTCCTTACTGCGGCAATCCCGTTACTTATGCCGAGTATGACTGGGTGCTTACGGCCGTTGAGCATATTGATGATGATACCGTTATTGACAACCGTGCTGTTGTGGAGGTGTAAAAATGTTTATACATGATCCCGTTATGTTATTTGAGTTTGCTTTTGGTCTGGTTTTTTCGCTGTATTTGATTTTTATTATATATAAAGTGGTCTGTGAAGTTATGGAAGAAGTTGACATGGCTAAAAAGACCAAAAACGGCACCGTCGTACCATACGCCGAAGGTATGAAAAAAGCCATACTGGAAAATGCGGTCGAGGAAATGGCAGTGACGACTGTCGGCGACAGCGGCGGTTATGTAAAAAACAACAATGCTTTTATTGAAAAGCAGTTAAAGATGTTTACGCCGAATTTTGATGCGGTGCAGTTTAACAAGTTTGCGATAAATTTGTTTGATAGGTTTGTCAAGACAAGGGGTTCGGAGAATATTCCTCTTATAAGCCAAAATATCAATCCCATGCTGCTTCCGTATTCCATAGCGTGTTTTGACGGATTTTATCTGCATAATTACATTATAAATGACAACACAGAAAAATTAAAGCTGTATTGTACCATTCAGACCGAGGGCGATGAACTGACTGACAGTACAAAAGAAAGCTATTTTCTTACTTTTTCAAGAGAAAATCCGCTTATAAAGCTTAAAGGCGGGCAATTTTTAACTGTCAGCTGTCCGAACTGCGGCGGTGAGATAGATATGGATCAGAAAATGGTCAGCGAGTGTCCGTACTGTCACAGCACCGTTACTTTTGCGGAGTATGACTGGATATTGACCGATGTTGAGCATATCACACCCGAAACAAAGATATGCAATCTTCCGATTTTGAAAAACTGTCGTTTTTGAGAATGGCAGCAGATAAAAAGACAAGGAGTTTTGTGCGATGAAAAAATTTAAAATTGCCGCATTGTGCGGAGCTTTGCTTGCTTTTTGCATGCCGTTTGCCGTATGGGGCGGCGACGAGCTGACAAAGGGTGAAATACTTGATATCCTGCTTAGTTCGGCACCCGATTATACTTCGTATATAAGTGCCGAGGATATTGTCAGCGGCTACAATGAAGGGGATTTTCGCGAGGACAAACTGGCGGAAGATATAGAAATGCTGGTTATGATAAGCCGCGCTTTTCCCCTTATGGAAAAACCGAAAGGGGCGAATGCCGTTGCTTTGCCGCAAAAGGCGGAAGAACGCGAACTGCCGTACTGGGCGCAGAAACATTATGATTACCTTAACGAAAGGGGCATAATAACGTCAAATACCGTGCTTGACGACAGTGTTACGCGGGACGAACTGGATATGTATTTAAAACGTGTATGGAAGTACTGCGCACAAAGTCCCAAGGATGATTTTTATTCTTATGCAAACAGGGAAGAACTTATCGACAAATATGACAGTGCGATAAATGTCAGCAATTTTTCATACGTTAATCAGCTGAATGCCGAAAGAGTGCGCGGCATAATAAAAGATATTGAAAAAAACGGCGCAAAAAACCCGCAGGAAGAAAAGATACTTGCGGTTTATAAGTCGTCGCTCGAAATGCTTGAAGGTGAGGGCAGCCTTGCTCCTTTAAAGACCTATATAAGCAGTATAGAAAGCTCAAAAAACAAAAAGGAACTGGCAAAGGCATTGCTTTTTACCGACAGAGAAATACAGAATGCCATACTGTTCGGCTTTGACCTGACTGTCGATATAAAGGATTCTTCCAAGTGTCTGCCGTGTTTTCAGGTCTATTCGCCGACATTCAGTTATGCGGATTTTTCGGCGGACGCATATAAAGATATTTATATCGGATATGTGACAAAGCTTTTGACAATGTACGGCCAGGCAAGCGAATCTGCGCAGTTTGAGGCAGAAAGACTGTATAATTTTGAAAAAGGGCTGTCTTATCATTGTCTTACCGAAAGTGATATGAAGGATCCCGCAAAGACATTCAACAAAATGAAAGTAAGCGAGCTTCAGGCCATGTTTGAGGATATAGATATTATAGAACTGGCTAAAACGGATGGGCTTACCATAGGCCCCGACGATGATATAATTATCTTTGACAGAGGGCTTTTATACAATTTTGCAATGGCATATAACGAAGATCTGAGTCTTATGAAAACAGCTGCGAAAGTTTCGCTTATTGATTTGTACGGCTCCGTTCTTTCAAAGGAATGTATAGAGGTACAGGAAGACTTCAAAAGTGAGATAATGGGCACGGAGCTTACCGAATACACCGATGAGGAACGTGCCGCGGAAATGACGAAAAACATTCTTTCGGGATATGTCGGCAGACTTTACTGTGACAATTATTTCAGTGAAGAGGACGAAAAAAATGTCATGGATATCACAAAGCTTATCGTTTCGGTATATAAAGAACGTATAAAAAATGCGGACTGGATGAGTGAAACGACCAAGCAGAAAGCCATAAAAAAACTTGACGTGCTGGATATAAAAATAGGCGGCGACAAGCTGACGACCGATATATATGCGACAGCCGACCTGAAAGCAGACAGAAGTTTTTACAAAAATTATATTGCTTTGGCAAAAGCCTCGCGCGAGGAAAATTCAAGGCAGCAAAATGCCGAGATTGACAGGGGAATATGGGCGCTTCCCGCTTATATGCCGAATGCGGCTTATATTCCTGCGCAAAATTCCATGACACTGCCTGCGGGCATATTGGAAGCGCCTTTCTACAGTGCGGATGCTTCTTTCGAGGAAAATATGGGCGGCATCGGCGTAATAATAGCGCATGAACTTTGTCATGCTTTTGACGATACGGGCGCTTTATATGACGAAAAGGGTAACTATAATGATTGGTGGACACCCGAGGACTATATTCTGTTTTCGGAAAAATGCAGCAAAATAGCCGATTTTTATGACGGCATGGAATCTGCCGCCGATATTAAGATAAACGGACTGCGTACAGTGGGAGAAAATATAGCGGATCTTGGCGCAGCGGTCTGTGTTTCGGATGCGGTAAAGCGATCGGGCGGAGACCTCGAAAAGTTCTTTTTAAGCTATGCAAAAGCATGGCGCAGTATCTATATGCGCGGTTTTGTGGAATACCAAAGCAAGTATGACCCGCATGCCGATTCAAGAACGAGAGTAAATATAAGTCTTGAAAATGTTAAGGATTTTGCCGAGTATTATGGCATAGAAGAAAACAGGGGTATGTATGTGCCCGATGATGAAAAAATCGGATTATGGTAAACAAAACGGCCTTCGGATGTTCCGCAGGCCGTTTTTTAGGTTTGTGTTAAATGACAGCAAAGACTTGTTTTGATTATCAGTCTTGCTGTACTACTTCAAATGTATTGTTCAGACCTCTTACAAGTCCTGTGCCAACGGGCAGCCCGAGATAAGGAATTATCGCGGGGTCGTAATTGCATATATCGTTAAGGCTGTGGGTGCCCGAATTGCTTAGGTCATAGGCATAGTCGTCATCTTCGCTGCCCTGATAGAAGCGCCAGCCGCTGTCATTGAAGTTGGGGTCGGGTACCTCGCGGTACATATAGCCGACGGGGAAGCGGTCAACGGTAATTCTGTTTGTGGCAATACAAAGGTCGGGACCGTCCCATATAAGAAGGTTTTTCATTTCTTCCTTTTGGATAGCGTATTCCTTTGAAAACTCAAACCATGCCTTGTCGCCCCAGTGATTGTCAAACAAAAACTGTGTTATGCCGAAGCCGACTTTAAACTGCGGGGTTATTTCTTCGCTGCAATTATGCTGCTGATATGTATGGTACAGGAAACCGCAAAGATAGCTGATGCCGTATTCTACCCAGTTGTTGAAAAATGCGGCGGCTTTTTTTGCGTGCGGGATAACAGCGTACCAGAATTCTTCTTCATTTATGATATTACAGGCAAGCGCACAGCGGCAAAGCCCGAGTCTTTCGTTGCAGTCCCATGCGTAAAAGCCCGCTTCACCCACTATGGATGCAAAATTTTTTGCGTAGGCATTGCAGCGGTTTAATTTGAATAACTGAGCAGGCTCGTAGTTAAGCTCCTCAAATTCGGCAAGATTGTTCCACTGTGCCCAGAAATGCTTATAATCCTCATGCACGTTGTAGTTTGCACGACAGGCGTTTTCAAGCGTTACCCAGTCGGTTATGCCGTAGTTTTCGTCCAGCCATTCTGCTGTCTTTTCACGTTCCTCAAAGCTTTTACAGCGGTAAAAATCGTAAAAATCCACAGGCTCGGAGAAAGTGGGCCACTTGCGGCAGCTTGCAACAGCGCTCAAAAGCATTACAAACTGCTTTTGGTCAAGCTGTTTAAGCGATTTGCCGATACTGTCATTATATAATTTTTGCTGATAATCTTTTATAATACCAAGTATTTTTTCGGTCGTTGTGTATGCCATTTTTGGATCCCTCCCTGATAGTATTTGAAAAATAACATACAACATCAGTATTAGTATATCACACTTTTTTCCGGATTGCTATAGTAAATGTTATAAATTTTAATTTTTTTTTAATTTTATTTTTTACATTTTGGTTAGTTGTGTATAACAACTTGGTGGATTATAGGTTTGACCTATAACGAGCTATCGGCTTTTTGCATAATAAAAATGCAAATTTCCTATTGATTTAATGGGGATATTGAGTTATAATCAGTTCATGCAAGAAAATCATATCAGAATGATATGAAAAAGAAAGGAGAGATAAAATGGTCATCAAAAAATGGCTGCCTGCATTGGCATCTGCGGCTGCAATACTTATTCAGCTGCTGATAGCATCAAACGGAAATCATCCGCAGGCAGATGCCGACTACTATTTATATGTAAGCATAGCGGGCGGGGTGATAGCGCTGATGTGTGCGGCGGCCTCGCATTTACATAAAGGTTTTGATAAGATATGGAGTTTTAAAGCACCGTTCTGGACGGGTGTGATAGTGTTTTTTGCGATACTTGACATCCTGACAGAAAAATTTTGTATTCTTCCTGCGATATATTTTCCCTCGCCGTCAAGAATTTTCGGCGCAATGGTAAGCGATCATGCGCTGCTTGCAAAATGTCTCGGCTATTCGGCAAGACTGCTGCTGACGGGCTTCTTCGGGGGCGCAATAGTCGGCATACTGACAGGTATTGCCGTGGGTTTCAGCAAGGCGGCGGATTACTGGATAAGCCCTATAATAAGAATTTTAGGCCCTATACCGTCAACGGCATGGATACCGCTCGTGCTTATCAGTTTTCCGAGTGCTGTTTCGGCAAGTGCCTTTCTTATAGGCCTTGCAGTGTGGTTCCCGACAACTGTCATGACTTCAAGCGGCATAAAAAATATTTCAAACAGCTTGTTTGAGGTATCGTCAACACTTGGCGCGGGATATTTTTACAGGATATTCAAAGTGGGCGTTCCGTCTGCAATGCCAAGTATGTTTATAGGCCTTTTCAACGGCGTTTGTTCTTCGTTCATCACGCTGATGACGGCGGAGATGATAGGTGCAAAATACGGTATCGGCTGGTATGTGAACTGGCAGAAAGAAATGATGAGCTATTCCAATGTATATGCAGGCCTTATTATAATAGCGGTGCTGTGTTCGCTGCTTATAACCCTGCTTTTTAAAGTGAGGGATAAGGTTTTGGTATGGCAGAAGGGAGTGATAAAATGGTAGGCGAAATAAATGTAAAAGACGTGGTGCAGACTTTTATCCAGCCCGACGGCAGTACGCTTACGGCGCTCGACCATGTAAATCTGAATGTAAAGGCGGGAAGTTTTGTATCTTTCATTGGCCCTTCGGGCTGCGGCAAAACAACGCTTTTAAGGCTGATAGCGGGACTTACCAAGCCTGCTTCGGGCGAGATAACCCTTGACGGGGAGAAGATAGACGGCCCGCATTACGAAAGAGGGCTGGTCTTCCAAAATCCGACGCTTTTCCCGTGGCTTAGCATTTACGACAATGTGGCGTTCGGTTTGAAAGCAAGAAAGATCTATAAGGACAAAAAACAGGAGGTCAGCGAATATTTGAGCCTTGTCGGGCTTGAAAACTTCGCTTCGTCCTATCCGCATCAGCTTTCGGGCGGTATGGCGCAGAGAGCCTCGCTTGCAAGGGCTTTGATAGGACACCCGAAAGTGCTGCTTCTTGACGAGCCTTTGGGTGCGCTGGATGCCTTTACCCGCATGAATATGCAGGATGAGCTTTTAAGGATACGCAGCGAAAAAAGCATGACCATGATAATGGTAACACATGATGTGGACGAGGCACTTTATCTTTCGGATAAAATAGTGGTGATGAGCCCGCGCCCCGCTAAAATAGAGGATATAATAGATGTAAAAATGTTCCGCCCGAGACAGCGAAACAATCCCGAATTTTTAAGGCTGCGCTCGCAGATACTCAAGACCCTGCATTATGCAGGCAACGAGCCCGAGCAGGAATATGTGATCTAAAAAAAGGAGAGTGTATATGGAACAAAAATTCAAAACAAAAGACCTTACAACAACGGCGGCATTTGCAGCGCTGGTGTTTATAATGACTTACTTTTTAAAAGTACCCGCACCAAACGGCTATACCCACCTGGGCGACTGCATGATCTTTCTTGCGGTACTGCTTCTGGGTACAAGACGCGGGGCTTTTGCGGGTGGCATAGGCGCGGCGCTTGCCGATGCACTTGGCGGCTATACCCACTATATCCTGCCCACCTTTTTTATAAAGGCGATAATGGCGGTCATTATGGGATTTTTTACTTACAAGGTATTTAAGGACAAAAGCAGGGGCTGGTTTATCGGTGCTGTTATCGGCGGTGCCGTGCAGATATTTTTATACACGGTCATAAAAATACCCATGTATGATGTGGCTTACGCATTGTCAAGGCTTCCCGGCAATATAATACAGACATTTACGGGCATAGCCATAGCTTCCGTAATAATTGCCGTGCTTGATAAGGGCGGGCTGATAATCCGTTTAAGAAAACTTGAACTTGGTGTAAAATAAGAAAGGAAAACCGAAAATGAAAAAACAAATTGCAAAACTTTTGATACTGACAATTATTTCCGCAAGCCTTGCGGCCTGTGGACAGCAGCAGACGGCTGCACCCGAAACGAGCGGAGAAACTGCGCAGACAGCAGCAGAGACCGCGGAGGACGACTATGTTATTAAAATAGGCTACGGCGGCGGCCTTTGTGAAGCGCCCCTGCATATTGCCGTAGAAAAGGGATTTTTTGAAAAAGAGGGAGTAAAGTATGAGCTTGAGCGTGTAGATGCGGCGGAGACTGCGGCTGCCGTGGGTTCGGGCAAGATAGAAGCGGGTTTCGGTCTTTTGGGCAAGTTTTTACAGCCCATTGACAACGGACTTCCGATGAGAGTGACGGCGGGTCTGCATACGGGCTGTACAAAGGTGCTTGTTTCCTCGGAGTCCGATATTCACAGCGTTGCCGATCTTAAGGGCAAAAAGATAGGCGTGCCCGGTCTTGGCGCAGCGCCCGCTATTATTGTAAAGCGTTCGCTTGCCAAGGAAAATATAGATGTTTCCGCGGAAAGCAAGGATGTCGAATTTGCCGTATTCAGCATGAGCGACCTGCCGTCTGCGCTTCAGAACGGTGCTGTTGATGCTGTCGGCATGAGTGATCCGCAGGGCAGTGTGGCAGAAAACGAGTTTGGTTTAAGATGTATAATCGACACCGCAAAGGATGACGATTACAAGGATGAATACTGCTGCATAAGCTTTGTTACCGACAATATTGCACAAAATCACCCCGAGGCCGCAAGAAAATTCACCAAGGCGATAATGGAAGCAAGCCTTTGGGTCGAGGCAAACCCCGAGGAAACAGCAAAGATACAGGTTGAAAAATCATGGGTATCGGGCGACCCCGAGTTCAATGCCGAAGTTTTAAAGCAGTACAACTACAAACCGTCGCTTGAGGGCGGCCGCGAGGCACTTGAAAAATCCGTACCCGCTATCAAGGCTATCGGTCTTATTAAGGAAGATACGGACGTTGAAGAGTTTGTGAACAAGACATTCTTTGAGGTGCCGAACCTTACGGACGAGGAAGTTTTCAATGATTCGGGCGTAACGGCAGAGGAACTTTCGGCAAAGACGGAGGAAACAGACAAGGCTTCCGCTTTTGAAAATGTAAAGTTTGAGGAACTTGAAGCCGATGACTGCTGCCAGGAAGCTCCCGAGGAAAAAGAGGAAGAAAAGGAATGCTGCAAGCATAAAAAAGAGGCAGAAGAGAAAAAGGACTGCTGTGAAGACAAATAATTCGTTTTTAAATTGGAGGAATAAAGATGAGTGAAGAGAAGAAAGTCAAACAATGTCTTACCTGTGCGGACTGTAAGGTAAAAAGCTGTATGCACAAGCAGGAGGACAAATACCCGCGTTTCTGTCTGACGGCAAAGGTGGACAAGGAGCTTCTTGCCGAGGCGAAGCAGGAGTATTTTGACGAAACAAATCAGAAGCTTGCCCTTACCGCTGCCGAGATAGAGGGGCAGTTTTACGGAAAGTATACCCGTGTGCAGGAGACGGTGGAATTTATCAAGCGTTTAGGCGCTAAAAAAGTAGGTATTGCGACCTGTGTGGGCCTTTTGAACGAGGCGGGTGTATTTGCGCAGATATTGAAGAAAAACGGTATTGAGTATTATGCCGTAGGCTGTAAGATAGGCGCGATAGAAAAGTCGGAGATAGGCATACCGCCCGAAAATACACTTACCAAGGGAGAACAGTACGAAAGTATGTGCAATCCTATCATGCAGGCTAAAATTCTCAATGAAAAGAAAACGGATCTCAATGTGATGATAGGTCTTTGTGTTGGGCATGATTCGCTGTTTTTGAGATATGCGGAAGCACCTACAACGGTGCTGGTAGTTAAAGACAGGGTAACGGGACATAACCCATGCGTACCGCTTTGGACTTATAACGGTATTTACAGTAAAATTTAAAATTATAAAAAATCGCTGCAGTCGGCATTGACTGCAGCGATTTTTTATAAAAAACGTGATAATACCGCTTTTTTGCGGTATTACATTCGGGTCGGGGATATGTCATGACGGAAAATCGGCGAGAGCCTCCAACAGACTTTCCATCTGCGGGAAAAAGTATTTTTTGGCGGCTTCTACAGAACTTTTTTTGCGTTCCTCGGGCATATTTACCCATATTGCGGGGATAAGGGCGGCTTTCAGCAGACAAAAGCCCTTGATAACCGAATTGTATTTGTCTACGGTATCACTATCGTCCGTTTCAAAATAATATCTCATTATCACATCCCAAAGCCGTATGGCGGTTTCGGCGCTTATGCCCAGGTATCTCATTACGCTGTTCGGGTCGCGCGCAGGATTGAGTTTGTGCGTGTAGTACGAGGCGGCAAGGTCAAAAATGGGATCGCCGCAGCTTATCTCCGCCATATCTATCAAAAGCAGTTCATCATCCTGCACCATAATGTTATTGGTATGAAAATCTCCGTGAACCATAGTGTTTTTTTCGGGTATATGTTCAATAAAATGCTTCAGCCGCGCAGTTTCTTCCCCGGTATACCAACCGTCCAGTTCGGAAAGATAATCAAGATAGATCTGCTTTGTTGAGGGCAGACCGCATCCCGAAAGGTCGATGGAATGTATATCCTTGAACAGCCGTGCATATTTTTTTGCATATTCGTCAAAGTTTTCGGGCTCGTTTATAAATTTTTTGGATATGACATCCGCTTTTACCATTTCAAATATTATTCCGAGACTGTCGCCCGCTTTTACGGTGTCATAGGCGATTGCGGTAGGTATGCCCGCAACAAATGCGCTTTTTGCAAGCCTGCGTTCGTTTTCTATGCTTTCCCGTGAGGTGTTTTTGGAATATACCTTTATTATTTCGTCATTCGATATACGGTATACACTGCCGTTGCCGCCTTTTCCTATAAGTTCGCAGTTTTCGACGGAAACTTCCCTCAAAGCCGCCCTGACTGTAAGAAGATTGTCAAAACCCGTGACTTCCAGTATGTCACGTATATCATGCGAAACATTTATGATCTCAAGTCCGCCTTGCTTTTTGCGCAGTTTCAGCAGAACTCTCAGCCCCGCCGATGAGATATATTCAAGTTTTTCCGCATCAAGCATCAGCGTGCCGTTGGCATAATATTCCGACATAATGTCGTTTTCAAGCTGTTTAGCGTTGTTTGAGTCTATTCTTCCGCTTAGTTTATAAACATAATTCATATCTGCTCATCCCTTATTTATATTTATTGCCAATATTATACAGCAAAATTTTTTTTGTTGTCAAGTATGAAAGTTGTTGTATACGGTTAAAAAAATATGTCTTTTTGGATAAGAATTACAGATTTTATAGTAAACGACAAAAGTCTTTGGACTTTGGGCGTTTACTTGCGCCGACTGCGAGCCGCAAAGCGGCTTTATTCCTTGTACGCAGTCGTGTGCATGCCCCGCAGGGTTATAGTAAAGGACATTTTTAAATGTCGTT
>JAFUAF010000052.1 GCA_017460805.1 Bacillota bacterium | reverse complement strand
GGTGAATAAGCCCCGAAAGAAAGCACCCTTTCGACGCCGCGAGCGGCGCCACTTTCCGCTGAAGCGGCACAAGCCTAAAGGGACAGCTTTTTATACTGCGCACACGTTACATCATTCTCCGCGTCAAATTCCAATTTTTCAACATATTGTATCACAGTCGGTAATATATGCACAAGCCGCTTATTTAGCGTTTTTATAGATATTCGTTCTCAAAAAATGGGGAATCTCAAATTTTTTATCCCAAAACAATTTATCCCTTAACAATTTATCCCATCATAGTCTCGCCGCTTATATTGAATTTATACAGGCGGTCAAATTTATTTTGGTTGAAAGCGAGAACCATATCGTAGCCGTTGCACTGACCCGAGCACATGAACGAATCGCACTTGGAGAGCAGATAAAGGGCATAGAAATAATTTATTGTGGTATCGGCGAGGGCGATCTCGTAATCCCTGCCCGTGCGCTCCTTCTTTTCAAGGTCGCTTATAATGGTAACATCGGTAAAATCGCTGACCCTGTGGCGTTCCTGTGAGAGCAGGCGAAGTTTGGGACCATATTCTTTTATCATCTGTTCGCAGATATCGGCGTCTTCGCTTGCCAGGAAAATAAGGTCATAGCCGTCCTCTTCAAGCCATTTGTTTATTTCGGGCACCATATTTGCCACACCCGCCATTATTCTTTCGCCTCTTTGGTTGGTGGTAAGATAGTCCGTGCCGCGTATCAGCAGGCCAAGCACCTTTTTGCCGCCGAAAACGGCATCATAATACTCGTCCATTTCGGCCTTGAAAGCGGGTTTGATAACATCAACGCTGAAATTTTTGTCGGCAAGTGTATAAAACATCGTTGCGACAAGCGTGGTCGAGCTTTGCAGATAGACGGTGTTCGTCTCGTTTGCATCATCGGGCAGACGGTCAAGGTCGAAATATTTATCCACCATTTCGTCGCCGTACTTGCCGCTGCCGCGCTTTAAGCCGACTTTTATGCCAAATTCCGCAAAGGCATTTTTAAAGGCGTAAAGGCGCATGATTATGCTTGCTATGCCCGAGCGCTGTT
Source organism: Bacillota bacterium (assembly GCA_017460805.1). Classification (GTDB taxonomy): domain Bacteria; phylum Bacillota; class Clostridia; order Lachnospirales; family CAG-274; genus RGIG4310. The sequence goes on along the minus strand of JAFUAF010000052.1, from coordinate 75,788 downwards.
CAGCCGCGTATTCAAGATATTTGATTTTTTTGGGGTCTTTGCCGTCCAGAAGCCCCTGCACAAAGAAAACATTATGAAAAACAAAAATCGAAGGCAATGTCTTCGTTCCGTAATTCACATTCGGGTCGGGGCGTTCTTTATTTATAAGCAAGCTTTTTTCGGGGTATTTTTCGGGTAAGGCATCAATAACGTGAAGTTTGTCATGCTTTCCCAAAAATTTCTCAATGCGGCTGTCAAGGCAGAATATCTCCAGATCGGAATTTGCAAGCGCCGTTCTTGAAAAAGCAAGCACATACTCGTCTATCCCCTCAAAATAAATTGCCTTGTAAAGCGACAAAAATCTCAGGTAAAGAGTGTCCGTATCGGTCTCGTCATAATGGCGGTAGGACGGCAGAAACTTCACCACTCCCGATTTTTTTAATATCTCATTGTTCAAGGCCTCGTCATTTTCGATATATTCGATATCGTAATCACCGAAATCGCATTTTACATGATAGTAGTCCCCGCCGTCCGCCAAAGCACGGTGGAACACATCATCGCTATGCTCCAATACGGGCGCTTTTCTGTCCGATACTTCCAAAATTTTAAACACAGCTTTCGCCTCCTTTTATTATAAGCGTTCAAAGGATCGGCCGACACAAAAAGGGCGGCTGCAAATGCGGCTGCCCCATTACAAGTTTCGGCTTACAGTTTCTTTGCAAGTGTAAGTATGTTTTTTCCGTCCCTGTATTCGTAAGATACATCATCCATCAGCTTTTTGGTAAGAAAAATACCCAGACCGCCGATCTCTCTTTCTTCCGCGGAGGCCGTTATATCGGGGTCCTCCTTTGCAAGCGGGTCAAACTGCATCCCCTCGTCCTCAAAAACCAGGGTAAGAATATTATTCTCTTTATCCAGTTCACAGGTTATCCATGCCTTGCCGACAGCATCCTTATACGCATAGTGCGCAATATTGACAAATATCTCTTCGACCACAAGGTCTATCTGCATAAGCAGCTTCATGGGGCAGCCCATAAGATTATCGGCAAAAAAATCATTTACCCGATCCAGGTTTTCCACCTTGGCATCTATTTCCAGTTTAGACATATTATTCTCCTTTTGGGCGGTTTGTTTATTCTATATTCAGTATCTCGGAAAAGCCCGTCACTTCAAAAATCTCCATAACAGACTCGCTTGCACCCGTTACGGTCATTTTGCCCTGCTTGTTCATTACCTTCTGTGCGGACAAAAGCACGCGCAGTCCCGCAGACGAAATATATTCAAGCTTGCTTATATCAAATACCAGTTCTTTTACATCATCGAGCGAATTTTTAAGCTCGCCCTCCAGCTGCGGTGCCGTTGTGGTATCCAGACGACCCTCTACAGCCACCGTAAGTTTGTCGTTTTCACTTGTTTTGTTGATGATCATATTCTTCGTCTCCTTTTTTATTTATTAACTTATTTATTTACATCGGGACGCTGACGTCTGACAAGGTCGGCAAAAAGACCATCGCTTTCCAGCAGTTCCGTATATGTTCCTGTTTCCGCTATTCTTCCGTTAGCCAGCACGATTATCCTGTCACAGTGCATGATAGTGGAAAGTCTGTGCGCAATAACTATTCTTGTGCATTTAAGTTTATCGAGAGAGTCGGATATCTTTTTTTGCGTTATATTGTCAAGAGCGCTTGTTGCCTCGTCAAACATAAGCACACGCGGCTTGTTGGCAATGGCGCGCGCTATCATTATCCTTTGGCGCTGACCGCCCGACACACCGCCCGAACCCTCCGAAATAAGGGTGTTCATGCCCATCGGCATTTTGCGTATATCATCGGCTATCCCCGCTATCTCCGCCGCCTCCCACGCCTCGTCAAGGGTAAGATTAGGTGCGGAAATGGCTATATTGGAGAAAATATCGCCCTGGAACAGCTTTCCGTCCTGCATTACAACACCTATTTTACGTCTTAAAGAACGTATATCCATTCGCTGAATGTCCACGCCGTCATAATACACCGCACCCCTCTGCGGCTTTTCAAAACCGAGCAAAAGGCGCATAAGCGTTGACTTTCCGCAGCCCGTTTCTCCGACTATGGCAACATACTGCCCCGGACGTATGCGAAGGGTCAGATTGTCTATTACCTTAGGCATATCCTCTTTGTACTGAAAACTTACATTGCTCAGTTCTATGCTGCCGCTTATTCTTGTAACTATCTGCTTGCCCTCCGAGACCTCGGGTTCGGCATCGAGTATCGGCTTGCACATATCGAGAATGGGCTTTGCATCCGCTATCATAAGCGCGGCGCTTGCCAGAGCCATAAAAGCGCCCTGCATACTGCCGTAAGAAGCACTGAAAGCGTAGTAGGACGACACCGATATATCGGTCGTTACGGCAATATTGTACATTACCATAAGGCCTATAAGCGATACGCCCGTATTGATAGCCGTATTCAGTTTTAAAAACAGCGGCGGATCATAGGTAAGCGCAGCCTCTTTGGCATATATGTCCGCCCACTTGGAAAACGCGCGTTTTTCCGCACCCGCAAGCCTTATTTTCTGTATGCCCGAAACAAGCGAGAAGCCTATACCGCTTTCCTTTGCCGCAAATTCCATACGTCTGTAGCTTATCCTTGACTGCCACAGCGTAGTTACCACCGATATTACCACCGTAACGGCAATTACGGATATCGCCGCCGTCACAAGTGTAGGTGCATAAATAAAGATCTGGCCTATATACAAAAGTGAAAACAAACTTGTAAGACCTAAGGAAAGCACCGAGTTTATAAGCATAAGACAGAACGAACGTATGTATTCTATTCTGTTTGAAAGTTCGCCCGCACTGTATTTTTTGAAAAAATCGGGCGGGAGCGATAAAATGCGCATCATGGCCGCCGCTTCGACGGACAGGCTTGTTTTTGTGCTTATCGCTTCTGTCAGTATCTCTTTTATTATTTCAAAAAGCTGCCTGGAAACATTGGTGCATATCATAAATATCGCAATAGCGCCCAGCACAGTTGTCGAATGCGACATAAGCACCGTCGAAAACAGCCTTTTATTAAGGGCGGGCGGGATAAGACCCACAAGCACCACCGCAAGTGATGCGGCCGCAAGCGCCAGAACATCATGCGCGCCCAGCCTGCCTGCCACATAGCGCAGTATCTCCGTCAGCTTTATTTTTTTAAGAGGGAACGGCTGATAAAAAAGCAGTGCCTCTTCGGATATGAGTTTTTCCGTCTTTGAATTGAGCTTGACCGTGCGCTTATGCTTTTCGTCATAGAAATAATAGCCGTAGTTTTTTGGCAGAAGAGCCACGGGCTCGCCGTTGTCCTCGCGCCAGGCAAGCATGGGACCGTAAGCCTCTTTATACCAGCCTTCTTCAAGCAGCACCCTGCGGTACATTATGCCGTCGGGGCGAAACGCATACTCCAGCTTTTCGTCAAAATCGACTATGGCAGTGGGTATCTCCCGCTCTTTTACGCCGAAGCAGCGCTGTATTGCCTTGACCGCATCGCGTATATTGGGATTTCTGCCGCTTAGTCTCGATGCCTCGTCCTCACCCAGCACAGAACCCGCCAATCTTATAAACGAGTCCTCAAAGACCTCGTTATCACGTTTTTTTCTCTGTTCTATCTGTTCACTGAACCAACCCATCGTTTACCTCATTCGTTGGAAACAAGTTCCGCATAATAGCCGTTTTTAGCCATAAGTTCCTTATGTGTGCCGCGTTCTTTTATGCTGCCGTTTTCAAGCACGATTATCTCGTCACAGTCGCGTATGGCGGATAATCTGTGGGCTATCACAATGCAGGTTATACCCCGCTGATTTATGGCATTTACGACCTGTTTTTCGGTCTTTGCATCAAGTGCACTGGTCGCCTCGTCAAGTATGACAAGGGTCGGGTCCTGCGCAAGCACGCGGGCTATCTCGAGTCTTTGGCGCTGTCCGCCCGAAAGATCCTTGCCGCCCTCGCAAAGTGTATACTGATAGCCGCCCGGGCGCTGCATTATATCGTCATGCAGTTTTGCATCCCTTGCGGCAAGTATGATCTCAAAATCCTCTATGGTCTCGTCCCACATACGGATATTGTTTGCTATCGTGTCCTCAAAAAGCGTTATGTCCTGATCGACTACCGCAACCGAGCCCGTAAAAACGCTTCTGTCTATTTCGTCCCATCTTTTGCCGTCAAAGGTTATTTCGCCGTTCCACGGTTTGTAAAGCCCCGTTATAAGCTTGGACAAAGTGGACTTTCCGCAGCCCGATGCACCCATTACGGCAATTTTGCTGCCCGGTTTCACACTCAGGCTGAAATCCTTTATAAGCGGCTCTTCCAGCTTGGAATATCCGAAAGTGATATTTTTTATTTCCACACCGCCGCTCAGTTTGTTCAGTTCCGCATCGTCATTGCTTTCGTTTTCCCCGACTGCGGCGGGATATTTCATAACATCATCTATGCGCTCCATATCGGTGCGCATTTCTATAAACTTCTGACCCACGCCTATCAATGTATTCGCAGGCGCGATAAAACTTGACAAAAAGCCCTGGAAAATGTATATCATACCAAGACTGAACCTGTGCTGCATTACCAGATAAACGCCTATTACGGTGACCGCCGTATTTGCAATAAGCGTAACAAGATGAGGTATGGAGCCCAGATAATAATTCTGCTGTGCAAAATTTTCTTCCTGCGTGTTTACGGCAGCCTGACAGCCCGCCCAACGCTCGAAAAATCCGTTTTCCGCACCGCTTGCCTTAACGGTCTCTATCATTTCTATGCCCGAGACACGTATAGAAGCAAGTTTGCCGCGGTCGCGCACAAGCAGGCGCATTATATTGCGGCGTTTGAACGACAGCATTCTCGAAACTATAATGTTGATAAAGACAGCCGTTACGCCCACCGCCGTAAGCAAAGGACTGTAGCGCAGCATTACAACAAAATAGAAAATAAGCATTATAAAATTAAGCAGCAGCGGGGCAACACTGTTTACCATGCTTGCCGCAACGGTAGCATTTGTTTTTTGCCTTAAAAGCAGGTCGCCCGAAGTACGCTGCGAAAAAAACTCCATAGGCAGTCTTAAAACGTGCCACATAAATGAAGTATTGCCCACAACAGCCATTTTTCCGTTAAGCCTTAGCGAATATATTCCCGCCATAGCATCCACAAGTATTTTTACACCCGTCAGGATGCCAAGTCCTGCCATAAACGGAAAAAGCTTGTCGTCATTTTCACCCGTCAGCAGGTAATCCATAAAAAATCTCGAAAAGCCCGCCGTTGTGACACTTAAAGCAGTGGTTATAAGCGTAGTGAGAAATACAAAGGCTATGGCGGCAAAGGTGCCTCTCATATGCTCTTTTATAAATTTCAGAACGCTTTTTTTGCTGCCCTCGGGCTCAAACCCCTCTCCCGGCTCAAACATTATGCAAACGCCCGTAAAGGCCTTGTCAAACTGTTCTTCGGTTATGACGATACTGCCTTTTGCGGGGTCGTTTATATATACCTTGTCGCCCTTGAAGCCGTTGCACACAACAAAATGATTGAATTCCCAGTGAAGTATGCAGGGAAACTGACCGTTTTTGCGCAGCTCTTCGGGTTCCGCCCTGAAGCCCTCGGCCTCCAGACCATATCTTCTTGCCGCAAGCATAATATTCCTTGCATTCGAGCCGTCACGCGAAACGCCGCACTCCAGCCTTACTTTTTCAAGCGGTATCCACTTTTCGTAATACGCAAGCACCATCGCAAGCGAAGCCGCGCCGCACTCCAACGCCTCCATCTGCATTATGACGGGGGTTTTGGCAACGCCGTTTTCTATAGGTTCTTTTATCTTTTTTTCCATATCGGTTTCCGATCTTTCAAAATTCAGTTAAGTACAAATTCTATGGGATGTGCGGAAGATACCGAGCCGTCACTCTCGTTAAGATGTACCGTACTTGCCGAGGCCCATAACGCAGCCCCCGTTATAAGTATGATTATCGCCCCGAGCACAAGCCACACACTCGGTCTTGCCACCTTTAAAAAGTCGTTCAGTTCTTCGGGGGATGAAATGCGTTCTATACTTTTTTTTCTGTAAATATTTTCGTCCATGATGCCGCCCCCTACTTTGTATACATATCTCTGAGCATTTTTATATCCGCACCGCCAAGGCCGAGTTCCCGCTGAATGTAACCGAGCGGGCTGCCGTATTCCTTGCTCATGGTATCAAGTACGCAGGTGATATAGCTTTCGTCCACACTTTCAAAAAACATTGCCATTTCAAGCACTTTTTCATTGTCCGTATACTCTTTTACGGCCTTTTTTATCTTATCCAGCATAGGCTCGCAGGCCGTGTTTGTCATAAGGTAGTCCCGGATCACGGTCTTTTTGTCCGTACCCAGCGCACTTAAAAGCAGGGCAGATGCAATACCCGTCCTGTCCTTGCCCTGTGTACAGTGGAACAGCAGACCGCCGCTCTCGCCGCTTTCAAGCGCAAGCTCAAAAAAATACTTATAGCCCGCTTTGCCCGTTTTGCTGAAGGCAAGCGCTTTGTATATATCCCTCATGTCGATCGTAAAATCCGACTCGAGCATCATGGAATAGCGCGCCCCCAACTCCTTTTCGGCAAGAAACTTACGATAGAGTTCGAGAGTTTTTTCGTCCATGGGAAAATCCTCCAGAACCGAAATATGATGATACTCTGCGCCCTTTATTTCGGGGTCGGGCATTATCTGTGTTTCCATTGTCATACGAAAATCAACGACATTTTTAATTTTATATTTTTCGCTCAGCAGCTCCGCTGCTTTTTCGGAAGCCCCCGAAAGCGCACCCGTTCTTATTATTTTGTTGTTTATGACGCGTTTGCCGTCGGCCGCGGGATAACCGCCAAGCTGTCTTGCATTGGGAACACCGTCAAGTGTAACTTTCTGTTCTTTGTAATTTGCCGTATACATATATATTCTCCGTTTTTTCAGCGGGCAGAGCCGCTGCCCGCTTTTTATAAAATTATTCGACAGGCGCAAGCACCATTGCCGTTCTGGGCGGCATATATACGCGTATATTGTTGCCTTCCATGCCTGGCGTGTATGCACTCATTGTGTTGTGGTAGATATTGCCGAAGCCGTTGTACTTCCAATCGTCCGTAGTAAATAACACCTTGTGGTCAACGCCCCTTGAAACGGGTATTGCATAATCCGCATAAGCCCTTGTTGGGTCAAAATTGAATATGAACACAAGTCCGCCGCGCTCAAATGCTATTACGTGGTCGTCGCAGTGCATCCATTTAAGGTCGGGCCATATCTGGTCGAAGATGTGATATTTCTTTGCTGCCGCTATCATATCCTTGTCAAATTCGTTAAGGCACTGATATTTAAGAGCGTCGTTATTGAGCAGGCTCCATTGTCTGCGGCAGTAATGGAAGCTGCTGCCGTTGCCCTCGCGCGGGAAGTCTATCCACTCGGGATGTCCGAATTCGTTGCCCATAAAGTTAAGGTAGCCCGTGCCGCCCGCCGCCATAGTGATAAGTCTTATCATTTTATGCAGGGCGATAGCGCGGTCGATAGTCGGATTGTGGCAGTCCTTGTTCATATCGGTGTACATAGCCGCATCGGCAAGCCAGAAAATAATGGTCTTGTCGCCTACGAGCGCCTGGTCGTGGCTTTCTGCGTAAGCGATAGTCGGTGCGTTTCTGAAAGTCAGTTCATGCCATATCCAGTCAAGGTTCCAGTCCTCATCCCTGAATTCCTTGCACAGTTTTATCCAGAGGTCGGGCAGACCCATGCCAAGACGGTAGTCGAAACCGATACCGCCGTCATCAATGGGGTCGCACATACCCGGCATACCCGACATATCCTCTGCTATGGTGATAGCATCGGGATTTATCTCGTGTATAAGCTCGTTTGCAAGCTGTAAGTAGTTTACCGCCTCTATATCGGTGTTCATGGAGAAATACATATCAAGGCTGTTGAAGTTGCTGCCCAAAGCATGGTCGTTGTACAGCATTGAGGTTACGCCGTCAAAACGGAAGCCGTCAAAATGGAATTCCTCCATCCAGAATTTAAGGTTGCTCAAAAGGAAATGAATGACTTCGGGCTTGTCGTAGTTAAAGCACTTTGTGCCCCAAGCGGGGTGGTCGCCCTTGCCGCCCGAGTGGAAGAACTGATAATCCGTGCCGTCAAACATATTTATTCCCTCAAGGGTGTTGCCTACAGCGTGGGAATGTACAACATCCAACAAAACGCGGATGCCCATGCTGTGAGCCTTGTTTACAAGGTATTTCAATTCGTCGGGTGTACCGAAACGGCTTGAAGCGGCATAGAAATTACTTACCTGATAGCCGAAAGAGCCGTAATACGGGTGCTCCATAACCGCCATAAGCTGGACCGTGTTGTAGCCGCCGTCTTTTATATGATCCAGAATATTGTCCGCAAACTCGGTATAGGTCGAAATTTTATATTCCTCGCTTGACATACCGACATGGGTTTCATAAATAAAGGGTGCTTCGTCACACTTGAAGTCCTCATCCGTCCACGGATATTCCTCTTCATCGTCCCATACCTCACAGCACCAGCTGCCGTTTTTCCAGTCCTGCAAAGCACGGCGGGTGTAAAGCGGAAGATGCTGTGTGCGCCTGTCGTTGTTCTCGACAACGGTTATTACCTTGCTGCCCTTGTGCAGAACGTCGTCGGGCAGAGTTATCTCCCAGACGCCGTTTTCAAGCCTGTCCATCGGGTTGTCAAGCCATTGCCAGTTGTTGAAATCGCCCGTAAGGTAAAGCTTGTCCGCAGCAGGTGCCCATTCACGGTATACCCAGCCGCCGTCTACTTTGTGGAAACCAAAGTACTTGTGCGCATTGGCAAAATCCTTCAATGACTTCTGTCCCTGTAATATCTGGCCGCGCTTACCCCAATAGCGCTTCATCCTTAAATCAATATCGCCCTCATAAGGTGCCAGTTCGGGATGGTTTCTGATAATTTTGTAATCCATAAAAAAACTCCTCTCTGAACGTAGTCTATAATTCTATTTTACTATTTATTCACAAGAAAATCAATAGGAGAATTATATTACATTTCCTTATTTTTCTTGTGCGGCAAAAAACAAAAGGACCGCAAACGCAGTCCTTTCGTATAAGAATTATTTTAATGGGTCTGAACTATAATCACCTGACCGTTTGGCAGGAAGATATAGCCCGTCCTTACACGCCGCGAACCGCCCGAAGACTGGGGCTGTTGGGGTTCCTCGGTGTATACATAGCATTTTACATAGCAGTCCTTGCCGCTTTTTGCGATATGGGCTGTCTTGGTATTCTGATCCCAGCTTATATCCGCCTGCAATACCTCCGACATTACCCTTAAAGGCAGATAATAGCTGTCACCTATCATTTTAGGCGCATATTCGGGTGTGTAAGTCTGATTTCCGGTGTTTGTGTCGCGCCTTATTATCAGTTTTGCACCTATGCAAACCTCATACGTATATTCCGAATTATATAAATAAATCGTACTTGTATTGGAATCATACTCTGCTTCATAGCCCAAAGATTCAAAAGTATAGCGGATAGGCGCATATGTCACACCGTCAATAAGATAGCCGTTTTGCGGCGCAGGCGCTGTCTTTATTATCTCATTGGGCGGCATATTCATTTTGTTTGCACGCTTTATCTCCTCGTAAGTCGTAGTTTTATACGGGAGAGTGAATGACTTGCCGTGCCTTGTCAAAGTCACGGTCTTTGCCGTCTCGTTAATTGTCGGTTCAACTTCAAAACAATCACGCATTACGTTAAGCGGCATAAAATACAGTTCGCCTATCTTCTGCGGCGCCGCATCGGGAGTATAAGATTGGTTTTTATCGGTATCATACGCATATTTCGATATCGAATAACCATGCAGCTGTATAATATACCGTCCCTCCGCATCTTCCATAAAAACAGCACCGCCGCCCTTATTGGGTTCTACGGTAAAACCAAGCCCCGTAAATGTTTCCTCAAGAGGCAAAAACATTATACCTCTTGCCTCATACGCAGGCGATGCCGCATATACACTTGTACCCAAAAGGCAGGTAAACAGCGCCGCAAGCAAAAAAATTATCCTTTTCATGTTGATCACCCCTATTATAAAATTTTTTCGTTATTTATAAATTGATTATAACATTTTGTTATTGTAACTGTCAATAATAATTTAAAATATTTGCTATGCAAAAATATTGAACACACAGCTTTGCCTCTGGCATTAAAAAAGGCCGCAGAGCCCGCACAAAGCGAGCGCCGCAGCCAAAAGTCCTTTAATTCAGTATAATATTTTTTGTGTTTTTCTGTGCAACACACTCGCCGTTTGAGCGGTTGTTTTTATTTTTGCAGTTTGCAAATACGATATCCTCGCAGTCCTCTACCTCAAAAGCGGGGCCGTCTGCGCCGACTACCGTAACATTGGAGAAGCTGATATCCTTGCTGTTTGCGATAAAGAAGCCTTTCTGCTTCATATCCTCGATACCCGCAAGCATAGCGGGCTTGCCTGCAATCGCGTTATCCGCAAGGGAAATATAGATGTTCTCGAAAGTGCAATCCTCAACAAACTGCTCCGCAAGGCCGTAGAAATAACCTGCCGCAGCATTGACCTCTTTACAGGTCATATTTGCAAAGTGCAGTCTGCGGAATGCGGGGGTCTCCTCTGTGATCGGGTAAGGATTTTTATCCCATACATACTTGTCGTCGCCGCGGGGGCCGCAGAAGTAGTAGAGGTTTGCAATAAACGGGCAAAGCACGTTTTCCATAACCACATTGTCAACACGCACATCCTCGACAACACCGCCGCGGCCGCGTCTGGATTTAAGACGGATACCTCTGTCCGTGCCCTCAAATACGCAGTTGCTGATGGTTACGTTGATAATGCCGCCGCTCATTTCGCTGCCCAGTACCACACCGCCGTGACCGTGTACCATAGTACAGTTGGAAATGGTGATATTTTTGCAGGGAACACGGTCTGCCGTGTCCTCCGTGCCCGCCTTAACGGCGATACAGTCGTCGCCTACGTCAATGTGGCAGTTTGAAATGTGTACATTTGTACAGCTTTCGGGGTCGATACCGTCCGTATTTGGCGAATCGGACGGGTTGTTTATAGTTACATGGTCGATAGTTACGTTGTCACACAAAATGGTATTGATAGTCCAGCTTGGCGAATTTTTAAGCGTAACATCGCGGATAAGCACGTTTTTGCACTCATAAGGTGCTATCATTTTGGGGCGGGGATATTCGTTTTCCTTTGCGCGGAATATCTTCCACCAGAAAGCACCCTGTCCGTCAAGTGTGCCGCCGCCCGTAAGAGATACGTTCTCGGCGTTGTCGGCATTTATACAGCTTGCATAGCAGTCGCGCTTAACACCCTCCCAGCGTGATGTGACAACGGGGAAGTCCTTTATGTCGTTGCTGAAAAGCAGGGTCGCACCCGACTCCACACGCAGTTCTATATTGCTTGCAAGGAAGATAGCACCCGTTAAATATGTGCCTGCGGGTACATAGACCGTACCGCCGCCGTTTTCCTTGCACTTCTCCACAGCCTTTGCAATAGCTTCGGTACAAAGCACCTTGCCGTCACCGACTGCACCAAAGTCTAAAATATTAACTAATGACATTTTGTCATCTCCTTTCGTTTTTTATTAATATATTTCCGACGGAAATATCATCGGACATCGCAGATGTGATTCTGTTTTTTACTTCACTGTCCGTCACTTCACAAACTTCTTTGAAATTATTGGTTATTTGCGGATTGGTAAACCGCAAAACCTTTATGCCTCTTGACTCCAAAACTTCCGTTCTTCGTTTGTCATACTCTTCGCCCTCGTCGGAATAATGCTGCGAACCATCAAGTTCTATTGCCAATTTTGCTTTTGCGCAATAAAAATCCGCTATATAATTGTCTATCATACGCTGCCTGTAAAACTTGACCGGATAGTCTTTAAGGAATAAATACCAGAGCTTTCGCTCCTGCTCCGTCATATTTCGACGAAGATTTTTTGCGTTTTGGGTGTTTTCGCCGTTGTATTTATGACTGTTGAAGCGCTTTGGCATATAGCCGCCCCTTTCCGTTGAACGAAGTACCTTTCTTGTCTTCCTTTTTCGCGAGGCACGCTGAACGCAGTATCTTCCTCGCCTCCCCTTTTTCAGGGGAGGGGGACCAAACGCAGTTTGGTGGAGGGGTTTATTCTCCTGCCTGCCAAAACAATACGATTTTATCTGTTCACATTACGTAAACCCCTCAGTCGCAGCAAGCTGCGCCAGCTCCCCTGAAAAAGGGGAGCCAAGCCGCCGAAAGTTTTTATCAAGCCGTGCAGACACTCCGCAGCCACACAAAAGCCATGCCGCCGAAAGTTTTTATCAATCCACATAAAAACTCCGCAGCCACACAAAAAGCTGTGCCGCCGAAAGTCTTTATCAAACCATACAAAAACCCGCCGTCAATACGACAATTCGTATTTTCTCAGCAGATCGAGCATTATATCCGCATTTTTTGTCTGATTTGGCAATTTATTGCTGCCGTATATCTTTCTGAGCAGCAAAAATTTCAGCTGCCGCTTTTCGGGTGTTTCAAAGAAAGCGTGTACCGTATAATAGCCAAATAAGCTTTTTTTAATGGTCAATTTTGTCAATTTATCCATTTCAAACGCAAAATCAACGGAGTCGATCAGAGTTATTTTGTGTCCGATCAGTCTGCCCTCATTTGTCAATGCAATATATCCGTAAATAATACTCTTGTTTGAAGCAAAGAAACCCGTTTGCCTGAACGTACAATAAATTGCGGCCTCTGTTTTTTCGCCCGGGAAGAGAAGACTGCCAAGAGTCTCATACATACTTTCTTCACTTACGGGCTCTGTCAGCATACTCATTATATCGGACCTTTATCAGTATAAAGGATACTTGGCAACTATCTTGGCCACTCTTTCCTTGGCTTCTGTCTTATTACCCTCGAAATCTCTTGCAACCATGCCGATGACCTTAGCGATCTCGACCATATCTTCCTCTACCATGCCGCGGCTTGTTGCTGCGGGAGTACCAAGGCGGACACCGCTTGTAACAGCAGGCTTTTCGGGGTCGAAAGGTATAGCGTTTTTATTGCAGGTAATATTTACTTCGTCAAGGCGTGTTTCAAGTTCCTTGCCCGTAATATTCATAGGGCGAAGGTCAACGAGCATAAGGTGGTTGTCCGTACCGCCCGAAACGATATTGAAGCCTTCCTTAACAAGTTCATCCGCAAGGACTTTTGCATTTTTAACTATCTGCTGTGCATAAGCCTTGAATTCGGGCTGGAGAGCTTCCTTGAAACAAACTGCCTTTGCAGCGATAACGTGCATAAGAGGACCTCCCTGGATACCGGGGAATACAGCCTTATTTATCTTCTTTGCGATCTCTTCGTCATTTGAAAGGATAAGACCGCCGCGGGGACCTCTTAAAGTCTTGTGAGTTGTTGTTGTAACAACATCCGCATAGGGAACGGGCGAGGGATGAAGACCTGCCGCAACAAGACCTGCGATATGTGCCATATCCACCATAAAATATGCGCCGACTTCCTTTGCGATCTCTGCAAACTTAGCAAAATCTATAGTTCTGGAGTAAGCGGATGCGCCTGCAAGGATAAGCTTGGGCTTGCACTCAAGGGCAATTCTTCTTACTTCGTCATAATCTATCATGCCTGTTTCTTCGCTTACGCCGTAAGGTACTACATTAAAATACTTACCGCTCATATTTACCTTGGAGCCGTGTGAAAGGTGGCCGCCGTGAGCAAGGTTCATGCCCATGTAAGTGTCGCCGGGCTGCATAAGTGCAAAGAAAACAGCCATGTTTGCCTGTGCGCCCGAGTGGGGCTGTACATTTGCAAACTTAGAGCCGAAAAGCTCGCAAGCGCGTGCAATGGCAAGGTTTTCTGCAATATCCACTTTCTGGCAGCCGCCGTAGTAACGCTTGCCGGGATAACCCTCTGCGTACTTGTTTGTCATAGGCGAGCCCATAGCCGCCATAACAGCCTTTGATACAAAGTTCTCGCTCGCAATAAGCTCTATATTGCTTCTCTGGCGGTCAAGCTCGGCAAGAATGGCCTCTGCTATCTCGGGATCTGTATTTTTTACAGTTTCAATGTCATACATGTCGTATACCTCCGCATTGTAAAATAAAAATTTTGTAAATGTATAGATATTACAATTTTATTACAAATTCGTCAATATGTCAAGTTGTACGGAATAAAAAAAGACGTTTTTGCACGTCTTTTTATAAAACCAATTCGCGTATTATTTTAAGTATCTGCATATCGGCGGGTGCAAGGCAGAACTGCCCCTGCGCTTTTTTTACGCCGTTTGCGATATCCGCAAGGTGCGCATCAAGCGCCTGTTTATACTTTTTAAGAGCGGCCTTGTCGGGTGTTACCGCCATTTGCTTTGAGGTCTCGCAGTCCTCCAGCGTGGCATCCTCGCCCTGTTCGGGGTCAAGGTCTGTCCTGTCGAGCAGGGTAACGGCAAAAACTTTCTGCTTTTTATAGGCAAGCAGTTTAAAAAGTTCGGTCTTGTTGTCGTCCGTGAAAAAATCCGAGATCACGATACAGCTGCCCCTGCGAAGCGCAAGCGGCTTTATCTGTTCAACAAGGCTTGCCGTGCCGTTAAATTCAAGCTTTTCAAGGTAGTCCACCGCCTGCCCTATCCTGCTTGGCGAGGCAATATCCGTGAGGGGCGTTGTGTTAAGGGCATAAATATTCACCCTGTCCATATTAAGTGTGAACATATAGCAAAGGCAGGCGCTGAGCAGTTCGGCCTGTAATTTTTTACCGCCGAAGCCCATAGAGCCGCTGGTGTCGATGATAATGTTCACATTGGCCTGTCTTTCTTCCATAAAAAGCTTTACAAACAGCTTGTCAAGCCTGCCGTAACTCTTCCAGTCGATGTGCTTTATGCTGTCGCCCGACACATAATTGCGGAAGTCCGAAAACTCCACACTCTGACCCTTGGCACGCGATTTCCTGCGCCCACCGCCCGCCGTGGTCTCGGTATTAAGCTGTAATGTCATTTTTTTCAGACTCTCCATGTATTCGGATGTGAATGCTTCGCGCAATGTCATATGCCCGCCCCCTTTTCTGAGATTATATCATATTTGATCGGCAATTTCAATTTTTATTTGTGTAATGATATAAATTGGAATTTGTAGATAATCACTCTTGAAAATAGCTTAAATTCAAGGTTTCAAGAGTTAAAGTGTCGTGTTTGACACGAATTTGACACAAAAAGTGGATTTCAAGGCGAAAGATTATGACAAGATATGTCGGGTGGTAAATATATGGTGTGTGTCTTGAAAATCCATTTATGCAGGTTTAATATAGCACAGATTTTAAGTTAATACAATTATTCTTAAGCCTATATAAACGTGTAAAAGAACTTCACAATAAAAAGGAAAGTTTAAGAAATCAAGCACGAAAGCACAAGAAAATTGACACTTCGCCTTTGACAGAGCCTTTGAAAAATTGGGATGATCTTTCGACACGCAAAAAGCACGATGTAGCTATGACGATGATAGATGTTATCTACTTATCAGACGAAACAGGAATAGATATTCATTTCAGTATTTAATAATTTATATAACTTATAATAACGTCAAAACGCTGTAAAAATCAGCGTTTGACGTTACATATAAAGTGTCATTGCGGGCAACCCTCACGGGTAGAACCCTCCGGGTGGGAAGCCACCTTGTGTATCTCGGCATTCATTCTGCGCATATGTCTTACTGCCTGAACGATATCGCCCGTACCCTGTTCGCCCTTTGTTCGTATCATGGATGCACCCTCGTTTATTCTTCTGAGTGCTTCGCCCAGATTCCTTGCACCGCATACAAACGGCACCTTAAACTGTGTTTTGCATCTGCAGGTCACTCATTCTAAATACACCGCCTGCTGCACGAATATCCGCGGGTATACGTTCAAGCACCATAACGGCGCACGCACCCGCTTCCTGTGCTATACGAGCTTGTTCCGGTGTGGTGACGTCCATTATAACGCCGCCTTTGAGCATCTGTGCAAACTCCTTGTTTAAGGGAACCTCTAAAAATTATCGTTTCGCCAAATTTGCTATAATTTCCGATAGCTGCTTCAAACTCCCTCAACATAGCTTTTCTGCTATGCCTTCGGTCGTTTTCATTGCTCTCGAAAATTCTATCTGCATTTGGTTTCACCCTAATTTTTAGAGGTCCCCTTTAATTGATATCGTTCACTCATTTTAAAAACTCCTTTTTTATTTGATGCTACGATTATAGCAATAAAAAGAGGAGTTTTATATAATCAGTTTGGTTTTGTTTTATCATACCGGTTTTACGATATTGGTTTTATAACACTTTTTTGCCTTTTGGCATCTTACTATATTATTTTAGGTATTATTATTTTGCCTTTTCCGCCGCAGTATTTTGTTGTAATATCAATTATTTCTGCGGCAGTGTTTTGCAGAAGTTCATCGGGCGTTTCAGCATTTCCCTGCACGATGTAGAATACATTTTTTGTACTTTCGTCCACAAGCGTTTTCAGGACCTGTCTTATTTCAAGGCGGCAGAGGACTTCATTTGCATCATCACAGTAGGAATACTCACCTGCCAAAGATAAAGTTGGTTCACTTTGCCCAAGCGGCTGATATTTTTCTGTGCCGTTTGTAAAACGCAGTGTAACATTTCCCTCGGTATTGTCGATATTATGTGCACCGAGTGCAAGTTTGCTTTCTATCGAAATAAGGTTATATATATCAACTGCCTGATTTATAAGCGGCAGATCTTGTTTTTTTACAAGCTGTTTTATTAAATTTTCGCTTGCGGGTATATTTTTTCTGCGTTTTACGCCTGCTTTGTCATGCAGTATGTTAAATCCCTCCAGTATTGGGTCTGTATGAACATCAAGTTCTTTGTATTTTTCGTAAAGTGCCGTAATTTTTTCTTTTCTTATATCAAGCCATTCTTCGGAAACTTTGGTATTGTCAATGCCGTAAATAACGGGAAAAATTATTTTAACGCCAAGTTTCATAACAGCTTTTTGAACGTAAAACTCCATATTTCACCTTTAAATATTGTAATCCAACTGTAACGCTATACCTCTGTATGTATTGAAATTCATCCACTTTGCAATAAGATCGTCATTTGGATTTGTGTTTTTGTATTCACTTATAAGTTTTTGTATATCCTCATTTGAATTTACCTTTATCTCAAACCCTCTGCCGTTTATAACGGGATAGTTTTCGTAGGTGTAACTGTCAAAAGTGAGAATATCGACAACCTCTTTATTTCGTATTTTAACAGCAACATTATCTCTTAAAACAAGAATATCGAAACTGTCGGGATAATTGTAGCTTACGCCTTTTGTTGGTATTTTATCGCCTATCGTATATGTATTTCTGACGGTTTGATATTTAAGCACCGCACGGCTTTCTTCACTGTAAAAAAATTCCTCGAATATATCTCCTCTGGCTTCGATACCGTTGTGTTTGAAAGATGCTTTATCCGAAAAACCGCTTTCTTTTTCGCCCACTTCCTCAACAACGCCACAGGCAGATGTCATATTTGTTATGCGGTCGATAAGTATAAATTCACCCAATGTTTTGTGATATTCAAATTTGTCGGCAATTATGGCTTCGTTTAAAAGTATCTCACAGGCGGCAATACCGTTTTTGGATAATTTTTCGGTGTGTATATGTTCGCCCGTGTTAACATCTATAGCATATTTTATTTTTGTCACTATGCCCACAATGGTTTTTGTGCCGAGCTTTACAAGATATTCGCCGCCCTCTTCCAGTTTGCTGTCATCCATCCACAAAAGGGAAACAAAAAGCCTTTTGTATGCCGCAAGGTTTATATTTTTTGCAAGCACACATCCTCTCGAAACATCAACTTCTCTATCGAGCGTTATTGTGACCGGCTGACCCGTAAATGCTTTTTCAACACTTTTTCCTGCCGCAAGTAATTGTTTTACACTTGCTTTTTCATTGCCCGGCAGACTTATCAATTCATCACCGACGCTTATGCTGCCCGATTCTATTTGACCCTGGAATCCCCTGAAGTTGTGATCGGGACGGCATACTCTCTGAACAGGCATATAAAACCCTTCCTCGGTATTTTTTTCCGTTATATCGACTTTTTCAAGATATTCAAGCAGTGCGGGACCATTATACCATGGAATATTGACCGATTTTTGGGTAACATTGTCGCCCTCGGTCGCGGAAAGAGGGATAATGACAACATTATCAAGCAAAAGTTCCGCCTTTAGTTCATCTATCTGTTTTTCAATTTTGTCAAATACAGTTTTATCGTACTTTACAAGATCCATTTTGTTTATGGCAAAAACAAAATAGCGTATACCCATAAGGCTGCATATTCTTGCATGACGCCTTGTCTGCACCAGAACGCCCTGTGAAGCATCGACCAAAATAACGGCAAGGTCCGCAAACGATGCGCCGACTGCCATATTTCTGGTGTATTCCTCGTGTCCGGGAGTATCGGCAACAATGAAACTGCGGTTATCTGTTGTAAAATAGCGATACGCCACATCAATTGTTATGCCCTGCTCACGTTCCGCCATAAGCCCGTCAAGCAAAAGTGAATAATCTATCTTGCCGCCGCGGCTGCCGACCTTGCTGTCAAGTTCCAATGCTCGTTCCTGGTCTGCAAAAAGCAGTTTGGAATCGTAGAGGATATGGCCGATAAGTGTTGATTTTCCGTCGTCCACGCTGCCGCAGGTTATAAATTTCAATAAACCTTTCATTAAAAATAGCCCTCCCTTTTTCTGCGTTCCATACTGCCTGCCGCTTCGTTGTCGATAACACGCGAGGTACGCTCGGACGATACCGCACTTAAAGTTTCTTCTATGATTTCATCAAGTGTGTCGGCAGTCGATTCCACACCGCCCGTCAAAGGGTAACAGCCCAAAGTTCTGAAACGCACGGACTTGTAAACGGGTGTTTCGCCGTCTTTCAGCGGAAAGCGTTCGTCATCGACCATTATTATATTTCCGTCACGTTCCACAACAGGTCTTTCGGCCGCAAAATACAGCGGCACTATATCTATGTTTTCACGGCGTATATACTGCCAGATGTCTTTTTCAGTCCAGTTTGAGATAGGGAAAACACGGATACTTTCGCCTTTGTTTATTTTTGCGTTATAAAGCTTCCACATTTCGGGACGCTGATTTTTCGGATCCCATGCGTGCGCACTGTTTCTGAAAGAAAATATCCTTTCTTTGGCGCGCGATTTTTCCTCATCACGTCTGCCGCCGCCGAATGCTGCTGTAAAACCGTATTTATCAAGTGCCTGTTTCAAGGCCTGTGTTTTCATAATATCGGTATACGCCGCACCGTGGTCAAACGGGTTTATGCCCTGTTTGACACCCTCGGGATTGGTATATGTCAGCATTTCTATACCCAGTTTTTTTGCAGTGTAGTCGCGGAATTTTATCATATCCTTAAACTTCCAGCCCGTGTCTATATGCAAAAACGGGAACGGCGGCTTTTCGGGATAAAACGCCTTAATTGCAAGGTGCAGCATAACGGAGCTGTCTTTGCCTATGGAATAAAGCATAACGGGCTTTTCGGCTTCGGCCGCAACTTCGCGTATTATGTATATTGCTTCGGCTTCGAGCTCGTCAAGATGCGAGAATTTACTCATGGTCTTTCTCCTTTTCAATATTTATTTGATTCTTTTCGGTCGATATTTATAACGGATATACCGCTTTCGGGGGAATCTATCACCCATTTTAAAATATCGCCGTTTTCCTCGGTGTGGACACGTCCGCCCATGCCGCCGATATCAGCGCCCAAAAAGAAGTTTATGGCATAAGCCTTACATTCCTTTATGCAGGAAGTACAGCCCCAGCAATCCTTTGGGTATTTTATATAGGCACGTTTGTTCTCGTCAAGTTTGATAAGGCTGCCCGGACATACAAGACTGCATCTGCCGCAGCCTACACATTTGTTTTTATCTATTAAAATGCTCAAAATCCTCACCCTCCTTTATCAAGTCACGGTAAATTATTTTTATTTCACCGTTTTCAAACTTTGAATTTATATATTTTTTAAAATCGTCGCTCTTTTTAGGATAGTCGAGGTTTTCGGCAAAACTGTGCCAGCGTGTTTCTTTTCTTGCCTTTAAATGTGCAATAACACTGCGGCAGACGATAAGTCTTTCACGCAGTTCGTATATATACATAAGTTCCTGAAGATCCTTTGCATACAACTCTTCCGAAAGAATAAACAATTTTTTTATCTTTTCGTCCGCAATTTCAAGCTGTTTTTCGTTAAAGCGGTAACTTGTTTTTATTCCGCCCGCATAGCTGTCCATAACGGTCTGCATGGCTTCTTCAAGCTGTTCGGCAGTAAAAGGTGTATTTTTTTCGGTCAAAAAATTTTCGGCTTCTGTTTTGTATGCCGTTTCCTCATGTTCATCAACGTTTTCCAAATCAATATTTTTTATATCGTCAATTATCGCACTTGCCGCGATCTCGCCCTCGGCAAGTGCACCCGTAACATATTTCTGAGGACAGCCGCCCGAAACATCGCCTGCGGCATACAACCCCCTTACGGTAGTTCTGCGCCGTGTGTCCACCCAGTAGCCGCTGGCAGTGTGTCCGCCGACAATATAAGGTTCCGTACCTTCTATTTCAACATTCTGCTGAGAGGGCATTTTTCCGCTTTCTATCCATTTAAGCGTCTGCGACGGTGCCATATTGAGATATGCTTTTATAAGCGAGTCGTCCTGTTCGGCGGTTATCCCCTCCGTTTTTAAATAACAGGGACCTCTGCCCGCAAGATTTTCGCTTACGGTGCCGTAAACACGCTCGGAAGTGGTAAGACCGTATTTTTGCTCGTATACTTCACCGAGTGAATTCACCTGTTTTGCACCGACACCCTGTGCAAGTGTACCTGTGGGGGCAATGGTATCTTTGCAGCGCAGGGCTATAAAACGCATTTCAAACGTCGTCATTTCCGCACCTGCTTTTATGCCCATTGCAAAGCCTGCACCTGTGTTAAAAGGCGGATACCACATTTTATGGCGTGAAAAACCCGGATTATTCGGCTTATAAAGACCTGCCGCACCGCCTGTTGCAACAAGCACGGCCTTTGCCTCTATAACATAAAAAATATTATTTTCAATACCTATTCCGTAAGCACCGATAACTTTGTTGTTTTTCAAAGCAAGGTCGGTTATGTTTATGCGGTTTATGACTTTTGTGTTGGGCAATTTACCCACTGCATCGGCAAGTATAGGTTTGATATTTTCACCGTTTATTTTAAGATTACGGTTTCCTCTTGCAACATATTTGCCGTTCTCGGTTTTAAGTATAACAAGGCCGAGTTTTTCAAGCTTTTCCGTAACGGAATTTAGTTTTTCGCTCATTGTAAGCAGCAGGTCTCCCCGTACTATCTCATCGGCATCTTTTCGGGCATAGTCCACATAATCCTGCGGTTTTCTGCCCTCTACTATGTAAGCATTAAGAGCATTTACACCTGCCGCAAGACAGCCGCTGCGTTTGATATGTGCTTTTTCACAGATCAATACATTAAGTTCGGGCGAATTCTCATATATGGTAAGTGCCGCATAACAGCCTGCCGTACCGCCGCCTATGATAAGTATATCCGTTTGTAATTTTTGTGTGTTTATATTCATAAATATCCTTTCTTCCTACTTATTCAGTATGAATTATAAAGAAGTTTTTTTGTCATGTCAATTAACGGAAACTTGAAAAAAATTTGTTGTAAAATGAATTTTTTTAGAAGTGCCTTTGCAGCATAAAAAGGGATTGCACACACAATCCCTTCAGATTATCAATAATGTTTATATAACTACCGATTCTTCATTGAGTGCCCTGTTTTTAAGCAGATGCACTTTATCCCCGTCAAGCACGAGCAGACGGTATACAAAAATATCAACTTCCTCTCCCACTTCAACAGGCGGTTCGTCCAGTGTTCTTTTGGCAATAAAAATATTATCCTTATATTTTACGGTTATCTCAAAATTGCTGCCTCTGAAATCCACACTCTGCACAATGCCCTCGGCAATGGTGACAGTGTATTTCTTTTCCTCGTTTTTCTTGGTAAGTTTCAGAAATTCGGGACGCAGTATAGCATTTGTTGTACCTTCAACCGTATCGAATGATTTAAAGTCGTGATAATTCTCCACAAAGAAAGTCTGTCCGAAAAACTGTGCCGTGAATGATGTCTGCGGATCTCTGTATATTTCAACGGGTGTGCCTTTTTGCTCGACACGTCCCTGATTTGTTATGATTATCTCGTCGGCAACTTCAACGGCTTCGTCCTGATCGTGTGTAACAAATATACTTGTAATTCCCAATTTTTCTATCATACTTTTTAACCAGCTTCTCAACTCCTGCCTTACCTTTGCATCAATGGCTGCAAAAGGCTCGTCAAGCAAAAGCAAATGGGGGTTTGGGGCAAGAGCCCTTGCAAATGCCACTCTCTGACGCTGACCGCCCGAAAGTTGGCTCGGATATCGTTTATCAAGGCCGTCAAGGCCGATAAGCGAAACCAATTCTTTTACCCTTGCATCTATTTTTGCATTGTCCCATTTCTGCACGCGCAAACCGAAAGCAATATTTTCATATACAGTCATATATCTGAAAAGTGCATAATTCTGGAACACAAAACCAATGCCTCGCTTGCTTGCGTGTATATCATTCACAACTTGGCCGTCGATTATTATTTCTCCGTCGTCGGGGTTCTCAAGGCCTGCTATCATACGAAGAATTGTTGTTTTTCCGCTGCCCGACGGCCCCAAAAGTGCCACAAGCTTGCCCTTTTCAATGCCAAAGCTGACATTTCTTGAAGCGTGATAATCGCCGTAATATTTATTTATATTTTTAAGCTCAACATAGCTTTTTACTTCTTCGCTCATTTATTATTCCTCTTCTTTCTTACCCTTATATTCTATCACACTTCGTATTATCAGCAGTATTATCGCCATTACCACCAGTACCGAGGAAACCGCAAAAGCAGGCATATACTGAAATTCGTTAAAAAGTATCTCAACATGGAGCGGCAGGGTATTTGTTTTGCCCCTTAAATGTCCGGAAAGGACAGATACCGCACCGAACTCGCCCATTGCACGCGTTGCGCAAAGCACAACACCGTAGAGGAATGCCCATTTTATATGCGGAAAAGTAACTTTCCAAAAAATAGTCCGGCCGTTCGCTCCCATAAGTGCCGCAGCTTCTTCCTCGTCCGTGCCCTGTGATTCAAGCACGGGGATAAGTTCACGCGATACAAAGGGAAAGGTAACAAAAATAGTTGCAAGCACGATGCCCGGCACGGCAAACACAACTTTTATATCATATTTTTCAAGCAGGGGATAAAGTATGCTCTGTCTGCCGAATGTAAGTACATATATAAGACCTGCGATTATCGGTGATACCGTGACCGGCAGGTCGATAAGTGTTGTAAGGATCTTCTTGCCTTTAAATCGGAACTTTGTTATTGACCATGCGGCGAAAACACCGAAAATCGTGTTTATAAACACCGCAAAGAATGTTGCTTCGATCGTCAGCAATGCGGCTTTTACGGTATATTCATCAGTTACCGCCTGCAAATACTGATCGACACCTTTTTTAAAAGCCTCGGTAACTACTACAAAAAGCGGAAGCACCAGGAAAAAGAAAAGGAAGATGACCGATATTGTTATCAAAAGGTACTTTACATATTTTGATTCGTTTTTTTCGGTCATATCATCACCTTCTTCCTTGTATCATTGCAGAGTTTCTTGCTTGAAAAAAGCTCACAAGAAACAGTATCAAAAACGAGAATATAAGCATAGCAAGTGCTATTGCCGTTGCGGATGCATAATCGTATTCCTGCAATTTTGACATTATTATAAGCGGTGCTATCTCTGTTTCAAAAGGCTGATTGCCTGCAATAAAAACAACGCTGCCGTATTCGCCTATGCATCTGCCGACAGCAAGGCCAAAACCCGTTATTGCAGCAGGCCATATTTCCGGGAAAATAACTCTGCAAAAAATTGTAAATCTGTCAGCCCCCATAACACCTGCCGCTTCCTCATAAGAGGGGTCGAGTTTTTCAAGCACGGGCTGAACTGTTCTTACAACAAAGGGGATGCCGATAAAAACAAGTGCTATCGTAATACCGACACGGGTATAGGCAAGTTTTATACCGAATTTTGCAAAAAAACTGCCGACAAGACCGTTATTTGATGTAAGAGCGGTAAGCGAAATGCCTGCGACCGCAGTTGGCAGTGCAAAAGGCAGTTCTATCATACCGTCCATCAGTCTTTTAAAGGGAAAATCATATCTTACAAGCACCCATGCAAGAATGATACCCATAACGGTATTTATTACAGAGGCGATAAATGCCGTAAGGAAACTTACTTCAAAACTCGCAAGTACCCTCGGTTTGGTTATTGTTTTTATAACTTCGGGAAAACTCATTCCGGCAGTAAAAATAACCAGTGTTGCAAGCGGTATAAGCACCACAAAGCTAAGTATCGTAAGGGTTATACCCAAGGAGAGTCCGAAACCGGGTATAACTCTGTCATTTTTTGTTTTTCTTTTTTTGGTTTTCATCGGAACTCTCCTCTAAAATTTAGTTTTCGTAGATCTGGTCGAAAATGCCGCCGTCTGCAAAGTGCTTTTCGTGAGCTTCGTTCCAACCGCCGAAGTCTTCAATAGTTACAAGATCCACATCAAGATCGAAAACATCTTCATATTCTTTCAGAATATCGGGATCGGACGGACGGTAGAAATTATCGCCGGCTATTCTCTGGGCTTCGTCCGAGTAGAGATAGTTAAGATATTCCGTTGCAGCCTCTCTTGTGCCGCGTTCATCAACTACCTTGTCAACAACTGCAACCGACGGCTGTGCAAGTATGCTTAAACTGGGAACTATTATCTCATAATCATCGGGATAGTCCTTTATAGATAAAAATGCTTCGTTTTCCCATGCAATAAGCACATCTCCCTGACCGTTTTCAACAAAAGATGTTGTTGCTCCTCTTGCACCCGAATCAAGCACAAGCACATTTTTGTAAATTTTCTTGACAAATTCTTTTATCTGCTCTTCATCTTCGCTGATGTTCTTTTTTGCATAAGACCATGCCGCCAGGTAATTCCAGCAAGCACCGCCCGATGTTTTCGGGTTGGGCGTGATAACACCTACTCCCTCTTTTGCAAGATCATCCCAGTCCTTTATATTCTTGGGATTGCCTTTTCTTACAAGAAAAACGATCGTGGAAGTATAAGGTGAACTTTCAAGCGGGAATTCGTCAAGCCAACCCTCGTCTATAAGGCCTGCATTCTGCACCGCATTTACGTCATATTCAAGTGCCAGCGTAACAACATCCGCTTCCAGGCCGTTTGCTACCTCAAGTGCCTGCTTGCCCGAACCGCCGTGTGACTGTGTTATCTCAACATTGCCGCCGGTCGTTTCTTTCCAGTGTTCCTTGAAAAGCTCGTTATATGCAGCATATAACTCTCTTGTGGGGTCATATGAAACATTGGTAAGGCTGACATCTTTGCTTTCTTCGACAGCAGCACTGCCGTTTGTTGCCGCCTGCGTCGAAACCTCACCATTTCCGCCGCAGCCTGTTAATGCTCCCGCCGCAAACACCGCAGTAAACAATAAACTTATAAATCTTCTTTTCATAATAAAGTCTCCTTTTTTGTTGGTTATATAATCATTTCAAATTATGATTAGAAGTGATTATACCGTTTGTTCTCCAAAAAGTAAATAGGAAAATTTTTTATTTATTTTCCACCCGAAAAAATTAAAAATTTTTTCACACAAAAAACGAGGCTTTGAAAAATCTTTCAAGCTGCTCGTTGGTAAAGCCGAAGAAAACGATATAGGCATAAAAGGCGGCATAAAAGTCGATTGGATAGAAGATAAGTGCATACACT
This sequence comes from Bacillota bacterium, assembly GCA_017460805.1. Taxonomy (GTDB): domain Bacteria; phylum Bacillota; class Clostridia; order Lachnospirales; family CAG-274; genus RGIG4310. The sequence continues at coordinate 49,940 of JAFUAF010000052.1, read as the reverse complement.
GCGGTCTGTGTGAAAAGGTCTGCCGAACAAAAGCCTTGACGGAAACTGACGGCAAGATAGTTCTCAACCCTGATAACTGCAATTACTGCGGCCGATGCACAAAAGCCTGTCCCACCGATGCCTGGGAAAATAACGAGAGCTATATTCTCTCCTTCGGCGGTCTTTTTGGCAACAGAATACATAGGGGCGAGGAGTAGCTGCCTATTATCCATAACAAGGATCAGCTTTTTAAAGTGATAGATGCGGCGGTTGCTTTTTTTCGTGACAATGCAAAATCGGGCGAAAGATTCAGACTGACAATAGAACGTATCGGAGAGGAAAAATTTAGAAATTATATTAAAAAAGTTTATGAAGAAACGAAGTAATTGTGACCACAGAAATGCCGCCCAACCATAACGGAAAGGCGGCACTTTTCATTTCTTAAATTTATTCAGCAGATCATTAAAGCAGCTATCCACATAGGTATCATAGACTTTCTTAAACTCAACATAATTCCTCGGTGTGATGCTGTAATCGCCTGCTTTTGCGGCTCTTGAAAGAGGATTATCGTACTTATCGAGCAAAGCGGTAAAGGTCTCGCGGTCGATAACAGTATCGTCAAATGCCTTTGCCTTATCGTACATCTTCCATATTTTATCTTCGTCTTTTTCGTGGATGAAATAAACGCGGTTGCTCATAAACGGCGGATGCACGAAGCCGTCCTCGCTGATGAACTCGTCGGTCATACTGCCTATCTTGTCGGCAAATTCTTTAGGCACGTTCAGCGGTCGGGGCGCATCCGTTCTGCCTACCAAATAGTCAATGGAACAGCCGAGATAGTCGGCAAGGACTATCATTTTTGAAGCGGTCGGATAACTTCTGCCCTTTTTCCAATCGCTGATATTGCCTGCCGATATGCCCGTAGCCTCGGCAACTATCTTTGAATTTATCCCAAATTCTTCTATTCTGTTAAACAAATTAGTTAAATCTACTGATTTATCCATAAAAATTCTCCTTTCACTTATATAATTTCAATAAAAATACTGAATTCCGAATATTTTTGCTTGGCTTGTTCGTTTCGTTGTAGTATTATGATTATGTAACTATATTCCGTAATTCCGTATTTTATTTTTGTATTTCTTTTGAATTACGGCTTTATATTATGATATTAGGCGTCCATTTTCATTTGTTTTGCTGTTGCTGGGTATCCCTTTACAGTTAAGGTGTTTTGCGATTTCGGTTAATTTATATCCCTCGGCAGCCATTTTAAATATTTCTCTTACAACCGTAGCCTCGTTTTCAATAACAAGTATTTCGCTTTTGTTATCGGGATTTCTTCTATAACCATAGGGCAATATTGATATTACACATTGTCCCGCTTTTCTGCGTGCTTCAAAAGCACTTTTTGTCTTTTTGGACATATCCATACTGTATAACTGGTGCATAAGGTTTTTAAGTGCGTATTCCATACCGCCCGTAGTTCCCTTGTAGTTATTGCTGTCATAGCCGTCGTTTACGGATATAAAGCGTATATTCAGCATTGGCAGCAGCATTTCCGTATAATAGCCGACTTCTAAATAATCTCGTCCGAAACGTGACAAGTCTTTGACTATAAGGCAGTTAAAACAGCCGTTTTGCGCATCATCTATCATTGATTGGAATTCATCACGTTTACGGAACAATGTTCCCGAAGTATTAGATAGATTGATATGATTATTATAAACATTATTATTTATATAATCAGTATTTATATTTTTAGTATTTATATGTGCGCCGTTTTCCGTTACCGCATCAACCGAGATTGGATTTTCTTTTGGCGCAAAAAAGCCCTGCTGTGCATTGGCGTTAATAGCTGCCTGTTCCATAAATTCGCTGAATTTTTCAATAAGGCTGTCAACCTTACTGTCAAGTTCCGCTATCCGTCCCTGGGTATCGAGTTCATCATCGTAAAAATCTTCTTCGTCCTCATCGTCATAGTCCGAATAGTCCTCAAACTCATCATCTTCAACGGGCGGAACATAGAAGTCCGTAAAATCTTCTTCTGCCGTTTCGGACGATCCTGTCGGTGCGTTTTCGGGCATATCTCCGCCGCTTGTCTGCGGTATCTCATAGACATCATATTCATATTCGCCAAAAGTGCCGTTTGCCGTGCGTACCTGTCTGCGAACAATATAGCCTGCCGCAATAAGTTCGTCAATGCCGCTTTTTACAGCAGAAACACCATCTTTGACCGAGTATGCCAAGCCCTGTATTGTTATCTTGTAATTGTCGGGCAGGGATAAGATTTTTGATAATATACCGATAGCCTTGTAGGATAAGGCATCGTTACGCAAGTGGTGATTACTCATACAAGTATAGTTTTTGTTTTTCTCAACTCTGAATATAGACATAACTGTTGTCCTCCTTTAATGAATTTTGTTTACCAAGACAAAACTTCGTCCGCCTTGCTCCTGTTGACGATATAAACATCGTTTACTTTGTCAACATATCCCTTGCGTAAAAGGCTCATAAGTATTTCCTTGACCTTTTCCACGTTGTCGGTACTTAATGCCGCAAGCTGTTCAGCCGTTGCAAAGTTAGCCCCGTCCTCGTTCAGCATCGTTGCATATAAGCCGATTTCTTCTAAAGATAAGTCATTCTCAAATTTGTAGTCCATAGATAGCCTCCTTTTTGGTAATAAAAAAGGCGTAGCTTTAATTAAAAAACTACGCCTAATGTTAAGGTTATTAAATTTTGTGTACCCAAACAAGACCGTTGGTATAACGGTTATTTAGATAGAATAGGTATTTAATTGTAAAATTTTAAAATTAGAAATTAGGACAATTCAATTCAAAACACGCTTATCTATGCGTTTTTTCCTTGTTTGTCTTATTATAACACGTTCATAGCGACAGGTCGACCACTTGAATTTTTTGATACCCCGAAAAAGTATTTTTCACTTTCAAAAAATGTGGCAGACCCGTCACATACCGGTTAGAGTTTCACTCTAAGACTTGATTGGGACGAACTCCCAAACCCTTGTTTTGCTTCGCAAAAATTTTGTTGATTTTATATTTATATAGATATATCATAAGAGTAGGAAGGAGCAAGTATGATGTGTTCAGAAAACAGAAAGAAAGCCGAAGAAGCATTAAAATTGCTTCGTCCTATTGATGATAACTTTTTCAGAGAATTATTCAGAAACAATAAAGAACTTACACAGCTTGTTCTGCGATTATTTATGAACAAGCCCGATCTTGAGGTTTTGGAACACGAAACACAGTATGATTTAAACAGATTGTTGGGTGCAAGGTCTATTTGTCTGGATGTAAAAGCTACGGATTCAACGGGTGCAAAGTACAATATTGAAGCACAGCGCAACAAAAACGGGGCAGAACCGTATCGAGCAAGGTATCATCTATCTTCGCTTGATGTTGAACATCTTGATGCAAAGCAAAATTTTGATGAGTTGCCTATAACTTATGTAATATTTATTACAGAAAGAAAGTGCATTGGAAAAGGCTGTAGAAATAGCCCTTAATCTTTTTAAAATGGGGTATACAAGTTTAAATTTTGTATCAGCAGCAGCGAAGTTGTCAGTTGATACAGTCAAGCAGCTTGCTATCGACAATAACATAGCCTACACAATGTAAAAACACCCACAGGTATGATTTTGTCATTGCCTGTGGGTGTAGCTTTATTATGCGAACCGACTATATAGTTGAAGAACCCCGCAGCAGCTTTATAATTGCTGTCTATCTTGTATGAATCACTGTATGCGTTACGCCCTGTATTCCGACAGTAATTTATCCGTATTCATCCGTATAAAACACATCTTCTCGGTTTTGCCTGCATTTTCAAGCTGTTTTGCAAGGGAACAAAGTTCGTTTGCACCAATAAACACTGCCTGATTTTTAAGAATACGCATCTTTGAAGAATGTTTTTCGGAATAGATCATATAAGGTTTGCGTTCCGCGCATAATCCAGTATAGCTTGTTCATACGAACTAAGCTGTGACGGGTCTTTCTCTGCCAAAGCATACAATTCCGATTTTGTGATAGCGACATTCAGCCCGATTATTATTATTTTCTCTTCCTCTTTTGCGTAACCTTTGCCGCCCGCTACACTGTTAAGCTGTTCATCCGTTAATTTATTATCTTTTGACTTCATAATTATTCTCCTTTCTTTTTCGGGAGGACGGTCTGTATGACCGTCCCCGCAATTTTATAATTTTTACTATAAATGAGCAAATTTCGTAAATTGCACAATACGCAAGCAGCATAAATTATGATTTATCTTACTCGTTGTCTGCAGCAACATCATCGGAGAAAAACAGGTTTTTCACCGGTTTGCAGCCACACAAAAAGCAACGCTAAACAGAAATTTATGCAAAATTCAGTATTTGCTCATTTATAGATCGTTACAAGAATCAACGTGTGTTACCAATATTTTTATACTGCCTGTTATTTACACCATACAAAACAGAAGCCGCTTCTGCCCTTGTTATTGTATTCTTCGGTCTGAAAGTATTATCGGGATAGCCGTTTATAATTCCTACGGCCGAAAGTGTATTTACTGCATCCGATGCGTAAGCACTTATTTCGTTTGTATCGGTGAAGTTATTGCTGTCTGCCGCTGCATCAACACCCAAATATCTGTAAATAATTGCTGCCGTATCTTCTCTTGTTATGCTTGTGTCGGGTGCAAACATATCATTTCCGACACCGTAAACGATATTGTTGTCTGCTGCCCACATAACCGCCGCATAATACCAAGCGTTAGTGTCAACATCTGCAAATTTCGCATCTGCATTTGCATAAACCGAAAGGTCGGCGCCGCTTAAATTAGCAAGCAGCTGAACAAGCTCTGCTCTTGTTAAATTGTCATTCGGTGCAAACTTATCTTCCGTTCTGCCGTTTACAAGACCGAGATCGTGAAGTGTGTTTACGATATTTTCACACCACAGACCCTTAACATCAATAAATCCTGTGTAATCGTCTGCTGTGTTTTCTGTTGTTGCCTCGGTGTTGTTTTCAACATCTGCCGTTGTTGTTTCGCTTGTTTCTTCTGTTGTTGTGGTTGCTGCCGCAATTCTTGAACTGCTGCCGCCACCGCCACCGCCCGAACTTCTGCTTGACGAAGATTTTGTTGTAACTTCGCTTGTGGTTTCTGTTGTAGCTTCTGTTGTGATCTCCGTTGTAGTTTCGGGAAGTGTACCCGTAACTTTAACCTGAACTTGCTTTGTCAAAACTGCCGAACTGCCGCCTGCTTCAGCAAGTGCAGGTTCGTTTACAACGCCGTTTTCGTCAAAGAGAATAAGGTTGCCCTCGCTGTCGTAGGTATTGTTATCCTCGTCAACAAACAGGCTGTATTTGCTGTTTACTGCCGATACGGTTATTGTTGCCGTACCCTCTTTCTTGCCGTAAACACGTCCGTTTGACGGGTCGATGTCTGCAATGTCGCTGTCACTTATCGAGTAAACAAGTTTGTTGCTTGCCATTGCGCCGATAGGTGTTATCTCAAAGTGAGGTGCTGCCCATTCGCCTGCATTTACTTCGATAGTTTCTTCATTTCCGTCATTTATGACAATATCCGTAACATCAAGGTCTTCGTCACTTAACAGATATATGTCTGCAATTTCACTGTACAGTTCTCCGTCTGCGTTTTCAAGTGAAATATACAGTCTTATCATATTGCCGCTGCCCCAGCTTTCGCCGATAAGAATTTCCTCATCTATGCTTACAGTTTCGTTAGGTTCAAGCGAGCCTATCGTTGTGTTAAGCAATTCATCAAGCTGTGCATTTTCGCCGTTGTTTCTTGCGCTTACCTTTAATGTCATTTCGCCCGTTGCCTTGTTGCCCTTGTTTACAAACGCCGCTTTGATATTTTCATAAGCATTGTTTGTTCTTGTCAACTGCGGATCGATATTCTCGATAACAGGTGCTTTTGTAAATGTCTTTTTATATACTGCCGCATCTTCGGTCAGGTTTTCTTCCCAAGCAGTAATAGTGAATGTGTAGCTGTCACCGTTTTCGGGAACTTTGTATGTAAAGCTGCCCTCGACTTCGCTTGATGTTGCAAGGTGTGTATATACAGTATCTTCTCCGAGATCGGTAACATTGCCCTCGCTGTCGGTCATTTTAGCCTTGAATGTAACGCTTTCCGACGGGAGTACGCCTGCGTTCTGTACTTTAACGTGAAGAACTGCATCGTCACCTATTGTTGGGTACTGCGGATCGCTGTAAACATCTGTAATATCAAGTGTACTTACAACGTGGTAGCTTGCGATAACAAGGTCGGAGTTAGGTGCTTCTTTTACACCGTCACCGTTATCCACCCACATAAAGCGTCTGTATGCACATACTGCGTTATCTGCGTCAAGTGCGGTGAATGTCTGCTCGCTGAACATTTCATAGTTATTGTCGGGTACATCAAATTCCGTTGCTGCACCCCACATACCGGTGTAAATATAATTTGTTTCGCCCGTTTCCTCGTCCGTGTAGCTTTCGGACTTGTAGTGCGGGTCATAAGTACGCATATAAATACTGCGTTTTGCTATTGAAACTTCTTCATCATTAACAACTTCTATATTGCTGTCAAGCTGGTTCCATGTGAGGTAAAGTATGCCGTTAGGCTCGTAGCTTATGCGGAATGTCTGTGCCGCATCGCTGCCCTCCTGCACCACATTAAAGAACATATCGCCTGCGGTGTAGCCGTTGTTTGTCTGAACTATATCGCCGCCCAAAGTGCTGTCAAGGTCGGCATAAACGATATTTCCGTTTCTGTTCCAATAGATAAATATTTTTCCGTCATATTCCACTGTCTGCGGATTGCTGTCCTGAACGTCATTTGTTGTCAGCCTTATGGGTCCAACGGAAGAATTGTTGTTAATATCTATTACTGAAGCGTAAAGTTCCATATCGTCGCTTGTTTCGGAATTGCCGTCCGTATCGACTGTATATGTGATATAAACTTTATCCATATAAGCGTTGGCTGTCATTTCGTTTACATTAAGTGTATCAACTGCCACAGGAACAAAACGCTGATTATCGAGTGAATCCTCGCCGTAATGTTCTTCATAAGCAAGATAGGTCAATTCATTTGACGAATATCCCACTTCGTTAAAATCGCCGTCATACATCTTGTAGCAAACTGTTCCGTAAGAATTGTTAAGGAAGCTGTTAAGTTCGCCCATTGTGCTGTAACCGAAATCTGCTCTTGAATCGTTGTAATCCGTTGCAAGATAAGCAATAAGGGTTCTGCCTGTCTTTTCGTCATAAGCTATTCGAGGCATAGAGTTTGAGAAGTTATCTTCTTTTGTAAGCTGCTTTTCTTCGCCCATATTGCCGTTTCCGTCAAATACTCTCACGCTCATATCCGAGCTGTTGAGATATTCGGGAACATCGGAAAGTGTATTTCCGAACTGCTTGTTAAGGTCGCTGTAAACAAGTATTACCTTGTCACCTGCCTGAACTGCGTTAAAGTCCATATCCGTTGTACCGTCATCATCGACCTTTACGGGCTGTCCCCATTTAGTGCCATCATAAAGTACATAGTAAACCGCCTGACAATCATAATCTGCTCTTGATGCGTCATCGCCCATGTAGAACATTATCTGCTTTTTGCCGCTTAAATGCAATAACTGCGGTTTCGGATGCTTTAATGTTTCTCTTACATCGTTTTCTGCATAAGCTGTTATCGGGCTGTCGCTTTCATCAGCCGCAAATGTTCTTATCGGTGTTTCAAGCGTGTTGCCGTGACCTCTCGCAACTCTGCCCATTGAACCGCTTATTGTTGTTTCATCATCAACGGACAATGTTTTGACGTAATTATCAAAATCAAGTTTGTTTGCCGCATTGCTGAAATCCAGCCACGAATTTTCGTGATAATTATCGGTATAGAACATACCCAGTTTCACCTTGGCTATAGCAAATGAAATAGGTATAAATCCTATATCTATATCCACATTAAGCGAGAACTCTACAGTACCTGCGCCGTCCGACCATGGCTGGTAAGCTATATCCATAACCATATTGCCGCTTACGCCGACCGAGAAAGCACCGCGCACGCCTACTCCTGCACCAAGTGTAAGTCTTGGTTTTATAATTATAAGACCTGCGACATCCATACCGCCTTCTCTTAAAACATCGGTATCCATTTTTATGCCGTCCATACTTAATCTTTTATCAACGCCCGGATTAGGCACCATACCCAAAAGACCTTTGACCGTAATACCGCCTTTGAGCGTTATATAGCACGGAACGGGACCGATAAATATCTGAAAATCTTTTTGGGCATTAACATTAACGCCGAAAATAGCATAGATCTGGTCGTAGTAATACTTTACCTCTCCGTCATCGGTATGCTCTTTTTTAAGACTTATGTAAAAACCGACATCAAGACCGACACTGTGAGATAACTTGCCGCCTTTTGCACCTACTTTTCCCATGCCGTCGGGCTTTTTCCAAGTGTTTTCACCCGACTGACCTGTTGCCTTTGGATTGCTGATTGTTATATTGGAGGACAATGGATCTATTGCAGCAGTCAGCCTTGCAACACGATCTATCGCAGTGCCGTTGATAAATACGCTGCTGCCGTCTTCCGTTGCCGCCTTTATCTCATTTTTGATGATCGTACCACTTAAAACAGCAATTTCAAACGGTTCACCGTTGCCCTCTGTGGTGGTCATTGTGCCTGTGCTTTCATCATACTCCATTTTTGTCGGAGTCATAACATAATCGCCGCTGTCAAGTTCGGGGGTAACACTGCCTACAGTATCAAAACTTGCACCGCCAAGTTCATCCATTGCAGGCATTCCTACCTGTGTCGGCTGCGGAGGCTCCGTAAATATACAGCCCGATTCCACCTGTCCGACACCTCTGCCGTAACCGTCATAAGCTTCAATGGTGAGTCTGCCGCCGTCCTTTAAATATTCTTTTGCATTAAAGGTCGATTTGTAAACATAGCCGCCCTGCGGATCCATCTGCCATGATTTTACAAGGTCGCCCTTTACGTTGTAGCTTCGAAGAACTACCTGTGATACATTATAACCGTCCGCAACATCAAGTGCCGCCGTAAGAGTTATGTTTTTATCCTCAACATAAACACCTTCTTTTGTGCTTTCGTTGCAGTTAAACTCAAAACTTCTTACCCATATCTCGTCATTCTGATAAGGCAGGGCAAAGACTATCGTCTGATCTTTGCTGTCGCTCTTGTCAAGAATAACAGCGTGCTTTACATAAGTTTTTTCGCCGTTTGCCACGATAATGTTTGTTAAAAGACCTTCCATACCGTGCGGTACAAGCACATTGAAATAGCCGTTTGCATCGGTCTGTGTTGTTGTATAGTACGTCTTGCCGTCAACAACAGACGAATTTGCACCGATCGAACCTATTGTGATATCTGCACCCTGTACAGCCTGATAGGTGGAACTGTTGTTTATATCAACTCTTTCGCTGCCCTTTGTTCTCAGGGTCTGCGTAGGTCTGATAATGCGTCCGTGAACTATCGTATCGGGCAGTCTGTCATTTATCGGCACAAAGTAATATTTTACCGTTGCCGCCTTGTTCTGCACCTCAAAACTGAAACTGTCGCCGACATGGATAGTGTATAAAGCCTGATCACTTTCTTTGATGTTCTTTGCATTATCGTTATATACCCATACGCAGGTATAGCCGTCCTCAAGCTGTGCAACAAGATTTACCGTGTCACCTGTGGTAAGGTTGTTGACGGCATAATTTTCAATATTGCTTATACCCATTGTTTTTGCTTTTTCTGCATTGTATTTTTTAATATATTCTGCATATGGCTGCTCAATATGGCTGTCAAGTGCCGCCGCTTCATCAACTCCATCGAATGACGCACCGCCTGTGCTTAACTTATAAATAGCCATTTGTGTTTTGTCGGTCGGAACTATCTTTAAATCAGCTACACCATCCAAAAAATCTATTTGTTTTTGGGATAAATTGGCAAAATCGTCTTTGCCTATTGCATCAACAAAATCATCAATAAGATCAACGTATCGGTATCTGCTTATATTTTGATTGTTGTAATAAATAGTATCATTTCCGAGCAAACCGCCGCTTGTATAGCTGAAATAGATTTCCAGATCGCTTGCGTATTTTTTCTTGCCGCTGCTAAGTCTGTTTTTGATAATTTTTAAGAATCCATCCCTACCTTGTTTTGCTAAACGGTCTATTTCTTCATCATTTTTATAGATCCCAAAATATACCAAAAGGTTTTTATAGTCTTGAACTGTTAAATATGCTTTATAATCCAAGTTTTTGTTTGAAACTTTATATCCTGTCAGATCAAGATAAAACTGCGGTATCTCGTTTGCAAACTTATCCGACATACCGTTGTCCTGAACATACTGCTGATAAGCAGAAAGCAAAACACTGTTTCTTTCTTCTTCCGAAAGAGAGTTTATATACTGCGTTCTTGTCATAGGCGCAACATATTTCTCATTTATCAGATTAGGAGTTGATACATAACCGTGTTTGGCATTCGCATCAAGATCTTCGTAATTGTATGTACCCACATAACCATGTAAAACACTTACGGAATTATCATCTCTTGCAAATTCGACCTTTAATGTCATATTGTTTGCAAGCGAAATATCGTCGCCTTGCTTGTAGGTCTTACCGTCCGCAGTTATATTTGCAATATGATAGCCCTGATCGGGTATTATTTCAAGGCGCAGTTTATCACCCTTATACCATACATTGCTTGTAAGGTCTGTGTCGTTGTATGCTGTGCCGCCTATCTTAACAATACCGTTTTCATATTTTGCAATATGTATTTTGTTTACCTTTTCGGTTCTTGTAAAGTTGGCTTTTGCGGTAAGGGTACTCTTGGCTTGATTGCCGTTGTAGATATAGTCCTTAATAAAACCGTTGTCAACATAGATATATTCGCCCGACGATTTTGTAATACTCTTATCATTACCCGTAAGAGTAACATCTTTTGCCGTGCAGCCGTACTGTCTGCCCTCATCGTTCAGGTTTGCATATGCTCTTATATAGTTATATTTTCTGAAATCCGATGCCGATACCGTTGTTGTACCCGGTGTAAACTGCGCACTTGAAACAACATTGCCTGCACCTGTGCCGTTGTAAACATTGTAGGTCAGCTTATCGGGGGCTTTTGTCAGGAAGTTGAACTTGGTGTAATATAGAAATACATCATATACCCAAAGATTCATTTTGTTGCCGACTTCGCAATACGCCTTAAATTCGTAAGAAGTATTGTCATTGCGCAGGTTTTTGCTCTGCATTTCGCTTGCACTTATCTCGCCGGTCGTTTCGTCAAAAGTCTTATATTTGCTTTTGGTAACGCCGCCGAAGGTAACGGTGCTGACCTGTCTGCTGTTGTAGCTTGAAGCCGAGATGCCGTTATTCTGCCACTTAAATGCTATTCTTTCAATACCGACAAGATCTACGTTTCCGTTATAATAGCTCCAAGCCGAACAACCCCAAAAATTTGTTGCACTTGCGGTCATTCTGCTCCAATTTCTGCCGACCATTGTTTGATATTCGCCGGTGTCTGCGTAGACCTCCACAGGTGCATCTTCTGCGGAATATGCCGTTACTTTACCGTTTTCATCACTTCCGGAATGTGCCATGACATTCACAAGTGCTTGATTATCTGTGTTTGCATACGGCAGTATCTCAACACGGGTACGCTTGCCCGTAATGTCTGCATTATCTTCCGTCTCTGCGGTAATATCAAAATACAGGCTTTCCGTAAGGTCTTTTTCCGCAATATTGTCCTTTAAAATGGGAACATATATCTTCTTTTCGGTCTCGCCTGGCAGGAACATCATATCACCCATAACGGGTGTGTAGTCCTCGTCCGCCTTTGCGCTGTCTGCAAGGGTAGATACATAAACATTTACATAGTCATTTACATTGCCCTCACGCTTTAATGTAACGGTAACACCGTCAGCGTCCGAAAATACCTGATAATTTTCCGATGCAAAGCCGATATTACTTTTTTCGACCTTTTCATCATCATCAATAATAACGCTTGACGAATTCTGTTCGCCTATCTCCGCACCGTTTGTCGGGTCATAGAGCGAAAGCGAAAATGCCTCCTGTGCTTCATACACATCATCATCGGTTATCTTGACGTGAATTATCTTGTATGCTTCGCCGTCCTTAAAATCGACTGTGTATGCAAGGCCGTCAAAAGCCTCCGCCGCATCATTGGCAAGCTGCACTTCTTCTTTGTTTTTTACTTCAAACACATCATCAAGCGAATATGCGGCCGAATCGCTCACCGTCGGTGTTGTCACACCTGTGGCTTCATCACGCATTTTATGAAGCGCCGAGGTGTAGCTGCCCATATCGTCCGAATAGGCGGTCACCGGTGCATCTTCTTGTTTTAATGCTTCGTCAACGCTTATGCTTTTGGGTGCCGTGCTTTCCAAAACCTCGGTTTCTCCGCTTGTATCGTCCGAAACTTCCACAGCTGCGCCCGAAGCGGTTTCATCAAAGGCATATACATCAATGCCCGCACCCGAAGCAAGTCTGTCCGTTGTGAACAGAATATCCTTGTTTTGTTCTATCTGATTTTCAAGAACGGTTGGGTTATCCGTACTCTTCTTTAAATCGTGATAGAAACCGAGTGCATCTTTTTCCTGCAAAATAAAGTCCTCGCCGTATTTTGCGGAAATTTCCACCGCCTTTATGTTTACGCTTGCCGCACCCTCAGTACCGCCTCGGCGCAAAACATAAAAGTCAAATTCTTTGCCCTCACCCGTCATAATATACGGCGAAAGCACCTCAAACATACCGTTCGGGTGTTTTGCGGCAAAAGCCTCGCTCACCCTCAAAGCCGATACGTCGATCTCCTGCCCCGTATCCGCCCAAACGACACTCGGTGCCGCTATGGATAACGCAAGCAGTAAAGCAACAAATCTTGTTCGCTTTTTCAACATTTTATCCATCTCCTTTCTTTACATAGATCATTCCGAAATTTTATCAAGGAATTAACGGAATATTGGTATTAATACTAATTCTGTTCTAAAATTTACTACTCATTTTAGAAACAAATCATAACCACCCGTCCAACGGGTGATTATGATTTCATATTTTATTATATTCTGTATTCTTAAAACACTTTCAAACCAGTTCGTTTCCGCTCTTTTCTCCGCGTTCAAACGCTTTAAGATTCTCCACTGTAGTCTTTGCAATGCTTTCGAGGGCATCCCTTGTCAAAAATCCCTGATGCGATGTTACTATTACATTGGGCATACTTATAAGCCTTGCGATAGTATCATCAAGCACTATATCCTCGGAGTAGTCCTCATAGAACAATGCTCCTTCGTCTTCGTACACATCAAGGGCGGCAGCGGCGATCTTACGGGATTTCAGTCCATCTATAAGTGCATTGGAATCTATAAGTGCGCCTCTTGAAATATTCACTATAACAACGCCGTCTTTCATCATAGCTATTCTTTCGGCATTTATCAGGTGCATGGTTTCGGGAAACAGCGGGCAGTGAAGAGATATTATATCACTGCGTCTGCATATTTCATCAACAGAAACATACTCCACATCTTCTGCACCCCTTGGGTGGTTTGTGTTCACAAGAAGCTTCATACCAAAACCCCTGCATATATTCATAAATATCTGACCTATTTTACCCTCGCCGATTATACCTACCGTCTTTCCGTGCAAATCAAAGCCAACAAGTCCGTTAAGGGAAAAATTAAATTCTCTTGTACGAATATATGCTTTATGTATGTGCCTTACCGCCGTCAAGAGCAACGATGCCGCGTGCTCTGCAACTGCATAGGGAGAATAGGCAGGTACTCTAACGACCGTAAGTTTGCCCTTTGCATATTCAAGGTCTACATTATTGTATCCTGCGCATCTGAGAGCCAATACCTTCACGCCGCATTGAACAAGTTCATCTATAACAGTTGCATTTACAGTATCATTTACAAATGCGCATACTGCATCACATCCGTAGGAATAAACCGCAGTATCCTCCGTAAGATGTCTGTTGAAATATCTAAACTGTATCCCGAAATCTTTTTCATAAGGTTTAAACACTGCCTGCTCATAGGGCTTTGTACTAAAAAAAGCAAGTTTCATATTTTTATTAGGTATGATTGCCATAATTTATGACCTTACCTTTTCTCCTTCCGCTAAGTTTGAAATTCATTTTATTATTTTGAACAGCTAAGCAACCACCCCCGTTTTTAAAGCGGGGGTGGAAACTAATCGTTTGTTATAAATTGACAGCATATTATTGTACATTACAATAATGCTTTCGGTACTATGCTGCTTACCCGTCAATCATTGATTTTCAGTTTTGTTGTTGATTATTGCAATTACATCAAGCATATCGATATCTTCGTTGGTATCGTCTGCGTTTGCAGCTGCCATTGATCTTGCGTTATCGTCCGCCTTTTTGAAGTTTGCAAATGTCTTGCCTGTGCTGATATATCTAAGCGCAAGTGCGGCATCCGTGTCATCAACTTTGCCGTCAAGGTTCACATCGCCTTTGAGTGTTACTATCCAGTCGAAATCAAAGCTGATCGGCTCGCCGTTGTACATTACAATAACAGTTTCGGAGTAAACACCTGCCTTGTTTGTCTCGTCTGTACCTACAAGTGTATATTCGCCGTTATAAACATCGCCGTTTTCGTCAAGAATGGTTATTTCGGGAGTTACATAAGGCTCATCTGCGCTTACGAACGAGGTTTTTGCACTTGCCGATACAGGTTTTGCCGTAGAGAAATTAACCTTATATTCTCCTAATATAAATTTGTAATTATCGCTGTTGATCATTTCGGCAATATCGGCAAAATCATCTGCTGTAATAGTATAAGGCTCGGTCTGTCCCAAAGGTATAACTATACTGCCCTCGTGTTCGATAAGTTCACCGTTTTCGTCTTTATCCGACGAGATGGTATAGGTATACTCAATAGTGCCGTCTTTATAGCCGACAGGCTTAACAAGGTCTGCATCTTCAATTATTACTGCGATCTCGGCAGGCTTTATGTCAAATTCCTTATAGAGTATATTTGGGTTAGCCGTACCGTTATATTCTGCCGATACAAACACCTTGTAGTGACCTATGTTCACCGGCTTGTCTTTTGAAAGCAGACGCTCAAAGTTATAATTGCCGCTTTCGTCGGGAGTTCCCTCATAATAGTCGTAAACAACATAGGCATCTGTTATTGTTCTGCCGGCGGCGTCTTTTATTATCACCTCGGGATCCTCATAAGGCGTACCGGAATAGATCACATCGAAGTTGCTGTCCACAAACTCTGCCGACAAACGTTCCTCAATTATATCGACCGTATAGTTTTCACCCAATGAATATTCATAATTCTTTACATCATAAATATCCGTCATGGCTTTCAGATCGTCGATCGTAAGTTCATAGTCATCCGTAAGGTTTTCGTCTATCTGTAATGTACCTTCCGTCTCTTCGCCGTATTCGCCCACACCGTTTTGTACCTTGTAGGTGTATCTTACGTTTCTGTCGGTGTAACCAAGCGGTTTCTCCAAATCAAAATCGTTGAAAGTTATCTCAATGTTTGCTTTCTTTATCTCGTATAACACACTTGCGGAAGCAGGGTTATGATTTGGGTATTCTGCGGTAACGGTAACTTTGTACTTGCCTGCATCGACGGGAGCGGAATCAAGGGCTGTTGTGTAATCGCCTGTTGTCTCGTCATATGCGTAATATGTCACGGTAAGGAAAAGTTCCGCATCATCGCTGCTTATAAGTGTATTGCCGACATTATATACCTGAGTATTTGCCTTTACAAATTCGTCCGTAACGCGCGGTTCAGTGGAATAATAAGAAGCAAAGTTTAGCGAATTGGTTATATTTATATTGCCAAACTCGGCATTATTGACATCCCACGTTTTTGAAGTTCTGTCCTTGAAGTTGTTAAGACCGGTTACATTTACAGTCCATTCGCCTGCTTTGTAAGCCGAGGTCGTACCGCTGTAATAGCCGTCATCGCCCTTATTGGATGTTGTACCAAGCGCAAGCGTATATTCCTTTGTGTTTTTATTTGTACCGTCAAGCACATCCACATCCAATGCCGCGCTAACACGTACAGTTCTGACATTGCCGTTATAATCGTAGCTTTCGGGTTCTATGGTAACGGTAACATCATCATCTGCCATGGATTTTTGCGTTACCGTCAAAGGTGAAAGCGTATTTGGAACTGTGATGTTATAGTTGTTGTCGCCGTTGTTGTATGCCTCGATCGCATCCGTATTTGCAGTTATTGTATATTCACCTGCGTTGTTTTTGGAGCTGTCGGTAAAATCATACTCGGTATCGCCGTTTGCTATAGTAAATAATGTGCTTAATGGTATTTCTGTTTCGTGTTCGATCGCTGCCGCATCTTCCTCGGAAAGAAGAGCTATCGTGTTTGAGGTTACTGCGACCCATACGCCGCCGTTTTCGCCGTCAAGACTTGATTCATAGCCACCGCCGTCCTCACTGCCGGTATCAAAAATAAGCTTTCCGTTTTCGGCTACAGTTACGTATTTTATACCGTTTAAGTTCAAACCGCCGATGCTTAAGTACGCATTGTCAAACTTGTATACTTTTCCTGTTTCAAGGATCTTGCCTTTATCAAAGTAGCTGTTTTCGGCATTGAAAATATCGTCAATACCGATAAGCTTACCCCATGTGGTATTCGGTTCGTCCGTTTCACTGATATTGACATTTATCTTTTTGATTTCAAATACCTTATATACGGTAACATTATCAAACGCACGTCCCGAAGCCTTGATCTCGGCAATATAAATACCTGCATCTGTTGGCGGGGTCGGGGTGTAAGTATTGCCCGATACAACATCAACAAGGGAAAATTCGGGGCGACCGTCTTCGTCAACATTCGTTACTTTCCATAGTTTATTGTTTTCACCGCTAAATGTTGCAGCATATGGGCCATTGCATACTAAATTTCCGTTGCTATCGACCTGTATGGATGTGTAACCGTAAAAATTCTGAAAACCATCCTTTGTCATCACTCTGATTCTGCCATCGGCAACTTTGTACACCGTACCAGGTCTTAAAAAGTCACCGTCATCAAGTGTGCCGTCACTGTCGCAATCCAATTTTGCATACCCAACTTCTTTCATCGTACTTATGCCATACGCCTCGGCAGGTGTGGCATTCTCATTTGTGCTAAGGTAGAAATTGCCGCTTTCGATCTTTTCTCCGTTGTAAATTCTCTCCTCGCCGTCATTAAAGGTAACATCAAAGTGAGAAGCATCGGCTTCGCCGTATGCGATCCTAATGAGTTTAGTTGTATAACCCGTGTAGTTGCCTTTGCCCTTTACGATAGCTGTATATATATTAAGCTCTTTGATGCTTTCGGCAGCCGTTTCAAATACTTCTTCCGGATCGACCATAAGAGAACCTTCAACGTATCTTATTTCGTAATCAACACCTTCGGTCAGCAGATCCGCTTCGCCGTCACCGTCGGCATCGGCACCAAACACCCTGATATGTCCTTTCTGGGGATCATCGTTGCCCGTATAAGTAATAGGGGCATCAACCTCCACATCGGTGATCTCCGCTGCGGTGATGTTCCATGTGCCAAACTCTCTTGTGCCTGTATAATTGCCCGTACCCGTTACAACAGCAGTATAACTGCCGACATCCTTGCCGGTGGTAACGGTGTAGTCCGTTCCCTTAACAAAACCGGTATTTGTACGGCTATTGGTGCCTGTAATGTTCGGAGACTGCTCTTTGCCGTTGTAAGTAAAGGATGTTTCTGCAATATTATCGAAAGTCAGGAATTTGACATTTCCGCTGATATCGAGCGGATCTACAGTTAATGTATCGTCCTCTATCGTAAATTCATAGTTGGGATATTTAGCTGCAATTTCTTCGTTTATCTTTAATGTGTATGTACCTGCATCAAGGTACTCTGTATCGGTAACATCTTCATCGCCGTTATAGATCTTGACAAGCACATTGCGATCGGCTGAAGAAAGTCTGTCGCTGCCTTTTAAGCCGCTGATATCATTGTCGGCAATGAGAGTTTCGGTAGAATTAACGCTGTATACACCTGACGTTTTTTCCATACTAACGCTTACGGGTGCCTGTGTTATCTCAAAAGTATCATACTTTACAACATCTTTGTAGTTACCGTCATTATCATGGATAGTTGCCTCGGCAAGATACTTGCCCGCATCCGTCGGTACATCGGTAAGACCTGCTTCCATATTTACCGATGCAATAAACTGCTCACGCTCGTTCAGCACGTTTTTTTCCTCGTGACGAATCGAAAGAAACATATATCTGCCGTTATAATAATTTTGCTCCTCTACTGCATAGTCTGCATTAGGCATGCAGTAGCCCGTAAAAACATTACCTTCCATATCCTTTCCGGTAATGATACCATCAATTCCAATGGTGATCTCTGTAAGGTGAATTTCTTTCCATTCACTGTAATTTTCACCATCTTTGACCGTATAGCAATTTATTATCAAGTAATCCTGGCCGGCATCGGCTGCAGTATACTTAACGCCGTAGTTGAGCCAATGCCCCAACTTTAATGTATTACCGCAGTAATGATCCGCACCGTAAAATATGCTGTCCGTGATCGTAAGGTCGGCATTGTCATACGGTTTATCTGCCCTGTAATACTTATAAGCTGCCGTGCCGTTATCTACCAACTTCTGTGCAACATCGGAATCGGCAGAAAAGCTGAGGTTGTCGCTGCTGTAAGCAGCTGCGCTGTATTCCGCATCCTTTGCTTCAAAAGTAATGTTTTCGGAAACCTCCGCAGTAGTTATATCATAATCAAATTCTTTTGTACCCGTATAATTGCCTTTGCCGCTTATGGTAACAATGTAACTGCCTATTGCCGAGCCGTCGGGTTTTATCGTAACTTCATAGTCTTTGTCCTCTGTAAGTGTAGTATCACCGTAAGTTGCGGTAACAGTAAAGTCGGGTTCCTTGCCGTCATAAGCCTTGCTTACAGGAGAAATATCAACAGTTATGTCATCATCGGTAATATCCTTGGCGGTTATCTCAAAATCAGAAGAAAGCTCGTAATTTTTGCCGCCTACATAAGCAGTTGAGGAAGCGTTGTATCTGCCCACAGGAAGTTCATATTTGCCGTTGGTTTTAGACAACTTAGTTGTTGTACCTAAAGAATAAATTGAAATATCATTGACTGAAACCGCTCCTAAACCTGCGGCGAAATCTGTAAGTTGCTCCGTACTTGCGCCCGTATAGCCCGTGTTGGGGTTATATACCATATCATTTGCTGTAAGGGTTGCGACAGTTTTAAGACCGTCTATCTCGTTTACACAGCCTGCAAAAACAGCATTTTTGTAGTCGCTGAGTTCGGAAATATATTCGTGTTTATGCGAAACTGTTACCTCGCTTTTAGGCATTTTGAGCTTATATACATATTTACTATCGGTTTTTTCCTCTGTCACAGATATTTCCTCATCGGCAGCTTTAAAATTAAGCTTTGCCGAGGAGTAGATCATCACCTCTTTATATGGAAGAACTTTTTGTTCAAAAAACTCTTTTTTGTCAATAGCATCAAAGCCTATATACATTTGGTCAATATAGTCTTCAACATCGCTGTCAAAGCTGAGAGCATAGTCCTTGTAAACAAGGCCGAGCTTAAAAGGTGATTCTTTGGTTCCTTCGCCGCTTAACACACCGACACCCTTCATGCTTTCGTCATTACGGAAATAGTTTTTTTCTTCATCCGTCATACCGGACTCTGTCAGAAATTTCAAAAGCAGATTTTCACCATAGCCATCAACCTTAATAGGGTATGAAAATTTGGCATATTCATTGTAACCCGAAAAACTAAAATCAACAGCTGTGTGATCATCGCAGTAATATGTATTACCGCTGTCGTCTTGGATATAATAACCGCCAAAGTTTACCCTGGAATGGAAGGGTATTATAGTGCCGACTTCAAGAATTGCATTGATATATTTTCCGTCTGCATACGAAACACGCTTGTGTGTACTGTCCAAAACAGGCATATTGTCTTTTCCCAAAGTCTGATAGAAAACAGTCTCGCCTGCCGCTGCATTTATCTTATAGCATATTTCGCCCGAAGCAAAAACATCATCCGATACGGAAACCGTATTATCGGTTTCTGTGCCCTGGTGTTTTCCACCGACTGCGGTACTGTTATCTGTATAGCAGCTTGAAACCGCAGCGTAAGTATTAAATCCAACAATTCCTCCTACAGTACTGCCGTTCAAGCTCGCTTTGCTTATGCACAAACTTATAGTTTGTCCGTGTGTCTCTTGACCGGATCCACCCCAACCTGATATACCGCCGGCATAACCCTCGCTTTCGATATTACCTGTATTTATACATTTTGATATCGCTCCATCGTATATATCACCTGTTATCCCACCGGCAAAATTAGTAGTGGCCTTTACTGTGCCGGTATTGCTGCATTTTTCTACCGTACCTCTCGTTAATTCTCCCACGATACCACCGACAACCGTACCACCGCTTACAGCTGCCGTGTTTGCACAATCGGTTATTTTGTTGGTGTTATTTCCTGCAATACCTCCGATATATCTATCACCGCTTACAGTTGCCTGGTTTACACAATCGGTTATTTCGCCTTCGTTTGTTCCGACAATACCGCCGACATTTTTTAAACCGCTGACGGTCGAATCAATTACTTTACAGTTTATTATCTTTCCTCTGTTGGTTCTGGTAACAGCACCTATAAAAGTATTATCTTCTCCATCAAACTTACATTCTTTAATAGTTAAATTTTTAACAACACCGTTCGAGTCTATTGCATAAAATAAGCTGCAATTTATGCCCGAAGCACTTATGCCCGATATGGTGTGACCGTTTCCGTCAAATGTTCCATTAAGCACATAAGCTCCGCTTTCTCCGTAATCCGCCGCCACAGTTTTACCTATCGAAGTCCATTCCGTATTGCTAAGATCAATATCATTTTTAAGTATAAGGTTTATGCCTGTATTTCCGCTTTCTATCTGCTCTTTTGCCCACAACAGATCATCAACGGATGAAATGTCATAGTAGTTCTCTTCATCAATTGTTTCTGTCTGCGGTTCGGTACTGCTTTCTTCTGCCATAACTATCGCCGTAAAAGCACTTGACATAAGCTGAGACGGCATAACACTGCTCACCATAGGCACAGCGCAAAGACCCGCAGCCACTCTTCTGAGATCGTAAGATAATTTTCTCTTCATTAAGTTTTCTCCTTTCGCTTAAGAACACCTCTAAAAATTGCTTTAAATCGGAACGCAGAGGATTTTTTGAGGTGGCCTTAAATAAAAAAACGCACTCAAAAAGGACACATCTATCCCATTAAGTGCGTTATGTTCAGGGCATTTGATTGTAAAAAGGGCGCAGTTATGCCTTGCTTGCTTGCGTGCTTGCTTGCTTGCTTGAGAATATAGCCTTTTGCATATCTTGTCAACCCTTTCCCTTAAAATTTACAAAAATCTTACTTCTTTGTTTTATTACAATTGTATTACATTTTCACAATAAAGTCAACATAAAATTTCGTTCCCGCCCTTAATATTTTATTGGAAAAATGTGGTTGACACGATACCCGAAAGCTCTTATAATAAACTTATAATCATTACTATAATAGAAAGGACAAAATGAATATGGCAAGAAGACCCAAAAACTTAAATATTGATGAAATGATTTCTAATAAAGAGGCTGAAATTGCTGAACTTTCCGTAGCACTCAAAACAGCAAAAAGCGAATTAAAGCAATTAAAAGATGATAAACTTTTAGCCGACAGCCAGCGTATTATGGATGCTCTCGCCGCAAGCGGCAAGTCCGTTGATGATGTTATAAATATGATAAACCAATAAAAAAAAGACAGGTGCATTGCCAAGCCGTTATGGCTTAACAATGCACCTGTTATGTTATGCGGGTTGTTTTGTAAATTCTTTTTTCATTTTATAATATGTACTTTCGCAGCAGTCCAGCTCCCACATGGCTTGCTTATATGAAATTTCGTGATTTTTTACCTTTTCATATACCGCCATAAATTGCTTCTGCGTATATTTTTTGGGTCTGCCGAAACGCACCCCTCGTTCTTTTGCCGCAGCAATGCCCTCGGCCTGTCGTTGGCGGATATTGACACGCTCGTTTTCCGAAACATAGCTGAGTATCTGTAAGACCATATCCGACACGAATGTACCTATCAGATCACGATGTCGGCTTGTGTCCAAAAGGGGCATATCTATCACACATATATCGGCTCCTATGTCCTTTGTGATATACTGCCACTGCTTGATTATATCCTTATAACTACGCCCAAGACCGTCTATACTTTTGACAACAACACAATTGCCTTTTCGCAATTTTTTCAACAATCGTCTGTATGCGGGACGGTTAAAGTCCTTTCTGCTCATTCTATCTGTTAGGATATTTTCTTCCGATGTGTCAAGCTATTTATGCGACAGCCGTACTGCCGTTGAGGATTTTCGGGAGATACAGCGGCTTGCAAGAAACGGAAAGAATTATGCCCAGCACATCATACAATCATTTTCAACGGAAGATAAGATAACTCCCGAAAAGGCACTCGAAATCGGGGAAGAACTTGTAAAGCGTATGTTTCCCGAACATCAGTATGTTATCGCTGTTCACAGTGATACGGAGCATATTCATGTTCACACGATACTTAACTCCGTAAATTTCTATACGCACAAAAAATTGCGCAGCAATATAGGTACGGTTTACAAGCTGCGGCAAATAAGTGATGAATTATGTGCCGAAAACGGGCTTATTGTAATTGATAAAACATTTAAAAATATCAGAAAACGAATGAAAGATTTAATTGACAGGTCTATAAATGAAGCAAATTCGTTTTATGAATTTCTTGAACTTATGCAAAAGCGGCAGTATGAGATACGTTACGATGAACATTTGTCTTTTAAATTATGTGGATATGACCAATATTTCCGTGTCGATACTCTCGGAACGGCTTATAAGGATATTGCAATACACCGCAGGTGTGCAAACCATACGGAAGTTGAAAACAAGCGTATTCAGCCTTATATGAAGCATTTTACGCCGTCAACACACAAAAGTCGTTTAAAAGCAAAAATTGATTGGGGTATGCGTGAGTGCAAAAGTTTTGATGAATTATTGGAATACTTGCAAAAGCAAGGTATTGAGGTCAAACAAGACAAACACTTGGCAATAAAGCCGAAAGACGGACAGCGTTTCAGGCGAATAGAGAAGTTAGGCGAACAATACACGGAAGAAATGCTGCATCTTTACTTTGAGGACAGGGAGAGATACAGTATTCGCAAGGCAAAAATTGACAGTCAATTCGGCAGACTTCTTCCTCCGCACGAAAAATACGGCAGCCGTTACATTGCTGTGGAAAACATAAATACTCAAATCAGAATGATGAATTTTATGAGTGAACACGGCATAAAAACACAAGCGGACTTGCTTGAAAAAATCGACAAAGCAAAGCACTGTATTGAAGTTTATGAAAGGGATATTCAAGACCTGCGGACACAGGGCGATAAGCTGAATACCGTAATATCCGCGGAAGAAGATAGGGACAGAACACGGCGAATATACAGAGATTGGCAAAGTATGGAAGATAATTCCTCGCAAAAAGAGATTTACCGCATAAGAAACTACAAAGAAATCTATAAATATCAGCGTGCGGAGGCAGTTCTCAACCATTACAAGCTGACCGACCCGGTTTTGCTTGATGTGCGTGAAAGAAATCAACGTGTTCGGCGGCATAATGAAAATATGGAAGAATATAAAAAGAAGCTGCAAGATGCACAAGACGATTTACGCCAATATGAAATATTGTACGAAAATCTAAGGTATATTGCGGGAGAAAAGCCCGAAATCGAAGAAGATACTCCCAAAATCGAGGAAGAAGAACGCACAACAAGGCGGTCATATAACTATTGGGACAGATAAAAAATCTCCCGGAATTTCCTTGCAATATAACGACATATAGGTTATAATATAAATAAGAAAGGGAGGTATAGTCAACCGCAAAGATAGATGCGGACGATTGCAAAGCAATCGGCTTTTGGCTATGCCAAAAGTTGTGAACATTAGGAATGTAACGGAAGAAACAAAATCAAAATTTATAGCCAAAGACTCGGTATTCAGAAATCTTTTCGGCATCAAAAAATATGCGGCACAGCTATATATGGCTTTGCACCCCGATAAGACTGTAACCGAAGATGATATCGAACACGTTACCCTTGAAAGTGTCATTATGGCTACGCTTTACAATGATGTAGGCTTTAAGGTCAAGGATAAAATCATAATGTTGGTGGAACAGCAATCCTCGTGGTCGGAAAATATCGTTGTGCGTATGTTCGTATACCTTGCCGAAACTTATTACGATTATTTTGAAGATACGGAACAATCCTTATATGGCACAAGAAAGGTAAAATTCCCGAAGCCCGAATTATACCTTATATATTCGGGTGAGGATAAAAAGGATGTTCCCGAAGAACTGTCATTGTCCAAACTATTTATGGGCGGAGATAATTCCGTAATAGATGTGAATGTCAAAGTAATTACAGACGGCAAAAACGGCGATATTATTCAGCAGTATGTACGCTTTACAAAGGTGTACAATGAACAGGTAAAGTTATACGGCAGGAACGCAAAGGCAGTAAGTGAAACAATAAGAATATGTGAAAATGAAGATGTGTTGACAGACTATATGAAATCTCGTGAGAAGGAGGTGTCAGGAATTATGTTAGCTTTTTCGGATATTGATAAACAATTTGATTTGTATGTTAGCAATGAAAAGCAGTTTGCGAGAGAAGAAGGCATGATCTCGACCCTTGTTGACCTTGTAAAGAAAAAAATATTATCCATTACCCAAGCGGCTGAACAAGCAAATATGACCATTGAAGAATTTGAGGAGAAATCGGGGCTTAAAGACAAATAATTAAATACAACAAAAAATTCCCTGTATAACAAGTGTTTGCAGGGAATTTTAAATACGGTGTATTGCAGGTTTGTTGCCTTGCAGTAATCATTGTCCAAACTGTTTATGGGTGGAGATAATTCCGTAATAGATGTGAATGTCAAAGTAATTACAGACGGCAAAGACGGTGATATTATTCAGCAATATGTACGTTTTACCAAAATTTACAATGAACAGATCAAGCTGTACGGCAGGAATGCAAAGGCAGTATACGAAACTATAAGAATTTGTGAAGATGAAAACGTGTTGGCAGACTATATGAAATCTCGTGAGAAGGAGGTGTCAGGAATTATGTTAGCTTTCTCGGATGTTACAAGCGAACTTAATTTGTATGTTGACAGTAAAGTAAAAGCGGCTAATTTCAGTCAACTTGTAAACCTTGTTAAGAAGAAACTGCTTTCCGTACCGCAAGCAGCCGAAGAACTCAATATGACCATAGAAGAATTTGAGGAAAAATCGGGACTTAAAGACGAATAATTAAATACAACAAAAATTCCCTGTACAACAAATGTTTGCAGGGAATTTTAAAAACGGTGTATTGCAGGGCTGCTGCCTTGCAATACACCGTTTTTTCATATTCAACAAAAATAATGTTGAAAGTTATAAATCAGCCTGTTGTCGTAACAGGATTGGAGAGTGCTTTCATATTACTTAACGAATCCCACGCTCTTAGAATAACGGTTGCGCCGCTGTGCGGTACATCAACGGTAATATCCGTGCTGCCGTTTGATGTATAAGCTGTTGCAACATCGTATATAGTGCCGTCGGTATTGTAGGATGTTGCTATGATAACACACTTTTCACCCGTATTGAGCACTGCATTATAAGTTGCCATGCCGTCCGCGGAAGATGTTTTATTAACGGTAAGTGCGCCCGTATCGATAACCTGCGTATCTGCAGGAAGTGCAATACCCGAATAGCTCTGTATGCCCTCGTCTATCTTCATTGTTGCGCCGCTTACGCTTGAACCGTCTGTCGGTGTAAATACCGCGGTTTTTGCAAAGTAATCGCAGTAGATCCAATCGGTCTGGTAAGGCGAATCGGGGGTATAGCCCGTATTTCTTGCCTTGTCGGGGAAGCTTACGGTACCCTTTATCTGCTTGCCTGTTGAGGTATAGAACGCAATTGCAAGCTTATCATACCCAAAGCTTTCATCATCGTAGCTTGTGGATGTGTCTTGACTGCTTGTCTGCGCTCCCTGCGCATCAAGCGTTATTTTTTGTGATGCACCCGCCCTTACAAGGGTATCAAGGCGCATATACTTGCTGAAGGTCAAAACAATTTTTCCGTTCTTTGTTTCCATCTTGACGGTAGGCGTTTCTTCGGACATAAGACCGATATTAACATTTGTATGTTCGGGCGGTACCTGAATGATAACGGTCTCCGCATCCTTATACTTCTTGTTTTCATCGGTAAATTTTACCTTCCAATCGCCGCTTGGCACCATCCAGCCGTAGCGTCCGCCGAGGTCACCCTCGCCAAAAGCCGTTGTCTGGGGATTATCCTGCGGAGCATCCTCGTTGGGGTCTGCCCACGGTGCATTAAAATCGCCCTTGTCATCTGCCTGATAAATAGCTGCGGTTATGCCGCCGACTCTGTTGTCCTCGACTGCCTCAAATACATAGCCCGATGGGTCAATGTAAATTCTTTCTTTCGGCAGTTTTGTGTGGAATACATATTTAAGTTTTCCGTTGACCTTTGTAAGCACCCAGTACTTGCTTATTTCTTCCTGAAGTGCTTTTTGGCTCATACTGTTGCCAAATGTCCTTCTTATACGTGCTTCAATTTCGGCTCTTGCGGTTTTGTATTCCTGCTTGTAGGCTTCTGCCCTTAACTGGTCTTCTATGGATTTTCTGATAGTATTATGAGTTTCCTCTTGATATTCGCTTGCCCATCCTCTAATCGTATCATAGCCCTTTGTCCCAAAGAAAAGGATCACCTTTACGATAGGAGCGCTTATAAGACCTGCCGTTGTTGTAGCCCCTTTGTAATAGCAGTCAAGCTCATAGCTGTCTGTACGCAGATCCTCGTAATCCATAATATCGTGTGCAAAACTGTCTCTCATTCTTTGGTCTTTGACCTGAGCAAGCATTTCCCAAAGTACATCGCCTGATTTGCCGGAAGGTCCTTTGCTTACCATGTATGCATAATCCGCAACCGAAAGCACGGTTGCGACATTCCCTACCGATTTGGGTATATAACCTGCACCTTCGGAAAGCTTTAATATCTCGGGATCGGTAACTCCTGCCTTTTTGAATTCGTTCAAAACTCTTAAATGCCCGAAAGTGCTGTGCAGATCTACATAGGAATATACATTGTTTACAATGTCGTATCCTCGTTTAAGCAAAGGATCCTTCTTTTCGGCATTTACCTTTGCCTTTGTTTTTGAGTTTGCCGCAAACAAGGAAACAGGTTGTTCGCTGTATTCATCTGCGGAAAATGCTTTCAGACTGTTCGCAGACTGCGTTGTAACGCTGTTTAAGCCCGATGCACTGTACAATGCATCCCTTACCTCGGAAGGAAGATAAACGGTCTTTTTCATTATCGTATGATACTGTGTTCTCCCGTTTACCGTTATTTTTTCGGTTTTTATGGCTATTCTTTCAAGTGTATAGCCCTGTGCGGAATCCGTCTGCGCCCAATGTATCTCGTAACCCTCGTCGTCGGTCTGCCCCGCACGTTCAAGCTCCATTGTGTGATAGAGTTCATAAAGCGAATATTCCGTATCATCGCTTAAGCTGACTGTAAGGCTTGCCTGCGGAATGTTAGCGGTAGCATTGGCAGTATAGGTTACAGTCTTGCCTCCGTTGCTTACAGATGCCGTATATTTAAGTTCGGCTATCGAAGGGGGAAGATCCGTGTTGTCCTCATTGAGATATTCTTCGATCTCCTCGTCTGTAAGTTCTTCTATTGCGTTTATCTTCTCGTCGTTATCGGGTACATCAAGTCCCCTTAACTCGTAATAGCTTCTGAATGCCTGTTCTCTCAGTGTTTCTCTGTCGGTCGTAGATACGCCGGGTAAAGTACAGCTTATCCACGCTTCAAGATCTGTACTCGCACCCGTAAGTATACCGTGTGTCTTGGCAAGCTCCAAAACCTTTTCGGAATCAAGCTGTGCACCGTTGCCGACTAAATAAGGCTTAAGGTTCGTAAGACCGTCCGAAACGCTCCAATAACTAACATTGTTTGCCGTATCATCATACAGGGGTAGAGCCTTTCTTTGTTTATAACCGTCTATTATCAGTCCGACGCTGTCAACATCGGTAGATAACGCACCGTATACCTTGAAAACGATTATACTTCTTGCATGGGGATTTACAGCAACTATGCCGCTATGCACTTTTCCGTTGTGATACCATACATAACCGCCTGCAAAAACATCCTTTTTACTCGCGGAAACAAAGACGTATCGCTTTGGTGTGGATACGGTAACATAACCGCTGCCCTGTTTCTGCTCCCTTGTTGCATATATGGTATGCGTTCCGGGGGTGTACATATCCGTAAGAGCAAATTTTCTTTCGGTCGCGCCGTCAAGCTCGTTTGCATTTACGGTACCTATAGCCGCACCGTTGTCCCAGACAGTGATAACATTTTCCTTGGCATCATCGCTCTTGTAAGCCGCAATGCTTATGCCGAGTTTCCATGGCTGCATCGGGTCGTTTTCGTTCCAACCGGTCTTTTTCATTTCGTCGGTCATACTTATATTGTCGGGAACGGTAATGTCAAAGTTGAGTATCTCGTCACTTATTTTATAAACATCGGAACTCTTTGCCTTTGTATCGTTGTTTTGGTAACTTACCTTGATGGTAAAATCTACATTTGAAGTACCCGATTTATAAGGCACAAGTGCATATACGGGCGCACTTACTATATTTTTCAGATTGCCCGATTCAAGTGTCTTGTTGGTCCATACACCGTCGTCCGTACCCTGTATGCCGTTTACGACTATTGCGCCGCTGTCTATGCTTACGCTCGAAAGTGTGTCCTTGCTTGATGTATCGCGTTTTGTAAGTATGCCGCGTACTTCCACTAAATTTACATCCTCGTCATAAGGTGCAAGCACATAATCAAAGCTGTATGCGCCCATATCTATATCCGAGTATGTATTTGACGGTATTTTTTCGCCTGCGGTGATTATGCTGTTTTCCACAAGCTTGACATCCGTTGTTTTTACTGCGCTTGAAGATACCGACAATTTTGGTCTGCCGTTTTTAAGCATCTGTGTCATTACCTTTGAATCTTCGTCATTAACATTAAAGGTATACAGCTTGAAGCTATTGCCCGAACTGTAAGCCGACTTGCTGTAATTAACAGACAGTTCACCTTTGCCGCCCGCCCAGCTTACAACATTTATATCCTGCTGTGTATTGCCGTTGTCATCGGTATATGAAACAACACCATCGGACAATACCGCATAACCCACCTTGTATTCGCTGTCGGAACTTACAGCCGTTACCCTTATATCTCCCTCGGGCTTATAAGCAACCGCTGCCGCTTCTATTGAGTTATTGGAGTCAAATTCCGCCGTTACATCAAAACTTCTTAACGTCATTTTTGTGCCGTCAATATCAAATATGCCGTCCGTTGGCTGTTTGTAGTGCACGGTCACTTTTTTGCCGCTTGAAGCTGCGGAAGAAAGTATGCTTACATTTTTAAAGTTTATAACATTCTGACCGCCGACAATATTTTCAAACCAGTCTGTTGTTCTGTAATATTTTGTGCCGCCTACTTCTATGCTGTCAACTTCTAAAAGTGCCGCATCGGAATCAAGCAGTTTGCCCTCAAGTTCGTTTCCTATTTCCTTGCCGTCAATGTCTTTTGCATTGTTTCCGTCTGCTCCTCGAAGCCTTATGGGTTCTTTTTTTAATGTGGGTATTATTGAATATGTACCGAAGTAGTCAAGCGAGATCTCGCCCAATGCTGCCGTACTGCTGCCCGAAGCAAGCCCACGTTCAACAACATTGTATCCGTTTGCCCTTATCTCGACAGTACCCGCATAGCCCGCATAAGCATCGGGGACAGTAAAATTACCATTTTCATCACTTAAAACCGTTGTTTTGTGAGTATAGGATGTGCCGTCGCTGCGTGTTATTGTTTGGCTGACAATAACATTTGCGTATGGAACAGCCTTTTTATCCGTACCCGTAAGCAGTTTGCCCGTGATGCTACGTTTTGAGATAGCTTCAAAAGCAAAATCGAGACTCTGTTGGCGGTCATTATCGTAAACCAGCGTATATTCGCCGTTTGCGGGCGAAACGCCCTTTATAAACGGATAAGCATCGGCATCATAGCTTACCGCTGCCTTTATCCTGCTGCCAACGGGCAAAAACGGGATAAATGCCGGCTTGCTGTCGCTTGCGGGGCTGCTTATCCTGTTGGTTTGACCGTCGGGAGTGGTTATATCCATTACGACCTCGGCGGGTATTTCCTTGCCGCCGTTTGCCGATGCACTTGAAACATTTACCTGAAAGCTCTGATACTGTTCGGGTATGTCGTTAAGAGCCACTTTCTGACCAAACTCGCCCGTTACGGTAAATGTACCCGATGTGACGTGTCTGCCGTCCGAGGTAAGCTCGTAGGTGCATTTGCCGACAGAAAGATTTGGCATGGTACCGCCCATTTCGTATGACGGGACATTACTTCCAAGCATAGATGTACCGTATGAAAAATACGGATAAATATCCCAGCCCGATGTGGTTTTCCTTGTGCTGCCAAGCAGATGCCAATCGGGATCAAACTTATATCTTTTTGTGTTTGCAAGGTAGGTACGGTATGTCTTGCCCGCGCTGTCCGTTACCGTAAGCACAAAGCCGCCCTGCGAGGGACGCTTTTCAAAGCCGCGGAAATAACCGTCCATATTCTTGTACGATGTGAAATTGCATACGCTGTCGGGAACATTGGTAAATTCCACAAAGTTACTGCAATAGTAGTTTTCAAGCTTTGTTTTTTGGGTCGCGGAAACCTCGCCGCGCTCGTTATATACACGCGCTTCAACATACAAAAGCTGCATTGCATCACTCGGCACGGTAATAGCCGCCGAGCCGCTGTACTCATGCTCTACGGTAACTTCCTTCCCGTCCTTGCTTTTGTATATAAGTGCGGCAACGGTCTTGCTTGCGCCTGCCGCATCTATGCTGATATTTACCGTTGTTCCGGACGGGGCGTAATGATACAGCGCAGGGGTCGTCCATATATCGTCCTCACCAGTGCCTGCGGCATTTCTCCAGCCGCCCGCGGTCATGTCCACTACCTCCGAACCAACTTCGCTGAAATTTCCGCAGGAGGTTGTGAATACCCCGCTGTTTCCCTGTGCATAAGCGTTGTAGCTTTCTCCGCTTTTGCTTACGACAGTGGCAAGCTCGTTAAGCTGTACAGCGCCGGAATACCTTCTTGATATGTACGATGCAAGGCATTGATAGGAGTAATCATAGGCATTTGTTGTAAAGCTTACCGAGCCCACGCTGCCTATCGTTACCCTGCTTATATCTATACTTATCTTTTTTGACGGGTCGCGAACGGCTTGGAACTCTATCTTTGCCGCATCAGGGAAATCCGCCGCCGCATAGGCCGCACCGCCCCAGATCTTTTTGGAGACGTTCCATGTAAGCGTCTCGGTTTTAAGAACACTGCCGCCCGATGATATATATACGGCCTGCTGTGCCTCGGAGCTTGGTGCGTTACAGTAAACGGCATACTTGTAATCGCCGTTTTTGTTCAATATATAAACTCCGTCATCCGTAGGCGCATCCCCGACAACTTCATAATAGGTATTATTGACATTCGGTTCAAGCTGACGTATGCCTGCCGATGTTGCCACCGATACCAACGGGGATAAATATGATATCTGAATTGGGGCGCATTGCCAACTTTGCCCGTTGCTTGACTTATGACCTTCCGGATTTACACGGTATATGCCATAATCGGGCAAGGGTACCCTGAGCGTGACGGGCGATGTCGTTACATAGCTGACAAACCGTCCGTTTTCATCAAACCACGGTGTCGGGAAATAAAAGGTCGTGCTGCCATTGGTATTCTCCAGCCTGATGTACATATCCGTATTGATGTAATCGTGCAGATCGACAGTCATATTTACATAGCCGTCCGTGACACTTGTGCTTTCCACCGTAAAGGTGGGCAGTGTCTCGGCACTTACCGGTACGCAGACAAACGGCATAAGCATTACCAGTGCCATAACAAACGCTATGACCCGCCTTAGTTTAAGTGTTTTCATATATTCACACATCCTTTCATTTTTTGATTTTTAAGCGAAAGATTTATGTAAACGCTGATTAAATCAAAAAAGCAAAAATAATTTTAGGCGGTGGCGGCACATTTGTAGGTGCGTTCATTATGGCGCGCAGCCACGACCATGCGAATATTCCGCTTGAAAAGCGGAACATCGCAAACAGAGCCGTCAAGCAAATGTGCAAAATTATTTTTGGTATCCTTAAATCAGCGTTTCCTTATAATAGTATTTTACAATATATTTAAACGGTTTTCAATTATGTCAGCCACTTGGCAAATGCCAATTTGCTGTCACACTTGAATTATAAGGCTCTGTTTGATATAATCATAGTAGATAATTTATACATAGTATAAAAAGCGAGAGATTTTTATGTTTAAGGAAAGATTAAACACCGTATTTGACATAATAGGTGCAAAAAATACCGATATAGCCGATATTGCGGGCATAGACTGCTCGGCTGTAAGCCGTATGAGAAACGGCAGCCGTACACCCAAGCCGACAAGCCCTACGGCAAAAAAATTGACAGATGCCATCTGCATTTACGCCGCAAGAAACGGTAAAACCGCAAAATTATCGGAGGCGGTCTCGGACGGTAAAACCGTATCCCCCGAAAAATTAGCGGAACATCTGTTTTTGTGGTTATTTCCGGACTGTGATCCCAACGATACGGGCAGGAAGAAACAAATATATGTAGATGCTCCATACATACTCTACGGCAGAAAGCTGAATACCGCAATGAGTATTGCAGGGATAACAAATGCGGCTCTATGTGATTTTTTACATATAGATGTATCGGCAATAAGCCGTTTTCGCAACGGCACACGTATGCCCAAAGCAGGCTCAAAACTATCGGATGAAATATGCAAAGTTTTGTTTGATACCATAATGCAAAACAACAGTCTCGATCTGCTTGCCGAGACTATAGCTATCCCCAATAATGCAGTAAGCGACAGAGAAAAATGTTTTGAGTATTTCAGCCGCTGGCTGTGCGACTTTGACGAAAGCGACACAGGAATATATATAGAAAAGCTGCTTGAAAATATCTCCTCTTTTTCGGCGGATATAAAAATACCCTTGCCGACCTTTGAAGAAGCAGCCAAGCACGAGATCTTATCCGACCAAAAGAGCATATATTACAGCACAGAGGGCTTGCAGACGGCAGTTATACGTTTTCTCGGTAGTGCGGTACAAAACAATGCCGAGGAACTTTTGCTGTACTCCGACCAACCAATGGACTGGATGGTAAAAGATACGGCTTTCAGGCTTAAATGGGCGGCACTGATGCGCGAATGTATCGGCAAAGGCATTAAAATACGCATCATTCACAACATAGACCGCGGCATAGCCGAAATGACGGCTGCTATAAACAGTTGGCTGCCGCTTTATATGTCGGGATTGATAGAATCTTTCTACTGTAAAAAAACAAAGGGCGAAAGATTTTCGCAAACGATCTTTCTTTGCCCCGGGCTTGCCTGCATAGAAGCATCAAATGTAAACGACTGCGAAAGTAACGGTATATATTATTACCACACCGACAGCCGAATTCTTAAAATAAGGGCGGCGCAGTACAAAAAGCTGCTTGGTATGTCAGGCAAGCTGGTAAAGATATGTTATGCCGAAGAAGCACACGAAAAGGTGAACGAGGGCGAGAATGTGCACCGCATTGACGGAAACACTCCCAACACACCTTTTGCAAATGTGAATGTTTTATTTTCGGATAAAGCTGCGGCGGTAACAAGGCTTTTGCCGCCCAATATAACATTTTTGCTTTCACACCCAAAAATGTGCAAAGCGTTCTGTGATTATAATGAAAGAGTAAATAAAAATCAAAAAAAGAGGTGATCATATGAAAAAAATCATTTTCGGGATTATTAGCACTTTTGCCGCATTGGCTATGTCAACGGGCGTGTTTGCCGCAACGGTCGGCATAACAAAGGCCGAACAGCAGCCGACGGATAACAAAATAAAGGTCGAATGTACATTAAGCGACGAAACGGCAGGCGAAAATATAACCGTGCTTGCCTGCGAATACAATGATGCGACCTACTCAAAGGATATTATTTATATAGATCAGTTCAGTGCAAGCGTAACGGATAACAAATTCAGTTTTTCATTCACTCCCGCTTCGTGGACAAATACGGCAAAAACATATATCGTGCGTGTAGGCGGACAGGATATAGACACCCCCGAATACAGAATAATCGCTTTCTACGGCGTAAAGGTATTCTCCGCAGGCGATATAAACGGCGATAAGAAAGTTGACGAGATAGATGCCGCACTTCTGTTAAGATATATAAGCGATTTGGAAGACCTGACAGACGAACAGCTTGAAGCCGCAAATGTTCACGCCGACGATAATGTGGATATGCTGGATGTTATACAAATTTTAAACACAAAATAATAATAATAATAATATAAAAAAGACAGCATCGCAGATGATGAGAGGGTTTTTCAAAATATCATTGTATATACGGAACTAAAACATCATAGAATTTTTTGCTCCATTCAGCGTGGAATTTTGCCATTTGGAAGCCATGAAAATTATCGGGTGTTGTGAAAATACGTTTTATAAAATGCTTAGACAGGTGAAAACTCAAAGTAAATAATTTTCCGTACACAAAAAGCCCCGTTAAGTTTATCTTTAAATAAACATAACGGGGCTTTATTTGTTATACATCTATATAATTTTTTACCGATAATTTTGATTTTCAAAATTCCGTAACCCGCTATTTATGCGACTTTCAGAATTAACAAATTGGATTTTCGCATTACGAATGCGCTGCTCTGCCAACTAAGCCGCATTAGCACAGACGGCCGTACATCAGGCCGACTTGATTGCTATAGCATAGTTTTACACAAATTACAAGTGTTTTTTAAATTTCGTTTGTGTTTTCCGACGGCTGTTCCTGCTGTTCGGGTTTGTCGGTATGTTTTTTCTTGCGTATCTTTATTTTATAGTTTTTTATCTTTACAGTCTTTTTCGGTTTTTCGCCGCCTTTATTTTTGAAATATCTGTCCTTGATAACAGTTACCATAAAGACAGGCAGCTGCATCATGCGGCCTATTCTTGACGGCTGACAAAGCAATCTGTAAAACCATTCCAGATTAAGATCAATAAAAGCCTTTGGTGCGCGCTTTACGGTGCCGCTGAATACATCAAGACTGCCGCCCACACCTATTGCTACCTTTACATTAAGCTCGTCAAGGTGCTTTGCTATCCATTTTTCCTGTTTGGGGAAACCGATACCCACCAAAAGCAGGTCGGGCTTTTTTTCGTTTATGTCGGCTATTATCTGCTGTTCCTTTTCCTCGTCAAAATAGCCGTCCGCCGTACCTACGACACTAAGCCCCTTAAAACGCTTTTCCATTTCCTCTTTGGCCTTTTCCGCCACGCCCGGTGCACCGCCGAAGAAATAGGCGGTCTTCTTGCTGTTTTTCATCTTGTCAAAAAGATTTAAAACGGTATCGCAGCCGGGAACACGCTCTTCTATCCTGTTTTCGGTAAATCTTGAGGCATAGACGATGCCTATACCGTCGGGCAGATTAGCCGCGGAATTATTGAGCACTTCCATAAATTCGGGGTCTTTGAGCGCCGCCATTACCATTTCGGGATTGGGGGTATAGACCGCCGCCTTTGTGTCGCCGCTTAAATACACGTTTAAAAGCTCCACCGTTTCAACGGGTGACATATTGTTAAACGGAACGCCAAGTATATTGCATATTCCACTCATATAAAAATACTCCTATTACTGTATTGTATAGTCGCCTTTGATAAGAAACCATGCGGCTTCGGTAACTTTTACGCCGCGGCCGTCGTCACGGGGTACTATCATAATATGGTTTGATGCCGCAACATCGCCCGTGGTAAGGTTTTTACCCGTTGTGGCATCAACAAGGCCGTCAACACCCTCGATATAGATATTTGCCTTGCCCGAGCGCAGGATCATCTCCGTACCCTCGCCGCCAAGCACTACCTGTCCCACACTTGCATAAACGGGCTGATAGCTTCCGCCCGCAGGCGCAATAGTTCCGTCAACACTGACAGAACCGCCGTTCACTATCTCCAACACCTGATTTATCTTATCGTCAACATAGCTTTTGGAAACCAAAGGATCATCCTGTGTTCCCGCCGCACCGAATGCCGTTACGCCCGCAAATACCGCCGCCGTAACAACAAATATCTCTATTCCCGCAATAAGTTTGCTTTTCATTTTGTACCTCCATTGCTTATCTATATAAAAAAATTATTTCCTCATCTAATAATAACATATTTCCGCCGTTTTAACAACCGTCAGTTATTTCCTTAATAAAAATTTAAGTAATTACGACGGATAGACCGCGTTACCGACAAAAACGCCTTTTATACCTATATCATCGCTGTCCTCGTTTTCAACATAAATATATATACTGCTGTAGTCGGGCAAAGGGTCGATATAACCGTTTTGGGCAAGAAACTCACATTCCAAAGGAATTTCTGGTTTTGTGCCGTTTTCATTGCAGTCGCTTAGATACTTGACAGCCGCCGCATAAATGTTTTTGGCGATCTCCTTATCTATCGGCTCCTGCATGGTATCATACCACCACATACTGTCGGGGCTGTAGTTCTCCTTGCCAAAAGAAACACCCTCCACCGCAGCTCCGTTATCACAAAGCCTTATTTCAATATCATGTATCCATTTTTTTATGTATTCCGCTTTTTTGGGTTCTTTGGCTAAAAAATCCACCTTTTCCAAAAGGTCTTCGGGAGGGATAGTCTCCATGCCCGAAGTGTCGTTTTCGCGTATATAGCACCATGCCGCCGCATAAAGCGCAGGCGCAAGACTTCTTTGTGCAAATTCTTCCGCGTGCAGATCAAAATCATCCACATCTTCGGAAAGATAATAAATGTCGCTTTCCTTGTCAATTTCGGGGTATTTATAGCCCTTGTACTCCACATAGCTTATCAGCGGCGCACCCTCGACGGTAACGATATTGTATCCCTCGGCTTTAGACCAAAGATAATGGTCGTTTAACAGAGTACCCGTATCAAGGCTGTCCATAACAATACCCTTTGCCGCATATCTTTCGGTTATGCAAAGCTGGGCAGAATGATATATCGACTCCAATCTAAACGAGCGCGCCAATGCCGATTCATGCCGTATTTTAAGTTCTTCCCTGTATAAGAACCCCGCAAAACATAAGACCGCAAGGCAAAAACTTATTATGCTTACCTTTAAGGATATATCAAGTTTTTTCATATAAAACTCCCCTTACTGTTCGGGTTTTGTCTCCCCTGCTTCATACCCATATTCCATCGGATAGGTATATTTTGCAGTACTTACATATTGGACTGCGGGTATGTCCTCGCATACACATATCGTGATCCTGCCCCACCTGTCTTCGGGGTTTTGTGTCAGAAGCCCCGCGGCAACAAGGTCGTCGCAGGTCACATCCCGCACTATCTCACCGTCATTTTGTTTGTAATGATCGGTTATATAGGTCTGCGCGGCGCTGAAAACAGTCGAAAGTGCATTAAGTTCGTGATAGCCCGCACCCTCATCGTCATAAAAACCGTTTTCAATATAAGGCCCGAATGTATACACAACGAACAGCAAGAAAAAGCACAAAACCGAAAGCACCGCAAATACTTTGGCGCGTTTTAAACTTTTTTCGGCTTCGTTCATAGAAACACACCTTTCCGAATATCAATCCTTATTCTTTGCTATTTCCGCCACGATCAATCCTATAACAGCCACAACGGGCATAAGTGCCGCCGTGAGCCATTTATTGTTTTTATTTTTCATTCTTTTTTATCAGCTCCAGCAAAATTTTATCGTTTTCTCTTGCTTTTTCGCTCATAATATCGGCGCGGGTCTTTAATTTCTGCTTATACGCGTCCATATTTTTAAACACATCAACGGCTTTTGCGGCTATTTCGTCGCTGTTAAGGCGCTTTGTGCGGACATCGCCCGCCTCGGGCATATCCAGTTCGCGCAGATAATACTCGACCTTGGGGTCATAGATAATGCCAAGCATTGGCACATTTTTGACTGCCGCAAAAATAAGGGTGTGCAGTCTCATACTTATCATAAGGTC
Source organism: Bacillota bacterium (assembly GCA_017460805.1). Lineage (GTDB taxonomy): Bacteria > Bacillota > Clostridia > Lachnospirales > CAG-274 > RGIG4310. The sequence continues at coordinate 11,694 of JAFUAF010000052.1, read as the reverse complement.
GAAACAACCCACCAAGCCCAGTATTTCGGACGGGTTGTAGCGTTTTTTGAAGATATATGCCTTTTCCTGCATATTGTCGATAAGTTTTTGTGAAATTTCAAGGTCGCGCGGGTACTCCATAGGCAAAAGGACAATAGTCTTGCCCTGTTTTGCCAAAGTGTCGCAGGTCTTGGCAAGTTTTACGACAAAATCGTCGCCGTACTTTGCCTTGTTCCAGGCGCGCACCGATACCCCGACCATTTTTCTGCTTTCAAGGGGGATATTTTCATCCGCAAATATCTCCGATGCGCGGACATCATCTGCGCTTTCAAGCGTAAAAGCGGGGTCTGCCGTAACGGTCACATCATCCCTTGTCACGCCTATACTCCTCAAATCGGCTTCGGAGAGCTTTTCTCTTAAAGTGATAACATCCACACCCGTCAATACTTTTTTGACCAGTTTGCGGTTGCGTGCGCCGTTTACGGGGCCTATGCCGTTGGCGTAGACCATAACGCGCTTGCCGAACAACTTTGCGGTCTTGATTATACTTAAATAGTACAAAAGCGAGCGTGTGCTTGTGCCGTCCTGCAAAAGTGTGCCGCCGCCGCTTAAAACAACATCGCTTTTTAAAATAGCGCCGAGCACCCCAAAAAGATCAAATCTCTGAACGGAGTTTACATTATATTCGGTTTTGGTAAAATCGGGCTTTTTGGAAAGAGCGGTTATTTCAAGGTCTACGGGCAGGGCACGGATATTTTTTACCATTGCCTGCAAAATTGCCTCGTCGCCGCAGTTTCCGAAACCGTGATAGCCCGCTATCAAAAGCTTGGTTGTCTTAGTCACGTTTTTCAGTCCTTAACACTTGTCAGTTGTATTTTTCTTTTTTGTCTTAATTCTTTTTGCCTGTTTTTGTGGGTGTGATACCATACAGCCATTATAACGCCCACAAAAAGCCAGAATACGGTACACATAAGCGGTACTTCAAATACGTTTTCAACGCAGTTATGCACGATAACGCCCGTAAGTCCCGCGGTTATGCCCGATGCAAGTTCTTTCATGCGCTTGTCCCTTAAAATGCTTACGGTGCGCAGGCTGTTTATAATAACGCAGTACATCAGCCCAAGCATTGCCAAAAGACCGACAATACCCGTTTCCACAGCGGTTTTAAGGTAATAGTTGTCCATATAGAAAGTTTCGGTGTATTCGCCGTCCAAAAGGGTGGAAAGGCCGTGATTCATGGCAACAGCGCCGCCGAAATGGCCGAGACCCACACCCAAAGTCGGGAAGAAACTCATTATCCTTGCGCCCGTCATCCAGCGTACCAGACGGCCGCCGCGCAGGCTGGATTCGATATATTCGGGGCTGAGCATATAGGTGATCCTGTTGCCGACGCTCGGTACAAGCAGTATAACAAGCACCGCCGCAATTATGCCCGGCGCAAGCAGACGCTTGTCCTTTATAAGCACATATACGGCAAAAGCCACGGCAAAGCCTATCCATGCGCCCCTTGAGAATGTAAACAGCAGACTGCCGATCATAGCAAGAGCCGCGCCGCCGAAGATTATTTTTAAATAGGTATTTCTCTCGCCGAAAGCAAGACCGAGTGAGATCGGAGCGCCGAGCGTAAGCAGCGAACCAAAGATATTGGGGCTTGTCAGTATCGAGAAAACACGAGTCCTCACACCCGCTTCGTTCTGGTCTACCCAGCCCGCGGGCATTTCAACGCCGATAATAAACTGGTATATGCCGTGCAGAGCCATAAGCCCAACTACCACAGCAAAAAAGCGTGATACAAGCACGGCCTTGTCGTTGTTTTTAACAAGACGAATAACGACATAGTACCAAAGTATATACTGAACGACAACTCTCAGACCTTCCAAAGAAATTTTTGGGTCGGGAGAGTTTACGAGATAGACAAATGTCATTACCGCCAAAAAGCCTAAAATAGGCATATCCATAGGCGAGAACACAGGTCCTCGGCAGTCTCGGTAATGCACAGCCCATTTCCATATGCACAAAAGCACAAGACCAAGGAAATAAGCCTCGTCCCACATACCTGCAAAGGCGGGGACAAAAGTTCTCAACACATAGTCGATAACTGCGTAAGCGCCTAAAATATAAAGGCTTACGGTGTAGTCGGTCAGCACGAGTGCCGCCGCCGTAACAAAGGCGATAACGCCCATTACAAGCACCATATCCACCGCAATATCGGCGAAGTCGCGGAACACAAGGCCAAACACGCCGCCAAGCGCAGCGCCCGTCACCACAACGCCGAACAAAAGCACAAGCAGGCCGTAGCCCCTTATATTTCTGACCGCACGGCAGAAAATACTTCCGCGGAACCACCTGTTGAGCGCCCTGTCGGTCATACGCATAAGGCGGCTTAAAATATGTGTCAGTTTTGCAACTATTTTATATATAAAACTGTGCTCGTAAGCGCAGCCCTTTTTAAAATATCTGCTTAGCAGTCCGAATGTAAAACTTTTGTGCCAGATGCGTGCAAGCCTTTTGACGATACGCGCAAGTCGGCTTCTGTCATAGGCTACGGACAGCCATATCAGGCATCTTACAAAAAAACTGCCTTTTAATATATCCAACATTTATCTCATCCTTTTATTCTGCGGGTGTCTGTGCGGGAGCGGCAGCTTCGATCGCCGCCTCTGCGGTCTTGGGAAGAAGATATTCTTCGGGAACTTTGCCGCTTTCAAACTTGTTTATGGTATCTGCGGAAAGTTCGCTTTCAAACTCGACACGTCTTACCTTTGCGCCGCTTTCCACTTTCTGTGTTTTAAAAATGTACTGATAGCCCACGCGCACTTCCTGTTCGCCGACTTTGCGGATAACGGGGTTGGGGCTTATTTTTTCCTTGATAACAACGGTAACGTCTTTCCATAAGGGATGCTGGCTGAGTACCGCCTTGCCCTGATCGTCATAGCCTACGTAAGCGGCAGGCTCTTCGTTTACGGCAACGATAGTCGCATCGGTAAACTTGCCGTTTGCCACCATGTGGTCGCCGATATTTATGGACTTGCTGAATTCGGGCACCATCTGGTTGCAGTAAAGGGTCACATAGCAGTATTCATCGGGAGCGGAAGCGCCGCCCTCTGCCGAATTGACCGATTTTGCGGTCTTTTTGTAGATGAGTGCACACGCAAGCGCAATAACCACAAGTATAACAAACAGGTCAACAATGTTTATCTTGCCGAAAAGTCGGCCTCTTCTGTCTAAAATCTTCATTTTTTTCATCCTCTGTTATTTTTTATAATTTTTGTATATATATCTATATGGGTCTGCGCCATGCTTTCGACCGAGAATTTCTCCCTCGCTTTTTCGTAAAAAGCTCTGCCGTACTTTTCGCGCAGTTCCTTGTTTTCGTAAAGTGTTTTCCATACCGCCGCAAGCGCCTTATAATCGCCCGAAGCCACAAGGCAGCCGTTCTGGCCGTCGTCTATCATTTCGACTATGCCGCCGACCGCTGTCGCAGCCGAGGCTTTGCCCGCCCTTGCGCCCTCTAAAAGTGCATAGGGGAAACTTTCGGAGTATGATGTAAGGCAGTTCACATCAACGGTATTATAAAAGCCGTTCATCAGCTTTTCATCGGATATCAGGCCTAAAAAATGCGCCTTTGTCAGCTTGTTTTCGGCGGCGTAGTTTTTAAGCTCGCTCTCCATTTCACCCGATCCGGGCAAAAGGAAGGACACATCCGCATCGGGGGAGCTGTCACAAAACTCCTTTACCGCCTGCAAAAACACATTTACACCCTTTACCGCGTCAAACCTTGCCGCAATGCCTATAAAAACGGTATTGCCCGTATCTTCCAGCCCGAAGTGTTCAAGGAAAGCCTTTTTGCCAAGCTTTGTTATATCCTTTGAAAAGTCGATGCCGTTATAGATGACGTTCAGCCTCTCTTCCTTGAAGCCGCGGCCTATAAGCATCTGCTTGAACGCATTTGTCACGGTAAGTATATGTTTAAAGCGCCTCAGTGCAAAGGCGTTTATGGGCGTGAATATCATATTTTTTCGCCAGTTGCCCACAAAATCCAGTTTATAGTCGCTGTGGAGCGTGGTCACAAATGGCACATTCATGCCGTTCATTATAAAAAGCGCGATATAATTTGCCCTTGCGCCGTGACAATGCACCAGATCGCAGCCGCTGTCGATAATAAACCGCTTTATCTTTTTGATAACGGATATGTCATAGCGTTTTTCCTGCGGGATAATGGTTATGGGTATGCCCATTTCGCGCGCCTCGTCGGTGAAGATACCCTCCATTATGCACAGCAGGCTGACATCAATATTCTTTTTTCTTAAACTGTCAAGCAGGGTCAGAACGTGCGCCTTTGCGCCGCCCGTATCACCGCCGCTGATAAAATGGAGAATTTTCACTTACTCACCTCTTTTATTTTGCAAAAAGCCCGTATTCACATTTTGTCAAAGACCTTTGCAAGTTCCGCCGTCAGGGCTTTTCTTTCAAAGCCCTCTATAACGCTTCTGTCGGGGTCGAAAGTCAGCTCGCCCCTCGTCCACTTGTCATAGTAGTCAAAAATTATATCTTTTATTTTTTCCACCGTGTCGGTATGCGCCACCACACCTATTCGGCTTTGGCGCACAAGGTCTGCGGCGGCGCCGTTTTCGGGCAGGATAGCCAAAACGGGTTTGCCCGTGTTCATATACTCAAAGATCTTGCCCGTATAGAACGCTTCCGCACCCCTGCCCGTGCCCTCGATAAGCACAAGGCTGTCGGCTGAAAGCTGATGTTTTATACATTCGTCATGGGGCACATAGCCCACTATATCAAACTCTTTTGTCAGGCCGTAACTGTCTATCTGCGCCTGCAGTTTGTCCTTATGGTAATTGCCGATAAGCTTTACAAGAAAAGTTTCGGGCTTTATCTTGCCCTCGGCTTTAAGCTGTTTCAAAGCCTCAAAGAAAGTATCGGGCTTTCTTCTGCCGTAAAGCGCACCCGTATAGACCATTGTAAACTTATCGTTTTTGGCATCTTTTATTTCAAGACCCTTGAAATCTTCCTCATCATAGCCGTTTGGGATAACAAAAAAATTATCGCCCTTTAAATTGTTGTTTTCGACAAAATTTTTGCGCATAACGGGCGTATTTGTAATAAGCATATCCGCTTCAAGCAAAACGGAGTGCTCCATATCCTTTTCTATCTTTGTGCGAATAGGGTCATAAGGATTATCGAGGGTGTATGGATTGTTCGTCCACTCGTCCCTGAAATCCGCCGCCCACTTTATTTCGGGCATTTTTCGCTTGATATAGCGGCCGAGCAAATGGTCGCTGTAGGGCGCGGATGTGGTATAGATCATGCCGATGCCCTCGTCCTTTATGACTTTCAGCACCTCTTTTTTGGAATTTTCCATCCATAATCTTGCGCTGTCGGGTATCATCAGTTTGCCCAATACCTTGCCGGGTATACGCATTATGCCCTGTGCTTCGGGCGCTTCCCACGGCTTTGTACGGTAAATCTTGACACCCTGCGGCACGTCTTTTAAAAGAGTTTCGTCTTTCAGCGGCATATTGCCCACTTCACGCGTAAAAACCACAGGCTCGTAGCCGAACGCCCTTAAATGCTTTACAAATTTTACACTGCGCTGTACACCGCTGCCGCCCATAGGCGGAAACTGATTAGCTATAATAAGTACTTTTTTCATTTTAATGTCTTCCGTTTAATTTTTTTGCATACTTAATAAACCCCGACACCCTCAATTTTTGTCGGCGTTTGGACCGTCTTTTATTGTTTTTTCAAATCAAAGTCCCGAATTTGCGGCAGAACGTGAAATAAACTTAACAGCTGTGCCCGAGTAAACCAGTTCGCACGCGGTAGGTGTAACCATAGAAGAATGATACTGTATGCTTACAATAGCATCTGCGCCAAGCTCAACAGCCTCGCCTATCATTCTTTCGCGCGCTTCCTCCCTCGCCTGATCTACCATCTGTGTAACAAGATCCTCGCCGCCGCCCATGGCCTTAAGGCTTGTAACGCCGTGAGTACCTGCTGTACCGCCTGTGCTTGTCTGATGCAGTATATAACCCTGCACATAGCCCAGCATTTTAAAGTTTCTTCCCGTAATGTGATCTGTGTTGACTAAAATCATTTTGCCTTCCCCTTTTTTCTCCTTTTATTTTCTCCTGTTACTTAATAAAAAATATATACAAGCCATACCCCGCAAGGATGACCTGCAAAACAAGCAGTACATAGACCAGCTTGAATTTTAACTTTAATGTTTTGTGATGAAAACATTTCATCCCCAATGCCGCACCCAACGCCCCGCCGATAAATGCAAAAAATATCAGCCGAGCCTCGGGTATGCGGTACTTTTCATGTTTTGCCTTGTACTTGTCCGCCCCGTATAAAATAAAGGTGAACAGGTTTATTATAAACTCATAAACTATGATTATATAAAGCAGTTTATCCATTTTTATCTGTTGCCGTCGCCAAGCAGATAATACTTAGCGCCGCCTGCCTCAACGTCTGCTTTATTCCAGAAGTTTCTGGTGTCGAGGACGTTCTTTGCGGACATATTTGCGGTAAGCTTTGCAAAGTCCACATCCTTGAATTCGTCGTGGTTTACGCCGAGAACAAGTATGTCACAGCCCTCTGCGGCTTCGTAGATGCCCTTGTTGCCCTCTGCCTTTTCGGCAGCGTGGGGGTCGCATACGCTGACCTTTACGCCCGCATTTTTAAGCAGGTCGATAAGGTGCATAACGGGACTTTCGCGCACGTCGTCAATATTGGGCTTGTAGGTAACGCCGTAAATTGCAGCGCTCTTGCCCGAAAGACCGCCGATTATCTTCTCTATCTTATCCCTCACAAATTCGGGCATGGAATCGTTGTTGAGTCTTGCCTGGTGGATAAGCTTTGCATTTTTGGATTTTTCAACCAAAAACCACGGGTCAAGCGCGATACAATGACCGCCCACACCGGGGCCGGGGCTTAAAATATTAACACGGGGATGATAGTTAGCCATGCGGATAACATCCCACGCATTTACGCCGAGTTCCTCGCTCATTTTTGCAAGTTCGTTTGCAAGTGCAATATTTACGTCGCGGAAAGTATTTTCCATAAGCTTGCACATTTCCGCAGTTGTGGAAGTGGTAAGAAGTATCTCGCCCTCAACAATGCTCTCGTAAACCTCTTTGACCGCAAGAGAGGACTTTTCGTTGATACCGCCGACAATACGGCTGTTTGTGCGAAGTTCCTCAAGCACCCTGCCGGGGAGGATACGTTCGGGAGAATGTGCCACAAGAAGTTCCTCGCCTATCTCCAGACCCGTTTCCTTTAAAATAGGAAGCATAAGGTCTTCTACTGTTCTGGGCGGGGATGTGGACTCCAGAATAACTATACAGCCCTTGCGTACACAGGGCACAACAGCCCTCGTTGCCGATTCCACATATCGCATATCCGCTGTTTTATCGGGATTTATAGGTGTAGGCACGGCGATTATATATACATCGCAGTCGTCGGGACAGGTAGTCTGCGCCGAAAGAAAGCCTTTTTTAACAACGTCTTTTACAAGATCGCCAAGGCCGGGCTCTTCAATGATTATCTCGCCCTTGTTAAGCGCGTTTACCGCCTTTTCGTTCAGGTCGTAGCCGACAACTCTGTGGCCTTTTGAAGCAAACATAGCCGCCGTCGGCAGACCCACATAGCCTATACCGATAACACAAATACTCTTCATTTGCACATATCTCCTTTTATTGAAATTTTTGACAAAACAAAATATTACATTATATAGAGTACATTATATCATACATAAAAATAAAAATCAATATTTTAACAAAAAAAAGGTCAATGCAGTAAATTGGAATTTGACGTGGAGTTGGAGACTGCATTATAAAGGCGTCCCTTTAGGGAAGCTGGCGCGCGAAGCGCGACTGAAGGGTGAATAAGCCCCGAAAGAAAGCACCCTTTCGACGCCGCAAGCGGCGCCACTTTCCCTAAAGGGACAGCTTTTTATACTGCGCACTCGTTACATCATTCTCCGCGTTAAATTCCAATTTGTCTTTCCAATGCACTAAAAAAAGCATTGTGAAGACAATGCTTTTTCAACTCATTTTTTCATTTTTTCATTTTTGACATTATTGCCTTTACTTCGCCCTTTATCTCGCCCGAAACGAGCAGTACAGCGCCGTAGACCACAGCACCCAGAGCGACGAGCAGCAGCATAGTCACCTTAGTATACGGCACAAAGCGTTTCAATACCGTAAGTACGGCAAACATCGCCAGACCGCTGCCGATTATCCTTGCAAAGGTAAGTACGGGCAGTTTCCAGCAGATATATTTTCTTGTGCCGAAGCGCGCAAGCAGGAAATAGACGAAAAAGCCGATAAAAGTCGTTACCGCCGCCACATAGTAGGTCTTGAAAACGCGGATAAAAATAAGGTTGAGTGCCACATTCACGATACCGCCGACAAGCGAACGCTTGAAAATGGCCTTTGTATTGGCGGTCAGCTCCCAATGTTTTATGGAATATTCGGTAAGGCCGAGGAACATCATGCCAAGCGCCACCCAAAACATTATCGTATTGCCCTCAAAATATTTTTCGTCAAAAAGCGCCTTTGCGACAACATCACTCACGGATGCAACGCCGAGCACCGCGGGCACGCTTAAAAGCAGATACATACGCACAGCTTCGCTTATCAGCTTTTCGGTCAAGTCTTTTTTACCCTCACTCCACATTCTTAAAATGGTGGGATAACTGCCGCGCATAACGCTTGCGGAAAGCAGCGTAAATGCCGTAGCGATAAGACTGTAGTTAGTCTGATAGATGCCCGCCATGCCAAAGCCCAACAGCGCCGACACGATATAAATATCGGACTTATTCAGAACCGAGGTGGTTATCATATTTCCCATAAGGGGCATACCGTAGTGTTTAAGCTCGTTTTGTATCTCCTTTGAGCCGTTTTTGGCGTTAAGGAAGTTGAAAAACCTAAGGTCAAACAGTCCGATAAGCGAAACTATGCCGTCGGTAATAAAGTAGCTTAAAAATATCCATTCCACCCTGCTGCCCCAAAGCTTGCAGAACACGCACATAAAAGCAAGTCTGCCGCAGACGGTTATCATGCTTAAAAGCAGGTTGAGTTTTGCCTTTCTCAAAGCCGCAAGCATGGCGATAACAAGCTGTGCGGTGTTGTATGTAATGAACCAAAGCCCGCAAAGCAGCAGCAAAAGCGGAGTGACGACCTGTTTCAGCTTGCCGAACAGCACGGGAAACGCAAGCCCCGACACATTGGCGACCCCGCCGAAAAGCAGGTAAATAACGTGCATCAGCCCCATAGCGGCAAAAATCACAAGCGGAGTGATGACAAGACCCATGACGTTGCTTTTTGCCCATGCCAGAAACACGGTGGTATAAAAGCTTTTTTCGCGTTTTTCAAGCTGATATTTGTTGATATAGCGCATTACCGACTGCACGAGCCATTGTATAAAAACCATGCCCGCCGTTGTGACCGCGATATTTACGGTCGAGTAATGCCCCATCATTTCGGGCACAAAAAGCGAGGTCATGACCGACATTGTGACTACACCCACAACGCCCTCTATGCCCTTTGCAGCCATATATATAATTGTATCTCTTGCCATACGGCCTTTTTGCATACTCTGCTCCGACATAAACTTTCTCCCGAATTTTATTCTTCAAAAGATTATATCATATTTTTAAGAAGTGCACAACTGTTATTTTTCAAACAAAAATGGTGTCATATCTGACAATACCTACATATTTAAAAGGTATAATTTGTTAAATCTCAACAAATTTGAAATATTGTATTGATTTTTATGCAAATCTGTTATATAATAAGGGTATCATTTGGCAGATATCCGAAAATAATTGTGAGGATATTCTCGGACAGCTGCCCGAAAACTCTTATGGGGACGCTTTTTACAGCATTTATGCACGTAAGTATTGCAAAAAGCGCATGGATAAGGGTTTTCAAAAAATAAAACACAAACAAAATTCTCAAGGAGGAAAATGAAAAATGAGAAAATCATTATTAAAGTCCTTAGTCGGCGTTGCAGTTCTCGGCGCTACTATGGCAATCACAAGCGTAGCTGCTATGGCTGCTGACTCTGTTAATGCATTCGTTACAGGCGAAAAAGATTCTGCTGTTGTTGCCGGTACAGAATATTCAACAGATACTACTGTTATATCAGTTAAACCTGTAGATGGTCAAAATTATGATACCATTAAAGCAAGCGGCAATTATACAGTCAACGAAGAAACACACGTAGCAATCCGAACAAATGCAGATGGAACAACCGGTGTACAAACATCTATAAAAATTGATGGTGCAAATGCCACATACAGACCTAATGTTTATGTAGAACCTGTTGTTGACGGTGAAGCAACTATATATTGGTATAATAACGGTAAATCAAAGAATCTTGTAGCCGTTGATACAGCTAAAGCTGAATCAGTAGCAGTATTTGCTCCCGCAAGTACCAGCGCAAAAGCTCTTCAAACAAGTACCGTAGATCTTAAAGCCGGTGTAACTTATGGCATCGGCGGACAGGGCACTAACCAAGATTTCATCGGTATTGTATTCGCTCCAAGTGAAGCAGCTGCTCCCGAAATCGTAAACGGTGTAACAGACGGCAAGCTTGCAGTTGTTAATGCAAACGGTGCATACTATGCAGTAGCACTTGTTTCTGGTGCCAGCGCAGCTGAGAATGCTTCTTTCAAGGTATCTTCAGACGCTACACAGACTTTTGACACAGTATACGGTTCTGTTGAGTTAGGCGGTACAACATATACAGCTGCTGACCTTGGCGGCGGTGAAAAAGACTATGTTTACGGTTTTGAAGTTACTGTAAACGGTGCACCTTCAAGCCTTGCAGCAGTTCAGGATAAAGTTGGTTCTGTTCAGTTCTAATTTAAGGGAGGATATATCAAAATGAGAAAAGAATATACAACACCCGCTGTTACAGTAACAGTTATGAAGTCGGAAGCTGTTATCATGGTAAGCGGCGCTATAACTACCAATTCTTCAGCGCAGCCAAAACTCGGCAAACTTGAAGTAACATTCTAATAAAAAAATCAATCATGGGCTGTGGCGCTTAAAGTGTCACAGCCCTGTTTTTTATTGGAGACAAGGGGACGGTTATATCTGTCCCGCATGGGACAGTAGAACCGTCCCCCTTGTCTCCAATGTCATCAACTTAAGGATTTACAATATTATTGGTATGCAGTATAAGAAGCTGTCCCTTGTCTCATACACAGCCCCATATCTCGGAGCCATATTTCCCTCGTATCTTACTTTCTCCACATTGTTCTTTTCTCTTATATACTTTTTCTGTTTTCCCTCTTTTTTCAATTCCTGCTTGACAGTATATCTAACGAAGTAATTCAATACCAACAAAAGCGCAAAGAGACTGGGTCGAGACAAGGGGGACAGTTCTACTGTCTCAGCTGAGACAGATATAACCGTCCCCTTGTCTCATATCTCAGCTCGCAGCTCGTTTCCTCCACATCGTTCTTTTCTCTTATATACTTTTTCTGTTTTCCCTCTCTTTTCAATTCCCGCTTGACAGTATATCTAACGAAGTGATACAATTTTACCAAAAGAAGTATGTCAGCAAAAGGCGCAAAGAGACTGGGCGGAGACAAGGGGGACAGTTCTACTGTCTCAGCTGAGACAGATATAACCGTCCCCTTGTCTCATATCTCAGCTCGCAGCTCGTTTCCTCCACATCGTTCTT
>JAFUAF010000051.1 GCA_017460805.1 Bacillota bacterium | reverse complement strand
TTTTCCGGATAGATACTCTTTTACTGCTGCTATTTTCAATTCCGGTGATACTTTTGATTTTCTTCCCAATAAAATAACCCCCTTAGAGTATTGATACACGTTTTATTTTTTCGTGTGTCTACTCTAAGGGGATTATATCAGAATGCGGCAGTTTTTTGGTTTCAGTTAAGCAAAGCCGTGCCGAGGTTAAGATAAGCGGCGAAAGTCACCCATACAACATACGGCACAAGCAGATAAGCGGTGGTTTTTGAGATCTTTCCAAAGGCGCGTATCGTCAATATTATAAGCACCCACAGTATCAAAAGCCATATAAAGGCAAAGTAAAACCAGCCCAATTTAAAGAAAAACAGCGACCAGAAGAAATTAAACCCAAGCTGTACCGCATAAAGAGTAAGCGCGCTGTCACTTTCCTGCGGTTCGGTATCGGCTGTGCTTACAAGATACGCGGCTATGCCCATAAGTATATAAAGTATCGTCCATACAATGGGAAACAGCACGGCGGGCGGCGAAAGCGGAGGCTGGGCAAGCGCTTTGAAACTTTCCATGCCGTCACGCGAGATATATGCCGACACTCCGCCCACGATAAGCGGCAGGGCAATATTGAATATAAGTGCCTTTGTCTTTTTTTTCATTAAAAAATCACCTCTTTTGTATAGTATATACATGAGGCGATTTTTTATTCTTATTTTAAGCTCTCACATAAGCGGTGCGATCATCTTTAAAAAACCGCTTATTATTCTTTCAAAAAGCGAGAAGTTCTTCAGGTCGCTTTCGTCTATGCGCCGACATTGTTTGAGTGTATTTTTAAAATCCTGCTCAATATCCGCAACACAGGGGGTTTTGTACATATAGCAGGCACATTCCCAATGCAGGTAAAGACTGCGGAAGTCCATATTTATCGTACCCACAACGGCCTTTTTATCGTCCGAGGTGTAGTTTTTGGCGTGTACAAAGCCGGGTGAATATTCGTATATCTTCACACCCGCCTTTAAAAGTGAGGGATAGTGCGCGTGCGCAAGATAAAAAGCGTATTTCTTGTCGGGCTTGTGCGGCAGGATAAGTATTACCTCCACACCGCGTTTTGCGGCGGAAATAAGGCATTGCTCCATTTCGTAATCGAGTATAAGATAGGGTGTGGTTATATGCACATAGTCCGCGGCGGTGTTTAAAATGTGCATATATACCGTCTTTCCGACAGGCTCCCTGTCAAGCGGGCTGTCGCCGTAGGGCAGGACAAAACCGTCCGCTTTTATATTCTGCGGCGGGCTCATATATTTTTCGTAATCGGAGATATTGTCGGTTATGTGCCACATCTGCAAAAACATCATCGTCAGATTGTTGACCGCATCGCCTTTCAGCATAAGCGCCGTGTCTTTCCAATGCCCGAAGCGGTCTATTATATTGGCATATTCATCCGCTAAATTCACGCCGCCCGTAAAGGCTGTCCTGCCGTCTATAACACAGATCTTGCGGTGGTCGCGGTTATTCTGCGAAGAGGATAAAAACGGTCTTACGGGGTTGAAAATGCGGCATTTTATGTTGTATTTCGCAAGCGTTCTGGGATAGCTGTAGGGCAGGTTTGCAATGGAACAAAGTCCGTCATACATAAGCCTTACCTCGACACCTTTTGCGGCCTTTTTTTTGAGTATGCGCAGCACCCTGTCCCATATCTCGCCGCTGTCTATTATAAAATACTCCATAAAGATGTATTCTTCGGCCTTTTCAAGCTCCGCAAAAAGGTCGGGGAAAAAATCATCGCCCAAAGGATAGTATTTTACCTCGGTATTTGCACAGACGGGATAGCCCGCGTATTTATTCATATAATGCGTGAAACCGCGGGCATTCTTCCACTCCTTTTCAAAGGCCACGCGCACATCGCGGCTTTGTTTAAGACAGGGCGCGGATTTGGCGATATTCTGTCTTAAAGTTTTGTTTGTCAGCCTTACCGTGGGCTGTAATTTTAAAAACAGATAAAGCACCGCACCAAACACGGGGATAATTGCTACGGGCAGCAGCCATGCTATTTTATAGCTTGGGTTTTCGTCAATGTTTATCAGGTGGATAAGCACACAGAAGCTTAAAACGTCAAGCATGAAATTTATGGTTTTTGAGTATTCGCCGAGGTATTTGAAATAAAGCACAAGCAATATCAGCTGTGCGATTATCGCAAGCGCAATAAAGCCCGTGCGCCCCAGTATGATCCGCAGGAAACTGCGCTTTAAACGTTTGCCCGATTCTTCCATATTTTGTCACCTTTCAATAAATTTCTTGCTTTTATTCTATCACGATTTCGGAGTTTTATCAACTTTTAAATGTGAACAGGCGTTAAATTCGCTTTCGCCGCATTTTGCAAGGCGGACTTTTTTTATTGCATTTTTCGGGTATATGTGATATAATGAATTATCTATATGATAGAGGACAAAAAACAGTATGTCCGCACAATAAAATAAAAGAGGGAAATTTAAAATGACAGAAGCAAGCGATCTTTTGGATATTATAGAAAGTAGGATGTCGGGCTTCAGCAAAGGCCAGAAACGTATAGCTGCCTTTTTGACGGAGCATTACGATCAGGCTGTATATCTGACGGCGGCAAGGCTTGGCGAGATAACGGGTGTGAGTGAGTCCACGGTGGTGCGTTTTGCAAACGAGCTGGGTTTTGACGGTTACCCCAAATTACAGCGTGCGCTGGAGGAACTTGTAAAAAACCGTCTGACAGCGGCACAGCGTATGCGTGTATCCAGCGAGCGTATCGCAAAAAAGGACAAAAGCCTTTTGCATACCATACTGCAAAGTGACAGCGACCGAATTTTCTCCACCATGGAAGAAATCGACCAGCAGGTATTTGACGACTCGGTCAAGGCTCTTCTGGGTGCCAAGAAAATCTATATCGTCGGCGGCCGAAGCTCTGCACCGTTATCCACATTTTTGGCGTTTTATCTCAATCTTATGCTTGACAATGTGGTAAATGTCAGCGGCAGCAACCTTACGGAGATCTTCGAGGGTATTTTCAGAATAGACAAGGACGATGTTTTTATCGCTATCAGTTTCCCGCGTTATTCCAGCCGTACAGTAAAGGCTATGCAGTACGCAAGCAAAAACGGCGCAAAGACTATCGCCCTGACGGACGGCAAACATTCGCCGCTTTCGCAGTATGCGGATTTTCTGCTGACGGCAAGAAGTGATATGCTCAGCTTTATAGACTCGCTTGTGGCACCTTTAAGCGTAATAAATGCGCTGCTTGTGGCAATAAGCATGAACAAGCAGGACGAACTGGAATACAGTCTTGACAGGCTTGAACAGCTCTGGGGCGAATATCAGGTATATGCGCCCTCGGGCAACACGGACAAAAAAGTTTGATATAAAATTTGATATTATAATAGGAAAGTTTTGATACTATGAAAAAAGTTATCGTTATAGGCGGCGGGCCTGCGGGTATGTTTTCGGCGGGGATTGCCGCAAAAAACGGCTGTGAAGCGATCCTGCTCGAAAAAAATGAAAAACTGGGCAAAAAGCTGTTTATAACGGGCAAAGGCCGCTGCAATGTCACCAACGACACCGACCCCGAGGGGCTGATAGAGCATACGGTCTCAAATCCCTATTTTTTGTACAGCGCTTTTTACAGCTTTTCTTCGCAGGACACTATGGCTTTTTTTGAAAGCATGGGCATACCGCTTAAAGTGGAGCGCGGAAACCGCGTTTTTCCCGTAAGTGACAAGTCAAGCGATATAATAAAAGGCCTTAAACGCTTTCTGGATGAGCAGGGTGTAAATGTAAGGCTGAATACAAAGGTAAAGGGTCTTATCATAAAAAACGGGAAAGTCACGGGCGTTGACCTTGGCGAGAAGAAACTCAGCTGTGATGCCGTGATAGTGGCGACGGGCGGTTTGAGCTACCGTTCCACGGGCAGCGACGGCGACGGCTACAAATTTGCCAAAAAAAGCGGCCATACCGTGACGGAACTCTATCCTTCGCTTGTGCCCTTAAAGGCAAAGGAAAAATTCTGTGCCGAGCTTATGGGGCTTAGCCTTAAAAATGTCGAGGCGAAATTTCTTGTTGACGGCAAAAACGTCTACAGCGAGCAAGGCGAGATGATGTTCACACACTTTGGCGTGACGGGGCCTTTGGTACTGTCGGGCAGCGCCTACGTAAAACGCGCGCTTGACAAGCAAAATGTGGAAATGGTCATAGACCTGAAACCCGCTCTTGACGAAAAGACGCTGGATGCAAGGCTTTTAAAAGATTTTGCAAAATACGCGAACAAGTCCTTCAAAAATTCTCTCGACGACCTTTTACCGCAGAAAATGATACCCGTTATCGTGCGTTTAAGCGGCATTGACGGCGAGAAAAAGGTAAACAGCGTCACAAAAGATGAGAGGGCAAGACTTTTAAAACTTTTGAAAAATTTTAAGATAACACTTACCGAACCGTCGGGCTTTAACGAGGCTGTTATAACCTCGGGCGGCGTTTCGGTGGATGAGATAGACCCGTCAACGATGCAGTCAAAGATAGTGCAGGGGCTGTATTTCTGCGGCGAGGTGATAGATGTTGATGCCTTTACGGGCGGATTTAACTTGCAGATAGCATTTTCCACCGCATATCTTGCGGGCACAAATATTTAAAACGGGAGGCAGCATAATGAGATGTTGTATCAGGGGCGCGATAACGGTTGACACCAACACGCGCGAGGATATTTTATTAAACACAAGAAAT
This sequence comes from Bacillota bacterium, assembly GCA_017460805.1. Classification (GTDB taxonomy): domain Bacteria; phylum Bacillota; class Clostridia; order Lachnospirales; family CAG-274; genus RGIG4310. The sequence goes on along the minus strand of JAFUAF010000051.1, from coordinate 4,691 downwards.
CTTTTAAAGGAGATAATAAATACAAACGGCCTTAAAATAGAAGATATTATTTCTATTCTGTTTACCGCCACACGCGATCTCGATGCGGCCTATCCCGCTGTTGCTGCAAGGGAACTTGGCATCGTGCACGCTTCTTTGATGTGTGCGCAGGAGATGTATGTGGTCGGGAGCCTTGAAAAGTGCATACGTGTACAGGTAGAGGCCGAGGTGAGCAAGTCGCAGAACGAGGTGGGATTTGTTTACCTTAAAGATGCCGTTAAGCTGCGCCCCGACCTTACGGGAAAGGGCAAAAATATTGCCGTGGCTATAGACGGGCCTGCGGGCAGCGGCAAAAGCACGGTCGCAAAGGAACTTGCGGCGGAACTTGGTTTCATCTATGTCGATACGGGTGCCATGTACCGCAGTATCGGCTACAAGTGTCTTGAAAACGACATAGACACCTCAAACGAAGAGACCGTTGCGGAACTTGCGGAAAATATAAATATGGAAATTTGTTATATAGACGGCAAACAGCGCATTTTTGCAGATGCCGTGGATATAACCGACGATATACGCACACAGGAGGTAGCCGATGCGGCTTCTGCCGTGGCAAAGATACCCGAGGTACGCCGCATACTTGTAAAATTGCAGCGTGAGATAGCAAAAAATAATAATGTTATCATGGACGGCAGGGATATAGGCAGCAATGTTCTTCCCGATGCACAGGTAAAAATTTATCTTGATGCGGATGTGTCCGAGAGGGCAAAGCGCCGCTGCGGCGAGCTTGCTCAAAAGGGCATAGAGGCAGATTTCTATAAGGTATTGGACGAGATAATGGCGCGCGACAAGCAGGATAAGGAAAGAGAAGTCAATCCCCTTGTTATTGCGGACGATGCGACCATAATCGACACCACAAATATGAAGATAGTGCAGGTAAAGCAGGAAATTGCGGAACTTATCCGCGAAGCGATGCTTTAAGCCTGTTCGCCGTAAAAAGGGGGCGGGATGATTGGAAATAATTTTGGCAAAGTCCGCGGGGTTTTGCTTTGGCGTAAAAAACGCCGTGAAAACTGCATACGAAAAAGCGGAAACGGAAACCGAGCTTTACACCTACGGGCCTATAATACACAACAAGACCGTAACGGACGACCTTGAAAAAAAAGGCGTTCACGTTATAGAGGATCTTGACAGCGCACCCGCAGGCGGCAAAATAATCATACGTTCCCACGGCGTACCGCCAAAGGTGTATGAGGATATAGAAAAGCGAGGGTTTGAGTATTTTGACTGTACCTGTCCTTTTGTAAAAAAGATACACCGCATTGTCGAAGACAGACATAAAAAGGGTATGGAGATAATAATAACGGGAAGTCCCGTTCATCCCGAAGTCGTCGGCATAAACGGCTGGTGCGGCAACAGCGCGGTCATAATCTCAAGCGTGGAGGAGGCAAAGGCTTTTGAGCTCGAGAAAGGCAAAAAGTATGCCCTTGTATCGCAAACGACATTCCAGACGGATACTTATGACGAGATAGCCGATATTATCTGTGAAAAAACAGATGCCGAGCTTAACCGCACCATCTGTCTTGCCACCGCCGAGCGTCAGCACGAGGCTGTAGAGATAGCGAAGCAGGTCGATTGTATGATAATTTTAGGGGATAAAAAGAGCTCCAACACCCGAAAATTGTACGAAATTAGTAAAAAATATTGTGAAAATACATTTTTATGTGAAACATTTGTAGATTTAGACTTGAAATTTGTTTTAAAGTATGGTAAAATTGGTATAACGGCAGGTGCATCAACCCCACCCGCCATAATTAAGGAGGCTGTAAACACTATGAGCGAAAATGAAAACAAATCTTTTGAGGAAATGCTTGACGAGTCTATGGTGACTTTAAGAACAGGCGATATCGTAAAGGGTACTGTTATCCAGGTATCCGAAACAGGCGATGTATCAGTAAATCTTGGCTTTAAATCGGACGGCATTATCAGCCGCAGCGATTTTTCGGACGATCCGAATACAAATCCTGCCGATGTAGTTAAGGCAGGCGATGTTATTGATGTATATGTTGTAAGAGTAAATGACGGTGAGGGCTTTGTTCAGCTTTCAAAGAAGAAGATCGACGCTGTTAAGGGCTACGACGAGATCGAGGAAGCATTCAACAATTCCACTACAGTGAAGGGCAAGGTTATCGAGCAGGTTAAGGGCGGTCTTATCGCACTTATCAACGGTATCCGTGTATTTGTTCCTTCTTCTCAGATATCCAACAGATATGTGGAAGATCTTAAAGCATTCATCGGTCAGGAATTTGATTTTAACATTCTTGAATACGATAACGTAAGACGACGCAAGATAGTTGCAGGCCGTAAGGCGCTTGCACAGAAGGAAATTGACGAAAAGCGCAAGGAAGTATTCGGCAAGATCAATGTCGGCGACAGAATCGAAGGTACGGTAAGCCGTATCGTGGAATTCGGTGCATTTGTTGACCTTGGCGGCGTTGACGGCCTTATCCACATCTCCGAGATGAGCTGGGGCCGCATCAAGAAAGTTACAGACGTATTAAAAGAAGGCGACAAGGTAACTGTTACAGTACTTGACGTAAACGCAGAAAAGGGCAAGATAAGCCTTTCACTTAAAGACCTTAACGCAGACCCATGGAAGTCGGCAGACGAGAAGTATGCTGTTGGCAATGTGGTTTCGGGCAAGGTTGTCAGAATGGTGCCTTTCGGCGCATTTGTAGAGCTTGAAGAGGGTATCGACGGTCTTGTACACATCTCACAGATCGCTTACGAACACGTTGAAAAGCCCGAGGATGTTCTTACTGTAGGTCAGGAGATCTCCGCTAAGGTCACAGAGCTTGACCTTGACAACAAGAAGATCAGCCTGAGCATCAAGGAAACTCTTCCCAAGCCCGAAAAGGCAGCAGAAGAAGCTCCCGCTGAAGAATAATTAAAAATATCTTAACACAAACAGGGGATGCTGCACTTATTAACGGTGCGGTATCCCCTGTTTTTTGCGGTGATTTATATTTGACAGCTGCGGTTTTTTTACAAAGTTTCGTTCATACTGCCTGTTCTGTAGCCCGCAAGATCGAGCGAAACATAGGTAAAACCAAGGCTTTTAAGATAGTCGTTTATCTTTTTTGCGTTGGCGGTAACTTTGTCGAATTCATTCGGCATGACCTCTATCCTTGCCATTTTATCGTGTATTCTGACTCTTATTTGCGTAAAGCCCATATCAAGCAGAAATTGCTCCGCCTTATCCACCATTTCAAGTTTTTGCTTGGTTATGGTCTCGCCGTAGACGAACCTTGACGCAAGACAGGCAAATGACGGCTTTTCGCTTGTGGGCAGACCGAGCTGCCTTGAATATTCGCGTATTTCCGCCTTGCTTAAACCGACCTCTCTCAGCGGGCTTTTTACGCCCTGTTCCTTAACGGCGATAAGTCCCGGGCGGTAATCCCCGTTATCATCTGTGTTTGAGCCCTCTGCCATGATTTCGATGCCGTATTCTTCGGCGGCTTTTTTTATTTTTGTAAAAAGCTCGCTTTTGCAAAGATAGCAGCGGTTTTTGGGATTTTGCGCAAAACCTTCTATCTCCAGTTCCTCCGAGTTGACTATTATCTGTTTTATTCCCTCTTTTTGGCAGAAAGCCTTGGCTTCGTTCAGTTCCCTTTCGGGAAAGGAGCAGGAGCGCGCGGTCACGGCGATGCAGTTTTCGCCCAATACATCATGCGTGACTTTCAGCAAAAATGTCGAGTCCACGCCGCCCGAAAACGCCACCGCGGCAGACCCGAGTCCTTTTATATATTCTTTTAAAGCTTCAAGTTTATCCATATTTACTCTCCGTTATTTCAGTATTTCGGCGGGGTATAGGGCGTGTCGTCAAAAATCAGCCCCTCCGCTTTGACTACTACCTGATACTTGTCCTCGTAGATTATCTCCCCGGGGGTGTCGGTGTACACCACATAAAACGGGTGGTTATACTTCTTTAAAAGCCACATCGCGGGGCGTATCATCTTCATCATTTCGTCCGTGTTTTCGGTCTTGAAAAAGCAGACCACGTTTTCTTTCCTCTCACAGGGCGGCGGGTAGGGCAGTTCCTCCGCAAACCATTTGTCTATTTCGCGGAAAAGGTCTGCATCCTCTTCTTCCATAACATCGTTGTGTATCAGTTTCCAGCACATACTGAAAATTCCTTTTGCATACTGCGTATTTTCGGCAAGTTCCCTGCCTTGTATACGCACATATTTGAATTTCATACAAACACCTCCTCTGTCTGTATTTTATCATGTATTTTGAAAATGTTCAATAATATATTCAATAATATATGTTTATTTATAGTAAGCGAATTAATTAAGCTTGTTTGAGTCCGGTTATTTTTGATTGGTGTTTTATAAAATTATGGGAAATTTATTGCATTTAAAATTCTTATATGTTATAATATTTTTAAATCATTTGTATTACCAAATTGAATAATAAGAGCAATAATAATTTTAAAACTGCGAAATCAGCAAGGAGGATCGTGAAGATAGTGAGTGATGAAATGAAAAATAGAAGAAGCAGCGCGGAGACAGAGAACACCCATGCCTTTCCGGCACACAGAATAGATGAATATCCCCTCTTGTTACTGCGGTCACCTTGCCTTATAATGAAATTGGGCAGGTAGGTTGAGGGACGGTTTGCCACTTCGAGTGCGTCTTTTAGAACATAACCGG
>JAFUAF010000050.1 GCA_017460805.1 Bacillota bacterium | reverse complement strand
TATCATAACATTAGTAATTTTGGGATTGATATTTTTATCGTTAAAAGATGGGAAAAAGAATTGAAAAAACGATATGACAAACACCAAAACCCTTGTGTTTATGCGGCTTTTGCCGTTTGTCTGTATTATACCACAAGGGCACACATTTGCAACAAGGTGTTTTGAACTGAATGTGAACATTAAAACAGTACAGTATTTATTGGGCCATTCTTCCGCAGAAACAACTATGGATATTTACACCCATATAAGCACGGAACAGGCCAAAAAAGAGATTCAGGCAGTCAATACATTAGATTTGACAATGGCGTAGTATTGGCGCAGTAACGGGTAAGTTTAGTGCAAAAACTGCATAAACAAGCGAGTTTGGAGCTCACTACCACAAACTACCCGAGTATATCGCCGTAAATGACGGAGTGCCGTCAAGCGGGGGCGAGATTTTTTATGTGCCGTTCAAGGACTATATCAAAAACGTTGCATCGTCGGAGATATATTCCACCTGGGAGGACAGCGCGATACTCGCCAATGTGCTGGCTATCAACAGTTTTACGCTTAACCGTGTATATACCGAGTGGTACAGGAGCATGGGCTACAATTTTACACTTACAAATTCGACTGCCTTTGACCAGTCCTTTGTTTTCGGCAGGACGATATTCGACCGCATAAGCAGGATAGTTGACGAATCTTTTACGACCTATATAAAACGCTATAACGCAAATCAGCCGCTGTTTGCGCAGTATGCGGACGGGCGGCGCGTGTCCCGCGAGGGTTGGCTGAGCCAATGGGGGAGTCAGGAGCTGGCACAGCGCGGCTACACCGCCATTGAAATTCTGCGCTATTACTACGGCGATGATATTTACTTGGAACAGGCCGAGACCGTAAGCGGTGTTCCCGTCAGCTATCCCGGCACGGAGCTTACCATAGGCAGTACGGGCAGTGCGGTCGCAGCGATACAAAATCAGCTTGACCGCATAGGCCGCACTTATTACTCCGTCGGCAGACCCACTCCCGACGGCATCTATGGACGGCAGACCGCCGCCGCGGTAAGTGCATTTCAAGGCATTTTTAATCTGCCCCAGACGGGTGTTGTCGATCTTGCGACCTGGTACCAGATATCGCAGGTATATGTCGCCCTTGAAAAACTGGCGGAATTATAGAAAAGGCTGCGGCCAAATATGCCGTCAATTCGGGGGAGTGTAAATCCCTTGGATCGGCGGCGTTTTTGCGTATTCTGCCGCTTGCTGTAAAATTGAGATCAACAATTTACTTTACGATAAAAGTAAAAACGGGTAAAGTGGATTGACATTTGCATAAATTTCGGGTAAAATATAGGTTAGTTAGTTTTAACTTATATGAGGTGGAATATGCAATTCTATGAAACAGGCCTGAACACGGGCAAAACACTTATGCTTCTTCCGGGAACGGCGTGTGACTGGCAGACGAATTTTAAAAATGTTATGCCCGTATTATCCGAAAAATATCGGCTTATCTGTGTGAACTATGACGGGTTTGACGGCGGCGGAGAGGTTTTCCCCGATATGATAACGGTAACGGAAAAGATAGAAAAATACATACTTGAAAACCACGGCGGGCAAATTGACGGGGCAATAGGCTCTTCGCTTGGGTCAAGCTTTGTCGGACAGCTTATTCAGCGGAAAAACATACATATCGCTCACGGTATTTTCGGCAGTCCCGACCTTGACCAATGCGGAAGAATACAGGCAAAACTACAGTCCATGCTTGTCGTTCCCCTGCTTACAAAGGTAAACAAAAGCCCCAAAATATGGCAAAAGACCAAAAATACGCTTAAAAACTTTTTTGAGATGAGTGACGAAACGGCGGAGGAATTTATGCGCTGCTTTTCAAAATTCAAGGCGGAGTCGATAAAAAACGAGTATTATACCGACCTTCTGACATACCTTGATGATGACATTTATGCCGAAAACACCAAAGTCCATTTTATTTACGCAAACAAAATGGGCGAAAAATATCCGAGGCGTTATAAAAAACACTTCCGCGACCCCGAAATAAGGGAGTTTGATATGCAGCACGAACAATGGCTTTTCGGCGGCGAAAAATATGCCGCGCCCGTGCTTGAGGCAATAGACGGGTTTATGGAGATAAGAAAATGAATTTTTACATAGAAAATATTGTACTTGGGGTATTTTTATTTTTTATAATAGGCATATTTCACCCCATTGTGATAAAAGCCGAATACTATTTCGGCAAAAAGATCTGGCCCGTGTTTTTTGCAGCGGGTCTTGCGGCACTTATCGCATCACTGCTGATACAAGGCAATGCGGGCAGGATGTTTGCGGTTTTAAGCTGTACCCTTTTCTGGTGTATAAAAGAGCTTTACGAGCAGGAAGAACGCGTAAAAAAAGGCTGGTTCCCCGCAGGCAGACACCATAAAAAAGATAACGGGTCTGACCGATAGCTCCCTGTTTTACATCGGGCGGCAGTGTTTGCAAAAGCCGTTTATCCGGGGCTGTTATAAAAACGGGAAGTCAGAAATCGGTATGCTCAAAGCGCAAAACAGGGGATGAGGCATTTTACAGTGCTTCATCCCCTGTTCTTATTTAATGATCTAAGCCCGTTTGCGATTTCGGGCCGACTTTTAATTCAGGTCAAGGCTTTTTATCCATTCAGAAATTTCCGTCTGTGAGGCATCGGCCGAAAATCTTTTGCCGTCAAGCCATTTTCCGCCTTTTGCCAACTTTGAAAAGGTCTCCGTGCTGGAGCCTATCGGGCTGCTTGCGGAAGTACAAAACGGAACTACGGTTTTATCGGTAAAGTCGTAGGATTCGGCAAATGTGCTCATAATACGCGGCGAATCGCCCCACCAGATAGGATAGCCGACAAAAACAAGGCTGTAATCGTCAAAGTTTTCGATAGTACCGTCAATTTCGGGTCTTGCCGATTTATCGTTCTGCTCTATACTTGTTCTCGAATTATCGTCATTGTAGTTTATATCTTCATCCGTATAGGGCTGTTTTGCTTCTATCTTGTAAATATCGGCATTTATCTCCGCTGCGATTTTTTTGGCCGCATTATCCGTATTTCCCGTAACGGAGAAATATACAACCAAGGGTTTGCTCCCGCTTGCGGGTTCTGTTGTCTTGACTTCCCCGTTTGCGGGTTCTGCTGTCTTGGCTTCTTCGCCTGCATCTTTCGATAAAATCGTTATCGTCTTGCTTTCGCTGTTCCAGTCCACGCTAAAGCCAAAACTTTCGGCAATAAACCTTATCGGTAAAAAAGTTCTTGCATTTATTATAACGGGCGCTGTGTCAATGGCTGTTTCCGCGCCGTTCAACAAAGCCGTTTTCGAGTCTGTTGTCAGAACTATATCCGTATCGGCATATTTAAGTTCCGTCTGCTTGTTTTCGGCGTTCCATTCCACCGAACCGCCCATTTCCTCAACAACGGCTCTTATCGGAAGCAATGTCCTGCCGTTTGATATGATAGGCGCCGTGCCGAAACCGTCTATTTCTTTTTCGCTGTTGTTTACGGTCATTACGGGGTCGTCTATCTTCAATACGATCTCTTTGTCCGCTGCACTTGCAGACATACAAAAGCTAAGGATAAACAAGACCGACAACACAAACCATAAATTGATTTTTTTAGTCATGATTCCGCCTCTGTGTTCTTAAATAAAATCTTTTGCCCAATCTGCAAGTTCGGCTTCGCCCGCCGAACGGCCAAGCACCTTGCCGTTTACTATTTCCGCCGTGTCGGAAACACTGACCTTTAGATCGTTTTTGGTATTTCCGAGACCGCTGCCGCCCGATGTGGCAAATAAAACTATCTTTTTGCCCGAAAAGTCATAGCTTTCAAGGAATGTGTTTATGATAGTGGGAGCAGTGTACCACCACATGGGGAAACCCAGAAAAATCGTATCGTAGTTTTCGATCTTTGCATCATTATCCTCGATTGCGGGACGTGATTTTTTATCTTTCATCTCCACAGTGCTTCTTGATTTTTTGTTTGTCCAGTCCAGATCGGCGGATGTATAAGGCGCTTCGGGCTTTATTTCATAAATATCCGCACCTATCGCCTTTGCAAGTTTCTCCGATACCGATTTTGTTACACCGCTTGCACTGAAATATGATACTAAAATTTTACTCATATTATTTCATCTCCTTTTCCCAAAAACGAATTGCATTTATTTCAAGACTGTCGGCAAGTTTTTCAAGTTCTGCCGTTTCTTCGGGGGTAAGTGTTATATTTGCTGCCTTTACCGCATCTTCAACGTGCTTTGTTTTGGTTACGCCGATAATTGGCAAAGTGCCCTTTGCTATTGCCCACGCAATGGGTATCTGTGCAGTTTCAACATTGTACTTGTCGGCAAGTTCCTTTAATTTTGCGTTTAAAACTTCTATCTTGTCAAGCACGGGATTGTAGGCTTCCGCTCTTGCCGAACCCGCAGGCATCGGATGCTTTGTGTCATACTTGCCCGAAAGTGCACCCTGTTCAAGTACCATATACGCAAAGAAACAAATATCGTTTTCCTTGCAGTAATCAAGTATGCCCGAATGTTCGGATGAACGGTTTATAAGGCTTAAATGATTTTGTACGGCGGATAATTTAAGGCCGTGCGCCTTTAATATCTCCGCAGCCTGCTTTATCTCCGCAAGGTTATGGTTTGAAACACCCAAAAGCGGCACATTTTCCTTGCCCTCAAAATATTTTGCAAGCTCTTCCGTCCATTTTGGCGCATCCCATACGTTGTGTATCCAGTAGATATCGAAATTATTCAGCTCCATAAGTTTAAGCTGCATTTCTATCATATCTTTCATTGCTGTCGGCGAAGAAGCGTCCGCACACTGGGGTGTAAATTTGTCCGAAACAAGGTAGCTTTCCCTCGGCAGACCCTTTAAAAAGCCCGCAAGCACCTTTTCGGAAGTACCCATACCGTAGGCGTAAGCCGTATCCCAAAGGTTAAGCCCGTTTTTCATTGCCGTGTCAAATATCGGCTTTAACGTTTCTGCCGTAAAGTCGTTTCCGAATGTTCCGTCATTGCCCCACGCCCATGCTCCAAGGGCGATTTTAGGTAATTTTTTCATAATGAGTCCTCCTTTAAAAAGTAAAATTGATTTACGGGGACTTCTAAAAATTGGCTTTACACCATTTTCAGAGGAACCCTGTAATGATCTTCCTTCATATCACACCACGCTCCTTTTTCTTTGAGTGAGCGCTGCAATAATGAGTCCTGCTTGCACCCAAAACAGCAGCATAGCAAGATTTTGCAGTATAACAAGCGGTTTTGCGGTCTCATAATCAAGGAAAGCAAAATGCGTTCTGAAAAGAATATAGTTTACTATCCCGCTTTTTATGAAAAACCAAAGACCCGCCGCAGATATCAGCGCAAGTATCATGTCGAATATCAATTTCGGCGTACCGCTTATTTTGGCGGTCATTGTCTTAATGTGCATACCGATATGTATACCCATAAAAATAAACGACCAATAGGACATTGCAAGATGAATTTTTCTTGCTGTCATTACATTTATAATACCATACATAAACACAACGGCATGATTGCTCATTGCCATGCCGCTTACCGCCGTAAGTGCTATGGAAACAAGCAAAAATATATTTACCGCCGTAACGGCTATGCGGTATGGGGAATATTTACCTTTAAAAACTGATTTGTACCATTTTCGGTTTAAAATATTATGGATAATAAGCAGTACGCTCATGCTTATGCCAAGCCATTCGTGCGCACTTTCGCCCGTGACCTGAAATGCCGTCAAAAAAAGCAGCAAAAGCGACATAACAATATCAATTATTCTTTTGAAAATGCCCGTTGTTTTTCCCTGCACTTAAATTTTCTCCCTGCTGTTTAACGCAAACCGTCTATCCATTTTTGTATTTCATCTTCCGACACATTGGCATTAAGTCTGTCGCCTTTGAGCCAATTTCCGCTTCCTGCCTGTGAGGCGAGATTATCTCCGCTTTTGCCGATACCGCTGCCGCCCGATGTACAAAACGGAATGACCGTGATACCGTCAAAGTCGTGTGCTTCAACAAAAGTACTCATAATTCTCGGTGCATCGCCCCACCAGATAGGATAGCCTATATACATTGTCGAATATCCGTCCAACTCAATATTATCATTACCGATCGCGGGGCGTACATCGGGGTCATTCATTTCAAGTGTAGTTCTGCTGTTTTTATCGTTCCAGTCAAGGTCGGCTGCGCTGTAAGGCTCTGCGGGTATCAATTCGTAAATATCCGCATCTTCCGCCGCCGCTATTTTCTCCGCCACACCTTTTGTTGTGCCCGTTGCCGAAAAATAGACTACGACCGTGTCTTTGCTTTCTTTTTGTTCGGGGGTTTCCGTTTCGGTGCCGCTGTTGTCGGGGGCGGGTTTGGCCTTGTCCGTTTCGGTATCTGCCGCCGCCTCGCTGCGAACAGTATTTTCTGCTGCGGGAGCAGATTCATTTGTGCTGCTTGCGCAGGCAGTCAGGCATAACAGCCCCAGTATCATAAAAACGGATGCAAATAATTTTTTCATGGCTGTTCACCCCTTATAATTTTACGTGTTCTCCGCAGCCGTTTCGTTCCATACTTCTTTTGCAAGTCTGAATACTGCCCAGCCTTTCGGCCAGCCCACATACATTGTTGCATGAGTGACTATTGCCGCGATCTCTTCTTTGGTAACGCCGTGTGCTTTTGCGTTTTGCAGATGATACAAAAGCGAACTGTCCGTAATGCCGCTTGCCATCAGCGAAACCACCGTTATTATGCACTTTGTTTTTACATCTATCGCTTCTTCGTTCCACACCTCGCCGAAAAGCACATCATCATTCAGGTGCGCAAACATCGGTGCAAACTCTCCAAGCTGTTCTCTTCCTGCCGTCTGTACTATTTTTTCACTCATATTAAAACTCCTCTCTGTATTATATCTTTTGGCTTCCTGTGCCCCAAACGTGCTTTTCGTCCTTGTTTGCGGGCTTGTTCTGTGCCATTACTCCCGCTAAATTATGCGGCACATAAGGTTCTTCCAGATAGTTTTTTTCTTCTTCGCTCAATTCCAGTTCGACCGCCTTTGCCGCGCCCTCTATATGGTGCAGCTTTGTTGCCCCGACAACGGGCGAAGCGGTCTTTGATATAAGCCATGCAAGCGAAACTTCCGTCATGCTCACATTACGCTTGTCGGCGATTTCTTCAACACGTTTTATAATTATGCCGTCACGGTCCTTTGTGGCATCATATTTGAATTTTGCATAAGCATCTTCTTCGGCGCGTTTTGAGGTCTCGCCCGCTTTTCGCGAAAGCCTGCCGCTTGCAAGTGCGCTGTAAGGCGTAAGGGCTATATTGTCCTCGGCACAAAGCGGCACCATTTCTCTTTCTTCCTCACGGAAAATAAGATTGTAATGTCCTTGTACGGAAACAAATTTTGCAAAACCCTCTTTTTCCGCAAGTGCATTTGCCTTTGCAAGCTGCCATGCAAAACAGTTTGAAATGCCGATATATCTTGCCTTGCCCGCCTTTACAACATTATTCAGACCGTCCAGAATATCATAGATCGGTGTGTTCCAATCCCACATATGATAAATGTACAGATCAACATAGTCCATGCCTAAATTTTCAAGACTTTTGTTTATCATTTTTTCAATATGCCGCTGCCCCGAAATACCCGCCGCGATTTCTTCGGGTGTTCTTGGTAAAAACTTTGTGGCAGCGACCACATCATCACGCTTTGCAAAATCTTTAAGCGCTCTTCCGAGATACTGCTCGCTCGTGCCGCTTTGATAGCCAATAGCCGTATCAAAAAAATTAATGCCGAGTTCCAGTCCTCTTTTTATTATCTCCCTTGAATGTTCCTCGTCTATCGTCCACGAGTGCTGCCCGTTTTTGGCATCGCCGAAACCCATGCAGCCCATACAGATGCGGGAAACCTTTAAATCGGAATTTCCAAGTTTTGCGTACTTCATTTTCGCACCCCCAATAATTTTTAAACGTCAAAGTTATTCTGACACAATGTCACTATAATTAGTATACAACTATTCTGACACGATGTCAAGATTAAATTTGTTTTTTATATAAGTCAAAAATTGTCTGATACAGACAAAAACCCCTGCCGTTTGGCAGGGGTAGGTATTAAAAAAAACCTCGCCAAAAGCTTATCGTTTGCTCTTGGCGAGGGTTTATCATTTAATATATAAAAAATCCGTATTCCATTTTTTTATTTAAGCAGACAAGGTCTTGTACTTAACGCGCTTATGCAGGTAGTGGAAACATTATGCAGCAAAGCGGATGCGGATGGGGTAAGCACGCCGCCTATACCGCCCGCTATAAGCATGGTATTAAAGCCCACTATAAAACGGTGGTTTTCGCCTATGCGCTTAAACAGTTTCTCACTCAGTTCTTTTAAAGTGATAAGCGATGAAAGGTCCTCGGTCAGCAGAGTTATATCCGCCACCTGTCTTGCTATATCCGATGCGGAGCGCATGGCAACCGAAACATCAGCCGCCGCAAGTGCGGGCGAGTCATTTATGCCGTCGCCTACCATTACCACTTTGTGTCCGCCCTCTTTAAGCGATTTTACGATATTTGCCTTGTCTTCGGGCAGTACCTGCGCCCTGTATTCGTCAATACCAAGGCTTTCGCAGGCTCTTTTTGCCGCGGCCTCTCCGTCGCCCGTCAGCATAACTATGCGCGTGAATCCGCAGCGTTTAAGTCCCGCAATAACTTCTGCCGCATCTTCGCGCACGGGGTCGTTTATACAAAGCATACCCACAAGTTTTTTGCCGATGGACAAAAACAGCGCGGAATAGCCCTCCGCTGCTTCCTGTATAAATTCTTTTGTCTTTTTTGCTATCCTTATGCCCTCGTCTTCAAACAGAAAATGTGCGCTGCCGATAAGCGTTCTTTCGCCGTTGAGCATGGTGGCTATGCCGTGCGCTACCACATATTCCACATCAGCGTGCTCTTCCTCGTGGCTGACACCCATTTCTTCGGCTTTTTTCACTACCGCCCTTGCTATGCTGTGCGGAAAGTGTTCTTCTATGCAGGCGGCTATCTTTAAAACTCTTTCTTCGCTGTATTTGTTGAAAGCGTATATTTTTTCCACTCTCGGACAGCTTGCGGTAAGCGTACCCGTTTTATCAAAAACTATCGTGTCGGCATTTGCATAGCTTTCAAGATGCTTGCCGCCTTTTATCATTATATTGTGACCGACGGCCTCGCGCATTGCGGATATAACGCAGATAGGGGAGGAGAGCTTTATCGCGCAGGAATAGTCCACCATAAGCACGGAAAGCGCTTTTTGCACGTTACGCGTAAAAGCGTAAGTGCCCAGCGCCGTAAGCAGACTGTATGGAACTATCGCATCGGCAAGCTTCTCCGCCTTGCTTTGTATTCCCGCTTTCAGATTTTCGGACTCGTCTATCATATCGGCTATTTTTTGTATGCGCGATTCGTCGGGCAGATTTCTGAGTGTTATAACTATACTGCCCTCGTCAATGACCGTTCCCGCATAAACGCTTGCACCTTTGGCGCGCAGCACGGGCAGCGGCTCGCCTGTCATGGAGGCTTCGTTTACCATGGCTTCGCCGTCAAAAACTTCGCCGTCAACGGGTATCATCGTACCCGCGCGCACCCTTATTTTATCGCCCTTTTTAAGCTGTGCCGAGGTTACGGACACATCGCCGTTTTCGGTCACGAGCCATATTTTATCCGTGTTTACAAAAATGCTTTTTGCAAGCGCCGCTTTTGCCTTTTTATGGGTGTATTCTTCAAGCAGCTCCGAAATGTTCAAAAGCAGCATTATCGAATTTGCCGTTGAATATGAGCCCGAAAGCACCGCAGCCGAGATGGATACCGCATCCAGCACGGACACGTTTATCCTGCCGTCCCACAGGCTTTTTGCGCCTTTTTTGACGAAGCCGCCCGCGCGTTTGAGGGTAAAGAGCGTCCTCAGCGGCGCAGGCAGTAAAAAACGCCTTATAAATCCGTTTTTCAGATGATAAAACAAATTCTTTTTAAAATCCTCGGTCAATGCGCGGGATTCTGCCGTAATGTCGTCTTCTTCGGGGATATCGCTTTTTTTGAGCGAGGATATAAAATTTATTATCCTCTCCTTTGCGCCGGGCTTGTAATATATAAGCATACCGCCGTTTATCGCCGTTGTTTCGGCGGAAATAACGCCGTCTATCCCCGACAGGAGTGCTGCAAGGCCTGCGGCTTTTTCGTGTGAAAGCGTGGTGTTGAGCCTTGCCCTCAAACGCCCCGCCTTGTCATAAACTATCTGATGCCGCATAACATCACCCCGTTATTCTGCGTTTTCTTCTGTGTTTTCGATAACATCGGCCTCTGTCATTGCGTCGTAATACAGATCCTGCGCATCCTCTTTAAGATTTTGCATGGAAGTCTGCGCGTCGTGCTTTATTTTCATGCCCTTTGCAAGTCCCTGCACACAAAGCTCGCGGGTCTTTTCGCATTTAAGTACCTTTCCGCCTATAACGGCAGCAGCTGCACCGCCGATAAAGCAAAGAAATTTTGTGCTTTTCAATACATCTTTTAACATAATTATTTCTCCCTTCAAGAATTATTTTGTAAATTAGTTATAGTTAACTAACATAATATTATTATATAACCGCAAAATGTTATTGTCAATATTTGCGGGAAAAAATTTTGTATGTTTTTGTATCGGACTTCTGAAATAAAAAACCTCGCCAAGCACTTGTTATGCGCTCTTGGCGAGGGTCGATCATTTAATATGCAAAAAAACCGTATTCAGTTTCTTTGTTGTAAATGCCGTAGCAGCCGATGGTCTTTTTATCGCCGTCATTGTCATATCTGCCCGGCCACCAGCTTATAAACTCATCCGAAAGGCTGTCAATGGCTGTTTCGGGCGGATAGATAACAAAATTTTTGCCGCCGTCAATGCCGTAGGGGGTGGAAGCGATGTATTTTATCTCTTCTTCTATCCATTCTTTGCCCTCTTCCGTTTTGCTTTCAAGCTTGCCAAGCTTCATTGAATAGGTGCCGTCCTCATTTTTCTTTATATCGGTAAAATTGCCCGAAAACTCGCATACATACATTGTGCCGTGAGGATAGCCATCGCCCGTGCTGCCCATTTCCGAATCGGAGTAGCAGCCCGTGAACGAGCCGTCTTTGGCAAGTTTAAGGGTAGTATGCCAACCGCCCGCACCGCTTGAAAACTCAAATTCTTCGGGTATCTCGCTGCCTAAAACATCGGCGGTCTTTTTATTTGAAGAGCTTTCATTTGAAGAACTTTCATTTGAAGAACTTTCTTTTGAGGTGTTTTCATTTGAAGAATTATTTTCGTCAAAATATACGGCATCCCAACCGTAGTCCTTGTAGCCTTTTATATCAAGCTTGTTTGCCTTGACGTATGCCTGTATATCCTGTTTTCTTGTTTCTTCGTCAAGCTCGGATGCGTTCATGACCTTTAAGGCAAGCTCTTCGTCGCCGCCGCAAATTTTTATAAGCGACTCCTTGCCGTTCTCGCCGTCTTCCATTACCTCAAAATCGGTTGCTTCAACGCCTTTTTCGGTCTTTTTCATGTGTATGCAGCCGGGGTAAGAACCGCCGCTCACACATTCCAGAATATCGCCGTTAAGGTCATAGTTGAGCACCCAAAAACCGCCGTATACCTTTATATCGTCGGGGTCTTTGTCATCGACCGAAACGATGCTCACAACGGGCTGTGAAACATCTGCGGGGTCGTAATTTGATGTAAATTCAAGCACTTTTTTCTCTGCGGCAAGCGTGTATTCGTCTTTGCCCTCCGTGGAAAATGCGGGGAGAGAAGCCGTTTGTTCGGCGGGCTTTTCTTCTGCTGTTGTTACAAAAACGGTCTTTGTTTCGCCGTCCCAATCCACCTTGCAGCCGAAACTTTCGGATATCACTCTTAAAGGCACCATCGTTCTGCCGTTTATTATCTGCGCGGGAGAATCGAGCTCAAGCTTGCCGCCGTTGAGATCAAGCGAGTTTTCGCCTATCACAAGTGAAAGCGAAACGCCGCTTTTTTCTGCGGTAACGGTCTTTGTCTCGCCGTCCCAGCTTACCTCTGCGCCAAGGTTTTCGGATATCACTCTCAGAGGAACTATCGTGCGTCCTTCGGGAGTTATCTGCGGCGCCGTATCGCTTTCAACTTTTGCTCCGTCCATAACTATGCTTATGTCAGCCGCACAAACAGGCATCGAGAGCATTGCCGCTGCCGATAAAATGCAGGCTGCCGTTAAAATTTTTCTTTTCATGTAAAGACCTCCTGTAAAATTTTCTTTTAGATAATTATATCACGATATTTATAAAAAAGCTATATAAAATATTTGACTGTATTTCGATTATTGTGTATACTTAAATTATACATGAGGGAAAACGACAGGAGGTATGACTTATGGCAAGCGAAACTTTTAAATTTGATAAAATACCGCAGAACACGGCTGAATTGCAGGCATTGCCCGAGGCGGCGCTGACCTCGCCGTTTGCGGCGGCGGCACTTTCGGTGCTGGTGCTTTGCAATTATGAAAACGACAAAGACAAAACTATTGAAATGCTCAACTTTTTAAAAGGCCCGCAGCCTTTGTCCGTCTATGAAACACAGTTTCTGCGCGACAGACTTGCGGGAAAGGGGTATAAGACATTCTCGTTTTTTGAGGGCTCAAACCCGCAGAATAGCTATACACCCACGACCCCTTACACAATAACGACATTTGATAATCCCTATTCCTACGATAACGAGGGCTATGCAAAAATCTATATGCGTTCTTCGGGCGCGGACAGCGAAAGATATCTTAGCCTGCGCAAAAAGGGCGATCAATGGTTCGTCTGGGAGATATTCTACCTTTCGGATATCAAGACCCCCGCAAAGGACGACCCTTGGGCATAAAAAAGCTCCCCGCGGCTGCGGGGCGTTTTTATATCATCCTGCTTTCATGTGCGCAGAAATAAATTATCTGTCTGTCGTCGGCGAGGGTCTTTACCAGTTCGGCGGCTTTTTTCAGATGTTTTTCGTCAAGTCCTGTGAACGGGTCGTCAAGGATAAGAAACGGCCTGTTCTGCGGGAACATATTATCCGTGAGTGCAAGTCGGAAGCAGAGTGCGGCAAGCGTTCGCTGACCCGTGCTTAAATGGCTGATCTCACGGTTCAGACCGTCTTTTTCAAAATAGATGTGATATTCCTTGTCCATAACCACTTTTTCGCCGAGCGTGCTTTCCACCTGTGACGCATATTTTCGGCAGTCGTTTTCCACGGGACCGACATACTTGTCGCGAAGCTGCTGTTCCGCCTGTATCAGAAAGTTTTCCGCGGCATGAATGAGCCTGTGCTTTTTGGCATACTCGTCATACTCATCTTTCAGCTGCAAAAGCTCGGCATTTTTCTCGTTCACTTGCTGTATAGACTCTTCCTTTTGCTTTATGGTCTCGTCAAGCCTTGCAAGTGCCTGCCTGTCGGCGTAAAGCTTTTCGCCAAGTGCCTGCACCATGCTTTCGTTCGCAGGCTCTGTCGGGCGCACTTCAAGATGTTTGTCGGCTTTGTATTCTTCCGCCTGTTCCCGTGCTTTTTTTGCGGTGCCGGAAAATGTGTCAAAATTCTGCCTGTCACGCTCCAGTTTGTTTATAAAATCATCCTCGTCTGCATTTAGGCCGTATTTTTTTATTATATCATCGAAAGAAGCTCTTTGCGCCGTTAATTCCGTGCGCAGTTTTTTACATTCTTCTTCGCGGTCTTTTTTCTCATCCCTTAAATTTCCGAGCGTTTTTATGCTCTGCTTCAAAGCGTGAATATCTTCAAATTCAGCCGAAAACGGGCTGAAAAAATTGTCATGCACGTTTTTGCACTCGGCATATCGCTTTTTCATATCGCCGATTTTCTTCTCGCTGTCTTCCCGCTGTAAAATCAGATCCCTGTACTCCTTAAAATCGTTTTTAAACTCCGCAAGGGCGGCAGTCACACCGTTTTTTGAAAAATATCCGTAGGGCACAAGAATTTCGTTCAAAGAGTCCTCACATTCGCCTATCCCTGCTTTCAAAGCGGCTTTTTGCGCGGAGTTATCGGCTTTCCTGCCGCTTTTTAAAAGGGCGACGACAAGTATTGCAGAGCCTATAACCATAATTGCGATACCGACTGCAATATTCCAAAGCAGAGCCAAAGCAAGTCCCGCAATTACAAAAATTATGCCCAAAACAAGCGGGATAGAGAAGGAGGTCTGCGTTTCGCTCAAATCCGAGAGTTCGTCCAGTTCCCTGCGCTTTCTTGCTGCTTCGGAAACATAGCCGTCCGCTTTTTCGATAAGCGCATCGCTCGGCTCTTTGCCTGCAAATCGGCTTATAAGCTCCTGTTGGTGCGGTGTAGGGGACTTTTCTTCCGCAGCCTGTATTTTTGCGGTTACGGAACGCATTTCTTCAAGTGCGCTCTCTGCCGCTGCTATCTCTTCTTCGGTCGGTATGCCGTTTTTAAAGATGTTTTCAAGCCTTTCCAACTCGTCCGCATTTTTAAAAACCGACATTTTAAGCGTTGTGTTTAGCTCGCTTATTTTTTGCGCCGACTTGTCAAGACGGCTTATCTCCTGTACTTCGGGCAGGCCTTTCGGGTATTTTTGATTTATAAGCAAAAGCCCTTTTTCGGCTTCCCCGGCATTTTTTAAAATCGTGTCGTAATGCTCCCAATACCCAAGCACAAAACGTATCTCATTAAGGCGGGAAAGCTCCTTTTCGTTCTTTTTTATCTCTTGCGCAAGGTCATTTCTTTTGGTGTAGTCGCCGTCCAATCCTGCGTAGTTTTCGGCCTCCGCATCAATTTCGCTTTTCAGTTCATTCATTTTTCTGTCAAGCTGTGAAAGTATGGGTTTTTGACTTTTTCGCTCGCCTTTTATGCCTTTTCTTGCATCGGTAAGGGTCTTTAATGCCTTGTCATAGCTTACGGCCGAATTGTCCACATAGCCCGACAGCTTGGCGCTGATGTCCGAGGTAGTGCTTATCTCTATGTCTTCGGCACCGATAAAGACCGTGCGCTCAAAGCTTTCCTTGTTCAGTCCGAAAAAGAAAATGCCGATATTTTCGGGCAGGGGCTGTTCGTCTGTGCCGATAAAAAGATGTGTTTCGTCCTTCGACGCACTTTTTTCGCCGAAAGTGCGGGTCACGGTGTATATCCTGCCGTCTTTTTCTATTTTAAGACTGCCGCCGAATTTGCCGTTGTTAAAGGGCGCATAATGCCGTCTGTCGTTGAAAACGCCGCCGCTTCTGTCGCCCGGCAGACCGTAGAGCATGGCCTTTAAAAAGGCGGCAAGGGTCGTCTTTCCCTCGCCGTTTTCACGGCAAAAAGAGGTAAGGCCGTTTTCAAAGTCATAATGTTTGTCGGAAAGAATGCCGAAATTTTCTATGTCACAATGTACTATCCTCAAATCCTCAGCTCCCTTCCGTCAAGTGCGTTAAGCCCAAGCGTTATTATGCGGCTTTTGTCGGCATCGTCATAGTCGGGGCTTGCAAGCACGCATCGCACAAATTCCCCGCGCAGGGAAACTTCGTCTTTGTACTCGTCGGCATCTATGCGGCGCAGCGACTTGTTTTTTATACTTGTGCAAAAATAGCCCGAAAACTCCGAATACGCATCATCCAAAAGGGTGTCGGTGTCACAGTCCGTTTCGCCCTCAAAAATGATCCTCAGCATATCCTCTTTGGGGATATCTATCCTGCTTTTTGCCGTCTGCAAGGCATGAAAAACGCTTTTTGCGCCCGTTATATCAACTTTTATCTCGTGTATGGTGCGGCGGGCAAAGGGTATAAAGATCGGGTCGATATGATCGGTATCGACAGTAACAAAGCCTTTTTCGCCCGTTTCGTCAAAACCGCGCCCCTCAAGACAGCCGCTGTAGGCATAAAGCCCCCTGCCGTCAAGTTTTTCGCATCTGTAGGTATGTATATGCCCCAAAGCAAGGTAGTCGATATTTTTATCCCTTAAAGCGGGCAGACAAATAAGACCCTCCCCTTTGGAAGAGCCTGTCTGACCGTGAAGCATAAATATATTTTTATATGTCGGCGAAAAATCAAGCGTGTCATAAAAATCCATGCTGTTGTCACTTGTCAGCTCCAGCCCGTAAAACCGCGCGTTCCCGTACTCATAGAATGAAATTTTATCCGAAAACGTCTTTAAATTCGGGATGTCGGTCTCGGTGTAGGAAGTTTCGCTGTCGTGGTTGCCGCGCAGATACAGAAAGTCGATATCGGGGCAGTTTTTCACAACATCGTAAAACCGCTGTTTGTCCGCAAGCGCAGGCCTGTCGCTGTCAAAAACATCGCCCGCAAGCAAAATAAGGTGAATGTCGTGTTCTTTTGCGTAGTCGGTCATGCTTTCAAAAGTGTGTCTAAGCTCCGCCGCTCTTTTTGCCGCTTTGTCATGCGGAAGCCTTGACTCCATAGAGGAGCCAAGGTGAATATCCGCCGTGTGTATAAATTTCATATTATCAGCTCAATTCGTGAATAAAGATGCCGCTTCTTAACTTAGGTTCAAACCATGTGGATTTCGGCGGCATTATCTTGCCCGCATCCGCAATATCCATCAGCTGTTCTATGCTTGTGGGGTACATTGCAAAGGCAACAGCCATTTTGCCGCTGTCAACAAGGCTCACAAGCTCTTTAAGGCCGCGTATGCCGCCTACAAAGGCAATTCTGTTGTCGGTGCGCGGGTCGCCTATGCCAAGCACGGGCGCAAGCAGATTGTTCTGCAAAATAGAAACATCAAGGCTTAAAACGGGGTCGGACGAGTCAAAACTGCCCGCCTTTGCCGTGAGCATATACCACTCGCCGTCAAGGTACATACCGAAATCAAGCGCTTTTTGTGGCTTGCCGTCGGCCGATTTTCTTACCTCGAAGTCCTTTGATATATCTTCAAGGAACTGCTCCTTTGTTCTGCCGTTCAGATCTTTTACAACACGGTTGTAGTCCATTATCTTAAGCTGGTTGTCGGGGAGTGCGACCGCAAGATAGAAGTTGAACTCCGCATTTTTGTCGTATTCGCCCTCGCCGCGGCGCTTTAAGCCCACCTTTACCGCCGAAGCGTTTCTGTGGTGGCCGTCTGCGATATAAAGTGAGGGAACTTTTGCAAAAGCCGCTTCAAGTGAAGAAATGGTGTCCGCATCGTCTATTACCCATACCGTGTGGCCTACGCCGTCCTCGGAAACAAAATCGTAAACGGGTTCTTTTGCGGTCTCCTTTGCAATAAGCGCGTCAATATCGTCCTTTGCACGGTAGGTAAGGAAGATCGGGCCTGTGTTTGCGTTGCAGGTGTCAACGTGACGAATTCTGTCCTGCTCCTTGTCCTCGCGTGTAAGCTCGTGCTTTTTTATCTTGTTTTCTATATATTCGTCAATGGATGCGCAGGCAACAAGTCCCGTCTGGCTTCTGCCGTCCATTGTAAGGCGGTAGATATACATACACGGCTTTTCGTCATGGATGTATATGCCGTCGTCTATCATCTTTTTAAGGTTGTCCGCCGCCTTTTGGTATACCTCGGGGCTGTAGATATCAACGGACGGGTCAAGGTCTATCTCCGCCCTGTCAACGTGTAAAAATGAATAGGGGTCGCCCTTTACCATTTCGCGTGCTTCTGCCGATGACATAACGTCATAGGGCAGTGCGGCGACTTTGGAACAAAGTTCCTTTGTGGGACGATAACCCTTGAATGCGCGTAAAACTGACATATTGTACCTCCTTAATGCCTTTTGGAAATTCTTATAATTACAGTATAGCAAATTACGGCGCGGATTTCAATATAATGTAGGGTAAAAATTATTTTTTGAGTTTTACTTTTTTATTGGACAGTCAAATTGGAATTTGTATATGTGTTTTCAACCGCCTTTGGCATAACTTCTCAAAGCTTGTCAAAAGGCGGTTTTCAGCATTTCACGATAAACTGAATTCTGACGTATTCTTTCATAAATTACCGTAAATACGGAATAAATTCGTGTCAATTTTGTGTCAGCATATCGGACTTAGTTGAACAAATTTTTCTTCGATACGACTGAGTTCTGTATGTGTTTTTGCGGCACTTACTTCGGCGTATACATTCAGCGAGTTAAATGTTTCATATCGGCACACCACAGAAGCAGCCTAATATCGACATTTTTGCAATATCAGTTTATAATGGAATTATATCATACAATCAAATATGTTACAAGAGAAATTGCACTTGTGAGAACTATACTTTTATAGTGATCGCAGGTGCATTTTTGTTTGTCCGATTTTTATGCGCCCAAAATTGGACATTTTTTTGCGGCAGAGAATTTTTCGGAGAGATATTCTCTCCATTCCAGCCGTTTTGGAAATGGGCGTTGAAGTGTTCCGCAAAGACGATATTTTTGTCTTGCGATATTCTTCTGTACAAAATAACATTTTCTCTGCCCATTTCACATACCGCCGACACAAGCGCAATATTGCCTTTACAATATCGTGCATAGGTGGTCAGCCACTTTTTTACAAGTAAAATTTGTGTCGGTGGTATGGCAAGCTCCCCAAAGTGAACGCCAAATGCGTTCACTTCGGAGCTTGCGAGGTGGGCGTTGCCCTCCTTCGAACCACCCATTGTGACCGAAGCAAGCTTCGGTAAAATGATTTTTCCAATAAAATCCCAAAATATAAATACTGCTTGTTATGCGGTTTGAATGTTCGGGATTGTTTGTTTCGCCCCTAATTCTCGGCTTGGAAAAAGTTTTTTGACGTTAGGCGTACTTTTATATTGTAAAATGGGTATAGTATCAGAATAACCCGAAATATCGGGGCGAAAAGGGGTAAAAAATATGGATAAACATTATATAGGTTATGCGCGCGTTTCGTCTGTACAGCAGAATGATGACAGGCAGATAATAGCTTTAACGGAGTACGGTGTGCCGAAGTCACGAATATACAGCGATCACCAAAGCGGCAAGGACTTTGAAAGAGAAAATTACAAGCGTATGCTTAAACGGCTTAAAAAGGGCGATATTTTAGTTATCAAGAGCATTGACAGGCTTGGGCGCAGTTACAAGGATGTTATAAAGCAATGGCAGTATATAACACAGGAGATAGGTGCAGATATTGTTGTTTTGGATATGGGCGGTCTTTTGGACACTACTTTACATAAGGATTTGATAGGGACGCTCATCTCGGACATCGTTCTCCAACTCTTGAGTTATGTGGCTGAAAACGAGCGTTTAAATATCCGTCAACGTCAGGCGGAGGGTATTGCGGCGGCAAAAGTTCGAGGTGTGAAATTCGGCAAACCAAAATATTTTTACAGCGAGAATTACATACATATTTACAAGAAATATCGTCAAAAGGAAATAACAAAAGCGGAAGCAAAACAGCTTATCGGCTGTGGAGAAAGCACATTTTACAGAATATTGCGGGAAGCGGAAGAAATAAGCGGCAAACAGTATATAAAACAAGATTGATAAAATATGTACAATTTTTCCGATAAAGTATAGATTTTCAACGACTGAAAAATTAACAATCTTTTCTTATATTGTACTACTGTTTTTGTTGAATTGTCAATATAAAAAAGTCATTTTGTCGAATAATCAAGCGTAAAATAAGCACTTTCAAAATGTATACTAAATCAACGAGATTGACATTTAACTATTCTGCAAAGGAGTTTTGAATATGGCTATTTTTAAATGTAAAATGTGCGGCGGAGATTTGAATATACAGCAGGGTATGACCGTTTGCGAGTGTGAATTTTGCGGCACTACACAGACTATCCCCTCGGCGGATGACGAGAAGAAAACAAATTTATTCAATCGCGCCACGCAGTTAAGGCGTGCAAATGAGTTTGACAGGGCAATTTCCGTATATGAGCAGCTTATAAATGAGTTTCCCGATGAAGCAGAGGCTTATTGGGGTCTTGTGCTGTGTAAATACGGTATCGAATATGTTGATGATCCTCTTACATATCGCAAAATACCTACTTGCCACAGAACATCTTATGAAAGCATTTTTGATGATGTGAATTATAAGCAAGCTATTGAAAAAGCCGACCCTGTTGCTTGTTCCGTATATGAGGATGAAGCAAAGGTGATAAGCGATATTCAAAAGGGTATTCTGCGCATTGCAAAGAACGAAAAGCCTTTTGATATTTTTATCTGCTACAAGGAAACCGATGAACTCGGCAACAGAACACAGGACAGCGTGCTTGCGCAGGACTTGTATTATCAGCTTACCGAATCGGGTTTTAAGGTTTTCTTTTCCAAAATAACGCTGGAGGGAAAGCTGGGCACACAATACGAACCCTATATTTTTGCGGCTCTGAACAGTGCGAAAGTTATGGTAGTTGTCGGCACAAAACCCGAATATTACAATGCAGTTTGGCTAAAAAACGAGTGGAGCCGTTTTCTTGCACTTATGAAGCAGGATAAGAATAAAATAATAATTCCCGCCTATCGTGATATGGATCCATACGACCTGCCCGATGCGCTGTCTATGTTCCAATCGCAGGATATGAGTAAACTTGGCTTTATGCAGGATCTAATTAGGGGAATAAAAAAAATTTTGCACAAGGATGAAGAAGAAAAAGTTACTACAAAAACTATTCGAGAACCAGTATCCGTTAATTCTAAAATCAATAATTTGCTTAAAAGAGGTATGTTCTCTTTGGAAGAGGGTAATACACAAGAAGCAAATATTTTTTTTGAGAGAGTTTTGGATGAGAACGCCGAAGAAGCAAGAGCTTATTTAGGCAAATTGATGATAGATTTAAATTATAAAACTGAAAATGATTTCAATACAGGAACAGTTTCATTTACAGATAATAAAAACTATAATAATATTTTAAAGTTTGGCGATACTGATTTTGTAACAAAAGTAAAGGAATACAACGCATTATCTGTTTATAATAAAGCTTTGTCATATAAAAATGATATAAAAGGACTTGGTTCGTTAGATCAACGTGATCAATTATTTAAAGCGAAAAAATTATTCCTTGAGATTCAGTATTATAAAGACTCTAAAGAACAGGCTGACGAATGTGATTTTTTAGCCTCGGAATGTATATATCAAGAAGCTGTAAACTTAATGAAAAAGGCAAAAAACAGTAATGACTGTAATAATGCCAATTTTTTATTGATGCAGATAAAAGGTTTTAAAGATGTTGACAATTTAATAGAAGAATTAGCCGAAATAGAAAAGAATATCGAAAAGGAAAGAATATATAATTCTATAATACAAACAATTAATAAGGCTGAAAAAAAACAGACGGCTACAGGAGCATTGAATTTATACAATGAAGCCTTTAGTATTATCGAACAAGGTGTTGTTGACGGTTATAAAGACATTGAATCTTATCGAGATATATGCGTTCAAAAAATAGGTGTTCTTTCAGAGGCAGCGTCTTTAGAAAAAGCACAAGCCGAAGCTGAAGCTGAAGCAAGTCGAAAAGAAAACCAATACCAAATAGCCGAAAATGCATTAAAACATAAAGATTATGTTAAAGCTAGTGAAATTTTCAGAGAAATATACGAATATAAAAACTCAAAACAAGAACTTAAAATTTGCGAAGCGCAGATAGCATCGATTAGAAGAAAAGCTACATTCGAAAAACATAAAGATAAAATAATACTTGTACTATTGATTTTAGCATCTTTTTCAATTGGTGCTATATATCTTAAAATCGAAATATTTAAATCTCTAAAGATAAGTGCAATAATTACCGTATTGGCATTGGCTTTTTTACTGATTTCGAAATTATTTACCAGAGATAAATACGAAGACAGCGAAGGTTGTGGTTGTGTAATAGGTCTATTTATTATAGTTTTTATAATTGTAGGTTTTTTAGGTAAATTAGGATTTGGACCTACATTACTTATAACAATCTTTATTCTTTTTATTATTGCTGCTATATTTGGAGGATAATGTGTAACAGTATATTGTATTTACATATTTCTTGTTAAGGGGTGAATGATATGACTATTTTTAAATGTAAAATGTGCGGTGGAGATTTGGATATTCAACAGGGTATGACCGTTTGTGAGTGTGAATTTTGCGGCACTACACAGACTATCCCCTCGGCAGACGATGAAAAGAAAACAAATTTATTCAACCGTGCCACGCAATTAAGGCGTGCAAATGAGTTTGACAGAGCAATAACCGTATATGAGCAGCTTATAAATGAATTTCCAGATGAATCGGAGGCTTATTGGGGTCTTGTGCTGTGCAAATACGGTATCGAGTATGTTGATGATCCGCTTACATACCGTAAAATACCCACTTGCCATAGAACATCTTATGAAAGTATTTTTGATGATGTGAATTATAAGCAAGCTGTTGAAAGAGCCGATTCCGTTGCGCGTTCCGTATACGAGGATGAAGCAAAGGTAATAAGCGATATTCAAAAGGGTATTTTGCGCATTGCAAAAAACGAAAAGCCTTTTGATATTTTTATCTGTTACAAGGAAACCGATGAACTCGGCAACAGAACACAGGACAGCGTGCTTGCGCAGGACTTGTATTATCAGCTTACCGAATCAGAGTTTAAGGTTTTCTTTTCAAGAATAACGCTGGAGGGCAAGCTGGGTACACAGTACGAACCCTATATTTTTGCGGCACTTAACAGCGCAAAAGTTATGGTGGTTGTAGGCACAAAACCCGAATATTATAATGCAGTTTGGCTTAAAAACGAGTGGAGCCGCTTCCTTGCACTTATGAAACAGGATAAGAATAAAATAATAATTCCCGCCTACCGTGATATGGATCCTTACGATTTGCCCGATGCGCTGTCTATGTTCCAAGCGCAGGATATGAGCAAACTTGGCTTTATGCAGGATTTAATTAGGGGAATAAAAAAAATTTTGCACAATGATGAGGAAGAAGTGCTTTCAAAAAATTCTGCACAAGAGACATCAATAAACCCTAAAATCGATAATTTGCTTAAGCGAGGTATGCTTTCATTAGAAGCAGGTAACATCGAAGAAGCAAATAAATTTTTTGAGAGAATTCTTGATGAAGACGCCGAAGAAGCAAGAGCTTATTTCGGTAAGCTGATGATTGACTTAAACTATAAAACTGAAAATGATTTTGATAAAGGAAGAAATATACTTACAGATAATAAGAATTATAGGAAGATTTTGAAATTTGGTGATAAGGAGTTTATATCAAAAGTTAAAGAGTATAATAAACAAGCAGTATATAATACTGCAATATATTATAAAAATGATACAGATGGTCAAACCGAAACAAGACAACGCGAAATATATTTAAAAGCAAAAAAAATGTTCCTTCAGATTCCAAAATACCGAGATTCTGAAGCACAGGCAGAAGAATGCGATTATTTGGCAGCAGAATGTATCTATAAAAAAGCTGTAGAATTATTAGATAATGCAAAAACAAAATCGGATTGTGTTGAGGTTAGCGAATTGCTAATGAAAATTGAAGGATTCAAAGACACATCTGATTTATTAAAAAAATGTATTGCGTTGGATAAAAATATAGAATACGAAAAAAAATATAAAGATGTAATTATTAAAATTAAGAAAGCTGAACATTGTGAATCAGCTATAGAAGCAATTGACCTTTATAACGAAGCGTTGAAAATAGCTAAAAATATTGATAAAAACTTTAAAGATATAGAAGAACAAAAAAATAATTGTATTCAAAAAATAGAAGCTTTGTCACAAGAAGCTGCGATAGAAAGTGAAAATAAAGCTAAACAAGCTGAAGAAAAACACAAAAAAAAGCGTTATGAAGAAGCAGAAGAAGCGCTGGCAAAATCGGATTATGATGCTGCTATTGAAATATTTAGCGAGATAAAGGAATATAGAGATTCAAAGTCGAGAATAAAGTATGCCGAAATAAATAAAATTGGAGATAAGGTATTTAAAACGATTAAATCGTTTAAGACTCCGATAGCAATTATTATTTTAACTATTATTCTATATTTCGTTGCAAAGCAGGATATTGTTGCCTCAATTATTTTAGGTGTAATAGGTTCGCAAATATTAAAATTTGTTTTTTTTATTATTACTACATTCTACGAAGAAAAGGAAGCTTCAGGATGTGGATGCGCAATTGTTGCTACTGTTGTTATATCGGTAATTGTCTATAGTAATGGTGGCGGGACTATCGGCATAATCTCTGTAATAATTATTGCTTTGATAGCGATGTTCTTAAGTTTATTTATTGAATAAAAAAAGGAGAATAGCCAATGATTGGATTAGAGGGAAAAGAAATCGATGAAAAAAAAGAACTTATAAGTGTTATAAAGTATGAGGGCGGCAATGATGTATTCGTGTGGAAGCACCCCATTGAGGATTTCAATATGGGTTCACAGCTTATTGTACACGAATCGCAGGAAGCGTTATTTTTCAACGATGGGCGCGCGCTTGACTTGTTCGGGTCGGGAAGATATACGCTTGAAACGCAGAATATTCCCATTTTAAGTGAGGTTTACAAAATACCTACGGGCGGAGAAAGCGTTTTTCATTCGGAAGTTTATTTTATAAATCTTACTACCCAAATGGGCATAAAATGGGGTACTGACAGCAAAGTGCGTTTGTTTGACCCCGCATCGGGACTGCATATTGAGATAGGTGCGTGCGGCAATTTTAATTTGCGTGTAAACAATTCACGCAAGCTGGTACTTAAACTTGTAGGAACGACCGATTCACTTACACAGGGCGAAATGCTCGGCGAGGGCGTTTCATACAAAACAGGCAAATTCAAAGCTCTTGTTATGAACAGAGTAAAATCCAACCTTGCAAGAGTTATCAAGGAGCAAAATATAAATATCCTTGAAATTGATTCATACCTTGATGTGCTTTCGGAGCATATGAGGGAAGTCATAAATGAAACACTTGACGATTACGGTCTTGTAATGCCCGAATTTTACATAACAAGCATTATGACACCCGATGACGACCCGAATTTCAAGCGGCTTAAACAGCAGTTTGCAGACAAGACCTTAAAAGTGCGTGAGGAAGAAGTAAGACGCGCCGAGGCGGAAGCGGCACAGGGAAGAAAGCTGCTCGAAGCACAAACCGCCGCACAACTGAAAATGGTTGGTGCGCAGGGCGAAGCAGAGGCGTTGAAAATAAAGGCGCAGGCAGAAGCCGAAGCATACAAAATGCAGGCAAAAGCCGAAGCCGAAGAAATGAAGATGAAAGGTTATACATATCAGCAGGAAACTGCAAGACAGGTCGGACTGGAAGCTATGCAAAACGGTATAACAGGCGGAGGTTCGGGCGGCGGGCTCGGCGATATTGCGGGACTTGGCGTAACTTTGGGCGCAATGGGCGGCGTTATTGGTATGACCAAGGAAGCCCTTAACCCTATTATGGAAAATACTTCACAAGTCGGAGCAGGCTTTGGAAATATCGTTGCGGGCAATGTTCCCGATGGATGGGAATGTTCGGAATGTGGAACAAAAGGCATAACAAGCAATTTCTGTCCTAACTGCGGGGCAAAGAAACCCGAAAAAGCGGATACTTGGGATTGTACAGCTTGCGGTGCAAAAAATATCGCAAGCAATTTCTGTCCCGATTGTGGTGCAAAACGCCCCGAAAAAGCAGATACTTGGGATTGTGCGGTTTGTGGTGCAAAAAATATTACAAGTAAGTTTTGTCCCGACTGCGGTGCGAAACGCCCCGAAAAGCCAAGCACTTGGAACTGTGAGTGCGGCGCAAAAGATATAACAAGCAAATTCTGCCCCGAGTGCGGCAAAAAGCGAGGTGACAAATAATGACAGGCAAACAGAAAAATTCAATAATTTTGGTCTATGGTATTGTTCTTGCCGTATTTACATTGTTGTTTTTCGTAATACCTTTTACAAGAACCGCTGCGGTATGGACAGCGTTTGTATTTGCAGAAATTTCCATAGTTTTGGGATATTTCATAACAAACTATGCTTTTGACAAAAGAGAAAACCTTACTTCAAAAATATACGGATTTCCGATTTTAAGAATAAGCTATATTTATACAATAACACAGCTTATATTTTCTCTTTTGATATTTGTTTTGAACAAGGTTGTTGTTACTCCCGCTTGGATAGCGGCGGTTGTAAGTATTCTTCTGCTTGCGGCGGTATTGATAGGTACTATTGCGGCAGATAACGCGAGAGATATAGTGGAAAATGTCGATACAAAAATCGAGCAGAAAATACAGCAGGTCAAAACTTTCAGACTTAACGCTGACAGCCTTGTTTCAGCCTGCACAGATAAGGATGCAAAAAAGCAGCTTGAAAAATTGGCTGAAAAAATAAAATACAGTGATCCTGTTTCATCTCCCGCACTTGAAGGTATTGAACACCGGATAACAACGGGAATTGAAGAATTAAGGCAAATGATAATAAACGGCAAGTATGAGGGAATATCTGCAAAGATAAGTGCCGTTGATATGTTGGTAGATGACAGAAACAGAAGATGTAAGGCTGAAAAAGAACATTGAATAATAACGTTGCCGCCGATCTGTTACGGAAAGGCGGCATTATTGGATTAAATGGTATAGGCAATGTTGTTATCTACAGCAAGCTGTTTTACAATATCAAATGACAATTTTGTCATAGCTGCAACAAAAGTTATGGTTTGACCTGCATTTAAAAGATTTAAGGCAATTTCTCTTGACTTTTCAAGTGCGCTTTCTTCCTGTAATTTTTCTATTATTTCACACATATAGCTCACTCCTTTCGGTGTTTCTTTAAAGATGCGTGTTCTTTCCGCCAATTCGGGCGTTTTCATTTCATCGGGATCGCTGCACAGAAAATCGTGCAATAATTTCCCCAGTGGTGTTGTATCGTCTTTGTACGAGGCATTTATGTATATAATATGCTCTCCGTCATTAAAAAATTTATTAGTTTTGGTATTTATGCGTTCTATCGGATATACGGCTTCATTTGCGCCGAAAATATCCGTTTCGGTTATAAAAATTATGTATGTGTCGGGAAGTTTTGAAAAATCCTGTTTTGCGTCAAGATGTTCAACATCAAGGGCGGATAAGTGGTATCTTGCGCGGTGTGGTTCTGCGCCCGCCGTACTTCTCTGTACTTCGATATTTATTTTCCGACCGTCTGCATCGGTAGCTTTTACATCAAGACAAATAGACCTTGCGCCCAACAGCCTTTTTAAATCGTACTGCGTTTCCTGTTCGGTAACTTTCAAGTCGGGCTTATCCATAAGAATACGCAGGACAAATTCCGTCAATTCAATATTATCTCTGAATAATTCTCTGAAAAAATTATCATCTATGGGGCGGAGTTTCTTTAATGCTTCCTCTGCCTTGCGGCGATTTTGTTCCGCTGAACACATCTGTATCACCAACTCTCATTTGTTTCTTGATTATATTATATACCTTTGCTGCTATAAAAGCAATAAAATTTTTACAGGACACAAAACTTAAAAATGACATTCGGAGGAATGACGTTTTTGGTTGCTTATGTCCATACTTGCTATGTAGTAAATGAGATTTTCAACAAAATTTTTCCGCAGGAAAACATCGGGGTTTGGGGTGCGCTCCCAATCAAGTTTTAGATTGAAAATCTAAGAACCGGCGCAAGGCTTGCCTTTTGGGGTCAATTTTTGCCAATTACGTTTTTAACGTGGCGAAAATCCCAAACGTCAAGCCTTGTGCTATGGTTCCAAACTTTGGGATCAGACCTTTAAAAATCGGCATTTCTTACGGTTTTGTAAAAATATTTTCGTAAGGGATTTTTTTCACTTTTTTGTCATTTATTTTTTTATCATTCAGTCAATTTTTCAATGCACAGTTTTGAAAAAACAAGCTATTACAATTCTTCGTGGAATACTGTCATAAATATCAAGACTTAAATATTTTTTCGCCCCATAAATTAGCACTAAAATTAAACAAAAACGCCGCCCAGCCGATCGACATAGTCAACAAGCTATGTCGGGTCGGCGCACAGGGGCGGCACTTTTATTTTCGGCTTATTTTTTTTACGGATAATAAAATTTTTTTAATAAATTTTCGGAAAACCACTCCGCAAAATGCCCCTTTTTTGACGTATATATGGAGGGGTTAATTATGCCGAAAATTTTTCAGAACACAAAACGGATTTTTTTTCGGAAAAATTACGCAATTTCTATGCAAAACCCAAACAATGACTTTTAAGGGGGCGAGAGATAAAATAAACTTGTAAAAATTATTTCGGGAAATATCGGCAAGGGGGATATGGTATTCGGTGATGAATGCTTTTGTGCCACATTATTTCCGAGAGATACGAAAACAAAACAAACAAAAAATAATGGGAGGGATTTAATGAGAAAAAACACACTTAAAGAATTAAACGAAAAATTCAAGGAATGCCCGACAAGAACAGCAGAATATTATATAAACGGCAAGAAGTTTATTGTAAAAAGTCATTTTGTCGGCACAAAGGATTTAAACAAAACTCTGTATGATATGGCTTATAAAAAAGCTATGTCGGAAATGTTAAACGCAAGCTGAAAATTAAAATAAGCACTTGTCAATATCGGCAAAATCATGTATACTGAAATTGTCGATATTGGCTGCTTTGTTTACAGAATGAAAGGAGACAAATAATGGCAAAGCAGACAATATATAACGCAGGGATCTATGTTCGTTTATCACAGGAAGATATGAGAGCGGGCGAGTCCCTATCGATAGAAAATCAGAAACTTATACTCACAAAATATATAAAAGAGCAAGGTTGGAACTTGGTTGACACATACGTTGACGATGGTTTCTCCGGTACAAGTTTTGAAAGACCGGGCGTACAGCGTTTACTTAACGATGCCCAGACGGGAAAAATAAATCTTATTATCGTTAAAGATTTAAGCCGTTTTGGAAGAAACTATATCGAGGTCGGCAGATACATTGATTATATTTTCCCTATGCACAATATCCGTTTTATTGCTTTAAATGACAACGTGGATACGGCAAATAAGGACAGTACGGCAATGGATATGATGCCTATAATCAACCTTTTCAACGAATGGCACGCATCTTCTACAAGCAAGAAAATAAAGGCGGTAATTGCGGCTAACGCAAAAGCGGGAAAGTACAAATGCACTTTTGCTGCCTATGGTTACGAAAAAGGAGCAGAGCCAAACCGCTTACCTGTCATTGACCCTTGTGCTGCTAAAATTGTCAAGCGCATTTTTGAAATGAGAGCAAGGGGTATCAGCCCACATCATATATGCAGTACGCTTAATGAGGAAAAGGTCCCCACACCTACCGATTATAAGTATCAGAAAATCGGAAAGGTCAATCCCAAAAAGACAATGCATTTATGGTCGCCATCGGTATTAAGGGTAATGTTGAAAAACCCTATCTATCTCGGACATCTTGTGCAGTTAAAAACGACTACTGTATCATATAAAAACCATAAAATACTGAAAAATGACCCCGAAGATATGGTTGTTATAGAAAATACACACGAGCCGATAATATCACAGGAATTGTGGGACAAGGTACGCGAGGTCGAAAGATCGGTCAGCACAGGAAAAAGACAAAAAAACGGAGAAACAACTCCATTGAGTGGTTTAATGTTTTGTGTGGACT
>JAFUAF010000049.1 GCA_017460805.1 Bacillota bacterium | reverse complement strand
TGGCAAAGGCAGTCTTGACGGATATATCTCGGCACGAATTGAGGAGATACTCAAAAATACAGCCGACAAATATATCAACGATATTTTTCAAAACCGCAAAGACAGCCTGATTGACGGACTTGACCGTGACAATATCTCTTTAAGGTTCAGAGAAATTGTCAAAGCAAGTGCAAAATACGCTATCGAAAAAAGATGCGGTCTTGACCCCGATTTCAATGCGGAAGATCATAAGTATATAGGCGATTTCAACACAAGAAGCCTTATAATTATGCTCGGTAAGGCGGTGAACGGCATTTCAAGCACCATACTGCGTGAAATCGAAGCACAGGTAAAAGCCTATGAAAAGACTTTAAACAAGGAGGAACAGCATTATGAAGAAAGACTTGAAAACAAGGATAACAGATGGAATCACGGAAGTATACAGCGAACAGGCACAAGCATGGCTGCCCGAAACGAAGGAAGAAGCGGGAATGACATATCTGCTCGATACGGAAACGATGACATACATACCACAAATAGCACCCGAACCGCAGGAGGAATACGAAATGGGGATGTGGGGGAAACGCCGCTTGAATTATCTGAAAGAGAACAGACCCGTGATGTACGAAGAACTGGTGATGGACGGTCTGTGGGCGCATCTGGTATCGGTGGACAGGAAAGCGGAAGAAATGTCGGAGACACTTCTGGAGCAGATGAGCGAAGCGGAGGGAGTGAACGCCGAACTGAAGAAGAAAGACCACATGGAATGGGCGGCGAGACGCAGCGGAATAAAGAACAGAGTCCACGAGATAATATACAACGAGCTGATATACGCATAAACGAAAAGGCAGGAGAGCGATCTTCTGCCTTTTCTGATTCCGAGGATATAATCGGCACTATCCCCTATCGTTTTATAAAGAATAAATCTTATATAAAGAAAGATACTGAAACAGCACTTGCTATTGCCGATAAACTTGCCGAAAACGGAATAAAGTACAGCGGAAAGATAAACGGTGATACCACGACTCTTACAGTCAGCGGCGAAGATAAAGAAAGAGCCGATAGTATTGCCGATGCAGTCGTTAAGGAACTTCGCGGCTTTTTCAATGATGAACAGATAAGAATTGCAAAGGAAACAAATATCGTTGACTATCTTGCAAGCAAAGGCATAAAGACAAAGCGTGTCGGTTCAAATGAATATACACTTGAAGAACACGACAGTATGCGTATAAACGGCAGTAAATTCTACTGGAACAGTCAGCAGATGTACGGCAATGCCCTTAACTTTGCAATAAATTATCTCGGTATGGACTTCAAAACGGCAGTCGGTGACTTGCTTAATTTCAACGGATATTCGCAGTTCAAAGGTAATAACGAAATATCTCCGAGCCCTGCCGTGGTAAAGGGAAAAGCTCCCGAAGAAGAAAAGCCGCATAAGGTATATTTATATTCCCTTGTAGATGATGCCGAAAAGGTAGTTGAATATCTAACGAAAACAAGAGGTATAAGCGAAGGTCTTGTGCGAAAAATGATAGAACTCGGTGCGATCTCACAAGACGAGCGGGGCAATGCGGTATTTAATATAAGGGGCGCAGACGGAAAAGTATCGGGTGCAGAACTGACGGGAACATCGGGTGCAAAATTCAAGAGGATAACCGAGCGTGACGGTTCGGGTTTTGCTTTCAGCACAACGGGCAAGGAAAAGCCGAAAAAAGCTATTTTCTTTGAATCGGCGATAGATGCGATAAGTTATTTTGCCTTAAACCCGAAAGATGCGGCATTGCTTGTATCTATGGGCGGTTTAAAGGATAAGGTAGTCAACACTATGCTTGACAGATATAAGATTCCTTATGAAAATGCCTATATCGCCGCGGATAATGACGAAGCCGGCAGAAACTTCAAAGAGAAAATGGCAGAAAAATACGGCACTTTACCTTTGGATATAACAGATGATTACAGGTACAAGCAGCTTGAACAGATAGGAACAGAGGTCAAGGACTGGAATGAACTTCTTGTAAATTCCGAGGATAAAAAGTACGAAGAACTTGCAAAATCGAAAGTCGATGAATTTAAGGCAAAGACCGCCGAGAAATTCCACCCGATAGAAAGGACCTCTCTTGAAAGTCTTGAATTTCACCTCAAAAATATCGTAGACACTCTGGTAGATGCCTATGAACTTGACCTTGATGTTGTCGATGTTATGGTAACTGGCAGCAGAAGCCGCGGCATTGAGGATAAGGGCTCTGATATTGATGTCTTGGTTGCCTATAACGGCGATGTTCGTGAGGATCATTTCTTCAATATCTTAAACGATGAGAACGAAACTTTTGAGGGCTTGAAGATAGATTTCAATCCCAAAAGAGTATACGATATGGGCGACCTTGCGGCATATCTTATAGAAACGGATAAATACCTTGACGAAAAAGCTGTGGAAAAAGCACAGCAGGCCGACAAGCCCGATATGTGGCATTATACCGAAACATTGGCAGATCCCAAAAGCGGCGAAAAACATTACTCTATTTATAACATTTCAAACGAAAATGCAGATGATAATGATGAAGTTTATAATTTTGTTGTTACACATATCGAGGACAAGGAAGCCTGCATCGAACTTGTAAATAAGCTGAATAATGAAAATATAACCGATGATCTGACTGCAATAAATATGGGTGAGAAAGTTCTCGACAGACTGCGTTCGCAAATAATGATCGGTAATTGTTCCGAAAAAGAGATCGTTGATGCGATAAATGCGGGCAAGGCTGTATTACTCAAGGACACAGATGGACAGGTATTAAAAAACCGTTATGTTTCAAAGAACGAAAACGGCATTATAAATTTAAACGGCTACCGCAACAATAGTCCCGATCTTGTATCAAAGGGAATGGGCGTATTTGCCGATGATGCTTTGTATTTCATAAAATACAGCGGTATGAAAGTGGCCGGTATACTTGATACAGAGGAAATTGAAAATGTACGAAAGGAAGCAGTACAGCAAAAATACAGCAAATGGAGCTACACGGCAAACCCCGTAGGCGGAGAAATGCTTTACTCCGTGTTCAGATTAAGAGATAAGGACAGCATAGACTATTCGGGCAACCGTGAATATCCTATTTCTTATGTTGAGGATAAGGAAATTTGTATAAAAATAGCAGAAAGGCTTAATGCCGAAAACATAGTTGACCTTGCAACCGCAGAGAAGATCGGCGAAGAAATGCTTGCCGAAAACGAAAAGGATAAGGCAGAAAAAATTGATCCATACAAGACCGCAAAAGAATTGATCTCGGAATATATCGACAAAGAATTTTCAACGGAAGATACAACGGAAACACACGATTTCAGCGATTTAAAAGAAATTGGACTTGCCCATACCACGGTTGACAGTCCCACGGGCGAGGAACTTACCGTTCAGGCCGATGCAGATCTTATCGACCGTGAAATAAGAATATATGTTGATGATATTCTTGTGAAAGCAGAAATATTCGATAACGACACGGATTTTAATGTAAGACTGGCAAACCTGTCTTTTGGTGATTTAACATATATATCCGATGAAATGTGGGAAGATTATTACAATGAAACTTCCAAAGAAAAAGGATATGATACAGAAAAGACCACCGGTAACATAGAACCGGGCGATGTGTTTTTTATAAACAGAAAAGTCGGAACAGTCATTGCAGCGGACAGCAGTCCTTTAGCTACGGTTAGGTTTGAGCGCACACTTGGCGGCAAGGAATTTTATGAAACCATGCCGATAAAGAAAGAACGCCTTATAAATGACGGTATATTTGTAGGCAAAGATGATTCTTTTGTCATTCCCGAACCCGAAAAGGAAAATACGGAAATAAAGCTCGGTGACAGGTATTTATACAAAGGTCAGGAATATACCGTTACATCTTTTGAAGGCATTTATCCCGGTGACGTCGGTGTGTCTTATGTTGAAAAGCTCGGAAACACCGCTTTTGAAATGACACAAAACATAAATAAGCATAAACTTATGAGAGATGGGAAATATCTCGGAAATGAATATGATGAACCCAAAACGGAGATTTACGAAGAACCGATCGAGGTAGGAGATGTTTCCGAAAGCGAACCAGTAACCGATGCGGCAGACAGTACGGAAAAGGATACTTCCCATAGAATATTCCGCGGCAGAAATGATGATGAACTGAAACTTATATACAGAAAAAGTTCCTCGGAGCTTGTGAGTGCGATAATAACAAAGGACAGCATAAATACTGCAAACGATATGGCGGCAGATACCGATCACTTCTTTAAGCTGCTTGAAGCATATTCAAACTCCGAAACTGTAAGGCTGGGCGATCTGTTTTATATGCAGGCCGAAAATGAGTACGAAAACGGTATCCCTCTTTTTGATGTGCTTGATAATGATACCAGTGCGGCACTTGTGAACTTTGCGGAATACGGCGAATTTGAAAAGCCCGAACAGGCAGAGGATATTTCGGATATATCCGATGAAGATATTGAAGAAGATCTTATAAATGAATATACGGAAGATATACTTCTTCACAATTATGACTACGGCGTAAGCGGACTTTGGAGCGTTGTTGACCATTTTGTAGAGAACGGTGAGACTGTTTTTGAAATGGAAAACAACAATGAGGGTTTTTCCGAGGAATGTCCGCATGTCATAGTTGACAGATACGGCAAATTTCTGCGTGAGGTATTCTTTGATAAAACCGTTAATTATTCAAGAGATTCTATAATCGAAGCATTGAGAACAAACCGTGTTGTAAATATCAAAGATGATGATAAAAAGCGAGAGGACGGTAAGATTTTATATAAAAACCGCCGTGTTGCGATAGGCGATAACGGTTATTATCAGTTACGCGGAACATTTCCCGATGGTTCAAGGGCGGGCGAAGAAATAAATATACAAAACTTGGGTACTTCCGTAAAAGAAGCTATGGAATACATAGAAGATAATGATCTCATAGTAAGCGGTATAAGCGAAAGAATTATGCCAGACTTCTCCGAAAGAAAAGATGCGGTAAGAATTGATATTCACGCACCGAGCATATACAAAGATATGTTTATTATGTGTGATGATATTGAGGGTACGCTCTATCTCGGAAAAACCGAAAACTATAAAACAGAGGGTTTCTACGGTGTGTATGACAATTCCGATAATTCACTTGAGGTTCTTTCGGACGGGTCAAAACTGTATGATTTATTTAAAAAAGGTGCGGTATGGTCTGAAAGTCGTGAAGAAGCTGTTGAGAAATTCAAATTTTCGGAAGAAGATTTTGTCAGTTTTTCCTCACTTGTCAGGGAACTTTCAAAAAAATACCAGCGTATAGATGCGCCGTCTTTTGCAGGCCGGAAGATAGAACCCGAAACATATAGCCGTGACGATTTAAAACTTGCCTTAAATATCGGGGAAGTTATTTATTTTGAGGATGATGACAATACTTCCGTTATCGAGAACGCAAGGGAAAACAATCTTGTAAACCGTTGTATATTAAGCGGTGATGATGGTAACTTCCAAATGCGTGCCGATATGATAAAGAACGGCAACATAACAAAAAATGTTTATGTTCAAAATTTCGGTTCTTCCGTTGATGATGCACTTGATTATATTTTTAACAGCGAAATGAAAATCTCCGAGATAAAGGATGCAGATATTCCCGATGCTTCAAAACTCGGAAAGGATAAAGAACTTATATATGATTATAACAAAAGCATATATAAGGATATGATAGTAATGATGGATCCTCGCGGCAGCGTTTATCTCGGTAAAGAGGAAAACTATTCAAGCCACGGTTTCTATGGTGTATATGATAACAGTGATAATTCTCTATATGAGCTGTCCGAATTTGATAATATGTTCGGGCTTTTTTCATTTAACTGCGATTATGACAAAACACTTGATGAGATGGTTGATGAAGAAATTATCAATTATGCCGATGTAGATGAGTTTAAGGAGCTACATAAAGAACTTTCGGCAGAATATGAGGTTTTAAAAATACCAACATTTGCGGGCGAACCCATTGTAAGCACCGATGAACCCGAAAACAGTATGCAGCGTGTCTATGATGCAGTATACAGCAATTACAAAGGTATGATGGTTATGCAGGATATAGACGATAATGTCTATCTCGGCAAAAGAGAAAACTACACCCCCGGCGAGGGTTATGACAACAGCGATGATTCCCTTGTTTTTGTATCTTCCAACAGTAATATCTATAAGCTGTTAAGGCAGCATTGCAGTTGGACAGAAACACAAGCCGAACTTATGGACGGTGAAGTTTTCACAAAAGAGGACTTTATAGAATTTGAAGCCCTCCGAAACGGTGTTTTATCACGATTCAAAGAGCTTGCTCTGCCTACCTTTGACGGTGAGCCGTTTGAACCTGTTGAAGAAGAAATTGTACAGGAAAAAGACGAAAACTTTATTGAGCCTTCTTCTTTGAATTACAGCGTATATGACGGATATTCCGTAATGATATATAACGATATGGTGTTTATGGGTGAAACCAAAAATATTGATGATGCGGGCAGATATGATAACAGCGATGATTCGATCATTCATATATCGGATAACAAAAATATGTTTACGCTTTTATCAAAGAACAGCGGCATTGAACCCGCTCCCGAAAAATATATAGCAGACGGCAGATTTACAAGAGAAGATTTTGAAGAACTTACCGAGATAAAAAGCACAGTGCTTATTGACCTTAAGGAAACTTTTGAAAGCCGCCTTATAAAGCCTTTTTATCCAGAAGATATGGATGTTGTTGAACTCAGTATGACGGAGAAAAGCATATATAAAGGTATGTCTGTCATTATGGATAAGCATGACGGCATCTTTCTCGGCAAGACCGAAAACATAGATAAATTCGGCAATTACAACAATGATGACGATTCGCTTTTATATCTTACAAGAAACAATGCGATATACAGTCTGCTTTCAAGCGAAAATGTATGGACGGAATCGCAGGAAGAAATTTTGGATGATGGAGAAGCCTTTGATACGGATGATTTTATCGAACTTACAAACCTTATGGACTCCACCTTATCGGGTTATGAAGAAGAATATCCCCTTACTTTTGCGGGTAAACCCTTTGAGCCCGTATATCCCGAAGATTTTATCGAAAACAGCACGACAGAATATAAGATATACCAGATGAAAAACACACCCGAAAACAGAGGTATACGCTTTGAGCCTTATGGTTCGCTTTACAACAGGGGCATTGAACCCGATGTGAGCCGGTATGACCTTGTGTATGAGGGAAAACTTGAAAGCAAGGATAATTATACAACAGATGATAAGCTGGAAAAGCTGTTTTATATATTTAACAAGGAAAGACCAGATGATTTCACAGGTCATTCACTTTCCGTCAGCGATGTTGTTGTTTTAAACGAAAACGGTAACGAAACAGCTCACTTTGTGGATGATATAGGTTTTGCGGACATACCCGAATTTTTCGTTGAAAAGCAGATGGGGCTGAAAGATATAGTTGACCGTTTCTTTTCGGGTGATGATACTGTAATTGAATCTCCCGACGGAGAATGGAAAATTGCAAACGGCGGCTATGACCTTGTTGCAGAGATATATCATAACGGCATACCAGTATGCGGTGTTATCAATGATTTAGGCACATACGAAGTTGATGCCTATAATTCGGACGCTGAAGATGCAGTAAAAACCGTAACGGATGTGCTGAAAAGCAAAGGCATAGAGTTCAAGAAAATATATCAGGTAATAACCAATGCAGGCCTTGACGGAGGAATTGATGATAAACTTGAATATGCCACACTTGGCGAGGCAGTTAAGGCGGGCAAAGAATATCTTGACGATGATTATCTCGGATTTGCTGTGTTAAATACGAAAACAAAGAAGATCGAACAGGTTGAGGGTGAATTTCCGCTTGAAGATGCTTTTAATGAGGAAATACTGAAAATAAACGGCATTGACAAGCCCATGGACAGAGGATCTATAACAATGCGTAAAGTCGGTGACTTTTGGGAGTTTTATGGTATAAATGCCCGAAATGCCGCCGAAACACTCGGTCTGACACTCACCCGAAAAAATAACGATGATATGTGCGGTTTCCCCGATTTTGCAAAAGACGATTTCTGCAAAGAACTGCGTGAAGCAGGCTATACCGTTCTTATAGAAGAAGTATTTGAGCTTGATTCGCCGAAGGTTGAAAAAGAACCCGAAAATGCGGCGGAAAATATTGAAACCTCGGACGAACTTCCTCTTGTAAAGATAAACATAGAAGCCGATGCCGAACAGATAACAGAGTTAAAGGCACATCTGGAAAACAACGGCTATGATGTCAAGTGGTCGGAGCTTTATAAGTCCCTTGAGGTCGATTTTGAAAACGCAGATTTTGTGGAAACTATCTTACAGGACAGAAACATCAGATATACCGTTGATACGGAAGATTTAAAAAACTATCTTGACGCGACAGAAAACACCGCAGACGAAGAATATATCTTATCGGATTTTATACTCAACAACATGCCCGATCCTACAATGATGGTCGGGGACAGAAATGAGTACGGCTATACTTGGAACGGTATGCTGCCGCTTTCATCCGATAGAGCAAAAGAACTGTTTGAACACGATCACAGCATTTATCAACTTGGTGATGATAATACAGAACATTTGATGGAAACTGCCGATGAAATATCTGACAGCTTTATGTACGGCATAGAAGCGGAAGAATGGGAGAAGTCCTTGAATACAGAACTTGCCAAAGAGGAACAGGACGGAGAAATCTATGTTCTTTCCGAAGAAATACTCAAAAATATGCCTGATCCGTCTGTAACTATCGAGGACAGAAATAAATACGGCTATACTTGGAACGGCATACTGCCCGTAACTTCCGATAAGGCAAAGGAGCTTATAGACAATTTCAGCGTGTATGAGCTTCACAGAAACAATACTGCCGATTATGTTGAGAGATCAAATGACATACTGGAAACTTCAATGGACGGTACTCTCTACGGTATTTCTGCGATAGAATGGGAAAACCACATGCCTGTGAAGGAGGAAAGGAATATGGAAATTACCGATATTCCCGACACTCCCAACCATTCAATGGCTGATTTTAAGCAGAAACTTGAAGATATTGTCGGCACGGATAACCTTGTCGATATAGTCAAGGCATTTAATGAGAACCGTATGCACGGCTGGCAGGGAGACCAAATAAAAGAAAACAAGATAAAAAAGGCATTTAATGATATTCTTGGTGATGAGGATATTGTAGAACAGGCTTTTGATTTATATGTGCAGCAGACAGAATCTACAAGGGAAACAATAGAATATTTTGATGATCTTACAGACTCCGAACTCGGTGCTATACCGCAGGAAGAAACGGGGTCTTTTTCTTTTGCAAACAAGGGTCAGAATTACAAGATAACCGATTATAACTTCAATGTTGCGGGTCCGAAAGAGCGTTTCAAAAACAATGTTGCGGCTATCCGTTTATTAAAGGAATTAGAAGAAAGCGGCGCACAGGCCACACCCGAACAGCAGGAAGTTCTTGCAAAGTATGTCGGCT
This sequence comes from Bacillota bacterium, assembly GCA_017460805.1. Classification (GTDB taxonomy): domain Bacteria; phylum Bacillota; class Clostridia; order Lachnospirales; family CAG-274; genus RGIG4310. The sequence continues at coordinate 41,091 of JAFUAF010000049.1, read as the reverse complement.
GGGGCGGCATTTCAATGGCTTTTGAGCCTTTTCGTGAAAACTGGACAGAGGAATACAAGGAATTAAAAGAACTTCTGACCGAGGATGAATATGCTTCCGCATCGGCATCGGTATTAAATTCGCACTACACACCGCCCGAAGTTATAGAGACCGTATACAAGGGCCTTGAAAATCTCGGCTTTGCCGGTGGCCGTATTCTTGAACCGTCTATGGGTGTGGGTGCATTTTTCGGTATGCTGCCCGAAAGTATGGAAGATTCAAAACTTTACGGTGTTGAGCTGGATTCTGTATCCGGACGCATTGCAAAGCAGTTATATTCCAATTCCAACATTCAGATAAAAGGCTTTGAAAAAACAGGTTTTACAAGCAATGTTTTTGATGTGGCAGTCGGCAATGTTCCGTTTGGCAATTACAAGCTGTCGGATACGGAATTCAGACGAGGAAACCTTATACACGATTATTTCTTTAAAAAGGCTTTGGATAAAGTTCACCCCGGCGGCATAGTTGCTTTTATCACATCAAAGGGTACACTTGATAAGCGCGATGATACCGTGAGAAGATATTTAGCGGAAAGAGCCGAGCTTATCGGTGCTATTAGACTTCCCAACAATGTGTTTTCCAATGCCAATGCAAAAGTTGTTTCAGATATTATCTTTTTGCAGAAGCGTGAAGAACCTCTCGATTTAAGCAAAGATGAAAATGTGCCGAGTTGGGTAAAAGTCAAGGAGATCGACGAGGATCTATACACTCAAAAAGCTGTGGATTACGGCAACAAAATTTATATAAACAGCTATTTTGCCGAACACCCCGAAATGATAGCGGGCGACCTCGGTGTTGTTTCAAGCCAATATGGTTTTGACTTGACCTGCAAACCCCGTGATTACAGAAGTTTATCCGAAGATCTGGACTATATCGTCAAAAATATTCAGGGCGAATACAGACAAAACAGCTATGACATATCGGAAGATCTGATGTCGGTTCGGGAAGAAAACGATATTATTGTTGAAAACTACCGTAATTTCTGCTATGCGGTCATTGATGATGAGATTTATTTCCGTGACAACGATATAATGGAAAAACAGGATTTTGACGGGAAAAAGGCGGAACGTGTCAAGGCACTTGTGCATTTAAGCGGTGTATTGCAGGAACTTATAACTGCACAGCGTGAGGGCTGCTCCGATGAAACACTGCATAAGTTACAGTCAAAGCTGAATACGGAGTATGACAAATTTACCGATAAATACGGTCTTATAACCAATAAGCTGAACCGTGCGGCATTCAGGCTTGACGATACTGCCGAACTGCTTGCATCCCTTGAAAATGTCAATGAAAAGGGCGAACTTATCAGCAAGGCGGATATATTCACAAAGCGTACCATTGAGCATTATGTCCCCATAGAAAGCGTTGATACTGCCGTTGAAGCACTTGCGGTCAGCATATCCGAAAAGGCACATGTCGATCTTGAATTTATGTCCCGGTTATGTTCAAAGACCGTTGAGGATATTGTCGAAGATCTAAAGGGCGTAATTTTCAAGAACCCCGAAACAGGCAATTATGAAAATGCCGATGAATACTTATCGGGCAATGTTCGTAAAAAACTTGAAATAGCTAAATTAAAAGCAGTTGAAAATGAGGAATACGCCGTAAATGTAGAGTTTCTCCAGTCGGTGCAGCCGGAAGAATTAAAACCCGAAGAAATAACCGTACAGCTTGGTTCTACTTGGGTGCCTGTTCACTATTATGAGGAATTTATGTATCAGCTTCTTGATACGCCGCATTCCAACAGATCTGATTATGTGTGGAGAGAAAGTGACAGAAATCCATTTGCAAGCAGGGGTGGAGACAATTCGACCGTTACCGTTGCTTATGATGCGGAAACTTCAACATACGGCATCAGCAATAAGAGCAATTATAACGCCGCTTATACGGTGCAGGCAAGCCAAACTTACGGTACAAGCCGTGTAAATGCTTACAAGATATTAGAGGATACACTTAATCTTAAACCCGTAAAGGTAATGGATGTTGTTGAAGATGAATTCGGCAAGAAAAAGAGCGTACTCAACGAAAAGGAAACACTGCTCGCACAGCAGAAACAGGAAGAAATAAAGGCGGCATTTGCGGAGTGGCTGTTTGATGATTATGAAAGGACACAGGACATCTGCCAAATTTACAACGAAAAATTTAATTCGGTAAGACCGAGAGAATATGACGGAAGTCACCTTAACCTTGTTGGAATGAACTCGGATATAAAACTCGGCAAACACCAGTTAAACGGCATCGCAAGGACGATATACGGCGGCAACACTCTGCTTGCACATTGCGTAGGTGCAGGCAAGACCTATCAGATGATAGCTTCTGCTATGGAAAGCAAGCGTCTGGGACTTTGTCACAAAAGCCTTATCGTTGTTCCGAAACATATAGTCAAGCAGGTTGCAAGTGATTTTATGAAACTTTATCCAAACGCAAATATTCTTTTGCCCGCAGAGGGTGATTTTTCAAAAGCCAACAGAGAGCGTTTCTGTTCACGAATAGCGACAGGCTCGTATGATGCTGTTATTATATCCCATAATCAGCTTGAAAAAATACCGATCTCGCCCGAAAGACAGGAAAGATATTTGCAGGACGAGATCAACGATATTGTTGCGGCTATCGAAAGAATGAGCGATAACGAGGGTGACAACGGTTTCAGTATAAAGCAGCTTGAAAGCAAAAAGAAAGCATTGCAGGACAGACTTGAAAAGCTGTATGACGGTAAAAACAAAGATTCCGTTGTCTTTTTTGAAGAACTGGGCGTTGACAGAATGTACATTGATGAAGCACATCTGTTCAAAAATCTCAATTTCAATACAAAAATGTCCAATGTTGCGGGTATAAACAGTTCCAATCCCTCAAAGCGTGCATCGGATGTATTTATGAAATGCAGATACCTTGATGAACTTACAGATTCAAAAGGTTGCATATTTGCAACGGGAACACCTTTGAGCAATTCAATGGTGGAACTTTATATTATGCAGACTTTCTTGCAGCGTGAAAAGCTGAAAGAACTTGGCCTTGATAACTTTGATGCTTGGGCTTCAAGTTTTGGTTCGACCACACAGGCACTTGAACTTGCCCCGGAAGGCAAGGGTTACAGAATGAAAACAAGATTTTCAAAGTTCTTCAATATCCCCGAACTTATGAAGTTGTTTAAGGAAACGGCGGATATTCAAACACCCGATATGCTTAAACTGCCCGTACCCGAAGCGGAATATATAACCGTAGCGACCGAAGCAAGTGATTTTCAGATAGAAATGATAGATGCACTTGCGGAAAGAGCAAAGGCAGTACGACAGGGACATGTTGATCCCACCATTGACAATATGTTGAAGATAACAAACGAAGGCCGCAAGCTGGCACTCGATCAGCGGCTTGCCAACCCCTTGCTGCCCGATGATACTGAAAGCAAGGTCAATCAGTGTATAAACAATGTATTCAATATCTGGGATGAAACAAAACCCGACCGCAGTACGCAGATGATATTCTGCGACCTTTCAACGCCGCATTATGACGGAGAGTTTAATGTTTACGATGATATTAAACAGAAACTTGTAAATATGGGTGTGCCGAAAGAAGAAATAGCATTTATCCATGACTGTAAAACTGACGATCAAAAACAGAAAATGTTTGAAAAAGTCAACAGCGGAGAAATACGAATACTTCTCGGTTCCACTTCAAAAATGGGCACGGGTACAAATGCACAGGAAAGACTTATAGCGGCGCATCACCTTGATACACCGTGGCGACCTTCGGATCTCAATCAGCGAGAGGGGCGTATCATAAGACGAGGAAACAGGAATAAGAAAGTCAAGATATTCACCTATGTTACAAAGAATACATTTGACAGTTATCTCTACCAGCTTGTTGAAAATAAACAGCGCTTTATATCTCAGATAATGACGAGCAAGTCTCCCGCAAGAAGTGCGGAAGATGTGGATGAAGCGGTACTGAGCTATGCACAGATAAAGGCTATTGCATCGGGTGACGAGCGAATAAAAGAAAAAATGGATCTTGATATAGAGGTCGGCAGACTTCGCATGATATACAGCGGATATAAGGAAACAAAGCGTAAACAGCAGAACAACATAGCAAAAGAATATCCGCAGAAGATAAAGTTCCATACAGCACAGATCGAGGGTATAGCAAAGGATATAGCACTTGTACAGGCACACGAATCCGAAGAATTTAAGGAAATGACGGTAACGGGCATTACCTATTCCGACAAGAAAGAAGCGGCGGAAGCCTTGCTGAAAGCCTGCCGAAGCCTTAAATTCGGCGAACATAACAAGGATGTGGGTACATACAAGGGCTTTGATATGTCAGTGACTTTCAACGCAAGGGAGAATAGCTACGAACTCACTTTAAAGGGTGCTGTATCGCATACACTTAAAGTGGGGGCTGACGCTTTCGGCAACATTACAAGAATTGAAAACGCCTTGAAAAAGCTGCCCGAAGAACTTGAAAGACATAAGCTAAGGCTTGCGGAAACGGAAACGGCACTTGAAGAAGCAAAGAAAGTGGTTGACAAGCCGTTCCCTCAGCTTGAAGAACTGAAAATAAAAGAACAGCGTCTGGAGGAATTGAACAGGATATTTGCCGATGACGGGGAAGATACACCGCCAAGCGGAAGTGACGAACATTCACACGATAAATCGAGCCCCGGCAGAAGCGATAAATATTCCCGCTGATCTGTAAGCATAAAAATATCCCGTCATTTTCGGCGGGATATTTAAGTATGTAAAATATTCAAGAGCCTCCTTTACCGTTTATTTTTGAGGACTTTACGGATATTTTATCAAAAACCGAAAAGATAGTCAATAAAATTATGAAAGGATGTGATAACGGTTGATTTTTGGCTACATAAGAGTATCAACAAGAGAACAGAACACGGACAGACAGCTTATTGCACTGAAAGAATACGGCGTACTGCCCGAAAATATACTGACGGACAAACAAAGCGGAAAGGACTTTAACCGCCCGAATTACAAGCGTTTATTAAAGCGCATACATAAAGGAGACTGCATTGTGATAAAAAGCATTGACCGTCTCGGAAGAAACTATAAGGATATAATAAAGCAATGGCAGCTTATAACAAAGGATAAGGGCGCGGATATAATCGTGCTGGATATGCCGATTCTAAACACAAGTTTAAATAAAGACCTGATCGGTACGCTGATCTCGGACATCGTGCTTCAGCTTCTCAGTTATGTAGCCGAAAATGAGCGTATCAATATACGCCAAAGGCAGGCCGAGGGCATAGCGGCAGCGAAAGAGCGCGGTGTGCGTTTCGGCAGGCCTCAGACCTATGATGTAAATAAATATGCCCCGATATTTGAAAAGGTCAAAAACAAGGAAATAACGCAAAAAGAAGCAATGTTTGAGATAGGCTGCTGTCCGAGTACATACTACCGCATAAAACGTGAGTTAAATAAGATACCTGCATAAAAATTACGGCACGGAGAAATGTGATGTTTCTCCGTGCCGTTTTTTATTTGAGTTCCACCGTAACAGCATGATAATCATATTCGGATAAGTCCAGTATTTTAAAAAGCATTGTGAGCAGATATTCCGTGCCGAAATAAGATTCAAAGTATATGTTATCGGCTATTTTCATCGGTTTGTCGAGCTTTTCGGGTTCTGCGGAAAGGATAAGTCGTTTATGCCCCGCAAGAGTGCCGCATAATTTCTTCATGGCTTCATTTTTTGTTTTGCAGCAGTCTTTCAACAGATATTCTACAATATCCTTCCAGTGGGTGACGTCGATAATATTATCACCAATGTGCATTTTTCTTGGCTTTGTGCCTATAAATACTTTAGGATTTTGGCTGAGTTCAAGCGGATGCGTAAAGCCTTCCTTGCCGCTGGTTCCGACAAGTATATTTTCAAGGCTGTCAATAGTTGCATTGATATAGTCAATAAGTCTCCTGCGGTGTTCCTCTATTATTTCCAGTGCAATAGCTGTGTTGCTGTCCATTATTGAACCCTCCCTTGTTTTTGTTAAGGATATTATAACACATACGGTATATGGTGCCAATAACGAGATATGCTAAAATAGCAGGAAAAACAGGAATTCAAAAAAATTTCGCAAAACTTGACAATAATTGTAGTTGGGTGTATTATATTGATAATATAATAGCGATATATAAAAACGAAAGGATGTGTTTTTATGACTTACGAAGATATGTTTACAAAAGCAAGCGAAAGACTTTCAAAGGCAAAGGTCAAGGATATTTCCGAACACATTGCCGTGCAGTTCAATGTGTTGGGTGACGGCAGCGGTGCTTTCTATGCGGAAATAGCAGACGGAAAGATAAATGTGCAGCCTTATGACTATAAGGATAACGATATTTGCGTAAATATTGATTCCAAAGAACTTATTGCCGCACTTGAAAATAAAACCGCCGATGCACTTCCTTTTTACGGAAATGACAGCAAGATCGCTGTATTAAAGCCTGCTCTTGCATCTATCCCGAAAGCAAGGAAAAAGGCAGAGCCTAAAGCTGCGGCACCTGCTAATAAAACAGCACCAAAGGTTTCCCGTAAGAAAACCGTCAAATAAAACAGCCCCCTTTTTTACGAACCGTTTCGCAGTAAGTTTAACCTGCGTAACGGTTCTTTTTATTTTTATTTTGAGAATAAAACATTTGTATGCTGCGAATTTTTGTGATATAATACAATAATCACGAAAAAAGCGCGAAAAAAGAGAGAAAACGGATATGAAAGTAATTGACGGCGAACTTCATACAGACGAGATAGGACAACTTTTGAAAGAATATTTGACGGAACTCGGCAGGGACTTATCGTTTCAAAATGTGGCAGCGGAGTTTTATGACCTAAAATCAAAATATCTTCCTCCGAATGGAAGATTGCTGTGTGCGCAGACCGACAAAGGCGAGATCGCAGGCTGTGTTGCTTATCATAAGCATAGTGACAGCAGGTGCGAAATGAAACGTCTTTTTGTTAAGAACGAATATCGAAAATGCGGCGCAGGTAAACTTCTTGCGGAAGAAATAATAAAAGAAGCAAAAAAAGATGGATATACCGAAATGGTGCTTGATACGATAGAACCGCTGAAAAGTGCGATATGCTTATACAAAAAACTTGGCTTTGAAGAAACCGAGTCTTACTACAATAATCCCATGCCCGATGTTATTTATATGAGAAAGATATTATAATATTTTAACATTTTTACATCTGCTTAATTTCAAAAATATTGCGGTTATAGCTTAATGTCAAAAAATGAACACGCTTGACGGTATGAGCTTCAAGCAAGTTGGATAATATATATGAGCGAAATGATGTAATATTTTGATCGGTATCTGTTAAATCAATAATTTTTCCGTTGTCCTTTGTTATTAAACGGATAGTTGTCCCGATCTCTACCATACATTCGGCAAAAAGTGTTTTACCGGGATTGTTGTCGTAAATCAGCATAAATAACTCTTCAAAAAGCAGCATCACTTGATCGATCTGACGAGCATTACAGGAGTTTGCTTCCAAAGCTTTGCCTATTTCATCTCTGGTATTTACAATTTTATCGGGTAAGACTTCAAATTCAAATAGTTTTACATTCTTTCGTTTTTCCATATCGGCAAGGAAAAGAGGATAGTTTTCACTACCGTATTTGTATTTTATGTATAATACTGAAAGCAGATATCCGATTGGCGGCGCTGCCATTAAACCTATAAACATACCGTAAATGCCGCCGATCTTGCCGCCTAACACTGCAAGCGGAAAAGCAGGAAACAGATCGCGAAGGAAAGAATCAAAAATACCAAGCGAAATTTTATCTACAAGAATAAAATAAGACGAATCAAGAAACAATCTGCAGGTAAAAACTAAAGTCAGCGAAAGTATGCGAAGCCCCCATATGGCATATACGGCAGTTGTTTGATTTTGGATACCAAGCAAACTCACTATAAACGGTGCGCCGATCACAGCAAATGCCATCATTAAAAGACTTTCTGCCAAAAGACTTTTTTGAGCTAAGTTCCAAACTTCTTTGATTCCGGGGTAGTTTTCTTCACCGATATATGTACTTATAAGCGGAGTGATCGCTTCGCCTATTCCTTCAAATAAGATTTGTCCTTCTTTCAGCAAAGTAATGACAGATACAAGGATAAGCATTTCAAAACCAAAACTTTTTATTACAAAAAAGTTGATTGAAATATTGAAAAGCGAAACGAACAGATGCGTACTTCCGTCAACAATGCTGTATTTTAAAATATCCCAAGCAATTTGCGGCGAAAAAGCTATATTCGGTTTCAGAGTATTGCCGGGAGAGAAGAAATGGATGCATGATATCAGTATTGAAACCATAAGGCTGATAAAAGAGGCGATAGCCAACCCTTTTACACCGATATTCCGACATAATACGACCGACAGGAAAATTTTCGTTATGCCTTGTATCAAATTAGCCGTAAGGCTTAGTTTTTCGTCGCCGTCCGCAAAAAGTATTCCGTCAAACAGCTCATTTAGCGGTAATATAAGTGCCACATATTTCACCCAATAGAGATATTCCGCTGCACACGAGTATACCCGGGCATCGGAATGATATATTTTCAGATAAGCATCTCCGCCGATCGAAAACAAAAGGAACATCAAAATACCGATCGCAGATACCATTGTCAAACCTACACCAAAGCATTTATCAGCCTCCTCTTTTTTGTAAGCACCCATTTTTCCTGCATACAAAATCGGGACACCGTATGAAAAAATCACGGCAATAAAACTTGCAAAAGAGTAGAGCGGCAGAACAAGACAAACACCGTCAACGGCATATTCGCCAAGCATAATGCCTGCAATTAAAGTGTCGACCACACCCATAACAGCGGTCAACATCATTAATACGGTACCGCTTAACAGTAAAGAAAAATATTTTGATGAGATAAATGTTTTTTTTGCTCCAAAATTAATTATCATGTTATACCTCGTCTTTATCATAAGCATAATGACAGCAGATGCGAAATAAAACGCCTTTTTGTTAAGAATGAATATCGAAAATACGGCACAGAGAAATGTAATACTTCTCCGTGCCGCTTTTTATTTAAGGGGGGTATTAAACAATTATTCGGTTTTGTTATTTTGGATAGCTATAACATCAAGCATATCAATACTATCATCCTTGTGAACATCTGCTCTTGCTGACTGTTCGGGTGTTAATGTTAAAATACCGCTTATATGCTTTAACAAGAGTGCAGCATCAATATCATTTATTGTTCCGTCGCCGTTTATGTCGCCATACAAATATTTTTCGCAGTTGTATGCGTAATCGTACGCTGCTATTTTAAGGCTGCCGGGATCCATATCCGTAACATCGAATGTTGTTTCGGCCTCTTCCGAGCCGTTTATTGCAAGCGTCAAACAGTCCTCTTCGCCGCCGTCAAGGTTTCCTGTCACGGTAAAGCCCATTAAATGACGGTCATCTTTTGCACCGAGTTTGAGAAGTGTTTTTCCGTCCTCCTCATACAGTTCACATTCGGTTATTTCGGGTTTCTGCGTGTCAACATAAAATTTAAGCGGGTCTGATTCAAACTTTTTGTCACTGCCGTAATTTGTCGCCGTTATTGTGACGGTGTATTCTCCGTCTTCGATATCCGTAAGTTTGAAATTGTGGCCGATATCATACCATTTGGGTAAATTGTCGCCCTTTTCTTCCTCAAGGGGGATCTTCTCGGAACTGCCATCGCTGTAGTTATATAATGTAAACCCGTAGCTGCCTATTTTTCTTGCAGGCATAAATTCAATGCCGAGAGCATCAAAATAATTGTCATTATTGGGAGATATGCCGGCAAATTCTTCCGAATTGAATTCATCGTATGTATCACCGTAGATATCCTTCGACCAGAAAACGTTGGTGCCTAAGACTGCATTTGTTTTTGCGTTTTTGCTGTCAGTATAGTTTGTTGTCAGCTTATTTCCATTATACAGAGGATCGTTATAATAGCCTTTATCAAGAGGGCTTTGAGTATCCCAACCGCCGTAAAATCCTGTAAACGGCAGGCTTAATTCGGGTATATCGGCATTGTTTGAAGATAAAATAACAAAGCCGTCAATATAAAAGCCGTTTTTGAATACTTTTAAGTTTTCGTTAAGCTCGTTTTTGTCAAGCGTGACATTCACACTTATTTTTTGCGTGGAATTAGCGTTTACTGTCAGTTTTTCGGGCATATCAGATGTAAATGAAAGGCTGCGCATATCTGTTATTTTGCCGTCTTCATCCGCGTCATCGGTAATTACGACAAGGCGGCAGTTATCGTATTCCACAGGCTCCGAGCTTATGTTTTCGGCATTGAAAGCAAGTGTAAAGTTTTCCCCTGTTTCCCCAAGACTGAGTTTGGGTTTGAAATTGTCAAGTTCACTGTCGGTAGAGAGTATAACATTGGTCTTTACCGCACTTTCAAGGTTTACCATACCTGCGCCCTGCTGCCTTGGAGAGGCGGGTATTCCGTCACGGTATATAATGCTTCCGCCGGACATAAGCAGCTTTTCGGCAAGCGAACCAATATTTGTGTCATCTGTTATCCCGTATTTGTTCTTATCGTTCAATATTGCCTGTCTTACAAGCGCAAATGAGCCCGCAGCGTGCGGAGCAGCCATAGATGTTCCGTCCTTATTTTTATACTGATCATCTGGTACGGAGGAATATATCTCTCCGCCCGGAGCCGTTATTTCGGGTTTTAATTCCATATTTCGCATATTGCCCCAGCTTGTGAAAAGGCACATACCCTTAACGGGATTAGCATCCATCTCGGCTTTTTGGCCTGTCCTAATATGTTTGTTTTGGGCATTGAGCAATTTGTCTCTGTCACTGTTTGATATACAAGCATAGGGAAGTCCGTTTAAATAGTCGGGATCGGCATTAATATTTACAGTCTCATCATAGTTTATTAATACAACACCGACAGCACCCTTTGAAGCAAGGTTTGCTGCCGTCTCGATAATAGGTTTGCCTCTGTCGATAACGGCTATTTTCCCGTTTATGTCAATATCTTCCGTATCTTCCGCAGTACCGTAGTTACAGTATACAAATTCATATTCCTTATCGCAAAATTTTTCCGAAAACAAATATTTCGGGTTTTGCTCTTGAAAAGCAATCTCATTGCCGTCAACATACATACAGTTATAAATATTTCTGTATATTTCCGCCTCCGCCGCTGCAATCGTTGTAGTAGCAGGGAAATTAGGTAAACCGATAGAGCCGTAATCTATATTTTCGGCATCTGTGCCGTAATAATAGTTATTATAATCGCCGGGTGTCTTACATATTCCTCTGCCCATATTGCCTGCGGATACGGACAAGTTTATGCCTGCTTTTTGCAGGCTTTCAACAGCTTTGCTATGCAGCTCGCTTTCGGTAATAAACGGATAAGCGAAACTGCAGTTAACAACATCTGCGCCAAGTTTAGCCGCATCATCGAAAGCAGCCAAAATAGCATCATCGTCAAGATTTTCCTTATTTTCCTCTTGAACTGCCATAAACAGCAGCTGTGCATCGGGTGCCGCACCCGTAAGTCTTGTGCCGTCAATATCCTTGCCGTTGTTGCCTGCCGCTATGCCCGCAACGTGTGTGCCGTGAACGCTGCCGTTATTAACATCCGCACTTTTATTTGCATAGTTAAAGGCAAATGGTATCTTTTCGCTTACATACACTCTGTTTGCGGTGATACTTCTGCCGTTTTCGCACGACAGGTCGTTATTTGCGATCAGATTTGCCATATCGGTTTTTGAATATTTTGCGCCCTCGATATCGCCCGAGAACATTTCGTGACGGGCGTCAAAGCCGCCGTCTATTACCGCAATGACCTGCCCCTGTCCGCTGATGCCGTTATTGCGCAAATATTCTATATTCATTTCCGAACAGCAGTTGGTTATATCGTCACTTTCGACATCGGGCGGTGCCTCGTAAGTCTGTACGGGATAAACGGCCTTTACCTCGGGAAGTTCGGCTATTTTTGCCATATCTTCCGCAGTGCCTTCCATTGAAAAGCCGTTTAAAACGTGTGTATAGTTAAAACCTTTTTGTGCGTCTTTGTCGATATTTTCCTCAATTTCGTTCTGAACTGTTGATTGAGTGCGCATCAGCCTTTCGGCTTTCTTTTCCGCAGCAGTATCTGCGGTAAATGCCGTCAGGTTTCCGCTTTCAAATTCCTCTAAAACAGAGGTCTCTTTAAGCTCTACTATAAATTTTACCGTTTCATTTTGGGTGCTTTCTGCCGCAAATGCCGTTGTATTGACAACGAGCAGCAAAGCCAAAGCACCCGATATCATTCTTTTGAATTTCATATTCACTCCGCCTTTCCGATATTTATATATTTATATTATAACAAATGCGAAAAAAAGTCAAGCAGTGCTGTGTTGTTTCAGGCGTTGTCGCAAGCAAGTTATTGTACATAAATACTTGCAGTCTTGCGTATTGACTGAACAACATTTATTATTCCCGAATACAGCAGACCAAAAGCATATATGAGAACCGCTGTATTTACCGATCTATGGAACAGCAGGCACAAAAACGCTATAAAAACATTCAATACTCCGTAAAAAAAAGCAAGTTTCCACGACGGGGCTTCAAGGCGTTTTGATTCAAGTGCTTTAAGAACAGCCGCTGTACCGTCAAAACCGTGAAGTATCGCAAGATATATCATCAGATACATAACGGGAAAATTCAGCATTTTCAAGGCAAACAGCCCAAGATCAAAAATCACCGCCGCACGGTATAACACGGTAAGTCCGCCGTTCATATGCCGTGCAAGCGAAAGATAATATACAAACATTTTTATTCCGTAAAGCAAAAGAGAAAATGCCAGTACCCATAGTATAACATCCACACCGCCTTCGGGATCGAGAACGAATAAAAAAGCAAAAAGCATTTTGAACACGCCAAGAATAAAAGTATTTATACGTTTTATCGCTGTCATGCGTTTTCACTCCTTTTCATTTTGCTGAATCCTGCCAGCAGATTGCCCGATGCAAATATCTTGTCAGTCACCATGCTTTTTTGCCGCTGCGCAGCAGCAAAAAATCTGCCTGCATCGGTCATATCTTTTTTATCACTTTCTGCACTTGTATATTCTTTTTGGTATGCTCTCACATCAAAGGGGATAACTTCCTTTCCCGACAGTTTTTCTCCAAAGGCCTTCCAGTCATTGCAGGAATCAAGCTGTCGGCGTGTGAGTATAGACATTATTTCCGTTTCGTATGAAGCGGAAATATCGTCGGAATAAGTATTAAGTAAAAAATCCGTTTCCTCTCCGCGCAGATAACGCATAGCATATATCATTTGTGTAAAAGCATTGTAATACTCTGCGGGGTTGTCCTTGAACTCTTCTTTATAAGCTCCCCACGCAGGCAGATATATATAGCGCATAAAGCTGTAGTCGGGCAGATGTCCCGCCCGTCCGTGTCCGAGATTCATTACTGAATTTTCATCGGTGTGATATACCGTTCTGATATATTTCCCCGCTTCAAGATCATCGCCCGCTTTTACATTTTCGTAAAAATATATCCGCTTTCTTATCGGGTTTCCGTTTTCTTCAATAATCTCATAAAAATCCTTGCCGGTATCGTTGATAACAAGTGTCGGCGTGCCTGCAAAGCTGCGGTGCGCCCAGGTATCCGCCAAAATGTGCATAGCTATACCCACAGCCTGCAAATTTTTGCCTTTGGCAAGTTTTACCGTTTCCCTTAAAAGCTCACCGTTCGGCCCGCAGATAAGCCTGTACTTGTCGCGGTACAGCTTTCCGCCTTTTACCTTTGCATTAAGGTCGCGCGGCAGAAAATGAAATGATGACCATATTCTTGTGATATTCTGCCGTCCTACAATATCGGTTCTTGCGTTCATCAATTCCATTTGAAGCTGTGTGGTCGCAGCATTCAAAGGCGCATTTATTTTTTTCAGAAGTGTTGCCGAACATTCATCGACAAACTGTGCGCTGTAACATATATCAAGACTTTCTTCGTGAGAAAACCCCGCCAAAAATGCTGCGCAGTATGTAGCATAATAGTGAAAATCTTTTTGCATAACTTATTCTCCGCTTAATCGGTATGTATCATTTTCCCCTCGGCTTTGAGTTTTTTGCGGTACATTCGCGCCGCTATCGAAGAAAGAGCAAGTTCCAGAAAAGCAAACCCGGATGTAAGGTCGATCACCGCCGATGTCATAACTTCATATACAATTTTTTCAGATATATCATCCGAAAAATGTGAAACTATATCCGAAACAGAATCCGTTACAAGCCCGAAACCCATGATCAACGCCAGAATTATGTAGAGTACGGTTTTCTTTTTACTTGCTTTGGCATCGGTTATTGCGGAGCGTCCCACATAGTACCGAAGTAGCAGGTCTATCACCAGAAAAGCCACAAAAAACAGCAATATCGCTGCATTTAACGCACCGTATATATGATTTCCCAGCGTTTCAAGCATTTTCGCCGATTCCTTGTCAAACACGGTTATAAAATCTATATGATGAAAAATAAAATACAGTATGGAGCGCAGTATGCTCCATGCGCCGAAAGCTATTACCGCAGCACCGCTGACAGACATATTATGCGCCATACGCCTGTATTTTATCTGATAAAGATCGTTTTCCGTTATCATTTGAGCTTTCCTTCTTTCGGTTATTCGTTTATGTTCCGTTTCTTTTTCCATATCTAATTTATAAGTATAAACCATTTTTCCGACATTGGCAAGGGCTTGTTATAAAATCATTATTTGGATATTTCCGATTCGGGTCACAGCCGGAAAGTCACAGCCGGAAAGCTGATTTTTTGTTGACAAATCGCTAAAAAATGCGATATAATAAACAAACATATTGTTGATATTTAAGTTGTTTATATGGTATACTATACCAACAAGAATGAAAGAAGAATAACAATATGCAAAAAAATATAACAAAGTATGCGGTGCATACGGTGGCGGCATTGCTTGGCGCTGTGCTGCTGACATTTGCGCCTGCGGTTGTTGATAAAGCAAATGTTTTGGGAATAGGTGCGGAAACGGTCTGTGCAGAAACATCGGAACCCGTAAAATGCGGTGAGAATGTAACATATACTTTTGATACCGATACCGGTGTGCTGACAATATCGGGAACGGGGGATATGGCGGATTATAATATTTTGGAATCTCCTTTAGTATCCTCATCGATAAAATCGGTTATCATAGAAAACGGGGTTACAAGTATCGGAAATTATGCTTTTTACTATTTACTGGAGGAGAGTAATTTGACTTCTGTTACAATTCCCGATAGTGTTACAAGTATCCGCAATACTCTTGAGTATGAGGGTAATTTTACTTCTTACCAATTTAACGGCGACGGTACTTTTTATAACCATAACGGTGAAGTGGTATATACGGGTTCGTTCAAAGCAGGTGCTCCAACCGATAGGGATACTTTTATCGCTGCGGTAAAAGATATCAACTATGATGATTACGCAGCCGATATCGAAACTTACCGTGCCGACCCCGTTAAATTTACCGGGAAAATAATTCAGCTTTGGGATGAAGACGGCTCGGGTGTAGACAACTATGTAATAAGTTTGGATGACTCCGATGAGCAATTAATCTTTATCTACGACTACCGACCAAGGCTTGGGATTGATACGGAACTTCATGAAAACGATATCATAACCGGATACGGGCTTACGACTGCCGCCTATACTTATGATTCAAAATCGGGAGAAAGCGTTACATCTCCTGCGGTTTTCACTTTTTTCACAGATTGATGAATTTCTGATTGGGACAGGGGTTCAAGCACCTGTCCCATTAAGTCGGTTAGTTTTCCGCTTTACAATTATTTTTGAGCCTATAAGACAGTGCAAATGTTGTTATGTCTTATAGGCTTGTTTTTTGCCTAAATTCTCGGCGTAAAAAAGTTTTGTTCCTTTTTATGCGTAACTGTATTGTAAAATGGTTACGATATAAAAATATCCCGAAATATCGGGGAGAAAGGGGCAAAAAATATGAATAATATTTATATCGGCTATGCCCGTGTATCAACGGCACAGCAAAACGAGGACAGGCAGATAATAGCCTTGACGGAATACGGTGTACCAAAATCAGCTATCTACACCGACCACCAAAGCGGCAAGGACTTTGAACGTACAAACTACAAGCGTATGCTTAAAAAACTGAAAAAAGGCAGTATTCTTGTTATTAAAAGCATTGACAGGCTTGGCAGAAATTATGAAGAAATAATCGAACAATGGAGACTTATTGTCAAAGAGATAGGTGCAGATATTGTTGTGCTTGACATCCCACTGCTTGATACGACTTCTCAAAAGGATTTGATAGGAACGCTTATCTCGGATATAGTGCTTCAACTTCTCTCGTTCGTATCGCAGAATGAAAGAGAAAATATTCGTCAGCGACAGGCGGAAGGCATAGCGGCGGCAAGGTTAAGAGGTGTGCATTTAGGCAGGAAAAAGCAGTTTTACGCAGATAATTATATTGATATATTCAAGCATTATCGCTGCCGATATATAACCTTTGATGAAGCAAAGCAGCTTATCGGATGCGGCGAATGTACCTTTTACCGAATGTTGAGTGAATTGCGTAAAAGTAAGAAAGTGCCTTGATAAAATACACAAATTTCTGTAAAAAGGTATACGTTTTGATAGAAAGATTTTTATGTTGAAACCGCACAACTATTACATATACATTATAAAAGAATTTTGTGAAAAGGTCAATATAAAAGACCTTATTTTTTTGTAAAAACCCCACTCCGAAAATCTATACTTTTCAAGTGAGATTTTCCATTTGACCTAAAGAAATGTGTAAAAGCCTCTGAAATAGGGTGTCTCAAAGGCTTTTAGGAAGATATTTGAGATAAGATTTTTATAATAAATTAGCATAAAATTTCATAAAATTTATAAATTTGGTGTCAAATGGGTGTCAGATTAAATTAGATTAAACGAAAGATTTTTTTCAATCTGTTGTAATTCTGTTTGTTTCTTTTCGGCAGTAAATTCAGTGTATACGTCCATCGTAGTCGACATTCCAAATAGACACGCCGTAGAAGCAGCCTAATATCGACATTTTTACAATATCCATTTATAATGGAATTATATCATACAATTAAATATGTTACAAGGAGAAATTGCACTTGTGAGAACTATATTTTTATAGTAATTGCAGGTGCTTTTTTGTTTGTCCGATTTTGGACGCAGAAAAGTCTGCAGCCGGGGTGGCTGCGGATTTCTGCTAATCGGACTTTTATATTTTTGCGGCAGAGAATTTTTCGGAGAAATATTTTCTCTATTCCAGCCGTTTTGGAAATGGGCGTTGAAGTATTCCGCAAAAATGATATTTTTGTCTTGCGACATTCTTCCGTACAAAATAGCTTTTTCTTCCGCCCATTTCACATACCGCCGACACAAGCTCGAAATTGCAGTTGCAGCATAGCGCGTAGGTGGTCTGCCGCTTTTTTACAAGTGAAATTTGTGTCGTCGGTATGGCAAGCTCCCCGAAGTGAAAGCCAAATGCATTCACTTCGGAGCTTGCGAGGTGGGCGTTGCCCTCCTTCGAACCACCCATTGTGACCGAAGCAAGCTTCGGTAAAATTATTTTTCCTATACAATCCCGAAGTATAAATACTACTTGTTACGCAATTTGAATATGTAGGATTGCTTATTTTCGCCTCAAATTTCTGCGCCCAAGAAGTTTTTTTGCCGTTGGGTGTACTTTTATATTGTAAAATGGGTATGGTATCAGAATAACCCGAAATATCGGGGCGAAAGGGGTAAAAAAATATGGATAAACGATTCGTGGGCTACGCAAGAGTAAGCTGTTCGCAACAAAACGAGGATAGGCAGATAATAGCCTTAACGGAGTACGGTGTACCACCAAAGCTGATTTTTACGGATAAGGTCAGCGGTCGAGATTTTGACAGGGAGAATTACAAGCGAATGTTGAAACGGCTTAAAAAGGGCGATATTTTAGTTATTAAAAGCATTGACAGGCTTGGTAGGAGTTACAAGGATGTTATAAAGCAATGGCAGTATATAACACAGGAGATAGGCGCGGATATTGTGGTTTTGGATATGGGCGGTCTCTTGGATACTCGCCAGCATAAGGACTTGATAGGAACGCTTATCTCGGACATTGTTCTCCAGCTATTATCGTATGTGGCTGAAAACGAGCGCTTGAATATTAAACAAAGACAGGCGGAAGGTATTGCAGCAGCAAAGGCAAGAGGTGTGCAGTTCGGCAGACCTACAAAATTCATTCCCGAAAATTATATTGATATATTCATAAGATACAGACATCGTGAATTGACAAAAGATCAAGCAATTCAGCTTATCGGTTGTAAGGAACATACTTTTTATAGAATGTTGAGCGAATTGAGGAAAAGCGGTAAAGTGTTTTGATTTTGGAAGATTTATACAGAAATTGCATTAATGTATACCATTTGGCAGAATATTTTTATTGTAAAATCCGAACAACTAATATATACATATTATAAGAAATTTTGACCAAATTGTCAATATAAACAGCATAATTTTTTTAAAAATACGACTCCGAAAATCTATACCATATCACAGAAATGACGAAAAGAATTCGGAGTAATTTGCAAAATAATTGGAACAGTGAATCCTCAAAACGCAGGGGGCGATATTATATGAAAAAATATATTGCAACGTTGTTGCTCTTACCGCTATTTACCATTACAGCTTACGGTGCAGTCAAGTACGATAATGAAATAACAGATATAAACACATTTACAATCACATATAAAGGCGAACTGATGTTGGAGGCACGAAAAACATTTGATACCATAGGTTTTGAATGTAACTGGGATAATGAAACAAAATCTGCAGTTTTTGAAGATGCAGAGAATAAGGTCGTTATCGCTATGTACTCAAATCAAATTTATGTAAATGACGAGTTATATGAAAGCACTGCCGTAATTGAAAACGATACATTGTACATTCCCGCAAATTTATTAGATCAGCTTGGATTATCAGTAACGTGGGACTACGATAATAAAGAGTTATTAATAAGTAATGATGCGGAACAAATATCATACACAGAAAAAGAAGGCTGGAATTCGATGTATACCCGTTATTACCACAATGATACACCTGTAACAGGAGAAAACTACATAAACGGTCTGATGTATTCCTTTGATGAGGAAGGAACGCTTAACAGGGGCATTTATAAGGATGAATACGGTACTGTAAAAGGCTATAATGATTTTGGCTTTCCTTACTACGGTTTTGTGGAAGACGAAAACAAGACCTACTATTTTAAAGATGGAAAAGCTATATATTCTACCCAAACTTCGA
This sequence comes from Bacillota bacterium, assembly GCA_017460805.1. Classification (GTDB taxonomy): domain Bacteria; phylum Bacillota; class Clostridia; order Lachnospirales; family CAG-274; genus RGIG4310. The sequence goes on along the minus strand of JAFUAF010000049.1, from coordinate 21,772 downwards.
TAGATGGTAAAATGTATAACTTTAATGCCGAGGGCTATTATACAACAGGCTGGTACACTGTTGACGGGGTAAAGTATTACAATAATTCTTTTGGGTATCCCGAAGAAGGCGTTGTTGATGTGGACGGAGTAAAATATCTGTTTATTGATGGTATTATGCAGACAGGTGTTCAGGTATATGGTGGCAAGAATTATTTTCTTTACAATGACGGAGTAATGCTCACAAATAAAATAATGGGCGATTATTACTATGATATAAACGGTGTTGGGACAAAGTTATCGCCGCAATGTTTGGAACTTATAAATACTGCCGACAATATTTTAAACACAACAGATAAGACTCCTTATGCAATATACAGCTATGTATCAACGCATATAAGGTACAAATTCATGGAACAGCTCGATTGGACATCTATGGCGAGAAATGCTTTCAGCAGTGGCAGAGGTGCTTGTTATAACTATGCCGCTTGCATGGACATTCTTATGAAAAGAGCAGGATACGAAACGAGAGTTGTACGAGGAACAGGAACGGGAACGGGACTTCACTATTGGAATCAGGTAAAAATAGACGGAGTATGGACAAATATTGATGCCTGCAACAAACATTATAATGTGACGGATGCGTATTTAAAAAGTTTGAATTATACTTTTGACAAGTACGAATATCCCGAATTTAAATAAGCAGGTAATCGTATGGTATTCAGCAGTGTCGCATTTTTATTTTTGTTTTTTCCATCAGTATTGCTTTGCTATTTTGCACTGCCGGGAATAAAATTAAAAAATGCCGTTCTTATAGTGTTCAGTTTGTTGTTTTATGCCTATGGCGAGCCTAAAGCAGCAGCAATAATGATCGCATCCGTAGTTATTAATTATGTATCGGCATTGATACTTACAAAAATTAAAACAAAATCGGTCAAAAAAATATTAATTGCAGCAGTTGTTGCTGTGAATTTGGGAATGTTGTTTACCTTTAAATATCTCGACTTTTCTGTCGGGATATTTAACAAGCTATTTCGTTTAGGAATTTCCATTCCCGAGATTTCTTTGCCAATAGGTATATCATTTTTTACTTTTCAAGCACTTAGCTATGTAATAGATGTTTACAGAAATGAGATAAAAGTACAAAAGAATATCTTTAAAATGTTTTTGTATATTTCATTCTTTCCGCAGCTTATTGCGGGACCGATAGTAAGGTATAAAGATATAGAAAAACAACTTTCATACCGTAAACATACAACAGACCGAACCGCATCGGGACTTCGTCAATTCATATTCGGTTTATCGGCAAAACTGCTACTTGCAAATCCAATAGGCAGTGTTGCCGATACCGTTTTTGCATATGATAAGAACAGTTTATTCTCTCTGCTTTGCTGGATAGGTGCGGTCGCTTACACTATGCAGATATACTTTGATTTCAGTGGCTACAGCAATATGGCGATAGGCATGGGAAGAATTTTTGGCTTTGATTTTCCACCGAATTTTAACTTGCCTTTTACCTCGTTCGGAATGAAAGATTTTTGGAGAAGGTGGCATATATCCCTTTCGACTTGGTTCAGGGAATATTTATATATTCCTCTCGGCGGAAACAGATGTACAACAGGAAGAAAACTATTGAATTTAATGACGGTTTTTGCATTTACAGGATTATGGCACGGTGCAAATTTTACATTCATAATATGGGGACTGCTGCACGGTATTTTTGTTTGTGCGGAAAATATTTTTGATATTAAAAAAATACCGAAAGCTGTTGTGCGGATATATACAAGTCTTGTTATTATACTTACTTTTGTTTTTTTTAGGGCGGATAATATAAACTATGCGATAAATTATTTATGCTTGATGTTTATACAAGGACAAGATGCAAATTTAAGTCTTGCGATCGAACTTTTGAACCCAGTAAATATTGCAGTCTTTATTTTTTCTTTAATTTTCAGCTTAGGACTGCACATAAAACTGAAAGATACAATTATCAAGAAAACGAGCGGTAATTCGACAAAGTTCTTTGAATTTACGGAATACTTGCTTTCGGTGCTGCTTTTGGGGCTTTGTATTATTGCTTTGGCGGCTTCTACCTACAACCCGTTTATTTATTTTAGATTTTAGAAGGAATGTAATATGCAGTTTACAAAGGTGTTGAAAATATTATATATATCGGGCGTTATTGCTGCATTAAGCATTCCTGTAGGCTTCATGAAATATTACAAGCCCGTAAATGCCGAGAACAGAGAACTTTCTGAATTACCCGAAAAAATAAGTGAGAGTTTCGGCAAAGAACTTGACAGCTATCTTGAAGACAATTTTGCATTCAGAGATAGGCTTGTTACCGCCGACAGCATAATAAAAGCAAAGGTTTTTAAAATGTCTGGCAGTGAAAAAGTGGTTTCCGGAAAAGACGGCTGGCTGTTTTTTGCGGAAGATATAGATGATCTTACTTCCAAAAACACAATGTCAAAACGGGAAATAGGCTGTATAAAACGAGAACTTGAGCTTATAAACGAATATGCGGCTAAACATAACAGTAGATTTTTGTTTATAATCGCTCCCAACAAGGCATCCTTATACGATCGTTTTTTGCCTTATTATTATGTAAAAAGCGGGATACCCAATAACAAAAGTTTACTGGAAAACTCTATTTTATCATCGGTGGAATATATGGATTTGTCGGCATTATTTGAGTCAGGGAATGAAGTTTTGTATCACAGGCTTGATTCGCATTGGAACAACAAAGGGGCATTATTTGTTATTAAAGCTTTAACGGATAAATTCGGGCTACCTTCTAAGGACTATGAAACCCCGACTATCACAAGCGATTGGAATGGCGACCTTTATAAAATGCTTTATCCTTTGGGAGAAGAAAAGGATGAACAGTATAATTACAGTGGCTTTGAATACAGTTATACAAAGCGTTTTAAATCCGTGGATGATATGGTGATAAGTACAAAGAACGAACATACAAATAACGGCAGTCTGTTGATGTTCAGGGACTCGTTCGGAAGAAGTATACTCCCCTTTGCTGCCGATAACTTTTCGGAAGCAGAGTTAAGGCGTGCTGTTCCGTATGATCTTGACAGGCTTACACAGAAACACTTTGATTATACTGTTTTGGAGATAGTTGAAAGAAATCTTGACGAACTGCTTGCCCAGGCACCGCATTTGACCGCTGAAGAAACAAGTATACCGAACAGCAATGCACAACTTGATAAAGAAGATTATGACTTTACGGTGGAGTATTCGGAAAACGAATGTCACATATACGGAGTAATAAACAAAACACTTTCGGAAAACACAAGGATATATGTAAAAGTCAACGGCAAAGCATATGAGGCATTCCCTTGTTACGAAAAAGAAAAGAAAAAATATGATTATTCGGACGGGAATGGTTTTTCTTTGTATATAAGTACCACAGCCAGCATAAACGAAACAGAAATATATATATATATCGGAGGAGGATTAACAAATGAAACATAACATTTTAAAATTGCAGACATTATTATTGATAGCTATCGCACTTACAGCCTGCGGCGGCGGTGAAGAAGCATCGGTTTCGAATCAAAGTGCGGCATCAAATGAGATTACAACGGAAGCGGCACAAGAGACTAAAACGGAGACTGTGCAGGAAACCAAGACAGAAGAAATATCCGAAATAGAACCAAAGAGAATAACGGAGGTCGTGACCGAACAGCAAGCGGAAACTAAAGTGGAAACCACTACCACAACGGCTGCAAGCACCATACCCGCAGCACCGACACAACCTGCCGAAAATACTGCAAAAGATACACTTTCGGTAAAATATAGCGGCAAGGAAATATATCTGGATAGCGATATAAATGCGGTCGGTCTGGGAACGCCGCTTGATTATAGCGAAGCACCAAGTTGCAATTATGACGGGCTTGATAAAGTGTATACATATGACGGCATTTCAATTTACACTTATCCTAATGCAGGGAAAGACCTTATAAATGAGATAGAGGTCGATAGTACTTCGATTTTATACAATAATACATTGGGAATAGGGAAAACCGTTTCCGATGTAAAAAACACGCTGGGAGAACCGACTTCTATCGAGGGCAATACATATAGATACGATTCGGGCAATTCTTACACATATTTTTATTTTGAAAACAATACAGTGTCCTATTGGGGTATTGCGTTAGAATAATAATCATAAAACTTTTAATTTTTGTTAGTGGTATATAGAAAATGTCTTCTTTACAAATGAGAACAGGGGTGATTTTATGGATTCTACTTTTGAACATATCGGAATGTATAATTTTATGGGCATCTTTGGAACTGGTGCAATTAATATCGTTCTTTGGATAATGTCATATTTTATTACTACAGATAAAAATATTTTTGAGTTTATTGAAATAATAAATATTAAGATTGAAAACTATATATGGCTTACTATTTTTTTATTTATTATTTTAGGCTATTATGTTGGGACTGTATTACATGAGTTAGGAAGATTTTTACAAGATTATACAAAGCTGTTTGGCGAAGATATTTTTGAGAGCTACTTTAATGACAAAAAATGTACCAATACAGAGCGAAAAGAATTGTTGAAATTTTTGAAAAAGGATTTAACAATAAAGACCTTTAATTTTAAGGATTTATCACATGATGAAATTCGATTTTTGTATGATTACTGTAATAATTATATAAAGGGTACGGGTAAAACGATACGAAATGACAGAACACAATCTATTTTTGGCTTTTCAAGAGGAATGTTTGTCGGCTCATTATCACATCTTTTTATTTATTTTATATGTGTTGTATATTATAAAATATTTAATAGATGGAGTATAATTATTACGGTATTTTTAGGAATTTGCGTTCTTTTATTTTTTCATCGTGCAAAAATTTACAATGTTGCAAGAGTAAAAAATGTATTTTGGATGTATTACGCATTAAGAAAGGGGAATGTAAAATGAGAAAAAAGATTAGTTTTGTTTTAGCTTGTATTATGGCATTTTCAAGTGTTAATGTTTCTTGGGCAGAAACGCCCTTGACTTTCAATGGTGAACCGAATCATGACGATGTTGTTGAGAGTTCATCTTCAATACAATATGGTATGACATTAAAATATGATAATAACGAAGATAGTTATGAGAATACTGATTCATATGATATTTCAGATGATAATTCGGAAATAATTGTGATGTCGCATAATGATACAGATATAGTCTATCCAGTTGAGGGTGGAAATATCTATTTTAGAGAAAGTTACGGGGAGATAGTTGATTGTGATAAATCGGTTACAAATGTGGTTATACCTAATGAGATAAATAATGTTAAAGTCAGAAGTATAGGATTATATGTGTTTGATGATTGCAATGACTTAATAAGTGTAACAATACCAGACAGTATTACAAGTATTGGCGACACAGAATTTACACGTTGCAACAATTTGGTTGCAATAAATGTAGACGAAAATAATACTGCCTACACTTCTATTGACGGCGTACTTTACAGCAAAAGTTTATTCTTTTTGGAGTGTTATCCTTCGGGAAAAACACAAAAAGAATTTACAATTCCCAATGTTGTCAGGAGTATTGGAAACTGTGCTTTCGAAAATTCTACCAATTTAACAACTATAGTAATTCCTGATAATATTATCGGAATCGGTATGTATGCTTTTCGAAATTGCAATAATTTATCGGATATAAAGATTCCGAGTCAAGTTTCAAGTATTGGAAGAGCTGCATTTTCGGATTGCAGTAGTTTGACGAATATATCAATTCCAGAGCGTGTAACCAATATTGAATATGCTACATTTTCAGGTTGCAGCAGTTTGTCCAGTGTAACTATTCCAAACAGTATCACTAATATTGAATATGCAGCATTTTCGGGTTGCAACAGTTTATCAAGTATTATTATTCCCGACAGTGTAACAAATATGGGTGGTACTGAATCTTCTGTGGGCTACAATATGTCAGGAGCTAAAGGTTCTGTTTTTTCTGGTTGCAGCAGCTTAACAAGTATGACTATTCCAGATAGTGTTATAAATATTGAAACCGATAATTTGTTTAGAGGTTGCAGCAGTTTGGTAAATGTAACTATTCCAAACAGTATTACAATTATAGGAAATAGTACATTCGATGGTTGTAGCAGTTTAACAAGTGTTACAATACCTAATGGTGTTACAAGTATAGGAAATTTAGCATTTAGTAATTGCAGCAATTTGATAAATATAACTATTCCTGATAGCGTTACAAATATAGGTGGATATGCATTTGAAAATTGTAACAATTTGATTAACATAACCATTCCTGATAGCGTTACAAATATAGGTGGATATGCATTTGAAAATTGCAGCAATTTGATTAACGTTATTATTCCTGATAGTGTAACGAGTATTGATAGCGGAGTTTTTGAAAACTGTAGTAGTTTAACAAGCATAACAATACCCGAAAAAGTTGAGACATTTAATACATGGAGGTTATTTGAAGGATGTAGTAATTTAATAAGTGTAAACTTGCCAAAGTGTGTTACAAGTATTGATAAATATGCTTTTAAAGGATGTAGCAGTTTAATAAGCATTTCTATTCCTGACGGTGTTACAAGTATTGGTGAATATGCATTTGAGGACTGTAGCAGTCTAAAAAACATAACCATTCCAGATAGTGTAGCAAGCATTAAAAACAGGGCTTTTTATAGATGTGATAACATAGAAACATTAAACATTTCTCAAGTTGGTCTTAACTATGGATGGGCTAATATGAAAAATTTAAGGACAGTAAATTTTATCGGAAAAATTACTGTTATAAAAAGTAGTACATTTGCTGGTTGCATAAACCTGATAGATATAAAAATACCTGATACGGTTGATAATATTGAGAGTTGTGCGTTTCAGGGTTGTAGCAGTTTAACAAACATAAAAATTCCGAATAGTGTTGTAAATATCGGGAATTCTGCATTTGGCGGATGTGTAGGTATCACAAGTATAATAATTCCACATAGCCTCACAAATATTTCATACGGTACATTTAGTGGTTGTACCGGTTTAAAAAATGTAACCATTCCTAATAGTATTACAAGCATTGGGGGCTCGGCGTTTAGCAATTGTAGCAGTTTAACAAATATAACGATTCCCAATAGTGTTACAAATATTGGTAGCTCGGCATTTAGCAATTGTAGCAACTTAACAAGTATAAAAATTCCTAATAGCATTACAAAGATTGAAGGAGGCACATTTAGAGATTGTACTGCCTTAAGCAACATTATTATTCCCGATAGTGTTACTGATATTCAATACGGAGGGGTATATGATGGTGGTGCTTTTAGCGGTTGTAGTAATTTAAAAAGTTTAACCATTCCCGATAGTATTACAAACATCGGTTTTAGTACATTTAATGGATGTGACAATATAGAAACGTTAAACATATCGCAAGCTGGACTTAATTATGGATGGGCAAACCACAAAAATTTAAAGACAGTAAATTTCATTGGAAATATTACAGAAATCAAAGATTCAGCCTTTAGCGGTTGTAGTAATTTGAAAAATTTATCTATACCTGATAGTGTTACAAGTATTGGAAGTAAAGCATTTAGTGGTTGTAGTAGCTTAACAAGTGTAATCATACCTAATGGTGTTACTCGTATAAATTACGACACATTTAAAGATTGTAGCGAGCTAAAAAATATAATAATTCCTGATAGTGTTACGGGTATCGGTATTTCAGCTTTCGAGGGATGTAATAATTTGACTAATATTACTATACCCGATAGTGTTATGAATATAGGAAGTTCAGCATTTGAATGTTGCAATAGTTTAACAAGTATACTTATTCCTAATAGCATTACAAAGATTAGTTCCTCCGCTTTTAAGGATTGTAGCAGTTTGATAAACATAACCATTCCTGATAATGTTGCATATATTGAATCCGATGCATTTGATGGATGTTGTAATGTCGAAACTCTGAATCTTTCTCAAAATGGATTAAACTATGGGTGGCAGAATTCAAAAAAACTAATGGATGTAAATTTTATTGGACAGGTTACATATATTAAGGACGCCACGTTTAGTGGCTGTACTAATTTGGCAAATATAACAATTCCTGACAGTGTTTCATCTATTGGAAAAGATAGCTTTGCAGAATGTAATAAGTTAACAATATATTGTTCGTCAGGTTCTTATGCTGAACAATACGCAAAAAAGAATAGTATTTCTTGTATTACAGATGCATACATATATGATGAAACAAATCTTCCCGATGATATAGGCGATATTTGTTTTGAAAGTAAAACTTATGATTTAACAAAAAGTTATTTTTTAATCGAGCCGCAAAATGGTATTTATGAGCTTGAATTAAATGTCAAACTCAAAGACGAAAATATGATAAACCAAGTGGAGTTTACATGCGAAGATGGCTCTGTATTGGAATTAGAGCCAATAAAACATACCGGTTTTGTTATTAGCTTATTAAACGGCGATGGCTATAATTACCGCGCAAGAGTAAAAACAACTTTGTTAAAAAACGGCGAAACCATTGTTACGGCGAAGTTGCCTAACGGAGATACAGCTTACTGTCTTGTAAGAGTAAAATGCTATGAAACAGGATATAGCTACGTTGAAGATACGGAAAAACCACATATTAAATTGAATATTGATTATGATGATAACTTAAGTTATTATAACAATCAATTTAGTAAATCGGAGATTCCTGTTAAAGTAAATGTATCAAATTATATGGTGATCGGTCACGAATATACAGAAGAAGAATTGAATAACTGTAAGCTTTCAAGTCCTACAATAAAAATATCTTTACCGGCAGGCTTAACTTTTAGTTCGGATATCAATGATAAAGAAAGAAACTTTAATCTTAATGATATTCCTGTGAATGGTGGAGAGAGTATTGAGTTTTCTGTATACCCGACAAAGTTATCATCAAAACAACTGATATTTGATGTTGTATTTAATGCCAATGATAATTATATGACATCAAAAGGGACAATAAATGTTGATACTGACAAAAAATTCAATTATGATGTAGCAACTCCAACCTTCTTGGGCTATGTTTGGAATGATGGTACAGTATCCAATATCACCAACGAGGAATCAGTTAAACACAGCATATCAAATTATAAACAAGCTGTTGCGCAATATGAAGAATACATCCGCGGCAGGTTGACCAATATGGCTGATGTCACAAAAAATGAAGATGATGCTATTTTTAGTAAAATGAGATCATATATCGAAAGTGAATATGAAATATCATTTTATCCGGGTTGGAATGACAAACAAAAAGAATGTGTAGTTCGGGCGATATATGACTACATTAGTCAACAAACTCAAACTCAAATAGGGCTTGGAAATATAGACATTTCCAAAACCGATGATCAGGGTGTTATTAAATTTGATTACAATGTTGCAAAAACAATTTCTAAAAATATGGAAGCTACAACCTTAACTTACGATTATGATAATTATGAAGTTCAGCTTTCTGTAGTAGGTTTTATTGCGAAATTTGGTTCTGTAACTATAAAAGATAAGAAAATCGGTTTGACTGATGGACAAGGTGGGTTTGTTAATAAGCCCGAAAAAGTTCAAAGTATTATGCAGAATTATTTATATGAACTTAAAGCTATGGACGTTAATGCGGTCGATTCCGCAATCTATCAGACAATAGATTTTTTAAGCGACAATTTGGGCATAAATAAATACATAAAGAGTAAATGCGAAAAACTTATCACAAATTATTTACCAGAATTACAGAATAAGGATTTAGCGGAAGTGGTTACTGCAATAAATGATACCAGAAACGTATACAGTAAACTCAAAAAAATTGATACTAATGACTTATATTCCTCAAAATCCACAATTGAATCAATAATGAATATGGGAAATGCGTTGGATAATCCTCCAAGAATTTCATCTACTAAAGCAAAAGAAATGTATAATGTACTTAGGACTGCAAGAAACGATATGATAAGTGCATTTACAGCCTATTTAACAAATTCTCCTGCCCCAGAAGGTTATACGGTACAGGCTGCAAAAAAAATATATGGTTTTGAGTGTCCCGTAAATATAACTGTCTATGACGAAAATAATACTATACTCGGAAGTGTAACTGATGATGAAACAGTATGTAATTCGTCTGATATAGAAATAACAAAAAAGGGAGATTTAAAAGCTGTGATTCTTTATAAAGATTTGAATGTACATTTTGTTATTGATGCCTATGATTATGGTAGTTTGAATGTAGTTGTTGAAAACTATAATGATGAGGGAGTTGCTCAAGAACGCAAGTTATTTTATAATATACCAATTGACAATAATCAGGTATTATCTATTGATACTGCGAATGATGAAGTAATCAAAACCGATAGTAACAATTATAAAGTCAACGAAATAATAAGCGCAAATGAAAGCGGATATATTAATGTTAATGTTGAATGTGAGAATGGTAAAGTATATGGTTTGTCACAATATGTAAAAGGCGATAATGTATCTTTGACAGCAGAGCCTGATGATGAATATATTTTCTTAGGTTGGTACTTGAACGATGAATTCTTGACAAATTCTATTGTGTATGAATTTACTGCAAAAGAAGATATAAATCTTATTGCTAAATTTGCAGAAATACAGGATTTATCATTTGATGATGACGAAGATATAACAGAGCCGATAAATGAACAAAAGTTTTTGATTGCTGATGTAGATTGTGATAACAATATTACAGCAAGCGATGCGGCATTTGTTCTTCAAAAAACATTGATAAGCACATTTGAATTACCAATAGAAAAGAAAACCGATGATTGGCTGAAATATGTTGATGTTGATGATGATACTTATGTAACAGCAAGTGATGCAGCATTCATACTTCAAAAAACACTTATAAGTACGTTTGAATTACCCGCAGAAAAGAAATAATAATAAAAATCATATCAGAGATGGCGTGCAACATCGTTGATATGTTTTACTGCTCTGGCTTTGCTTCTGTCCAGAGCAGTTTTTTTATGAATCAACAAATATGTTTAAGCCGTATTTTAGTAATTTATTTTTCTCGAATGAAAGAGAGCGGCTTGGAGAAACTTCCCCAAAACAAAACGGCAGTTTCGCAAGAAATGATATTCGCCGTTTCGACAGGACATAAAACTCAAAATGACATTCTTCGGAATGGTGTTTTTGGTTGCTTATGTCCATACTTGCTATACAGTAAATGAGATTTTCAACAAAATTTTTCCGCAGGAAAACATCGGGGTTTGGGAGTGTGTCCCAATCAAGTTTTAGATTGAAAATCTAAGAATCGGCGCAAGGCTTGCCTTTTGGGGTCAATTTTTGCCAATTACGTTTTTAACGTAGCAAAAATCCCAAACGGCAAGCCGTTCGCTATGGTTCCAAACTTTGAGATCAGACCTTTAAAAATCGGCATTTCTTACGGTTTTGTAAAAATATTTTCGTAAGGGATTTTTTTCACTTTTTTGTCATTTATTTTTTATCAATAAAGCAATTTTTCAATGCACAGTTTTGGAAAAACAAGTTATTACAATTCTTCGTGGAATACTGTCATAAAAATCAAGCCCTATATATTTTTTCGCCCCATAATTTAGCATTAAAATTAAACAAAAAACGCCGCCCAGCCGACTTACATAGCCCGCACAGGCTATGTGGGTCGGCGCACAGGGGCGGCACTTTTATTTTCGGCTTATTTTTTACGGATAATCTAATTTTTTCAATAAATTTTCGGAAAAACACTCCGCAAAATGCCCCTTTTTTGACGTATATATGGAGGGGTTAATATGCAGAGAATTTTTTTTCGGAAAAATTACGCAATTTCTATGCAAAACCCAAACAATGACTTTTAAGGGGGCGAGAGATAAAATATACTTGTAAAATTATTTCGGGAAATATCGGCAAGGGGGATATGGTATTTGCTGATGAATACTTTTGTGCCGCATTATTTCCGAGAGATACGAAAACAAAACAAACAAAAAATAATTAGGAGGGATTTAATGACCAAAACAACACTTACAGAATTAAACGAAAAATTCAAAGATTGCCCGACAAGAACAGCGGAATATTACATAAACGGCAAGAAGTTTATTGTGAAAAGTCATTTTGTCGGGACGAAAGACCTGAACAAAACTCTGTATGATATAGCTTATAAAAAAGCGATGTCGGAAATGTTGAACGCAGGATAAAAAATTTATTTCAAAGCCTTGTCAATATCGGCAAAATCGTTTATAATGAAATTGTCGATATTGGCTGCTTTGTTTTAAAACGAAAGGAGATAAAAATTATGGCAAAGCAGACAATATATAATGCAGGGATCTATGTTCGTTTATCACAGGAAGATATGAGAGCAGGCGAGTCCCTGTCGATAGAAAATCAGAAACTTATACTCACAAAATATGTAAAAGAGCAAGGTTGGAACTTAGTTGACACATACGTTGACGATGGATTTTCGGGCACAAGTTTTGAAAGACCGGGTGTACAGCGTTTACTTGACGATGCGCAGACAGGAAAGATAAATCTTATTATCGTTAAAGATTTGAGCCGTTTCGGAAGAAACTATATCGAGGTCGGCAGATACATTGATTATATTTTCCCTATGCACAATATCCGCTTTATTGCTTTAAATGATAATGTGGATACGGCAAGCAAGGACAGTATGGCTATGGAAATGATGCCGATAATAAATCTTTTTAACGAGTGGCACGCTTCTTCCACAAGCAAAAAGTTAAAAGCGGTAATTGAAGCCAACGCAAAAGCAGGAAAGTACAGATGTTCTTGTCCTCCGTTTGGTTATGTCAAAGGCGATGATCCTAATCATTTGCCCGTCATAGACCCCGAAGCCGCAGCTATTGTCAAAAGAATATTTGAGTTAAGGGCTAAAGGGGTAAGTCCAAGACATATTTGCGATATTTTAAATGATGAGAAGGTACCTATTCCATCTGATTACTATTACAAAAAGATAGGCAAACCTAATCCACGCAGAACAAAACATTTGTGGTGCGCAGAGGGATTGAGAAGACTTATAGCAAATCCTATATATCTTGGACATCTTGTGCAGTTAAGAACTACGACCGTATCATATAAAAATCATAAGATAGTTAAAAACGATCCCGAAGATATGGTTGTTATCGAAAACACACACGAGCCAATTATTTCTCAAGAATTATGGGATAAAGTACGCGAAGTTGAAAAATCAGTCAGCACAGGGAAAAGGCAAAAAAATGGCGAAGTTTCTCCGTTGAGCGGATTAATGTATTGTGTTGATTGCGGCGCAAAAATGCGTGTTTGCTATAATAACACACGCCATAGGAGATGTGACCCGCATATATATTATCGCCACAATTTTAATTGCAGTTACTATAAAACTTTCGGGAAAAACGTGTGTACAAGTCATTATATCAAGATTGGAGATATTGAAGAACTTATCCTTTTGGATATTCGTTCAATGGCACAACTTGTTATAGACGATGAAAAAGGTGTGCGAGAGTCTTTTCTTAAACAAAAGGAACAGCAGACCGCCGAAAAAACTGCATACGATAGCAAAAAACTAACCGAAAGCAAATATCGCTTGGAAGAACTCTCAAAACTTATGCAAGCAGTATATGAAGATAAGGTCTTGGGAAAAATACCCGAAGAAGTATGTGTAAATTTATTGGAAAAATATGAAGCGGAGAAAAAGGAACATATAGCCACCATTGCCGACCTTGAAGTCAAGCTGTCAAAAATGTCAAAAAATGAAAAGGATGTTGATGAATTTATATTACGTCTGAAGAAGTATTTTGATGTGGAAACGCTTACAAGGGAAATGTGCCTTGAATTGATTGAGTATATAACGGTAGACGCTTATCAAGACTATAAGCCGAGAGAAATACAAATTTATTATAAGTTTATCACAGAACCGTTAAAGGATAGCAGAAGCCTTTACAAGTATTAAAAAAATAAGGTTTGGTTTGAAAATGCTTCCTTGCAATATCAAACCAAACCTTGTAAATGGCTTTTTTAGCGAGTTTATAGCAGTCACAAATGTGTGTCCGTATGTAATGTTTACAGTCGGCGGTATTTGTCACCGTCACGACCTTTGAACCGTCCCAGTTTCTGCTGATGTACGGGACTGCCGTTGCCGCCGAAACATTCCGCACAAACATCTGCGAAAACGGCTGCAAAGGCACACAGCCGGATGCAAAAGCCACCGCCAAAGCCAATGCAGAGGCTTTTTGTAAAAAACTTTTCTTCATATATTTTCCTTTTTTATGTTCACTTATTTTCTTTATGTTAAATAAGAAATGCTTTGCCTGCTTTCAGGCAGCCTTATCCTGTTCTTTGTCCGTCTTTTCTTCTGTATACCGATATATGTATTTCTCTGCCATTTTATCTATTCTTCCGTTTTCTTTTTCCTCTTTGATAAATTATGAAGATTTAACTTTTATCCATAGATCCGAAAGTTTTTTTCTTAAAACCTCATTATCATGCTTTACTTCGTCTTTGTAATATCCCTGCCGCGGAATATACGCTTCATTGCCGTAATACTTTCCGCCTTCGCCGCTCAGCTCATCAAAAACTTTCTTGTTTGGCGATGCATAACCGACCGTCAAAGAATTATCCATGGAAGCATCATAGGTCAGAATATAATTTATAAATTCATGGGCCAGTTTCGGATTTTCGGCATTTTTAGGAATAACCATAGCATCAAAAAACAAAACTGTTCCCTGTTTTGGTATACAAAAGCACATATCTTTATTTTGACTCAACACATAAGCTGCATCACCGCCCCACATCAACGCAATATCTTTTTCACCGTTTGCCATGGCATCAATTACTTCGTCCGTAACATAAGCGGGATCCATGGTATTATTTACATCCAAAAGCCAATTGTATGCATCATTGATCTCTTTTTCGCTTTCTGTATTTATCGAGTATCCCAGTTCCTTAAATGCTATGGCAAAAGCGTCTCTTTCCAAGTCATAAATGTATATTCTCCCTTTGTATCTGCGGTCACGCAGTATTTCGTATCCCTTTTCTTCTATATCATCTTTCGGAACATTGTTTTTGTTGTAAACAATACCAAAATTTCCCCAAAAATATGGTATTGAATAAATATTTCCCGGATCGTAATCGGGGTCCTTTAAATTGTCAAGCAAATTTTTTTCATTTGGGATAAGGCTTTTATCAAGTTTCTGAAGCATATCCTCCGTTATAAGTCTCTCTATCATATATTCCGATGGCACAGCAATATCATAGCTTTCACCTGATGCAAGCTTTGTATACATCATTTCGTTGGAATAACAGTATTCATATATAACCTTTGCCCCAAACTTTTTTTCAAAGTCCGAAATGACATTTTCGCCTACATATTCCCCCCAGTTACATATTTTTAATACATTTGAACCGTATTTTTGAGCACATTCTTCCGGTGACATCTCACTGTTTGTATTGCCTGCACAAGCAGTAAAACTTAACGCGATTATTCCGATCATGCAAATATATATTATTTTTCTCATACCGTTCTCCTTATTTGTTGTCTCTGCAACCGATTCAAAAAACTTGAATCCTGCTGTTTTTTCAACAAATTTTTCTTTATAACAACTGATTTTTTCTCCGCTTTTGTGATATAAATAAGGTAGCGAAATTGAAGCTATATTTTCGAATTGCCTGATTTTGTTTATTTTATAGCATAAAAAGCGCACCCAATGGGAAACACTTATCCCAAAGAGTACGCTTTATTATCCCGATTATGAAATTAAAAACAGGCGCAGTAATGCTGTCTGTCTGATTATACATACCGAGCATTATCTTGTCAACCCTTTCCCCTTAAAATTATCATTTTTCTTTACTGTTTTTCTTTGCGGAAATTTAAAAAAAAACATTGTTGAGATACTTCTACATATCTATTATACCATAGCAAGTGCAACAAAAGTGTGACGCAGATTAGTCATAATTGCGAATTTCTATAAACATTTTATGAATATTGTGAACATTTTGTAAATTTTATTGTTTATTCAACAAAATAACGGGCGGCACGTTTTACCGCACTGCCCGTATATAAACAACCCATTGTGGGCAATAACTTTTGTATGCAAATATTTATATCCGTCTTATAAAGCCGTTTCTTTCAAGCACATATAAAAACTGTATGCACCTTTCAAGCATCTTTTCCCGTTCGTCGGGGAAGGTACTTTTCATTTGGATATATTATAATTATTATAACATAACGCACCAAAAAATCAACCTCCAGAATGCTTCTAAGCAAAATCGGATGAATCTTGATAAAATTTGTACAACTTCCCGATAAAAAACATATAGGCAATATTTAAAAAATATTTGCTGCAAGGTTTACCATATTTGCCTGTTTATCTTCCGCATATTTCATTGTCAGATATGCGCCGCCTTTTTCACGTTCCACCCAAAACACCGTCAAATCCGACCTGTCCACCATACATCTGTTGCGCACTTGTATGGCCTGTTTGTAATGCACCTTTTCACTTTCGCGGCAGACCTCAACATAATCATAATATTTTTCAAAATCTTCCGCGTTTTTGATGTATTCAGCCTTTTCATACGGCATTACCCACGTTATATCGCACCTATTTTCTGCGTAACTGTGCTTTGCTTTCAGTACGGCGGAAGTGGCGATTTGATCAAAATCCCCGTCACGCCCGACTAAAAACTCTATATAACTATGCTCTTGAAACAGCTTGTATATCAGCTTTTCAACCTTTTCTTCGGCAAGGCGAAAGTTATCAATATATCTGTGCCCAAAGAAAGAGACCGTATAGACATCAAGCATTTTACCACCCCCGACTTCTCTATTTTTGTATACCTTTTCTGTGAGAACTGCGGAAAGGCTTAAAAACAGGGCTTTGCAGAGGTGTTGGAATTGGTTTGACACCAAAATTACACCATACATAGAAAATATTATGAGAAAATATGACAAGTTATTGGTGATAACCGTATGACAAAAAATTTAATAACAAACTATGACAAGGACTGATAAGGAAACGGCAGAAGTTTTCTGATTAGTCCTTTTTTCATTTCAGAGAGGAGAATTTATATGCCAAAAATTATGAAAGTCGGAGAGATAAAAGACTATACTATCGTTGACAATTCTTGCCTGCGTGATGTGAACTTGGATATTGCGGAGCGTGGTTTGCTGATAACGATGTTGTCGCTGCCCGATAACTGGGACTTCAACGGCAGAGGTTTATCTTCTATTCTGCCCTGCGGCAAGACAAAAATCTATTCTGCGCTGAAAAAACTTGAAACAGCAGGCTATTTGATACGCAAGCGCATTTACAAGGACGGACGTGTTGCGGATTGGGAATATTATATCTGCGGCAAGGCAATATTCTTGGATAATACGGAAGATGTGCAGCAAAAAACTGTGGAAACAGATAATACAGAGCAGGATCGCCCTGCCGATGAGGTCAAAACTTGCGATGCAGATATTACGGATAACGCTGCGCCGATTTCTTCCCTTGTTCTTGAAAATCAAGAGGTAGACGAAGAAAAACAAGAAATGCCCGACGATAATAAAATAAACAATAATAAATTATCAAAAAATAAAATATATAAAAATCAATCTATCAATCATACTGCGTATGAGGTGGATAGACCGATTGATGTTTCGCAAAAAGATTACGAAAAATACAAAGAGTTGATTAAACAGAATATTGATTATGACAGTTTTGCATATTCGTCAAGCAGTACGGACTTGCAGGAAATTGACGAGATCGTTGAGTTGATGACCGAAACGGTAGCTATTAACAACAAACCCGTTAAGATAAACGGCACTTTAATTCCTGCGGAAATAGTCAAAAGCCGTTTTCTTAAAATCAATCACGGCGATATTGACTATTTGCTTTTCGCTTTATCTCGAAATACAACAAAGGTTAAAAATATTCGTGCGTATCTGATTGCGGCGATATATAATGCAAAAACCACCCAGAATAACTACTACGGTGCAGAAGTAAGACACGATTTATACGGAGGTGCAGACAATGTTTGATATTGACAATTTAATAATTCCCGAACTTAAAGAGCAGCTTGAAAGTTTTGACAAAATCGAAACACAAGCTGTTTTTTTATTGCACATTTTGAGTTTTGAACTTTATTTCCCGAAATACAAAAACAGAATTGCAAACAGGTGGTTTATGAAAACGGGCAAAAAGTATTCGGCTGAAACATACACAAGGCTTGTGAATGACGAAGAACGGGTAAAAGATTATGCGGGTTTCGGATGTAATCTCAACGATGTAAAGATTTTTATAAACAAGTTGTGTGATGACTTGAAAAACGGCGGCAAGAATTACGAAAAATTGATAAGCAAAAGAAAAAGTTTAGCGATCACCATTGATGAGTGGGACGATGATTTGTTTTCCGACTTACAAGAGCCGAAAGAGCCTGCAAGACAGTCATTAAGCGAAACATTGGCAAGATACAAAGAACTTGTTGACAGACAGGAGGAACGCTATGGCAAACAGACAAAGAAGTGAGCGTATATCGTTAAGGCTGCGCCCCGATGAAAAAGAAATGCTGCAAAAGAAAATGGCACAATGCGGCTATAAAAGCTATATAGAAATGGTTATGGCGGCAATTAAGCGTCCTGTTACCGTGAAAATTGATTTAATGCCACTTTTCAATATTATCAACGAACTAAATCATATTTTAGTCAACCTGCGACAGATTGAAAAGGTATGCAAGCAAAACGGCGTTGATTGCGGTGTTATCGACGATATGACAGGCAAAATAAATGAAATGCTTAATGTCACGCATAAAGTCACGAAAATATTTCAAGAGGTACGAGAGGGGGCATTAGATGGCATATTCAAAGATATTGCCGATAAAGACAACAGAACACTTGCAATATGGAATAAATTACATAACCGACAAGAATAAGACCGATGAGCAGCGTTTTGTTCTCGGTCATTACTGCACACCTATGTTTGCGGCAGACGATTTTGAAATGATTTACAAACTGGGCAGCGGAAACGGAAATATCAAAGCACACCACATTGTACAGTCATTCGATCCCGAAGATAATATAACTTCCGAACAGGCGTTTGAGATCGGACAGGAACTTATGCGGCGAATGTATCCTAATCACCAATACGTTCTTGCTGTGCATAACGATTGCGAACACATACACGTTCATATAATCGTCAACGCCGTAAATTTCAGCACTCACAAAAAGCTGTATGCAAACAAGAAAAATCTTGCGGAACTGCGGCGTACAAGTGATGATTTATGCAAAGAAAACGGCTTGTCGATAATTACGGAAGAATTTAAAACCCAGCGGCAGTATATGAAACACGTTATTGACAGGCTTGTAGAAAAAGCTACTGATTACGATGATTTCATTAGGCTGATGCAGAAATTCGGCTATGAAGTGCGGCAGGATAACTATTTATCTTTCAAAGGTGTTGGCGATGAACGGTTTATGAGAACGGACACGCTTGGTACGGCGTATTTTGAAAGCGGCATAAGAAAACGTATACAAGGTATTGATGTACCGAACCACAGCAAGAGCGTTTTCGGAAATAAAACCTGTCGCTTTTCAAACCGCAAGCGATTGAAATTTGAAATTGACACGGCGCTGAAAAAGGCTGACAACTATGATGATTTTCTGCAACGGCTGAAAAATGCGGATATAGAAATAAAACAAGGAAAATACCTTGCTATGCGTATCCCCAACGCAGAGAGATTTATCCGTACAAAGTCGCTCGGTTATGAGTACACGGAAGAAATGCTTGAATTGTATTTTGTCAACCGTGATTTGTATAACGTGCTTTTAAAGCAGGAAAGCGAAACAAAAATAGAACACTTGGAAGAAAACAGCGAGTACAACAAATATGCTGCGGCGCATAATGTTGATATTCAAATTCGTATGCTGAATTTGTTATCGGAAAACGGCATTGAAAGTGTTGACGAATTGAAAACGAGGATTGCAAACCTTGAAATAAAGCTGACAAACAATAAAAATACCATAATCAAGCTGAATACAAAAAGTGCGGAAAACAGGAAAATTGTATATGCTATAAGAAGATATTGGCGTACAAAACCCACTTATGAAGAATACACTTCCTTTACCCGTCCTACCGACAAAGAAATTTTTATGCTTGACCACAAAAAAGATGTTGAGGATCATAAAGCTGCTGTGGAATTGATAAATAAATCAAAATCGTCCGACGGAACGATGCCGAGAGCTGCCTATCTCAATGCCGAAATAGTAGAAAATAACGAAAAGGTAGCCGAGTTGGAAAAACAAAATGAGGAATGTTCGGCTGAACTCCAAAAATTAAAGACACTTCTGGATAATCTTGTAAGTATGGGTACTGTTGATGAAGATGTTGCAGAGGAAATTCCTACACCAAAACAAACCTATACTTATGATGTGTCACGATAATTTTGCCTGTTTGCCCCTTAAATTTGGGCTTAAAACATTTTTATGATTTGTATGTGTTTCTATACGGTAAAATAGAAATACTACAAGATAAGCCCGAAACTTCGGGCAGAAATGGGCAAAAAAATGAATAATAAAAGCGGCACATACCAAAAATTGATGATAAGCGGCTTATGGGAACACTTGATGTTGTGGGTCGGTATGAGAAACAATGTAAAAACAGGGTTAGAGAGATAATATATCACGATTATATCTATATATAAAATTTATGGCTGCCTTTCGGGGCAGCTTTAAAATTTTTGTTGCAAGATATGTAATACCTATGTTATAATAAACATAAGAGAGGAGGCTGTATTTTGAGTAACACAAACATATTTATTGACGAAGAAAAATCCAAACAAATTGATGAATACAGACTGATAGACGATATATTTTTTAACGCTTTTTTTGATGAAAATAAAAAAGATGTTGAGTTTGTTTTAAAGATAATTCTTGAAAAAGACTTGGAAGTTATAGAAATGTCTGTTCAAAAGCAGTACAAAAACATAAGAGGTCGAAGTGCCGAACTCGATATTGTTGCAAAGGACAGCGACAACAAGATATATGACATTGAGATACAAAGGGCAGCAGACGGTGCAATTCCCAAAAGAGCAAGGTTTCACAGCAGTATGCTTGACTCCGCCGCAATAAATAAGGGTATGGAATATAAGGATTTGCCCGAAACTTATGTTATTTTCATTACCGAAACAGATATTTTTGATGAAGATGAGCCGATTTATGAAGTGGAACGCTATGTCAAGGGTAAAAAATTAAGATTATTCAACGATACGGCGCACATACTTTATGTAAACGGCAAGAATAACAACGATACAGAATTAGGTCGGCTTATGCAGGATTTTATGTGCAGCGATCCCGATAAAATGCACAATCCTAATTTAGCCGAAAGAGCAAGGTTTTTAAAACAAGACGAAGGAGGTCGAGCGATTATGGCAATGAGTATGGAAGATTTATTCAACAAAGGTGCAAGCGTAGGCGCACACGAAAGAGCAATACAAGGTGCAATCCGTATGATAAAGTTAGGCAAATATCCTTTAGAGGAGATAGCCGATATTATGGAACTACCTATTGAAGAAGTTATTGAATTAAGCAAGAAAATCAAGGCTGTGCCTGTTTAATCGGCATTTAAGCAACCCTATCCCCCACACAGCAGGCGGTATTGTCTGCTGTGTGGGGGATTTTTATATTTGCCTGCACAAAAAAATTTTTTTGATTTATTGACTTTTTGAGGTTTGTGTGTTAAAATCGTAACATAAGTAATATTTCGGAAATGTTTTTGAAATAAATACAAAAAATTTCAAAAAAGGGGTTGACAAGTTATGAAAAACAGTGTATTCTCAAGCAAGCAAGCAAGCAAGCAAG
>JAFUAF010000048.1 GCA_017460805.1 Bacillota bacterium | reverse complement strand
TCATCGGTTCTTGATGCCAAGGCATTCACCCTTTGCTCTTATTAGCTTGACCAAATTTGGTTCATTGAGATTGATATATGTGTGAATAACATTTACGGAAAAACTTTAATACTTAGTATAAAATAGTTTAACTTCTTTTTTATTCACCTTGATTTACTCTTTCAAGTAAACCTCAATGTCGTTGTGTTTGTATTCAGTTTTCAAAGTGCAATATATGGCATTAAAGCCATTTTTTAAGCTGTCCTCTCGAACAGCACTCAATTATAATAACACACTGTTCATCCTTTGTCAACAACTTTTTTTTATTTTTTTAAAAAAATTTGCTGCTATTGTATTTTTCAAAAAAATATTGTATAATAAAAACAAATTAACCGATGTTTAGGAGGTATCTATATATGAAAAGATTTTTTGGGGCATGTTTGGCAGGGTTATGCGTGCTGTCCATGACAACAGGTACATTTGCCGATGAAATTGCCGTTTGCAGCGGTATATCGAACGCAGCGCCCGTACTTTTTAAAAACAGGGTCGATTTTTACAGGAACAGCACGGGCTATGTTTTAAACATAAAGGACGGGCTTCTTGACCAAAGCAATACCGACACGCTTTCACTTTCCTATCCCGAAGGGCTTGAAACCGTTACGGTATGGAAGGCACAGGATGAAGGCGACCACTACTGCAACGGCGTTTGCATAGTAAAATTCAAAGATAAACTTTACTGCCAATGGCAAAGTTCGCAGACAGACGAAGATGCACCCGATACGCATATATGCTATTCGGTAAGCAGCGACGGCGGCAAAAGCTGGAGCGAAGCCAAAACTTTACCTGCCGATATTCCGGGCGGATATTGTTCTTCGGGCGGTTGGCTTGCGACGGGAGAGAATCTTGTCGCCTATATAAATTTCTGGCCCGATGATATTTCTCCAAGGGGCGGTTTCGCCTACTGTGTAACTTCCGACGACGGCGAAAACTGGAGCGCACCCAAGCAGGTGACCATGGCCGACGGCACTCCTCTCGATGCTGTATTTGAGCAGGACCCTCATGTGCTTGAAAACGGCAGGATAGTCAATGCGGCACATTTTCAGAAAGGCCTTATGGTCTATCCGATATATACCGATGATAAATCGGGTATAAGCGGATGGAAAAAGGCTGATTTTACCCCTACCGACAAAGGTGACACTTCAAGAGAAATGGAACCGAGCATTTTTGAAAGAACCGACAAAACACTTGTTATGATATTCAGAGATCAAGACAGTTCTTACACAAAACGAGTTGCTTTCAGTAAAGACAACGGCGAAAGCTGGAGTGAGATATTCGAAACATCCGTACCCGATGCAAGGACAAAGCAAAGTGCGGGCAATTTGTCGGACAGCACAGCTTTTATGGTCGGTTCTCCCGTAGACAATAAATTGAGAAGCCCTCTTGCAATATTGACCTCAAAAAACGGCAAAAGCTTTGACAAGGGTTTTCTGATTCGCAGCAACGAAAGCGACCCCGAAGTGATATACGAGGGTAAAGCCAAAAGAAAAGGCTTCCACTACGCAAAAAGTTATGTCAGCGACGGAAATGTATATGTCGGTTATGCCACTAACAAAGAAGCGGTAGAAATAGCAATAATCCCCGAGACAAGTCTTAAATAAACAAAAAGCTTTGAAGAAGAACCCTTTTTCTTCAAAGCTTTTTTACTTTTGACACACTATCTTGATGAATTATTTTTTTTATTTATTAAGATAAGAAAACCAACAAAAAGCCCTCTCTACCGATCGTACAGAGGGCTTTGTCAATATTATTGCTGTTTTTACAAAATCTTCGGAGCCGAATAAAAGTTGGGAAACAAAGCGTTGGAATGATTTTCAAAGATCACTTATTTATACACCACACAAAACCCTTTGCCGTTCGTATATCGGCATCTTTGAAATGATTGCCCGCGTTCTGTTCAAACGTGCAGGTAATTCCCCGGTTCTTTAAAATTTCAAACTGTTTTTTAATACACTCCCCTACCGATGCCATTATCTTGTTTTTGGTCTTTTCTTCTTTATCGCCAAGGCTAAGATATATGTATTCGGCTTTAGGGGAGTTATTCTGCGCATATTCCGTCCATTTCGGAAACCACACGGACGGAGATGCCGCCGCACAGGCTTTGAATTTATTGCTGTTATATACCGCCCAAAGTGAGAACAGCGCCGCAAGTGAATATCCGCCTATAATTATGGTAATGTTCTCGTCAAGACCGTATTTTTTGATAATTTGAGGTATAAGAGCCTTTTCAACATATTCAAGTGTCTTGCCTGCACCGTTTCCGAAGCCCTCTTTGCCAAACACAGGCGGTGCCTGCCACGGCGAAAGTTCAGCATTCCAGTCATTTATTTTAAAAGCTGCCATGATAAAATTCCTGCCCGCATTTTCTTCGATATATGATACCTCGCTGTCAAGCCCCTCTATGTCATGGTCGTCAACGGGCTGTATCAATAACACTTTTGCCTCATTACAGCGATATACGGTACACACCCTGTCCCCGATATCCAAATTTTCTTTTATCATATAGTCACCTTTTTCATCAAAAAATCGAAATATCTATCCTCTTGCTCATTTACACTTCGGATATCTCTTTTTGTGGAACATTTAATTATGCCTGTTCTTTACAAATTTTCAAAATATTTGCGATCAGTTCCTTAGTCAGTTTAAAGCTTCTGCCCCACGGATTTATGATAAAGCCCTCGACTTCCTCAAAATCAAGACAAGCTTCAAGTGTTGTATCTATAAAGTTGGACAATATCCTGCTTGGTTCGCCTTTTTCAAATTCCGACTGTGATGTAAACGCGGCCTGCCACAATCTGCCGTCATTGCCCCATATTGCCCTGAAAGTAAAACTCATATCATCATTTTCCGCCGATTGGACGGGAATTATAAAATGACCATCCTCCACAGCTCTTTTGGCGATAGAATCCAATACGGCAATAAGGTTTTCTTTAACGGTATTATTGTAATAATTGAGAATAGCTTCTTCGATTACTTCGTTTCCGTCAAGAAAAGGGTCATGAAATGCCGTACTTGTGAGTTTTTCAAAGCGATCGAGCACCTCTGTCATATCATTGTGCAAACGATTGCGGCATTCAAGTTTCATATTTGCCGGCACACCGTAAAACGCTTCGGCAATGCCGCCTGCTATACAGGTAAGCGTGTCGCAGTCACCGCCGAGAGAAACCGCAGTCCTGATAACATCTTCAAAGTCCTCGCCCTCAAGAAATGCGGTTATGGCTTCGGGAACGGTCTCCTGACAGCTTTCCACATGATGATAATTCGGGCGTATCTCGTCACAGGTTCTTGAAAGATCATAGTGAAATTCATTTATGATATAATCTTTTATCTCCTCTTTGGTGCTGCCCGTTCTTGCAAGAAATATTGCCGCTGCCGCTGCTTCCGCACCCTTTATGCCCTCGGGGTGATTATGTGTTACTTCTGCGGTAAGTCTTGCGGCTTTTCTTGTTTCTTCTATAGTTTCATAAAGCCAGCCCGCAGCGGAAACGCGCATTGCAGAACCGTTGCCGTAACTTCCGTAGGGTTTGGGATCGTTTTCCATTAGCCACTGCGCAAACATACCGCCATAGCCTGCATAAGGATATTTTCTGCCCCATTTTTGCATAGATCTCACAAGTTCCGCTTTTATCTCGGCATCACTTTTGCCCATAGTGTCCATAAGTGCTTCCGCAACCGCTATTGTCATTACGGAATCGTCCGTAAACATTGTTTCCGTACAAAAAAGCGGAAAATTCTTTGATTTATCGCCCCTGTCAAATTCATAAGGTGCGCCTATCATATCTCCTAAAATTGCTCCGTACATAAAAATCATCCTTTCTTTTATTTTGTAAGTCAATAATAACACAAACAAAAGAAAATGTTGTCATTTGCAAAACGACATTTAACATATTGCCATTTTTATTCATAATATCCGAGTGTCTGCTGTCCGTAACTGAAAAGCACTGCGTTTATTTCGAAAATATCATATTTTTGATTTGTAAAATAATATGTGATTATACGGTCGAATTTATCACTCGGCGACAAGGCATAGCCTGCACGCGAAAGCAGATCGACAAAATCTTTCATATCCAGTTCCAGCGCTACCGCAAGGGCAGTTATTGTAGCCTTTTTAGGTATATAATTCGTTTTGCAGCGTATGTTTGAAAAAACACTTCGCGTAAGGTTTGCCTTTTTATATACTTCGGCATCCGTCATGCCCGTTTTGTCTATCAGTTCAAAAAGTTTATCCTTAAAATCGGGTTCACTTTTGGCAAGCACGTCATCAAGACTTTTTGCATTTCCGCTTAAAATACGCCTGTTCATCCTTGAATTCATAATGCGGCGTTCATAATCCATATTCCATGAAAACTCCGCTTCACGTATAGTCCGTGCTGCTTCCTCGTCAATATATTCCTCAATATCGCCGACAAGTTTGCCCGAAAGCCTGAACGAATCTTTGTCAAATACAACAAGAATAACATCCATATCATGCGAAAGCAAGAATCTGTTTATCTCACCTAAGGCTATTTGTAACGCTTCGTCCTTAGGGAAACCGTAAACTCCGGTTGCTATCATCGGAAAGGCTATACTTTCACACGACAGTTTTGCCGCAAGTTCAAGCGAATTTCTGTAACAGGAATGAAGAATTTCCTTTTCGCCGTGTCCGCCGTCTATCCATGCAGGACCCACGGTATGTATTATATACTTTGCGTCAAGGTCAAAAGCAGACGTGTATTCGGCATTGCCGGGTGTGATCTCGCCTATTTTTCTGCGCTGTGCAAGCAGCTGTTCTTTCCCCGCCGCCTCATAGACCGCAGTGTCTGTTCCGCCGCCGATAACAGGCATGGGATTGGCGGTATTTACCACTGCATCCGCTTTTACCTTTGTTATGTCGTTTCTTATTATTCTTAAAGGCATAGTTGACCTCCGTAAACTTCCATTGTAAGTATCGGTTTACCATAAAATATCCGCTTCAAAGCGTTCCCGGCAAAAGCATACTGTTACAATGCCTTAATATCCGTCAATAAGGAAAAACAGGCTCATGATCGTACCGCTTATAAAACTTTCTTTAACCGGTTTGTTTTCGGAGTTCCCGCTCTCTGCGCCGTGAATTGAAAGTCTCGTTTTGACATCTGCGCCTTTGCGGATATTTTTTAGTTCTTCTTCGCTGCTGCCCCTACCGCTGCCCTCATTGGCACAAAACGGTATAATGTTTTTGCCGTTCAGATCAAGTTTTTCCAAAACGGTAAACATACACATAGCATTGTTTCCCACCAATTCGGGCAGCCGGCAAAAATGTTGTCATATCCGGAGATATCTTCCGGCATTGCCTTGACTTCGGGGCGTGCCTTGCCGCGCAGTTCCTGTTTTGCTTAGTTCTTTACATATATTTTATACCTGTTTTAATAATAAATCAATTCTGAATTATTTTAATTTAATATATCTGCTTTATCTCAAGAACATTGCGGTTGAAGCTTAGTGTCAGACAATGAACACGCTTAGCGGTATGAGCCCCCAGCAGATTGGATAATACGTATGAACGCAATGATGTAATATGTCGATCTGCGTCTGTTAAATCAATAATTTTTCCGTCGTCCTTTGTTATCAGGCGGACAGTTTCCCCTATTTCTGCCATACATTCGGCAAGGATCACTCTCCCCGGGTTATTATCATATATCAGCATAAAAAGTTCTTCAAAAATCAGCATTGTCTGATCTATCTGACGAGGGGGACAGCCGTTTGCTTTCATGGCTTCGCCTATCTCGTCTCTGACACGGACTATTTTGTCGGGCAAAACTTGAAATTCAAATAATTTTACTTTTTTGCGCTTTTCCGCATCGGCAATAAAAAGGGGATAGTTTTCACTGCCGTATCTGTATTTTATATAAAGCCGCGAAAGCAGATAACCAAGCGGAGGGCCTGCCATCAGGCCTATAAACATTCCGTAAACACCGCCGAGCAGTCCGCCTGTTACAGCAAGCGGCAGCACGGGAAACAGATCGCGCAGGAAAGAAGCAAAAACACCGAGCGATATTTTATCCGCAAGTACATAATAAGACGAGTCCAGAAACAATCTGCAAGTAAAAACCAAGGTCAAAGACAAAATACGAAGCCCGAATACGGCATATGCAAATGCCGTTTGACTTTCAATACCAAGCAGACTTACTATAAACGGCGCTCCCGCTGTAACAAGCACAGTCAATAAAATGCTTTCCGCCAAAATACTTTTATCGGCCAGTTTCAAAACCTCTCTTACACCGGGATAGTTTTCTTCGCCGAGATATGTACATATAAGCGGAGTGACTGCTTCTCCTATTCCGTCAAACAAAATCTGTCCTTCCTTTACCAGAGCAATAACGGATACAAGAATAAGCATTTCAAAGCCGAACCTTTTTATTACAAAAAAGTTTACGGCAACGTTAAACAGCGAAACGAACAGATGTGTGCTGCTGTCAACAACACCGAATTTTAAAATATCCAAAACGACAGGCAGCGAAAAAGCTGCATTCGGTCTCAGTGTATTTGAGGGACGGAAAAAATGTATACACGATATGAGTATAGAGATAATATAACTGATAAAAGAGGCGATCGCAGGCCCTTTTACGCCAATATTGCGGCACAGCACAACAGACAGGAAAATTTTTGCCAAACCTTGTACAATATGTGCCTCGAGATTCAGCTTTTCATCCCCGTCCGCAAAAAGCATTCCATCGATCAGTTCATTAAACGGCAGTATCAACACCACATATTTCATCCAAAAGAGATATTCACTTGCACAGGTGTATACCCGTTCATCGGAATGATATGTTTTCAGATAAGCATCTCCCCCGATATGGATCAAAAGAAAGAGCAAAATACCGATAAAAACAGTTATTGTCAAACCTACACCAAAGCATTTATTTGCTTCGTCTTTTTTTAAAGCCCCCATTTTGCTTGCATACAGGACAGGAACGCCGTATGAAAAAATGACAGAAACAAAATTTGCAAACGAATATATCGGCAAAACAAGGCAGATACCGTCAACGGCGTATTCGCCGAGTATCACACCCGCGATCAAAGTGTCAACTACTCCTATAGCAGCCGCTAACATCATCAAAAAAGTACCGCTCAGAAGCAAAGAATTATATTTTGACGAGATGAATGTTTTTTTAATGAACATCTTCAAAACCCTCCTGTTCTGTAACCTCCTGTTCTGTAACTTCCTGTTCTGTAACTTTACATGAAGGTCTTACACTTATTATACACCTTATCCGTATATGTTTCAATAAATAAACAAATCGTCTTGCAGTCTTTTTATTTTTGTGTATTCCAACATATTCAAATAACAAAATCAACATATTCAAATAACAAAATCACCATTTTTCATTGACATTTTATCCATTTTTTGTTAAAATCAAACTATAGTAATATTTCGGAAATGGTTTTATAGTAAACGACATTTAAAAATGTCCTTTACTATAACCCTGCGGGGCATGCACACGACTGCGTACAAGGAATAAAGCCGCTTTGCGGCTCGCAGTCGGCGCAAGTAAACGCCCAAAGTCCAAAGACTTTTGTCGTT
>JAFUAF010000047.1 GCA_017460805.1 Bacillota bacterium | reverse complement strand
GTTCAAAAGAATAAAACACTTCCGGTGGCGATACGCTTGGGGGACACACCCGTTCCCATACCGAACACGACGGTTAAGACCCAAGCGGCCGATGATACTTGGCGGGAGACTGCCTGGGAAAGTAGGTGGCTGCCGGATCAATTAACAATATGCCGATGTGGCTCAATTGGCAGAGCAGCTGACTTGTAATCAGCAGGTTAACGGTTCGAGTCCGTTCATCGGCTTTTTACAATTATCCATGTTTATAAACATGGTCCTTTAGCTCAGTTGGTTAGAGCATCCGGCTCATAACCGGACGGTCCTGGGTTCGAGTCCCAGAGGGACCACTTTTCATACCATCCTTTCCATATATAAAAATTTGGCTCGGTAGCTCAGCTGGTTAGAGCGCTGGCCTGTCACGCCAGAGGTCGAGGGTTCGAGCCCCTTCCGAGTCGCTTAAAAAAATCACACTTTACGGTGTGATTTTTTTTGTATATTATTTTAAATAATGCCGGGACATAAAAAAACAGCCGCGTGAACAGCTGTTTTTTTTAGATTTGAATTATTCTGCAGCACCGTCTTTGATCTGCTTTGCGCAGTATGTGTAAAGAGCTGCGATTGCAATGTTGATTATGGCGCTTACAAGGCCTGCGCCTGCAAATACGCCGATAACAGCGATAACGATCTCAATGATACCGATAACGAAAGCTTTGCTTGCGCCCGATACATCACCCTTAGCAGCCTTAAGACCAAATACGCCCTCAAGGATACCGAAGATAGAAGAGATAATGCCTATGATACCTGCTGCCATAAACAATACGCCGGCACCTGCTGTTGCTTCTTCGGCACTGACATCCTGACCTATAGCGTTGTTTAATTCGCTAAGACTGGCTGAAACATCCTCATCGTTTGCAATCTGAGACATAATTTCCTCATTTTGGCTTACTGCTGTAACTGCACCACCGCCTAAGACAGCTAAAACGCTGCCGATAAGGCCGAGTATACCGAATACAAGTGCAATTATAGCAAGAACCTTAATAGTTTTTGTTGGATTCATGCTTCCCACTCCTTTTATTAAATTTAATCAAAGCCTATTATATAGCATTGTTTACAAAATGTCAATGTAAGTCACAATAAAATAATATATATGTAACAATAATGAAATATTTTGCAGATATAAAAAATGTTTTTTGCTTCGTTGTATATATGATGGTCAGGAAGTTTACACGCATCACAGTTCATCCCTAAAATCTAACGAAGAAAACGTGTCAAGTAATATTGACAAGTTCAGATTATGTGCTACAATTAAAATATAAAGCAGAATTATTAAAAGCGTTTAGTGTCATCTAATGATATAAACGGCAAATTATTTAAGGGGACTTTTTAAAAATCATTCTTTACATAACTTGATAAATTTTTCGATAGATGTGCCAATCTTGCTCAAAATAGCATTTCAGCTGTGCTTTCGGACGGTTTCCATATTCTCGAAAATTTCCGCTTCGTTCTGTTAAAAGCAATTTTAAGAAGCATTTTCAAGTTTAACAAGAAATACTTATATAACAGAGGAGGAGTCATTATGTTACTCAAAAAAATCGCTGCGGCGGGAATTGCGGTGTCAATGCTTTTATTGTCGGTTCAGCCGATATCTGCGGGCGAGATACGGACTATTGAAGTGGGTTACAAAACAATATACTACGATACGATAGTCGAGGCAGAGGGGGGAAATATTTATCTGGTCAATAACGAGGTAAGCGGTGCAGATACTACGGTTACAAGCGTTGTTATTCCCGATGGCGTGACCGCTGTGGGCGGTTATGTATTTGAGGGATGTAAAAATTTAAAAAGCGTAAGTCTTCCCGAAAGTCTGAAAACCATCAATATAGCTGCATTTATGAAATGCAGAAGTCTTACGGATGTACATCTTCCAAGCGGCTTAACAAAAATAGACTGCGACGCTTTTGCCGATTGTGTAAGCTTGGAAAGCATAAATATACCGTCGGGAGTGACTGTGATCGACAGTGGTGCATTTCAAGACTGCACAAGTCTTAAAAGCATTGAATTACCCGAGGGGATATCATCGTTGGATGGCTATGTTTTTTTCGGCTGTACCGCTCTGACAAGTGTAAGCATACCCGACAGCGTGACAGAGATCGGTCAATACGCATTTGCCAAGTGTTCCTCATTGGCAAGTATAGATCTTCCGTCGGGGATAACAAATATTGATGAATCAGCATTTTATAAATGTGAGAACCTGACGGATATTGATATTCCCGAGGGTATAAGTACGATCAAAGGTGACACATTCTCCTGCTGTACATCGCTGAAAAGTATAAAGATACCCCAAAGCGTTACGGTAATATCGGGATTTTCATTTAACGGATGTAAAAACTTAGAAAGTGTGACCGTTTATGGTGGGGTAAAATGGATAAGCAATGAAGCCTTTGCAGACTGCGATAAAGAAAAATTGGTTTTTTATGTTGAAGAAAACAGCTATGCGCAAAATTGGGCTGCGGACAATGGTTATAAATATGATACTTTTCCTGCTGCGGACAAACTTGTTTACGGTGATGCAGACGGCGATAAGCAAATTACCGCAAGCGATGCGGCTTTTGTACTGCAAAAGACACTGCTGGACTCGTTTGTGCTGCCTATTGAGGAAAAGAGTTCCGATTGGCTGAAATATGTCGATGCGGACACCGACAATGTTATTACCGCAAGCGATGCGG
This sequence comes from Bacillota bacterium, assembly GCA_017460805.1. Taxonomy (GTDB): domain Bacteria; phylum Bacillota; class Clostridia; order Lachnospirales; family CAG-274; genus RGIG4310. Next base: position 111,640 of record JAFUAF010000047.1, on the reverse strand, counting down.
CATATATTATGCAAAAGGCTTTGACTGATGAGATCGATCTTCCCGCAAAAAAATGAGATGATCTTTAATGGAACAGCAGAGGAACGACCGCATAACGCTTGCTATTTTTCAAGCGCGGCGGCAGTCTCTTCGGGTATATACATATCATCAAGTACAGAATAAAAATTCAGCGGCAGTACGGCTTCTTTGTACATTGTCTCAAAAATCCGATGTGCAAAAGCATAACTTTTTGTAAAGTTATTATCTTCGGTATATTCGGCATCAAGGCGCACGCCAAGACCAAATATGCCTTTTGTTTCTGTCAGATAGTGGACAAGAACATGTTTTTTGCCGTCAATGATTATTGTTTGTGAATGTGTGTCGAGTGTTTTCATGTTAATACTTTCTCCAAATAGTCTAATTTATTTATACACTAATTGTATAATAAACCATTGAAGATTTCCAGCATTTCAGCTCGACTTATTAGCGGTTAAAACGAGCGTTTTCGAGTGATTTTACGGCGAAATGCGTCCAAATTGATATCTTTATGTCACAACAATGTTTTTTGTGTCGAAAAGTAAAATAGTTATATTCTTTTTGTGTAAAAACCCCGCACCTGTTCCGATGCGGGGTTCTTTTTAAATCTCTATATCGGTTATGTTGTCGGGAGCCTCGGACGGATCGATTATCTCAATCGAAATGCCGGGGATGCCCGTTTCTATCTTTGTGCCGATATCGGTGCTTGCGCCTGTGTTGTCGCCGTCATCTTCTTTCTTTTCGGTCGGAAGAGAAGTGTTTGAAAGATCGGGCATGGAAAGCGACTTTGTGCTGATGCTTGCCGTCTTTGTATCGGCATCCCAGTCAACTTCCGCGCCTACGCTTTCGCACATTGCACGCAGAGGAAGCATAAAGCGGTCGTTTATTATCGCCTGGGGCACATCGGGTGTAAAAGGTATGTCGTTTACATAGAAGGACTTTTCGCCTGAGGTCATTTTGATAACGATAATGTCGCGTGTGAAAGTCGCTGTCTTTGTGTCGGCATCCCAGTCAACTGTAAAGCCAAGCTGTTCGGTCACACCTCTTACGGGCACCATTGTGCGGCTTTCAAGTATAACGCCTTTCTGGGGCACATCAACGCCGTTTACATTTACATTCACTTCCGTATCTGCCATTGCGGGCACAGCCATAGCGGCAACGGCAAGTAAAGCTGCTGCTAATTTTTTCATTTTGATTTCTCCTTTTGTGTTTTTTATTTTATTTTATTTTATCATTAAAAATATGTTTTGTCTATCGGAACATACAGGCAGTTTAAATGGATTTTTTAAGTATCTCGCCGCCGCAGATGGTGACAAGAGTTTTGCCGTAAAGTTCCTCGCCGTCATAGAGCGAATATTTTGCCCTTGAAACAAAGTTTGCCGCATTAATCTTATGTGCATTTTTGTCGTCAACGATTATCAGGTCGGCATCCATGCCCACCGCAATTTTGCCCTTTGTTTTAAGACCCAGTATTTTGGCGGGGTTTTCGGACATCTTTTTGGCTATATCCAAAGGCGTGAAATCGTTGTTTTTGACAAGGGCGGTAAAAGTGACCATTAATGCAGTTTCAAGTGAAGAAATGCCGTAGCTTGCGTTTTCAAACTCCATATCCTTGGTGTCGATGGTGGCGGGTGTGTGACCCGAGGAGATAACGTCTATCGTGCCGTCACGCAGACCCTCGATAATAAGGTCTATATCGTCCTGTGTGCGAAGCGGCGGATCGACTTTCGCTATCGTGTTGTAGTTGTCTGCCTCACACTCGGATTTTGTAAAATACTGCGGGCAGGTATCTGCAGTGGCGTTTATGCCCCTTTTGCGCGAGCCGCGCAGATGATAGACCGAGCCGCCCGTGCTTACCTTTGTAATGTGTATCCTTGCGTTTGCGTATTTTGCAAGGATAAGGTCGCGTGCAACGATAGTTTCCTCCGCCTCCAAAGGACAGCCGTTAAGACCCAGTTTTGTGGAGTAGTAGCCCTTGTTTATACAGCCGTTTTTACATAAATTTTTATCGGCGCAGCGGGTAACGACGGGAATGTCAAACATCTTGCTGTACATCAGCACATGGCGCAGTATGCTTGCATCCTGAATACTTGTGCCGCCGTCGGAAAGCGCTATAACGCCGCGGCTTATCATCTCGCCCATTTCCGCTATCTCCGTGCCGTCACAGTTTTTTGTGATAGAGCCGTAGAGATAGAAATTTATCGGGGAATAGGTCTTTACTTTGGAAGAAATGTATTCCACAACGGATTTTGTGTCTATGCAGGGCTGTGTTTTGGGCGAACAGACAAGACTTGTAAAGCCGCCCTCAACGGCGCTGTGGCTTACGGTTATAATATTTGAAGTGTTCTCAAAACCCGCTTCGCACAGCTTGCACGACATATCTATAAGTCCCGGCATAAGCAGATAGCCTTTGCCGTCAATGACTTCCGCGGTGTCCGATTTTATTTCCTTGTCTATTTTATATATCTTGTGGTCGGATACAAGAAGCTGATATACCTCGTCTTCGTTATATCCGTCGGCAACTATCCTTACGTTTTTTATAAGCAGCTCACTCATCCATATCCCTCCTTCCCATGGATAAAAGGTACAGCAGCGCCATGCGTATGGCAACGCCGTTTGTTATCTGGTCATCGGTGATACAGCGGTCGCTGTCTATAATGCCGCTGTCTATTTCGACACGGCGGTCGGGCGAACCGGGGTGCATGATGATGCAGTCGGGCTTTGCATAATCGAGTATTTCGGGCGTTACCTTAAAGTAGTCCTTGTATTCGTTAAAGCTTGCAAGTCGGCTGCCGTAGCTGTCCTCGGCCTGCAACCGCAGACTCATTATAACGTCGGAGTTTTTGGCTGCGTCCTTTAAATTGTAGTATACCTTAACGCCGAATTTGTCAAGATGCGTGGGTATCATGGTCGGCGGGGCAACAACACAGACGTTTACGCCAAGTTTTAAAAGTCCCCATATATTGCTTCGCGCAACACGCGAGTTCATAACATCGCCTACAATGGTGACTTTCAGGCCGTCAAAACCGCCTTTTATGTGTTTTATCGTCATAAGGTCCAAAAGCGCCTGCGACGGGTCCTCGTTTATGCCGTCGCCCGCGTTCAGAACGCCTGCTTTTACCTTTTCCGCAAGCAGTTTTGCACTGCCCGCCATCGGGTGGCGGCAGATGATAAAATCACCGCCCATCTGCTCTATCGTGCGGCCCATGTCGTTTATGTTCTCGTGCCTGTCCTCAACACCGGGTACGGTTATATCGACTATGTTTGCGCCAAGGTACTGCGCCGCAAGCTCATAGCTCAGCTTTGCGCGCACACTTCGCTCGTAAAACAGAATTATAACGGATTTGCCGTTAAGATACGGTGTTTTTTTGTTTTTCTGACCGAGAACAAATTTCATTGTTTCGGCTGTTTCAAGTATGTCATGTATCTCGTCTTTGGTTATGTCCTGAAGACTGATAAAGTCTTTTCGTGAAAAACTCATGTATTCACCCCTTTTTTATTCTCGCCTGACCGTGCCCATTTCAAGCGCACCCATATCGTTTTTCAGCATTATATCTGCTTCTGCGGGCTGATTGGTGTCGGGCATGGTAAGTTTGACATTCTCTATTTTTTTATCTTTTAAAAGCGCTGTTACAAAATCCTTGTCGATAACTACGCCGTGGCTTTCAAGTGCATTTTTCCAAATAGTGAATTTACAGCCGTTGCGCCAGTTATTGCAGTAATAGCCCTTGCTGTTTTCAAGCACTATACCGCCGCAGTGCGGGCAGATGCCAAGACCGTTTTTGGGCATTTTAAGTTTTTTGCCCTTGCCGTAGCCCTCGGCGGCAAACTGGACGTTTGTCTGCGCTTTTTCGGCGTTATCCACCAAAAAGCAGACATATCGGCGTATACTTGCCATAAAGCGCTCGGGATCCATTTTGCCTTTTGCTATGGAAGAAAGCCCCTTTTCCCATTTGCCCGTGGTCTCGGCGGATTTAAGTTCCGGCGGACAGACCGCAATAAGCTTTATTGCTTTTTCTGTGGGTACAAGCGCCTTTTTGTCGCGCTTTACATAGCCCACATGGATAAGACGCTCTATTATTGCCGCACGGGTCGCGGGTGTTCCCAGCCCCGACTCTTTAAGCTGCTCTTTCAGATCTTCGTCCTCCACAAACTTGCCCGCATTTTCCATTGCGGAAAGCAGGGTGGCTTCGTTGTAGGGCTGCGGCGGCTTGGTCTTTTTCTTTGTTGATTTTACGTCTTTTACGGGAGAAATATCGCCCTGTTTCAAATCGGGCAGCACGACTTCTGTGTCCTTTTTGCCCTTTTTCTCCTTGTCGGCTTTTTCAAGGGCTTTCCAGCCGTTGTCAATGACCGTTGTGCCGCGGGAGATAAATTTGTCCTCGCCCACATCGGTGACGATTTTTGTTGTCGAATATACATAATACGGATAGAACACCGATAAAAAGCGGCGCACAACAAGGTCAAACACCTTGAACTCCTTGTCGCTCAGACCGTTTACATAAAGTCTGCCGTTTGTGGGGATAATTGCGTGGTGGTCGCTTATTTTGGTGTTGTCCACTATTCGTTTTGTTATGGGAAGCTTGGGCAGACCTGTTACATAAGCGGCAAAATCCTTGTATTCGTCTATCTGCTCCAGTTTTTTTGCTATTGTCGAAAGCTGCGGTATCATATCGTCCGAAAGATGCCTGCTGTCGGTACGCGGATAGGTCAGCAGCTTGCGTTTTTCGTATAAGTCCTGCGCAATATTCAGCGTTTCCTGTGCGGACATACCGTATTTTCTGTTGCAGTCGCGCTGAAGCTCGGTCAGGTCGTACAAAAGCGGGGGCGGCATTTTTTTCTCTTCCTGCTCGACAAGGCTTACAATGCCGTTTTGCCCTTTGACGCGCTTGGTTATTTCGTCCGCTTTTTCTTTTTCAAAAATTTTTGTATCGTTGTTGTTTTTCTCGTCAAACCACAGACCTTTGTAAGTGCCGAAATCGGCTTCAAGCTCCCAATAATCGCGCGAGTCGAAAGCGTCTATCTCCTGCTGGCGCGCAACTATTATCGCAAGTGTGGGGGTCTGTACCCTGCCTATGCTCAAAAGTGCGTTGTAGCGCAGCGTAAAAGCGCGGGAGGCGTTCATGCCGACAAGCCAGTCGGCTTCGGAGCGGCAGCGGGCGGAATCGTACAGCTTGTCGTATTCGCTGCCGTCTTTCAGCCCCGCAAAGCCCTGATTTATTGCCTGGTCTGTCATACTGCTTATCCAAAGGCGCTTGAAAGGCTTTTTGCAGTTTGTTATCTCGTATATATATCTGAAAATAAGCTCGCCCTCGCGCCCGCTATCGGTCGCGCAGATAAGGGAGTCTATTTTGTCGCTGTCTATCAGTTTTTTAAGTATTTCAAGCTGGTCTTTGGTGGCTTCTATGGCCTTTAATTTCAGCTCGTCGGGCAGGATGGGGAGAGACTCTCTGCGCCACTTTTTAAGCTCGGGATCGTAGTCCTCGGGCTCCCACAGGGTCACAAGGTGGCCGACCGCCCAACTTACCACATAGTCGTCATTGTATAAAAATCCGTTGCCGCGTTTGTCGCATTTCAGCACACGCGCTATATCACGGCCAACGGACGGTTTTTCCGCTATTACAAGTTGTTTCATTTTTATCACCGAAATTTTTGTTTTTCCTTGACCGCTATTCTTAAATTTGTTATTATAAGAATAACAAATTAAGCGGAGGAGATAATTATGTCTGATTATAAAATTTTTACCGACAGCGCAGGCGATCTTTCCGATAACCTGATAAAAAAATACGATATTTCAATAATCCCGTACTATGTGACTATAAACGGCACCGATTATTTAAAAGAGGGTGTGGAGATATCCCATGAGGAGATATTCGCCGCCCAGGTGTCGGGGGTATTTACAAAGACCTCCCTGCCGTCTATAGATGATTATATGTCGGCTTTCCGCCCCTATCTTGCGGAGGGAAAGGATATTATATGCTACTGCCTTTCGCAAAAATTGAGCGGCAGCGTACAAAGCGGCACCAATGCCGCAAATATGCTTAAAGAGGAGTTCCCCGACAGGAAAATACTTGTCGTTGATTCCAAACAGGCCACTTCGGGTCAGGCGCTCGTTATCAGCGAGGGAGCAAGGATGCTCCAAAACGGCATAGACATTGAAAAAGTTGCCGCCATGACAGATACCCTTGCCGCAAATTCCACCATAAAATTTATCGTGGACGACCTTATCTACCTGCAAAAAGGCGGCAGAATAGGCAAAGCCGCCGCTCTTATCGGCAATATCCTCAATATCAAGCCCGTTTTAAGTTTGACAGATGCCGAGGTAATGCCCGTTATGAAGGTGCGCGGCCGCAAGAAAGCCCTTGATGCGGTCTGCAAGGAAATGGAGAAGTTTTTAAACGGAGAACCCGAAAAATACTGGCTTCTCACGACTTCCTGCAACGGTGCGGAGGGCTGGGAGGAAATGCGCCAAATTTTTGTTAAAAATACGGGCATCGAACCCAATTTTGACTCCATAACCGTAGGTGCTACCATAGGTACGCACACAGGACCTACCGCTATAGGCGTTGCCGCTGTCAAAAAATATGAGTACCTGCTTTAAATAATACCTACTTTAATATAATACCTTAAAATTTGATAAATTGCAAGTTAAATAAGAAAAGAGGAATGTATATGAGTATTGATCCTATAATTGCGGTGTTGGCTGTGGTGCAGCTTTTTTCGGGAGCGTCGGCGGGTACGGCGGCAAAACTGCCCGAAATGGCGGTCGCCCGAACCGCGGTGCAAAGCGAAATAAAAACCGATAAACAAATTCGTTTCGGATTTGCGGACAGAGCGGAAGCTGCGGCTTTTATAGAGCAGAATGACGCATATTACAACAGTATGAATCAAATAAATATTGACTGGAGAATGGGAAAAACGGATGCGACACTTGCACAGCTGCGCAAATACGCAAAAGAGCAGGTGCTTGACTTTGCGGACGAGGAAAAGACGTTTTATCAAAGCCGTCTTGAAGTTTTGCAAAAAAGGCTTTTTGACCTTGGTTACGAATACGAGCTTGATGTGCCCGTGGTCTTTGTAAAATGCACCAACAAGGACGAGCTTGACTCGGCGGCATATACCCACGCAAACTACGTTTTCTTAGGTCGGGACATATACGGATATTACAAGCAGGAAATTATAGACGAGGCGTATGTTGACGAAGTGCTTGCACACGAAGTTTTTCATGTGCTGACAAGAAACGACCCCGATTTTCGTGCAAGGATGTACAAGGCGATAGGTTTTGAGATAGATGAAGAAATACCTTTCGGTGAGGATGTGAAGAAGGTCATAGCATCAAACCCCGACGTGACGAAATACGATTGCAGCGCATATTTTACCGTTAACGGAAAAAGGAAAAAAGGAACGATAGTTTCTTACTTTTCCGCAGGGTGGAAAAAGGATGTCTATCCGTTTGACTATATGCTGCCCGGCGTTGTATTCTATGACGAGCCGAATAAAATTTATACCGTTGACGAGATATCGGACTTTTGGGATGTTGTCGGCAGAAATACCGATTATGTCATAGCGGCGGAAGAGTGCATGGCGGATAATTTTGCCTTTGCCGTTACCTATGGTATGGACGCGGACTATAAAGATCCCGAAATCCCGAAATATATACTTGAACATATAAAGGAATAATATAAAAGGAGAATAAAAAATGAAACTTGTTTTTGCATCCGACATTCACGGGTCGGCGTACTACTGTGAAAAAGTGATAGAAGCATATAAAAAAGAGGGGGCGGAAAGGCTGATACTTCTTGGCGACTTGCTTTATCACGGCCCGAGAAATGACCTGCCGCGCGAATATGAACCCAAGAAAGTTACGGCAATGCTCAATGATATGAAAAACGAGATATTTGCCGTGCGCGGCAACTGCGAGGCGGAAGTGGATCAGATGGTACTGGAATTCCCGTGCATGGCGGACTATATGCTTTTGTACCTTGACGGCGGCAGATGTGCTTTTATCACACACGGCCATTTGTACAACAACGATGCACCCCCGCTTTTAAAAGACGGCGACCTGCTTATCCACGGCCATACGCACGAAAAAGTTATCCAAAAGGCACATAACTATACCTATATAAATCCGGGCTCGGCTTCTCTTCCCAAGGATGATGATGTCCACAGCTATATGCTCTACGAAAACGGCGTTTTCAGCATAAAGGATTTTGACGGCAATGTTATAAAGAGTTTGAAATTATGATGAGATTTTATGATTTTCTGCCGCTCGCCGCACATAATATGCAGGAGTGGCTGTTTGAAAAATACAGCGAGATAGCCATAGATGCTTTGCACAAGGCTGTAATTACGGTCGTTATCTGTATTATCGGCAGTTTTATTATCGGCATTATAAAGGCGATAATAAAAAAGACTATAACCAAAAACCCAAAACTGCCCGCGCGAAAGGCAAAGACGGTCGGTACTGTGCTGACAAGCGTTGTAAAATATGTGGCGTATTTTGTGCTTTTGTGCGTGGTGCTGACCCAATGGGGCGTTGATACGGGTTCTCTGCTTGCACTGGGAAGTGTCGCGACGGTTGCTGTGGGTTTGGGCGCACAGAGCATAATACAGGACATGATGACGGGCGCTTTTATTTTAATGGAGGATCAGTTCGGTGTGGGCGATATAATCACGACCGAGGGCTGTACGGGAACGGTTGTGGCAATAGGTCTGCGCACTACTGTTTTAAGAAGCATGGACGGCAATATGCACATTATCCCCAACGGTCAGATAAAAATCGTTACCAATATGAGCAAGGAATTCAACCGCGGTGTCGTGGATGTTTCCGTTGCTTATGAGGAGGATCTTGACAGGGTAATGAAAGTTCTTGACGATGAAATGACCGAGATATACGAAAAGGAACATATAGACGGACTGCTTTCAAAACCCGCTATCTGGGGTGTTGAAGAACTTGGCGAAAGCGGTATAAGGATAAGGATAGCCGCCGACTGCAAAATAGGTCAGAACTGGAATATCGAGCGCGCCATAAGATACCGCGTTAAAAACCGCTTTGACAAAGAGGGCATAGAGATACCGTTCCCGCAGGTGGTAGTCAGCAGAAAGGGCGAGAAATAATGGATTTTAATTTAGGTGATATTGTAAAAATGAAAAAAGCCCACCCCTGCGGCAGCGATGAATGGGAGATACTGCGTGTTGGCGCGGATTTCCGCATAAAATGTATGGGCTGCGGACACCTTGTCATGCTGCCGAGGGTCAAGTTTGAAAAGAATGTGAAAAAAGTAATTGAAAAATAGTCGAAATATATTGTATTGTAACGGCGTTTGCGTTACAATACAAGTATATAAGGAGCGTGATGATATGGAAAAAACAACAACATTGAATTTAAGAGTAAATCCGACTGTTAAAGCCCGTGCCGAAGAAGTGCTGTCAAAACTTGGGGTGCCCATGTCAACGGCGATAGATATGTATCTTAATCAGATATATCTGACCGGCGGGATACCTTTTAATGTCACTCTCCCAAAAGCACCCGATACACTCAATATCGATCTTATGACGGACGAAGAGTTTGAGGCGCGTTTAAAGCGGGGCTATGACGATATAGAAAAAGGAAATGTACAGGAAGCAGGGGAGGCGTTTGCGCATTTCAGGGAGACACATTAAATGAAGTGTTACAAAATATTTATGACGAATGAAGCGCTTTCGGATATGGAGCAGATATACAGTTATATTGCATATAATTTGCTTTCGCCCGATACTGCGATGAAACAGTATAACAGAATTGCCGATGCTATTTCTTCGTTGAATATTTTTCCCGAGAGATTTCGCTGCATAAATAGTGTTGGTCAAAGACGGATGCTTGCAGACAATTATTCGGTATTTTATGTTATTAGGGAAGATATGGTGTTTGTAACAAACGTTTTGTACAGTGCTTCGGATTTAGACAAAAGATTAAAATGAATATAAGAAAGAAGGTATTTAATATGAAAAAATTTATTGCAGGGATACTGACGGCAATGCTTTTTACAACAAGTGCGTTTGCTGCCGAGCCTTTTATCGAGGTTTCGGGTTTTGAGGGCGATATGGAGGTAATGTACCCGAACGGCATTATCAAAAAGACGGCGGCACCCGCGGTCGTGCTTTATATAAACGGCGATGCTGCGGGCGACGCAGACGGCATTATCAAAAACGGCACTACGCTTGTTCCGCTTCGTGTTATAAGCGAGCGTTTCGGGGCTAATGTTGCATGGGATGCCGAAACAAAGACTGTTGTTATAAATGATGCAAAAACAAGCATAAAATGCACGATAGGCGACAGCGCGGTAGTGGTAAACGGCGAAAGACGTGAAACAACAAACCCCGCCGAGATAATCGACGGCTCGACCTATGTGCCTTTAAGGGCTATTTCGACTGCTTTCGGCGCAAAAGTCGGCTATGTGGGCGACCTTGCCGAAGATACCCGTTTTGTATGGGTAGAGCAGAATATGCGCGTAAAGGTCAGTGAGGAAGATGCGGGCAAGATAGCCGAAATGCGTTATTTCGATGAATTTCTGCCCTCTATGCAGGACACAATATTTCAGATACAGGGCTTCAGCGGTGTAACAAAGGAGAATATCGCCGAAAAATTCCCGTCTGTGGGTGCTGTTTCCTGCAAGGTAAAATACGATCTGGGTCACTACTGGTATGTGAGCATTTTTGAAAACGACTCCGTAGGCGCACTTGTCGATAAGGAAACGGGCTCCGTATACGCAGCCCACGCTTTCTCTCTTGTGAACTTCGCCGTTGCCGCCGAGGGCGATTACAGCGGCTGGGGCTGGACATTCCAGTAAGAACAGGCAGGGAACAGCATGGCGGCGGGGATGCCGTTTTATGCAAATACTTATGCCGAACAATAAATAAAACACAAGCCCCGAATTGCGGTTCGGGGCTGCTGTTTATACAAGTTCTATTTTAAGTTGTTTCCCGAGTCCCTCGGCGAGAGCTTCGAGAGTGGCTATGCTCGGTACGCAGTTTCCGTTTTCGATACGGCTGATATTTGACTGTCTGACACCGGAAGCTTCGGCAAGTTGTTTTTGTGTAAGCTGCTTTTCGTTTCTTGCAGCTACCAACATTCTTGTTATTTGATATTCAAGTTCGGTATTTTTCCACTCTTTTTTAAATTCTTCGTCTTGCAGGCATTCTTGTAAGGTTTTTTCAAAATCATCCATTTTTATGTCTCCTCTCATAATCGGCTTTATATTTTGCGGCGAGTTCTATTTGGGACGGCGGTGTTTTTTGCTCTTTTTTTACAAATCCGTTCGTCAGTATTATTTTGTTACCGACAAAGAAAAAATATAATACCCGTGAAATATTTGAGCCTTGCTTTATTCTTAATTCAAAAAGTCCGTTTTTCAAAGATTTTGAATGCGGTTCGCCTAAAGTGTTGCCAAATTCTTTGAGAAGCTGTATTTCACGCAGGACTTTTGTTTTCATTTTGGGCTCAAGTCCTTTGATAAAGGCTGCAACAGGCTTTGTGCCGTCTGATTTTTCGTAATAGACTATATTAAACATATATTCATATCCTTGTATATATAGTATATTCCTTTTGAGGAATGATGTCAATAGGGGAGTTGTTTTTTGTATTTCTACTATATATAGTATCAATATTTATTCCGACAACTACGGGATGAAAAAATAACCAAAAATTCAACCAAAACTTTGTAAAGTTTGTGAAAAATTTTACCCCGATTTCTGAAAAAAGTGCTTGAAATCGGGGTTTTATTAGTGTATAATAAACGTGTTGTGACATTAAGAGCGTTGATGCGGGAGGTTGCCGAAAGGGTTTTTCCGCGGAGCGATGTCCGGTTCAAGAAAACGGGCGACAAGGTCACTGTAATACTTGCGCGGTTCCCGATGAGTTGCAAGGGGAAACACGCGGCTGAGTGTGCAGTCACCACTTGTCGTGCTGAGTAATCAAGAAAAGTACGAAAAGGAGGGGACTTTTTTTATGGCTAATCAGAAGATTAGAATCAGTCTTAAGTCTTACGATCACAAGTTGATCGACCAGTCCGCTGCTCAGATCATCGAGACAGCAAAGAAAACAGGTGCTAAAATCAGTGGTCCTATACCGCTTCCCACAAAGAAAGAAGTTGTTACTATTCTTCGTGCGGTACACAAGTACAAGGACAGCAGAGAGCAGTTTGAATTAAGAACACACAAAAGACTGATTGATATTCTTATGCCTACAGCAAAGACAGCTGACGCTTTAAGACGTCTTGATCTTCCTGCAGGTGTGGATATTACATTAAAAGTCATGAACTGATTTTAAATCAGAAAAACAATTAACCCAAAACTGCGGTGATAACCGCAAAGGTTTATATAGGTACAGAAATGAAAACCTTATAAACTGTAGAATGATCTCCCGAAAACGGGCGATCCGCTGTAAAGTTTATTATGGAGGTAAAAGTTATGCAGAAGGCTATAGTTGCTAAGAAAATCGGTATGACACAGATTTTCGCTGAAAACGGCTTACTTATTCCTGTAACCGTTCTGGAAGCGGGCCCTTGTGTTGTAACACAGAAAAAAACAGTTGAAAACGACGGATACGATGCTATCCAGGTAGGCTTTGGTGAGATCAAGGCCAAGAAAGTGAACAAGCCCATGAAAGGTCATTTTGACAAGGCAGGCGTTGTTCCCACAAAAGTTCTTAAGGAATTAAGACTTGACGATACATCCGCTTACGAGGTTGGTTCCGAGATCAAGGCTGATGTATTTGCAGCAGGCGATAAGGTTGACGCTACAGGCGTTTCCAAGGGTAAGGGCTACCAGGGTCCCATCAAGAGACACGGTCAGTCAAGAGGTCCTATGGCGCACGGCTCCAAGTACCACAGAGGTGTAGGTTCTTTAAGTTCCGCTACAACACCCGGTAAGGTAAAGAAGGGCAAGAAGATGGCAGGTCACATGGGCTCTGTTCAGGTTACGGTACAGAATCTCGAAGTTGTTCGTGCAGATGCAGAAAAGAACTTACTTCTTATCAAGGGTGCCGTTCCCGGTACAAAGGGTGCCGTTATCGTGATCAAAAACAGCGTTAAGGCCTGAGATTACGTAAAGGAGGAAAAACCTAATGGCAAATGTTAAGGTATACAACATGAGCGGAAGCGAAGTTGGTTCTATAGATTTGAATGACAGTATTTTTGCAGTAGAGGTAAATGAGCACGTTATGCATCAGGCAGTTGTTCAGTACCTTGCAAACCAGAGACAGGGCACACAGAGTGCGCTTACCCGTGCAGAGGTTCGCGGCGGCGGCAGAAAGCCCTGGAGACAGAAGGGTACAGGCCGTGCAAGACAGGGTTCTATCCGCGCTCCTCAGTGGACAGGCGGCGGCGTTGTTTTTGCTCCCAAGCCCAGAGATTACTCTTTCAAGTTAAACAAGAAAGTTAAGAGACTTGCTTTAAAGTCTGCTTTAACTACAAAATTAAACGAGGGCAGCCTTGTGGTATTTGACGAGCTCAGCTTTGATGCTCCCAAGACAAAGGAATTTGCTCAGGTATTAAAGAATGTAAGTGTTGACAAGGCGCTTGTTGTTATCGAAGAAGGCAACAACAATGCTGTTCTTTCGGCAAGAAATATCCCGACAGTTAAAACTGCTTGCGTAAACGCTATCAACGTATACGACATCATCAAGTATGATTCGCTTGTAGTTACAAAGACAGCTGTTGAGAAGATACAGGAGGTGTACGCATAATGGCAGATATCAAATATTATGACGTTATTTTAAAGCCCGTCGTTACAGAAAAAAGTATGAACGAGATGGCTGAAAAGAAGTACACTTTTTATGTACACACAGATGCAACAAAGATCCAGATCAAGCAGGCTGTAGAAAAGATGTTTGAGGGTACAAAGGTTGCAAGCGTAAACACACTTAACCTTAACGGTAAGACAAGAAGACGCGGTTACACAGTTGGCAAGACCAACAACAGAAAGAAAGCTATCGTACAGCTTACTGAAGACAGCAAGGATATTGAGATCTTCAGCGGTATGTGATAATAAGTAAGCCGTGTGCATACAAGTAAAGAAAAAATCGTCAAGCTTGCTTGTAAGGGTTTTTGCTTTGCGCAGTATGCGGAGGGCGCCCGCCCGACACCGAAACGAAGCGAAGCGCAGTTGAGGTATGGCACGGCGAAAACGCGTCAACAGAACGAATATTGCACCAAGCGTGCAGAGAATTAAAAGAAAAGGAGTGTAAAAAATGGGTATTAAGAGATTTAAGCCTTATACACCTTCAAGAAGACAGATGACAGTATCTGACTTCGCTGAGATAACAAAATCTACTCCCGAGAAAAGCCTTACTGTTCATATCAAAACAACAGCAGGCCGTAACAATCAGGGTAAGATAACCGTTCGTCACATCGGCGGCGGTGCTAAGAAGAAATACAGAATAATCGACTTTAAGAGAAACAAAGACGGTATCCCCGCAAAGGTAACAGCTATCGAGTACGATCCTAACAGAACAGCTAACATCGCACTTGTATGCTATGCTGACGGCGAGAAGAGATACATCCTTGCTCCCAACGGCTTAAAGGTAGGCGACACTGTCATGAACGGTGCAGATGCCGAAGTAAGAGTAGGCAACGCACTTCCTATGAGAAACATCCCTATCGGTGCCGAAATACACAATATCGAAATGAAGCCCGGCGCAGGCGGACAGCTTGTTCGTTCCGCAGGCAACGTTGCACAGCTTATGGCTAAGGAAGGCAAGTACGCAACCGTAAGACTTCCCTCCGGCGAGATGAGACTTCTCCCCATAGACTGCCGCGCTACTATCGGCGCAGTAGGCAACGGTGACCACGAACTTGTCAACATCGGTAAGGCAGGTAAGAAGCGCCACATGGGTATCAGACCTACAGTCCGCGGTTCTGTTATGAACCCCAACGACCATCCTCACGGTGGTGGTGAAGGCCGTGCACCTATCGGTCGTCCCGCACCTTGTACACCTTGGGGCAAGCCTGCTCTCGGTTACAAGACAAGAAAGAAGCATAAAGCAAGCAATAAGATGATTATTCGCGGCAGAAACAAATAATGGAGGTCAGGTATAAATGAGCAGATCACTTAAAAAAGGACCTTTCTGTGACGACCACCTTATGAAAAAGGTTGTTGCTCAGAATGAAGCCAATACAAAGAACGTAATCAAAACTTGGTCTCGTCGTTCAACTATCTTCCCCGAAATGATCGGTCACACAATAGCTGTTCATGACGGAAGAAAGCACGTTCCCGTATATATCACAGAGGATATGGTAGGTCACAAGCTTGGCGAGTTCGCTCTCACAAGAACTTACCGCGGTCACGGCAAGGACGCAGAGAAGAAGTCTAAAGTAAGGTAATTAAATAATACGGCATTCGGGTACGGAAGCGGCAAGGCCGTTTCCTGCACGATATGCGTTATATAAACCGGAAGGAGGAGCCTTAAAATGGCAAAGGGACACAGAAGCCAAATTAAGAAGGAAAGAAACGAACAGAACAAGGACAGAAGAGCTCAGGCTCATGCAAAGTATGTTCGTGTTTCCGATTCAAAGGCTAGAATAGTTTTAAACCAGATCAAAGGTAAGAGCGTAGGCGAGGCTATGGCAATTCTTGCATACTCACCCAGATACGCTGCCGAGATCATCGAGAAGGTTTTAAAGTCTGCAATCGCTAATGCAGAGAACAACTTAGAGTTAGATGTAAACAGTTTGTATGTTGCTGATGTTGCAGCTAATCAGGGCCCGACTCTCAAGAGAATACGCCCCAGAGCTCAGGGCAGAGCTTATAGAATCAACAAAAAGACTGCTCACATTTCAATATACTTAGATGTGAAATAAGGAGGTTCAACCAATATGGGTCAGAAAGTAAATCCACATGGCTTAAGAGTTGGTATTATAAAGGACTGGGATTCTACATGGTATGCAGACAAGAAGGACTATGCTAACTTCTTGGTTGAAGACCAGAAGCTCAGAAATTATATCCAGAAAAAATTAGTTAATTCGGGTGTTTCCAAGGTTTCTATCGAAAGAAACAACGAAAGAGTTAAGATTACTATCAATACTTCAAAGCCCGGCATCATCATCGGCAGAAACGGTGCTTCCATCCAGGAATTAAGCACAGAACTTCAGAAGATGACAGCACAGAAAGTGCTTATCAATATCGAAGAGATCAAAAAGCCCGAGCTTGATTCTCAGCTTGTTGCAGAGGATATCGCTAAGCAGCTTGAAAACCGTATCACTTTCCGCCGTGCTATGAAATCTGCTATGAGCAGAACTATGAAGTTTGGCGCAAAGGGTATCAAGACAGCTTGCTCCGGTCGTTTAGGCGGTGCAGAAATGGCAAGAAGCGAAAGCTACCATGACGGTACTATCCCTCTTCAGACTTTAAGAGCAGATATCGACTACGGCTTTGCAGAGGCAAACACAACATACGGCAAGATCGGTGTTAAGGTTTGGATCTACAAGGGCGAAGTTCTTCCCGAGAAGAAGGCAGCAAAAAAGGAAGGGAGTGCTGAATAATGTTAATGCCTAAGAGAGTTAAAAGACGTAAGCAGTTCAGAGGCCGTATGACAGGCAAGGCTATGCGCGGCAACAAAATCACTTACGGTGAATTTGGTATCGTAGCAATGGAACCCAGCTGGATCACTTCCAATCAGATCGAGGCTGCCCGTATTGCTATGACAAGATATATCAAGCGTGGCGGTAAAGTTTGGATCAAAATTTTCCCCGACAAGCCTATCACTGAAAAGCCTGCCGAAACACGAATGGGTTCCGGTAAAGGTTCACCCGAGTATTGGGTAGCAGTTGTTAAGCCGGGCCGCGTAATGTTCGAGATCGCTGGTGTAAGCGAGGAAATTGCAAGAGAAGCTCTTCGTCTTGCTGTGCACAAATTACCTATCAAGTGCAAGATCGTTTCCCGCGCAGACCTTGAAACGGAGGGTGACAATTAATGAAGACTAAGAATTTCGTAGAAGACCTCAGAAGCAAGACTATCGACGAGTTAAATCAGGATTTAGTTGAAGCTAAAAAGGAATTATTCAATTTAAGATTTCAGAATGCAACTAATCAGCTGAGCAATACAGCAAGAATAACAGAGGTTCGCAAGAACATCGCAAGAATTCAGACTGTTATCACTCAGAAAAATAACGGCTGAGATTAACACGGAAGGAGGACAATCTAAGTGGAAAGAAATCTTCGTAAAACAAGAATAGGCAAAGTTATCAGCAACAAGATGGACAAAACTATCGTGGTTGCTGTTGAAAATAATGTCAGACATCCATTGTACAACAAAATCGTTAAGACTACTTACAAGCTTAAGGCTCATGACGAGAATAATGAGTGCCAGATCGGCGACCGTGTTAAGGTAATGGAAACAAGACCTTTATCCAAGGATAAGAGATGGAGACTTGTATCTATCGTTGAGAAGGTTAAGTAATTTCTTAGCAGAGATAGGAGGAAATCATAAATGATTCAACAGGAAAGCAGATTGGTCGTTGCAGACAACTCGGGCGCTAAGGAATTATTATGCATCAGAGTTTTAGGCGGTTCGACCAGAAGATATGCAAACATCGGTGATGTTATAGTTGCTACTGTTAAAGATGCAACACCAGGCGGCGTTGTTAAGAAGGGCGAAGTTGTTAAGGCTGTTGTTGTCCGCACAAAGAAGGGCGCAGCAAGACCCGACGGCTCTTACATCAAGTTTGATGAGAACGCTGCTGTTATCATAAAAGAAGACAAGAACCCAAGAGGTACTCGTATTTTCGGACCTGTAGCAAGAGAGCTTCGTGAAAAGCAGTACATGAAGATATTATCCCTTGCTCCCGAAGTATTATAAGGAGGTAAGGTTCAATGAAAATTAAAAAGGGCGACAAAGTTCTGGTTATAGCAGGCAAGTGCAAGGGCGAAGAAGGCAAGGTGCTCAAGGTTGACCGCGAGAACAACAAGGTTATCGTTGAGGGTGTCAACATGATCAAAAAGCACGTTAAGGCTACAGCTCAGCAGGCAGGCGGCATCGTTTCCAAGGAAGCACCGCTTGACGCTTCTAATGTAATGTATCTTTACAAGGGCAAGCCTGTAAGAATAGGTTATACTGTTGAGGTCGTTGACGGCAAGAACGTTAAAAAGCGTATTGCTAAGCCATCAGGCGACCTGATTGACTGATACCGAAGGGAGGCAAACAAGTGAACGCTTTAAGAGAATACTATGAGAGCGAGATCGTTGATGCAATGATCAAAAAGTTTTCATATAAAAATAAAATGGAAGTTCCCAAAATCGAAAAGGTCGTTATAAACATGGGCCTTGGTGAAGCTAAGGAAAATGCAAAGGCTATCGAAAGCGCAGTAAACGACATGACCATCATCGCAGGTCAGAAGCCTATCGTAACAAAGGCTAAAAAGTCTATCGCTGCATTCAAGCTTCGTGCAGGCATGCCTATCGGCTGCAAGGTAACATTAAGAGGAGAGAAGATGTACAGTTTTGTAAACAGACTTATCAATCTTGCTCTTCCCCGTGTACGTGACTTCCGCGGCGTAAGCGCAGAGAGCTTTGACGGCAGAGGCAACTATACTCTGGGCGTTAAGGAGCAGCTTATGTTCCCCGAGATCCGTTACGACAAGATCGACAAGATCAGAGGTATGGATATCGTATTTGTAACGACTGCTAACACCGATGAGGAAGCAAGAGAGCTTCTCAGATTATTCGGTATGCCATTTAAGAAATAAGGGAGGAGAAACAGGTTATGGCTAAGACATCTATGAAGATAAAGCAGGCAAGAAAGCCTAAGTTTTCCACTCAAGCATATACACGCTGCCGTCTTTGCGGCAGACCGCATTCCGTTTTAAGAAAATTCGGTATTTGCAGAGTATGCTTCCGTGAATTAGCTTACAAAGGTCAAATCCCCGGTGTCAAGAAGGCAAGCTGGTAATTGAAAGGAGGTTTTTTAAATGTCAATGAGCGATCCGATCGCAGATATGCTTACAAGAATCAGAAATGCAAACACTGCTAAGCATGATACAGTAGACGTACCTTCAAGCAAGATGAAAGTTGCTATTGCTGACATCTTAACAAAAGAGGGTTACGTAAAAGGCTATGAAATAATAGAAGACGGCGTAAAGAAAACAATGCGCATCACTTTAAAATACGGTAAGGACAAAAACGAAAAGGTTATCTCGGGTATCAAGAGAATTTCCAAGCCCGGCCTTAGAGTTTATGCTAATACAGAAGAGTTACCGAGAGTACTTGGCGGTATGGGTACAGCCATCGTTTCCACAAACAAGGGCGTTATCACCGACAAGGAAGCAAGAAAGCTTGGCGTTGGCGGCGAAGTAATCGCCTACGTTTGGTAATACGAGGAGGAATATATCATGTCAAGAATAGGTAAATTACCTGTTGCAATTCCTGCCGGCGTTGACGTTAAGCTGGAGGAAGGCAACGTAATAACCGTTAAGGGCCCCAAGGGTACTTTAACACGTAAATTGGTTGACGACCTTGAGATAAAGGTTGAGGGCGCAGAGATCGTAGTAACACGCCCCAGCGACTTAAAGAGATATAAATCACTGCACGGCCTGACCAGAACACTTATTGCCAACATGGTAGAGGGTGTTACAAATGGTTACAGCAAGGTGCTTGAGATAAACGGTGTCGGTTACAGGGCTGCTAAGGCAGGCAAGAAACTTACTTTAACACTTGGTTATTCTCACCCTGTTGAAATGGAAGACCCCGAAGGTATCACAACAACTGTTGACGGCAACAAGATAACAGTAAGCGGTATCGACAAGGAAAAGGTAGGTCAGTTTGCAGCTGAGATCAGAACAAAAAGACCGCCTGAACCTTATAAGGGCAAGGGTATCAAGTATACTACAGAAACTATCAGACGTAAGGTTGGTAAGACAGGTAAGAAATAATTATAAAGGAGTGAGTTCTCTATGATCAGAAAGCCATCAAGAGCAGATGCCAGAGTAAAGCGTCACTACAGACTGCGCAACAAGATCTCGGGCACAGCTGCAAAACCAAG
Source organism: Bacillota bacterium (assembly GCA_017460805.1). Taxonomy (GTDB): domain Bacteria; phylum Bacillota; class Clostridia; order Lachnospirales; family CAG-274; genus RGIG4310. The sequence goes on along the minus strand of JAFUAF010000047.1, from coordinate 91,615 downwards.
ATTGGCTGTGTTTAGAAGCAACAAGCATATCTATGCACAAATAATTGACGATACAGTTGGCAACACACTTTGCGCAGCATCTACAATGGAAGCTGATGTTAAGGCAAAGATAGAGCATACCAACGATGTAGAGGCTGCTAAGGCAGTTGGCGAGGCTGTTGCCAAGAAAGCAGCCGCAAAAGGTATTACTACCGTAGTATTTGACCGTGGCGGATATATCTATCAGGGTAAAGTTCAGGCTTTAGCCGAGGCTGCCAGAGAAGCCGGTCTCCAATTCTAATAGGGAGGTAAAAAAATCGTGAGAAATAAAATCGATGCAAGTACCCTTGATTTGCAGGATAAAGTTGTTACACTTAAAAGAGTAACAAAGGTTGTTAAGGGTGGTCGTACTTTCCGTTTTACTGCATTAGTAGTAGTTGGCGATGAGAACGGTCATGTAGGTGTAGGCCTTGGTAAGGCTACAGAAATTCCCGACGCTATCCGCAAGGGCAAGGAAGATGCAATGAAAAACCTTGTTTACGTTGAGAGAAACGAAAATAACAGTATCTACCATGAGATCTATGGTAAGTTCGGCACCGCAAGAGTTCTTCTTAAGCCGGCTCCCGAAGGTACAGGTATCATCGCAGGTGGTCCCGCTCGTGCCGTAATCGAGCTTGCAGGTATCAAGAACATCAGAACAAAGTCTTTGGGCTCTCGTAACAAAAAGAACGTTGTTTGCGCAACACTTGAGGGTCTTTCAAAGGTAACTTCACCCGAGATCGTAGCAAGACTTCGCGGCAAGACTGTTGAAGAAATAATGGGTTAAGGGGGATATCGAAATGTTAAAAGTTACATTGGTAAAATCTACAATAGGTGCTATCCCTAAGCATAGAAAGACAGTTCAGGCTCTTGGCTTAAACAAGCTTCACAGCAGCGCTGAACACCAGGACAATCCTGCTGTCAGAGGTATGATCAAGCAGGTTAGTCACCTTGTTAAGGTAGAAGAAATTTAATTTTAGAGGAGGTGCATCCTAAAATGAAGTTATACGAGTTAAAGCCTGCTGAGGGCTCAACATCAAATAGTTTCCGCAGAGGCAGAGGCCATGGCTCGGGCAACGGCAAAACAGCCGGCAAGGGTCACAAGGGTCAGAACGCACGCTCCGGCGGCGGTGTAAGACCCGGCTTTGAGGGCGGTCAGATGCCTCTTTACAGAAGAATTCCCAAGAGGGGCTTCAAGTGCATTAATACAAAGGAGATCGTGGCAATTAATGTCAACCTGTTAAACGTATTTGAAGACGGTACTGTTGTTGATATCGCAGCGCTTCAGTCAAAGGGTCTTGTTTCAAATCCCCGTGACGGCGTTAAGATCTTAGGCAACGGTGATATCACTAAAAAGCTTACTGTACAGGTTAACGCATTCAGTGCTTCGGCTAAAGAAAAGATCGAAGCAGCCGGCGGAAAAGCTGAGGTGATTTAATTGTTTACCACTTTGTTAAATGCGTTTAAGATAAAGGAAACAAGAACAAGAATTCTGTACATGCTTCTTGTATTGTTTATATTCAGAATAGGTACACACCTGCCCGTTCCCGGTCTTGACCTTAACGAGGTCAAAAACCTGGGCGGCAGCAGTACACTTTATCAGATGATCGCAGGCGGTAACTACGGTACAGTATTCGCTATGGGTATCGGACCGTACATCAACGCCTCCATCATCATGCAGCTTCTTACTGTTGCCATTCCCAAACTCGAACAGATACAAAAAGAGGGCGAGGAAGGCAGAAAGAAGATAAATCAGTATACCCGTGTTGCTGCGGTTATCCTTGCGTTATTACAGGGCTGCGGTCAGGTATACACAGTAAGAAGTGCATTTATGCACGCAAATTTCTATACGTATATAGTTGCTCTTGTTACAATGGTAACAGGTACTATATTTGTAATGTGGATGGGTGAAAAACTTACGGAAGTCGGTATCGGCAACGGTGCTTCATTCCTTATCTTCGCCAACATCCTTTCGGGTCTTGCAAGCGGTGTTTCCGCTCTTTACACCGTTGGTGTAACAGGCGGCGCTTCGGGCTGGGTAAAGGTTATCGCTATCCTTGCTATACTTCTTGTAGTAATGGTGTTCGTTATCTTTATTCAGGACGGTGAAAGACGTATCCCCGTACAGTATTCCAAAAAGATGGTAGGACGTCAGATCCTTGGCGGTCAGAATTCCTATATCCCCATCAAGGTAAATATTGCGGGTGTTATGTCCATCATCTTCGCGATCAGCCTTTTGCAGTTCCCCTATACTATCAACCAGCTGTTCCACAACAGTGTGCTTGATACTATATCACGCTATTTAAGCACTTCCCACCCCGTTGGTGCGGTGCTTTACGTAATATTGATCTTCTGCTTCACATTCTTCTATACGGGCTTTGCTTTCAATCCCGTTGAAGTAGCGGAAAACATCAAAAAAAGCGGCGGCTTCATCCCCGGTATCAGACCCGGTAAGCCGACCAGCGACTATATCCAGAATGTAGTTGACAGAATTTCTCTCATCGGTGCGTGCGCTTATGCTCTTATAGCTCTTGTGCCCATCTTACTTGAGGTTATTTTCAAAATCAACATCTCGTTCGGCGGTACTACACTTCTGATCGTAACAGGTGTTGCACTTGAGATCGTTAAGCAGCTCGAAAGCCAGATGCTTATGCGTCACTACAAAGGTTTCTTGAACTGAGTTTCTTGAATTAAGAAAAAAGGTTTTGTTTTTCCCGCATAAAAGCGGGGGAAACATATTCCTGTTTTGAAAGGAAGTAATTACTATGAAACTTGTGCTTATTGGCTGCCCCGGTGCCGGAAAAGGCACACAGGCAAAAAAGCTTTCAAAGCATTTTGATATTGCACATATTTCAACGGGCGATCTTTTAAGAGAGCAGATGAAGCTCGGTACGGAGCTTGGCAAAAAAGTCAGCGAGATAATGAATGCGGGCGGACTTGTTTCCGACGATATCGTATCCGCTATGCTTGCAGAAAGAATCAAGGCCGATGACTGCAAAAAGGGCTATATCCTTGACGGTTATCCCAGAAATGTATCACAGGCCGAAGGTCTTGACGCAATTACAGGCCCTCTTGACAAAGTTATCTGCTTTAATGTAGACGATGAAATAATCGTAGACAGAATGACCGGCAGAAGAGGCTGCCCCAAGTGCGGCCAGATGTTCCACATCAAGTACAATCCGCCCAAAAAGGACGGCGTATGCGATGCCTGCGGCGAAGCGCTTATCCAGCGTAAGGACGACAATGAGGAAACGGTTAAAAACCGCCTTAAGGTATACCATGAAACAACTGCACCGGTAATAGAGTACTATAAGAAAAAAGGCATCCTTGCCGAGATAGACGGCGTTGGCGATATAGATGATATATTTGCAAAGGCTGTTGACGCACTCAAGGATGTAAAATAATATGTCTGTTACCATAAAAAGCGGGGACGAGATCGAAGCCATGCGCAAAGCGGGCCGCATTACGGCAGATGCCATAAAAGCGGTCGGGGCAGCGGTCAGACCCGGGATCACAACCAAACAGCTTGATATTATCGCCGAGGATTATATACGAAGCATGGGTGCTGTACCGTCTTTTAAAGGTCTGTACGGTTTTCCCGCAAGTATATGTACCTCCGTAAACGAGCAGGTGGTGCACGGCATCCCCTCCGACAGGGTACTGAAAGAGGGAGATATAATAAGCATTGACGCAGGGGCTTGTATAGAGGGCTTCCACGGAGATGCCGCCCGCACATTCGCTGTGGGTGAGATACTGCCCGAGCATCAGAAACTGATAGATGTGACCGAAAAAAGCTTTTTTTGTGGTATAAGTTTTGCAAAAGCCGGTAATTTTTTATATAAAATATCGGGAGCCATACAGGACTGCGCGGAGGGCGAGGGCTACGGCGTTGTACGCGACTGTGTCGGTCACGGCATAGGCAAAGCAATGCACGAAGACCCCGATGTACCCAATTACCGCAACAACAAACGCGGCATAAAGCTGCGTGCAGGTATGACTCTTGCCATTGAACCTATGGTCAATATAGGTACTCACAAGGTGAGACTTTTAAGTGACAGATGGACGCTGGTGACAAGGGACGGAAGCTATTCCGCCCACTATGAAAACACGGTGCTCATCCTGCCCGATGGCAGAGAACCCGAGATATTGACAATGTCCAAAGATCAAGGACAAAAGGGGTGAATGTATTGTACACAAAGGGTCAGGTGGTATTTTCAAAAAGCGGCCGCGATAAGGGGCTGGCGTTTATAGTTGTCGATTTTGACGACAATTATGTTTATCTTGCGGACGGAAAGCTGAGAAAGCTTGAAAAACCCAAGAAAAAAAAGAAAATACACATTCAGATAACCAAGTATACCGATACAGCTGTTAACCATAAGCTCAATAACGGCGAATATCTGCTTGACGCGGATATAAGAAAAGCAATAAAAACTTATTTAGACGATCGATACAAGGGCGGGGATGTAAACGCCAAGTCTTTGTAAAGGTAAGGGGAGGTTAAAACCTTGGCAAAAAATGATGTTATAGAGGTAGAGGGAACGGTCCTTGAGAAGCTTCCCAATGCTATGTTTCAAGTTGAACTGGAAAACGGACATAAGATTCTTGCTCATATTTCGGGTAAACTGCGTATGAATTTTATCAAAATAATTCCCGGTGACAAGGTACGCGTGGAAATGTCCCCGTATGACCTGTCAAAGGGCAGAATTACCTGGAGAGATAAGTGAAAGGAGAATAAAAATGAAGGTTAGACCATCTGTAAAACCTATGTGCGAAAAATGTAGAGTTATCAGAAGAAAAGGCGCTGTAAGAATTATCTGCGATAATCCCAAGCATAAGCAGAAGCAGGGCTGATAGATATATATACGTATAACGCTTTAGATTTTTAATATTAGAAATTTAGATCGGGGCTGATGTACTTTGTGCATCAGTCCTTTTTTTGTGGTGATTCGAGGGTTGAATTCCAATTTAAAAAAGGCAGTTCTGTTTTTGTCAAGCAAAAATTTGTAAATTTTTTGTTGTAAGCTGAATTTTGTCAAAAAACACCAAAATTTATTTTCGATTATTGATCGACAAAAAAACAGCAAAGTGCAAGTTTTCCACACCCACAACTTATCCACAAATTTTATCAACATATCCACACGCCGAAACCCGCTTAAATAGATTATTCACACAGTTATCCACTTTATCCACATTTTTTGTGGGGTTTTTTTGCAAAATCAAAACTTTCGGGTAAAGTTATCCACATTAATAAAACCGCCATTTTAAGCGGTTTTAAATTTTGTTTAATTTTAAAGGCGATAAATAAATTTTTTGCTTGACAAATCATAGGGACTGTGCTTGGGCAAATATGACAATTTTTTTAAATGAAATTGTTATAAATAACGAAAAAAATTTTGTTGTATCTTAAACACTGGACATTCTATAAAAAATGTGTTAATATAAGCTTATATATGGGAGTTTTTAAAATCAAAGGAGGAATTTTAAATGTTTAAAAAAATTATTGCCATGGCGATGACGGTAATAATGGCACTTGCAAGCTGCGCAATAGTAATGGCTGATGCAAATGTATCCATGAATATTACTATCGGTGTCGGCGAAACAAAAAGTCTGGACAACTATCTTAAATCGGGCGGCGGTGCAATAAGCTGGTCAAACAGTGCTCCTGGCACGGTAAAGGTAAACGGCACATCCATAACGGGTGTTAAGGCAGGCTCGTCTGTTGTTTCGGGAACGACAAACGGCGTAAGCTACGAGTTCAAGGTAAAGGTACTCAAAAACTTCTCGGGCTACCAGGACATATCAACAGCAACAGGCGTTGTAAATAACGGCAAAAATTCAAGAGGTCAGACTATATCACACCATGAAAGATATCTTATGATCGGTGTTAAGGATACTATTCCTCTTACAAATATGCTCGACAGCGGCAAAAAGTACTACAACTACAGATGGATATTCTCGGACAAGAATATCGTTTCCATCAAGCAGGGCAAGATAACAGGCCTTAAAACAGGTATTGTACACATAACCGCAACAGAAAACACAAATATTTACGACTTTTATGTAACCGTAACAGATAACTGCGTTGCAAAGGAGATAAAGGTCAAGAGAAATTCTCTTACAAACCTTGCAAATTACCTTGGCGATGATGTAGCCAATTATGTATTTACCGTTGAGGGTCTTAAGGACTCTTCCGTAGGCGTAAGAGACGGCAAGTATATCGAAGCAGGCCAGAGCCGCGGTATAAGCCTTCTTAAAGCCGAAAGTACAACAGGCGGTATAAACTATACCTTTGTTGTTACTATCATAGCATAATATTTTGGGGATGTCGCACTTAGTGGTGCTTCATCCCCTGTTTTTTTGCAGTGATTTGAAAATCATTTCCTTTTTTGATCATAAGACAAAAAAACAAAATTTAGGGTTTGATTTTTACGGATTTATGTTATACTATAGATATATACAAGATCCGGAAAGGGGTTTTATAAAAATGAATTTAGCAGATTATAACAGAATACATTTTATAGGCATAGGCGGCATAAGTATGTCAAGCCTTGCGGAAATACTTGCACATGAGGGCAAGACGGTCTCGGGCAGCGATATGAAGGCAAGCCCGCTGACACAGCACCTTGAAGAAAGCGGAATAAAAGTCTGTATAGGTCAGAAAGCGGAAAATATCACACCCGATATGGAGCTTATAGTCTATACTGCGGCCGTATCGGCGGATAATCCCGAGTTTATTGCGGCAAAAGCAAGCGGTGCAAAAGTCATAGACCGTGCGGAGCTTGTCGGCACACTTATGCTTACATATAAATATCCGATTTCCGTTGCGGGCACACACGGCAAAACGACTACTTCTTCCATATTAACGGAGATATTTCTTGAAGCGGGCACAGACCCGACTATTTCCTTGGGCGGCGTGCTCAATACGATAGGCGGCAACTTCCGTATCGGCAAAAACGACTACTTTGTGGTGGAGACCTGCGAATACCGGGACAGCTTTTTAAAATTCAATCCCCACAGCGCCGTTATTCTTAATGTGGATAAAGACCACACCGATTATTTCAAAGACCTTGACCATATTTACCGCTCGTTCAATACCTTTGCAAAGCGCCTGCCGGAGGGCGGCACACTTGTCATAAACTCCGATATAAAGGATGTTGAAAGGGTGACGGACGGTGTTAAGGCAAAAATCGTGACCTACGGCACAAAGGGCGACTGGACTGCGGAGAACATAAGCTTCAATGCGGCGGGCTTCGGCAGATACACGGCTTGTTACAAAGGCGAAAAACAGGCGGAGATAGCCCTTTCCATACCCGGACTTCACAATGTTTATAATTCCCTTGCGGCTTTTGCGATAGCCAAGGTCTACGGTTTAAAGACCGAGGATATTGTAAAGGGCATCGACAATTACAAGGGTGTTGACAGACGTTTTCAGCATAAGGGCGAATTTAACGGCGTTGTTGTCGTTGACGACTACGCTCATCATCCCACGGAAATTGCGGCCACAATAAACAGCGCGCGTTCGGGCAGTGCAAAAACTTTGTGGATAGTTTTCCAGCCTCATACCTATACAAGAACTCACGATCTGCTTGACGAATTTGCACAGGCTCTCTCAAAATCGGATAAAGTCGTGGTTCTCGATATTTATGCGGCGCGCGAAAAAGATACGGGTCTGGTACACTCCAAAGACCTGGTTGAAAAAATTAATGCACTCGGCGGAGCGGAGGCATTCTATCAGCCGAGCTTTGAAGCTGCGGAGGAATTTCTCAAAAACAGCTGCCAAAGCGGCGATATCCTTATCACAATGGGCGCGGGCGATGTATTCAAGCTTGGCGAAAGTTTGGTGAAATAAAATGAACGAATATATGAAAGAAGCCATAAAGGAAGCGCAGGCGGGTATAAGAGCGGGACATGGCGGCCCGTTCGGCAGCGTTGTCGTAAGAAACGGCAAAATTATCGGCAGAGGCCACAATGAAGTGGTAAAAAACCATGACCCCATTTGCCATGGCGAGGTAATGGCTATACGTGATGCGTGTAAAAATATAGATGATTTTTCTCTCAAAGGCTGTGAGATATACACCACTTCCGAGCCCTGCCCCATGTGTCTGGGCGCAATAATGTGGGCAAATATCGAAAACGTGTATTACGGCTGCACCATTGCCGACAGCGAAGATATCGGTTTTCGTGACAACGATTTCTACAAGGTGCTGCGCGGCGAGGGCGGTATCGGCCTTAATGAACTTGACAGGGATGCCTGCCTTGAGGTTTTTGCGGAATATGCTTCGATAGAAGACAAGACTAATTATTAAATTTTATATAAGAGGTTATTACAGAGGTTATTATATATGAAGAAAATTATTTCAACACCCATAACAAAAGACGTTGTAAAGGGCTTAAAAGCGGGCGACAGCGTGGAAATAACGGGTACGATATACACGGCGCGCGATGCGGCGCACAAGCGTATGCTTGAAAACCTGAAAAAAGGCATTGAACTGCCGATAGACTTAAAAGATGCGGCTATTTATTTCGCAGGCCCCGCGCCCGCAAAGCCCGGCGAGCCTATAGGCTCGGTAGGCCCTACCACAAGCTACCGCATGGATGCCTATTCCCCCGAAACAATGGATCTCGGCCTTACCTGTATGATAGGCAAGGGCGCGCGCAGCAAAGAGGTAATAGAGTCCATGAAGAAAAACACCGCCGTTTATATCGGCGCCGTGGGAGGAGCGGGTGCGCTTATCAGCGAATGCGTAAAGGAATGTAAGGTCGTGGCGTATGACGATCTGGGCTCGGAAGCCATACATGAATTAAAGGTAGAGAATTTCCCGGGCATCGTTATTATAGACTGCGAGGGAAACAACCTTTACGAGACGGAACCGCCGAAATATAAGAAATAAACAAAAAAATAAATAAAAATATTCACTGTCTGTTAAAAAAAACGGGCCGTTTTGTGTGAAGAGGGTGGACGTAGTGTCCCAAGGTCTTCCAATAATGTTACGCAAATGTTACATTATTACACAAAGCGGCCTTAAATTTTAGCATGATTTCAGAAACTATCAACAATTATTACGAAAATATCAGAAATATTACAGGTATCTAACAATCGGCAAAAAGGTATTGCATTTCCCAAAAAAACATGGTATATTGTTTTCAAGCAAAACAAAACAGCACATCCCGACAGACGAAACGGCAAATCGGACGAAAGTTTGATTTAATGTTACAAATGTTACAATATTGTTACATTTTAAAAAGTTTGTTGACGGAACAGTTTTGGAGTGCTATAATGGAACGCGTATGGGAGATTAAAATAAAAAATCTCCAACAACTTTTTTTCAAATTTTTAAGGAGGATATGAAATGAAAAGAAAAATTGCTATTATGTTAGCTGCAGTAATGACAACTGCTATGCTTCCTATGAGCGCAATGGCTGCTTCAAGCAACAGCGTTGACAGAATTGACAGCGTTAAGAACGACGAAGTAATCAAGAACGTAAACCTTAAGATCGAGCCTAAGGCTGCTGTTGGTGTTGACGGCGACGGCAACTGGATCCCTTCAGGTGCTTCCATCATCATCAAGATCGAGAACGCAGAATTTGACACAACTCGTTCAGGTGCTGCTCTTCCTTCATACAACGGCCCTGTTACAGGCGGCGAAGCAGTAACATGGGAGTCTATGACAGAAGCTCTCTGGGAGACAGATTCCGTTACAACTGCATACTCTACAGTAGGTCTTACAACTAACACAGCTAAGAGAAGTGACCTTCCTTACTATGCTAAGAAGATCAGCGATACAGAACTTCAGGTATTCCTTGCTCCTGTTCCTGCAGGTGCAGCTGACGAATCAGGTGTTATCACACCCGGTAAGCCTTACTACTCAATCCCCATCAAGGCTGTTGCTACATCCGATGAGGAAGATGTTAAGGTAACAATCGATGCAAACGGTACATCCGTATCTGCAACAACTCATACAGTAGCTACTACTTCTTCCGAGAACGGTGCTACTACAACAACAGTAAGCAAGATCAAGACCGGTACAGATACAGTTAAGGTTGACGACATCACTGTAAAAGAAACTGTTAAGGGCAGCTTCGATGCTATCACTAACAAGAAAGACATCACAGTTGACGGCAAGACAAAGTCTATCACATACTACACAGCAGCTCAGGTTAAGGTTAGAGTAAACGGCGGTTTCAAGATCGTTAACGGCTCTAAGATCAGAATAGCTCCCGGTATCAACATCGAAGGCAGCGAGATCAGCGTTGACTACAATACAAGCGATGATTATATCTTATTTGATCTTCCTGTTTCTTGGATCGCAAGCGACTGGGTAATCGATGACGACAACAACGTATACGTAACAGGCGTTGGTACAGATATTGCTTCTTCTTTCATCATCAAGAATCTTGAAGTAGAGCCTGATGACGAAGACAAGAACTGGGGCGACATCAACGTTACAATCAGCGGCAGCGCAGCAGGTATCACAAAGGAAACTATCAAGGTCGGCGAAAGAGTTGACTACGGTATGGAAATGACAGTTAAGGGCGAAGTTCCTACAATCATCTCCGGTAGAACATATCTTGCTAACACTAAGGACCTTGACGAAGATGACTTCAAGGCAGCTAAGGTTAACTTTAAGGAAACTGCTCAGGATACATGGATCACAACACGTAAGCTTGAATTCACACTTCCTGACGGCGTTAAGATCGTAAAGGTTGACTACAACGATGTTAAGAGAATCGAAGGCGGCAAGGGTACTCTTGAAGACAAGTCTTGGATCGCAGGCGATGGCCAGATCCTTAAGATCGACAAGGGTGTTGAGTCTGCTTACAGCTCATCTAAGGATGAAGGTATGGAATTCGATTTCGAGCTTTACCTTTCTATCGATGCTGACTTCACAGGCGATGTAACTTGCGCAGTAGCAGGTGCAGGTCTTGCAGCAGATACACTTGAGGATGTTGTAATTGCAGAAGCAGTTGCTCCTATCAGCGTAGAAACAGCTACAACAAAGGTTAACATGGGTTACCAGGTATTTGATGCAGCTGACATCACAATCACAGAGGCTCAGGACGGCGTTCTTCTTGACGGCGAGAAGGTAGAAGTTTCCTTCGATGACAAGAAGTTCGGTAAGAGCGAATTAGGTTTCAACGACACAGGCGTTGAGTACACAGTAGACGGCGAACTTGAGATCAAGAACTTCGAAGTTAAGGAAGGCGCTATCACATTCAAGGTTGACAAGACTTCCTACACAGAACCTTCTTCGATCACAATCTCTAACCTCAAGGTTGGTACAACACGTTCCGTACCTTACGGTACTTATGACCTTAAGATCGGCGGCGAGGCTGTAGTTAACAACTACGACAAGGACGTTGACAACAAGATCTACAACTTCAAGATCAACGATGCTGACAAGGTTGAAAACAACAAGGAAGTTAACAGAGACAGAGCATACTTCGACACAACAGACGGTTACAGCTTCGACAACTATGTTGAAATCGTTACAGAGGCTGGTACACTTGACGGTGTTGTAGAAGTTACAATCGGCGAGAAGACTATCACAGTTAACGGCGAGCCTGTTGACATGGACGTTGCAGCTTACATCCAGACAAGCAGCAACTCTACAATGGTTCCTTTAAGATTTGTATCTCTTGCACTTGGTGTTGATACAGAGAACGTAGAAACAGCTGATAACACAAGCAAGATCGCTTGGGATGCTAACAGCAAGACAGCTACTATCCTTTACGCAGCTGGTAACGGTCAGAAGATCATTCAGTTCCAGGCTGGCAGCAACTACATGGTAGTTGATGGTACTCCTATTCCTATGGAATATGGTGTTGTAGCTGAAATCACAGACAGCAGAATGTTCGTACCTTTCAGAGCTCTTGGCCAGGCACTTGGTGTACCTGTAGACTGGGATGCTGAAACAAGAACAGCTATCTACAACAAGAGATAATTAAATATTAACTCTATAAATAATGCCCTCGGTGAAAACCGAGGGTATTTTTTTGTAGAATTTATTTTTTTGTCTATACAAAAAAAATATTTTGTGATATAATTACTATATATATGTAATTAGATAATAAACAATCGGGAGGTTCACTATGGATTATAAATCGGCAGGTGTAGATGTTGAGGCCGGCTACAAAGCGGTCGAACTGATGAAAGGTCATGTAAAAAGCACATTCAGACCCGAAGTTATCGGCGGTATCGGCGGTTTCGGCGGTCTGTTTGACATATCAAAGGCAAAGGATATGCAGGATCCTGTGCTTGTAAGCGGTACGGACGGTGTCGGTACAAAGCTTAAAATAGCATTTTTAATGGACAAGCACGACACAATAGGTATTGATGCGGTTGCAATGTGTGTAAATGACGTTGTTTGCAGCGGCGCAGAGCCTTTATTTTTCCTTGATTATATTGCCTGCGGCAAGAACGAGCCCGAAAAGATAGCCGAGATAGTAAGCGGTGTTGCAGAGGGCTGCCGTCAGTCGGGCTGCTCGCTTATCGGCGGCGAAACAGCCGAGATGCCGGGTTTCTATCCTGTCGACGAGTATGACCTTGCGGGCTTTACCGTTGGTATCATGGACAAGGCAAAGGCTATCGACGGCACAAAGATAGCGGACGGCGATGTGCTTATCGGTATCGCTTCAAGCGGTATCCACTCTAACGGCTACTCGCTGGTGCGCAAGATATTTGAACCGAATAAAGAAAATTTAAGAAAATACTATGATGAATTGGGCTGCACACTTGGCGAGGCTCTTCTCACACCCACAAAAATTTATGTCAAGTCCGTACTTGACCTTATCTCAAAAGTGGATGTAAAGGGTATCAGCCATGTAACGGGCGGCGGTTTTATAGAAAATATCCCGCGTATGATGCCAAAGGGAACAAAGGTAAATATCAACGAGGGAACATGGGAAATTCTTCCTGTTTTCGGCCTGCTTGAAAAACTTGGCAAGGTTGAGCGCATGAGTATGTACAATACCTTTAATATGGGTATCGGCATGGTCGTTGCGGTCGCAAAGGAAGATGCAAAAAAGGCAATAGAAGTGCTTGAAGCTGCGGGTGAAAAGGCCTACGAGATCGGTTTTGTTACCGCAGGCGAGGGCATTGAGATAAATCTTAAATGAGGTGCCGAAAATGCTTAAAATAGGTGTACTTGTAAGCGGCGGCGGCACAAATTTACAGGCGATAATGGACGCTATTGATGCGCAGGGCATACCCGCCGAGATAGTTTCCGTTGTCAGCAGCAATCCGAATGCCTATGCTCTGGAGCGCGCTAAAAACAAGGGTATTGAGGCTGTGACTATGCGCAAGCGCGATTATGCGGATGCAAAGGCCTACGACCTTGCTCTTGCGGAACATTTCAAGTCCCGCGGGGTCGGCCTTGTTGTTCTTGCGGGCTTTATGACCATACTCGGCGAGGATTTTGTCAACGCTTTTGAAAATAAAATAATGAATATCCACCCCGCGCTTATCCCCAGTTTCTGCGGCGACGGCTTTTACGGACTTCATGTCCATGAGGCTGTTCTGGAAAAGGGCGTTAAGCTGACGGGTGCGACTGTGCATTTTGTAAGCCCCATAACGGACGGCGGCCCTATCATCCTGCAAAAAGCGGTTGAGGTCATGGATGACGATACCCCCGAGATACTGCAAAAACGTGTTATGGAACAGGCCGAGTGGAAAATTTTCCCCGAGGCGATAAGACTTTTTGCCGAGGGCAAACTTGAGGTTGTGGGGAATAAGGTCAGGATAAAGAGGTAAAAAGGCTGTGTATATCGGCGGGGAGTGAGGTATATGTCCGATAACAGAATTGATAATACCGATTGGCTGCTTATCGGTGCGGTAGAATCGACAAACAAAGAACTTCGAAAGCGAAACGAGATAGAGGAAGAAAAGCTTATGCTCCAAAAGGCGCAGGCGTTCAACGATATGTCGATCTATGAGGAATATATTGCCCAAAGAGAAATACGCAGGATAGAGGAAAAAGAGAAGCGCACGAAGAGCATGAGGATCATTATCGTATCTACGATCATCCTTGTGGATGCTATGTTGGGCTTTTTGATCCACATATTTACATCGAAAGGCATAACCAATGGTATTATGTTTTTTGCGGCTGTGGCTGTTGTATTTACAATAAGTATGATAGCGATACTCCTAAAAAGCTGATATTTTTAGTATACTCGTCTGATGAAAGCCGATTTTTCGGCAATGCAAAAGGATATGAAAAAATGACGGACAGGTATGAAGAGATCTTTACAAAACTGAAAATACAAAAAGGCGCTTGTTTTAAAAATTCGCTTTTTGTGTGGTTTATGGGGCTTGCGGCTGTATTTGCGGTTTTGGCTGTGATTCTTAAACAAACTCCCTATGCCGCTTATGGTTTGGTTTTTGGATTGCTTGCTCCCGTCTGGGCGGTCGTAGGTCTGCTGGCTTTATTGGCTTCGGCTGCGGAAAACAAGCTTGCGCGCGGCAGGTGTGAGGAACTGATACGCGAATACGGCATTGACGAGATATACAACGATATAAATAATGCGGCAATGTTTTTGAACGGCCGTTTATATATAGGAAAAGATTTTGTTTATATTCCGCAGAAGATGATAAAACTGTCGGATGTTGAGCGTTTTGAGAGTGAAACGGTATGGTACATACGGAGGTGGCGCAGACGCTTCAAAATCGCCTACAGGCTTCATATTCTGTACAACAAAAACGGCAAAACAAAAAAACATTTTGTTGGCGTACTTGATTATTCGCTGCATGAAAAGCAGTTTGATGATATTTCAAAAAAACTAAAGGAAGTGCGGGCGAGCCTTGCACTATAAGGAGAAAAAAATGAAAGTTTTAGTAGTCGGCAGCGGCGGACGTGAACACGCCATAATCTGGAAGCTGCTTCAGAACAAAAAAATCGAAAAGATATACTGTGCGCCGGGTAATGCGGGCATCGGTCAGCTGGCCGAACTTGTGCCTATCGGTGCGATGGAGATAGACAAGCTGGTGGATTTTGCAAAGTCAAATTCCATTGACCTTACCGTTATCGGCATGGACGACCCCCTTGTTGCGGGTGTCGTTGATGCGTTTGAGGCGGCGGGACTGCGCGTATTCGGCCCGCGTAAAAATGCGGCTATAATCGAGGGCAGCAAGGCATACAGCAAGGAACTTATGAAAAAGTACAATATCCCGACAGCGGGCTATGAAACTTTCGACAATTACGATGCCGCTTTGGAATATGTTAAAAAGGGCGATTTCCCTGTTGTTTTAAAGGCCGACGGCCTTGCTTTGGGCAAGGGTGTGCTTATCTGCAACGATTTAGCCGAAGCCGAAGCGGGTCTTAAAACCATAATGGTAGACAAAAAATTCGGCGACAGCGGCAACAAAGTCGTTATCGAGGAATTTTTAACGGGTCCCGAGGTATCCGTGCTTTCTTTCTGTGACGGAAAGACTGTTGTTCCTATGGTATCCGCACAGGATCACAAGCGCGCATACGACAATGACGAGGGTCTTAACACGGGCGGTATGGGTACATTTTCGCCCAGCCGCGTATATACCGACGATATAGCAAAAGTATGTATGGAAACCATCTTCAAACCCACGGTTGACGGCCTTAACAAAGAGGGCAGAACTTTCAAGGGTATAATTTTCTTTGGTCTTATGCTTACGCAGAAAGGTCCGAGAGTTATTGAATATAACGCACGTTTCGGCGACCCCGAGACACAGGTGGTGCTTCCGCGCCTTAAAACCGACCTTTTGGACATTTTTGAAGCCTGCATAGACGGCACACTCGATAAAATGGATATCGAGTGGTATGACAATGCGGCTGCCTGCGTTATTCTTGCAAGCGGCGGCTATCCCGAAAGCTATAAAAAAGGTTACGAGATAAGTGGTCTTGACGAGGCTGCAAAAGCCGAAAATATCTATGTCTTCCACGCGGGCACAGCCTTAAAGGACGGCAAATTTGTCACAAACGGCGGCCGTGTACTCGGCGTGACGGGTTGGGGCGAAAACCTCGACAAAGCTATTGAAACAGCATACAGCGGTGTTAAGCTGGTGGGTTTTAAAGATGCGCACTTCCGCAGGGATATCGGCATCAAAAAATACTGAAAACATGGGGGGTATTGCGCTTTTTTCAATAGCCCCTTTGGCATATAAAGATAGGAGGAATGAATAAATGGGATTATTCGACTTTTTAAAACAAAAAAAGGGTGCGGGCTTCGACAACTGGCACGCAGAGACCGATCTTGACAAGTTTTCGGGCATCGGTCAGGCCGAGATAGAAAGCTACGTATCGAGAATAGATGACGAGATATACGAGTTTGTTATTCTTACACCGCCCGAGCCCGTGGACGGCTGCGACACCTTTGTTATCTACAAAGACGGCGGTCTTAAAATGGAATTCAGCATCAAGGGCGACCACAATATGAACAAGGTATACGCAAAGAGCGGCCTTACACAAGCCGATGCCGTTTCTATAGTTTTGGACATGGCAAACAAGGGCACTATCCCCGCACTTGATACGCTTGAAGCACTTGGAACAGTGACAGACCCCAAAAAGAAATGGCTTGATATGAAAATAAGCCTGCATGACCTTAACTGACAGGGGGGCGGAAGCTATGTTTCGTGTCGGACTTGGTTATGACGTTCATCAGCTGACCGAGGGGCGTGACCTGATAGTCGGCGGTGTAAAAATAGAGCATGAAAAGGGCCTTTTGGGTCATTCGGATGCGGATGTGCTTATCCATGCGATAATGGATGCACTCTGCGGCGCGGCAAAACTTGGCGATATAGGCAAGCTTTTTCCCGACACAGACCCGCAGTACAAGGGCATTTCGAGCATACTGCTTTTAAAACACGTTAAAGGCGAACTTGATAAAAAAGGCTGGAAAGTTGTGAATATAGACAGCATCATAGTTGCGCAGCGCCCCAAAATGCGCCCGCATATAGATGCTATGGAAAAAAATATAGCAGAGGTTTTGGATATAGATATCGACTGTGTAAACGTAAAAGCCACAACAGAGGAAAAACTGGGCTTTACGGGCCGTGAAGAGGGAATAGCGGCAAAAGCAGTGTGCCTTTTGGAGAAATAAGAGTGGAAAGGGGGTTTTTCACTTGGAGTTATGGGATCTTTACGACAAGGACAGACGTCCGCTTAACAAACTGCATAAAAGGGGAAAACCCATTCCTCACGGCGAATACCATATCGCGGTATCGATTCTGACTTTAAACAGCAAAGGCGAGATACTGCTGACCCTGCGAAGCGCCGACAAACAGCCCTATCCCGCCATGTGGGAGATAACTGCGGGTTCTGTTGTTGCGGGAGAGGAAAGCCTGCACGCGGCTGTCCGCGAACTGTATGAGGAAACGGGCATCGAGGCCGATGAGTCGGAACTTGTTTACATAGGCGAAAACCGCGGTACGGGCGCTATTGTGGATATGTATATGGTAAGGCGTGATATTGACCTTAAAGACCTGCGCCTGCAAAAAGGCGAGACCGAAGAAGCCAAATGGGTAACACCCGCCGAATTTGAGGCTGTTGCCGAAAGCGGCAGTATCACTCCGCCTGTGGTAAGGCGTTATTATCGCTGCAAGGCGCTCGGTGTTTTTGATAGTTGACAATATTGTTACAATATCATTACATAATGCTTTTTTGTTTGCTATTTCCCCCCTTATTGGTGTATAATGATATCAGAAACTGAAAAGGCATACAAAAAAGGTATTATTTAAGGTGTTATTAAATATGAAAAGATTTGCTGTATTTTGTATTATGGCGGCTGTTATGCTGACAGCTTTTTGCGGCTGCAGCAATATAGGCGGCAGCTGGATAATAAGTGTAAACGGTAATAAAATAGACAAAAACGAATATATGGTGTATCTTTACGAGCAGGTAAAGGTTTTTGAGGAAACGGGCGGCAGCGATATCTGGGATATTGATTTTGACGGCGTTTCCGCTCCCGAGGTCGCAAAGCAGAATGCGGCCAATTCTCTCCTGCGTGCAAAGCTTGCCGTAGAGGAAGCCCCAAGTCTGGGTGTCAACACTTCGGTCGATGAAGCTTCGGTCGATGCCGATGCAAAAGAACTTTATGAGTCCATTCAGGGCGATACGATCGGCAGGATAGATCTCAGCGGCGTTACTCTCGACATTTGCAAAAACATAATCCGTGACGGTCTTGTTCAGTCACAGGTTTATGATGCCGTAACGGGAAGTTATGAGATAAACCGACAGGAATTCAACAACTATCTTCAGGATAGTTACAACAAAAATATTTCTATGTACAAAAATGTGACCGTAAAGGCCATTTATGTAAACTCCGACCCTAATGCGGCTCCGCCCGAGGGCGAGGAACCCGCTATAGACGAGTTTTCAAACACCATTAAAAAAGAGATCAGCCTTAAAGGCAAGGAAAGAATAGACAAGGCCTATGCGCTGCTTAAAAAAGGCGAGCAGTTTGCGGCGGTACAGTACGATTATTCCGAGGATCCCGACAGGCGTGAATTTGTACTCAGCGATGATATGTATGACGAGTCTGTGCGCTCGATGATATATGCGCTGAACAAAGGCGAATATACGGATATCATAGAGTATAACGGCGGCTACTACATTTTCTATGCAAAAGAAGTTTATCAGAGCGATATGGACAGTGTTTCCGCCGAAATGGAAGAAGAATATATCCGCGAAAAGAAAGAGGAGATCTACCAGGCACAAAACGACAGTTGGGTAAATTCTGCGGAGATCAAGAGAAATACTGCCGTTTGGGACGGTGTGACTATAAATACGGAGGGCGGAACGGCTGCTCCGGCCGAGGAACAGACACAGGCGGAAGAACAGCCCGTGCAGGAAGCCGAGCCGACCGAAGTACAGTAAAAAAGGAGGGGTCTTTATGAGCAATGAGATACATGAACAGGGCTGCGACTGCGGCTGTGAGCAGGACACAAACAAAATGACGCTTGTCCTTGATGATGACAGCGAGCTTGTGTGTGACGTGCTGGGCGTTTTTGAAGTGGATGATACGGAGTATATCGCCCTTTTGCCCGAGGATGACGAAGAAGTCCTTGTTTACCGCTATGTTGAGGGTGAAAATGACGAATTTGAGCTTTTGAACATTGAAAGTGACGAGGAGTATGAAAAAGTCAGCGACACATTCTTTGACCTTTTCTACGAAGACGAGGAAATGGACGAGGAAATGGAAGAATCCTTCAACGAGGAATAATATATCTGATACGGGTAAAAGTTTTTATCCGTATCATTTTTTTTGAACATTGGCTATAAAATATAGAAATATCAAAAGAGGTAATTGAAATGTCAAAAAAAATTATCCTTACGGGCGGCGGCACGGCAGGTCATGTTACCCCCAATCTTGCACTTTTGCCAAGACTCAGAAAAGACGGCTGGGATATAGTATATATAGGGAGCAAAACAGGCATAGAAAAGGAACTTATAGAGGGCGCGGGCGTAAAGTATTATCCAATAAGCAGCGGCAAACTGAGACGTTATTTCGATTGGAAGAATTTCAGCGATATTTTCCGCGTTATAGCGGGTATTTTTCAGGCCATCGTCATAATTGCCAAGGAAAGGCCGAAGGTCATTTTCTCAAAAGGCGGTTTTGTGGCCGTACCTGTTGCCGTAGGTGCATTTTTGAACCGTGTGCCTTTTGTGGCGCATGAATCGGATATGACCCCGGGGCTTGCAAATAAGCTGGCTGCGCCTTTTGCAAAAAAGGTCTGCACAACTTTTCCCGAGGCCGTTGAGTGCATAAAGGGCGGCAAGGGCGTGTATACGGGTACCCCTATACGCGAGGAGCTGTTTAAGGGCAGCGCGCAGATGGGGCGCGAATTCTGCGGCTTCGGAGATAAAAAGCCCGTGCTGCTTATAATGGGCGGGTCGCTTGGCTCGGTCGTTATAAACGATGCGGTAAAAGAGGTTGCGGAAGAACTGACGGACACTTTCTATGTGGTGCATTTGCGGGGCAAGGGAAATCTTGACAGTTCGCTTGAGCATATAAAGGACTACAGACAGTTTGAGTATGTCAACAAGGAACTTCGCGATCTGCTTGCGGCAAGTGATGTGGTGCTTTCGCGCGCGGGGGCAAATGCAATAAGTGAATTTATGGCGCTTAACAAGCCTATGCTGCTTGTGCCGCTTTCCAAAAGAGCAAGCCGCGGCGACCAGATATTAAATGCCAATTCTTTCAAAGCCCAGGGCTTTGCCGAGGTGATAGAAGAAGAGGAACTTGACGGGAAAACACTTGTCAATAAAGTGAATATGCTGTATAATAACAGAGAAAAGTATATTAACGCAATGAAGAATTCGGGCGGTGCCGACGGCGTAAGTGCAGTGCTGCGCGAGATCGAAAATGCGGTCAAAAACAAGGAGGATAAAAAATGAAAAAGACGATTTTTGCGGTTTTAGCTGCGGCAATGACGATCGGTGCAAGTGTAAGCGCGTTTGCGGACGGCATTGGTGTCAGTGTAAACGGCGGCACTATCGAGGCAACGGGCGTTATTGTGGAGTCCAGAACTCTTGTACCCGTCCGCGGCGTATTTGAGGAACTTGGCTACACGGTAGAATGGGATGCCGAAACAAAGACAGCCACACTTTCGGGCGAAAAGACTGTTGTTATCCAAAGCGGCAGCACGGTATTTACCGTTGACGGCGAGGAGATCACTCCCGAAGTGCCTCAGCAGATAATTGACGACCGCTTTATGCTTCCCCTGCGTGCTATAGGCGAGGCGGTAGGTGCGGAAGTTTCATGGGACGGCGAGACAAAGACCGTTATCATAACAAAAGACGAAGCTCCCGCCGAAGAGGAACATCATACGGGACTCAAGATAGGCGGCGTTCAGGAACTGTAAGCACTATATATGGGAAATGGCTTATTTTAAGTTTAAAACCCAATTAAAATTCAATAAAATTTTGCAAAATAAATTGACTTTTGAGGATAAAAATTATATAATCATATTGAAGAAGTGTAAAGGATGATAAATTGCACGTTCTCATCATTTGCATAAAAAATTAAAAAAGGAGGAAAAAAAGTGAAAAAGACGACCAAAAGACTTGTAAGCGGTATTGTTGCTACAAGTATGCTTCTTTCAAGCGTACTCACAAGCAATGTGTTTGCAGGCGAGGAATCGGTTCTTGATGAAGCTGTTGTAACAGAGGTTACCGATGTTACAGAAAGTGAATCTGCCGTAAGTGTCGAAAGAAAGGTAAAAACTGCTTCAGCTGTAAGCGTACAGGAAGAGGCACCGTTTGAGATGCAGAAAGGTATCATGTATATCCAGCCCGTTATCGAGGGTCAGGATAATACAAACAACGAGGTGATCTCTCCCGAGCTTAAAGGCAGCACGGTAAACATTGATTTTTATCTTAAGCAGAACCCCGGTTTTTCATCGGCAACATTCTTTGTAAAGTATAACCCCGACGTTATCAGAGCAAAGAGCGGTAATATACCTAAGGGTCAGGCTGATCTTGGCAGCTATGTAACATATACATACTACCTTGAAGCACTTGGCGTGGATGTTAAGTCTGCTTTCTTTTCAAACGACAAGATCAACGCACAGATAGCTTATGTACCCACCGATTCAACGGGCGACTATTCGGGCACAAGCGCAGACGGCACAAAGACAGCCGGCGAACTTGGCAAGGTAAAGCTTGCAGGTATGGTTCCCGAAAGCTATGTTGATTCAAACAACTACCTTAAACCCGTTGAAGGCGACGGCAAACTCTTCTCGATGACATTTGATGTTATCGGCGAAGGTAATGCAGACCTTTCTATCGAAGTTGTTAAGTTTGGTTATCCGCCTATGTCGGGCAGCGGTTCCGATGCAAATGCAGAACCTATCCCCACAGAAAACTATCCTAACAAGATTTCTGTAGGCGCAGCCGAGATCGAAACAACGACTTCCGAAGCAACAACAGTTAAGGAAGAAACAACAGAGGCTACAACAGCCGAAGCTACAACAAAGGAAGCTACAACAGCAGCTCCCACAACAGAAAAAACTACAGAAGCTACAACAAAGGAAGCTACAACAGCAGCTCCTACAACAGAAAAAGCTACAGAAGCTACAACAAAGGCAGCTACAACAACAGCTCCTACAACAGAAAAAGCTACAGAAGCTACAACAAAGGCAGCTACAACAACAGCTCCTACAACAGAAAAGGCTACAGAAGCTACAACAGCTGCACCTGCACCTTCTTCTGACACAACAACAGCTCCTACAACAGCAGCTCCCACAACTCAGGCTACTACTGTTGCGGAAGTAACAACAGTACGCAGAAGCAGCGGTGGCGGCGGTGGTTCTTCATCATCCGCAGCTTCAAGCAGCAGCTCTTCAAAGAAATCTTCTAAATCAACAACAGAGGCTGAAGAGACAACAGAGAAGACTACCAACGACGATACAGAGACTGCAACAGAGAAGGCTACAGAAGCTACAACTTATGTATCCTACAACAACAGCTCAAGCTCGGAAGACTTCTTCGATGATATCGCATCCAAGCCTTGGGCAGCAGAAGCTATCAATTCACTTGCAGAACTTGGCATAATCAACGGCCAGGGCGACAGAACTTTCGCTCCCGATGCAAGCTGCAAGAGAGCTGATTTCGCTATCATTCTTGTAAATGTACTCGGTCTTGAGGGTACGGCAACCGATAACTTTGACGACGTTGCAGCAGGCAAGTACTACTACAATCCTGTAGGTCTTGCTAAGGAAGCAGGCGTTGTTAACGGTTACGGTGACGGTAACTTCGGTCCCGAAAACTTCTGCACAAGAGCAGAGCTTATGGTAATGGTTGCTAACGCACTTAAGGTTACAGGCCTTGACATCACAGCTGACGAGAGCGTTCTTGCACAGTTTGGCGATGAGGCTTCTATCCCTGTATGGGCAAGACCTTATGTTGCATACCTTGTAGAAAACGGTATTGTAAACGGCGCTAACGGCGTTATCAATCCTAACGTAAACATCACAAGAGCAGAAGTTGCTGTTATTATGTTCAACGTAGTAAACGCAACAAAGGCAGTTTCCAAGGAAGCTGTTGAAGAAGCTCTTGACGGCGAAGAAGAATCTATGGAAGCTGGCGTAGAAGTTCCCGCTTATGAAGATGCTGCTTATGAAGACGCATCCTACACAGAGGCACTTAACACCAAGTCCGAAGAGGAAATCGCAGCTGACGAAGCTGAAAAGGCAGAGGCAGAAGCAAAAGCTGAAGCAGAAAAAGAAACAGAAACGGAAAAAGAAACAGAAACAGAAACAGAGGCTAAATAATTAAAGCTATAAAGAGTGCATCTTTCGGTGCACTCTTTTTTTGCTTGCAATATGTTTAAAATGGTGGTATAATATGATAGTCGTTACGAAAGGAAAGACTATGGATAAAGAAGTTAAAGAACGTGCTTTTTACACAAAAAAAGCGGTTATTCTGATGATCGCCGTTATTGCTATGGCGCTGTGGGGCAGTGCGTTCCCTGCGATAAAAATAGGATACAAGGTGTTTCGTATAACGGACGGTACACCTGCCGACAGGTTTGTTTTTGCGGGGGTCAGGTTTCTTCTTGCGGGACTGCTTGTGCTTATCTATAACAGTGCTGCGAACAGGCGGTTTGTACTGCCGCAAAAAAGCGATATGCGCGGCATCCTGCTGCTTAGTTTTGTGCAGACTGTGCTTGAATATGTGTTTTTCTATGTCAGCCTTGCCAATCTTTCGGGTGTAAAGGGCTCTATAATAAATTCTATGGGCAATTTCTTTGCCGTTATCCTTGCGGCTCTTGCCTTTAAGGACGACAGAATGACGGTCTATAAGACAATAGGCTGCATATTGGGCTTTGCGGGTGTTGTGATCTGCAACCTCGGCGGAGATATCAATACGGGCTTTACACTTACGGGCGACGGGTTTATGCTTATAGCTGCGTTCTGCTTTGCGCTTGGCGGCGTGATAACAAAGGTCTATGCAAAAAATACCGAACCCGCACTTTTAACGGGAAGTCAGCTCGCACTTGGCGGTATCGTGCTTATCGTTCTCGGGCTTGCGCTCGGAGGCAGGCTTGGTTTTTACGGCTTGGACTGCGTTTTGAGTATGGCATATCTCGCACTCCTCTCCGCGGCGGCCTTTACCCTGTGGGCAAAGCTTATTAAATATAATCCCGTTGGGAAAATTTCGCTTTTCGGCTTCCTGAACCCCGTTTTCGGCGTTATCCTTTCGGGCATCTTCCTCGGCGAGGATTTTCTGGATATAAAACTTGTGCTTGCACTCGTCTGTGTCAGCACGGGGATATATATAGTCAATTACAGAAAAGACGGTTAAAATGCGCTTTTGCTGCGCAAAACCGCATTTATGCACCCTTAGCTTAATGGATAGAGCATTCGACTCCGGATCGGAAGGTGGGGGTTCGATTCCCCTAGGGTGTATCCAATAAAAAGGGCTGACTTCCGTCAGCCTTTAATTATTTTTCTTATAATATTTTTGATCTTTCGCATACCGCCTATAAACAGGTGTCTTAACGGCATAATGTTTACCCATACCCTTGTGTACAGCTTATACAGCGCGTTATCGGCGCTTATTTTTTTGCCTTTTCTTTCAAAGGAAACTACCACACCGATTATCTGGTCGGGTCTGATGCCTTTTTCAAGATGCCATTGATTGTCGCCGCACATGGTGTAGGTGCCGTTTTCGGGCTTTCTGACTACTCTGTGCAGCACAAAAGCCCCGTTGTCACGCCTGTAGAGCGGCAGGTCGTATTTTTTCAGTTCGCCCTCGGGCTTTTTTAAAACCACACGGTCTCCGTCGTCATGCAGCATGGGCAGCATACTTGTACCGTGCGGGTTAAAATTCGCCGTACCGCCGCTTTCGAGCACCTCTTTCATTACGGGGTAAAGCTCGGCAAGGCGTACTTCCTTAATCATCTAAAAGGTTTGCCTCCCTTAATTTTGCCAAAAAAGCGTCAATATCCTTTGATGCCGTTTCTGTATCAACATCATATTCGGCGGTCAGTTTTTCAAGCATGGCCTCTTTGTTTGTCGGCTCTTCCAGAAGTTTCCATAAAAATGCGCCAACCTCATTCAGTGTGATAACACCGCTGAAATCAATACTGCCTGCGCCGATAGGCACAACAATATTGCTGCCCGCTACAGTTCTTAATAAAAATCCTTCTTTAATTTTCATATTAACATTCCTCCTATTTGTCACGTCTGATAGTGTTAAAGCTAAGGTCAACAGCCTCTTTGCTCATATCGCAGCCAAGGCGGTAAAGCGGCGTTTCGCTCAGCACTTTGTCAAGTACATCAAGCAGTTTGTTCATCTGCGCGGGGTCACGCGGGCGAAGTGTCTGCTGAAAAAGTTTTGGTATGGCATCCTGTGCGCTTATCGGCTGAATAAAATTCTCTTTCGAGCGTTCAAGAAAAACTATAGCGCCAAGCGGCATACGTATGTTTAAATTCTGGTCGGTCTTGCCGCTCCATGGTGTGCCGTAAACATAGTTTTTGCCGTCCACAATGCGTATGGCGGGCTTGTCGTCGTTTATTATCTTTGCGGCATCTTCGCCAAGGTATTTCTGCCAAAGCCCCGTGTGCGTGCTTTTGCCCGTGCCCGAATCCGCCGAGAACAGATACGCCCAGCCGTTCACGCATACGCCCGAAGAATGAAGCAAAAATCCGTTGAAATTTATTATGCTCTCGTAAAATGCCGCGCCCGTGAAGATGTACTCCACATCATCTATGGACAGATGCGGGTTTTCGGCCTGTAAACGCACAAGCTCCTCATCGGGTATGCTTATTCTTATATTTTCCTTATCAAAGTCGCTCAGATACGCTTCCGCCTGCTTGATAAGCGTGGGATAGCCGTATTTTATAAGGACATTGATATCCGCTACCTTTAATTTTTTCATTTTGTACCTCGTTAAAAACATATTACATAGTTAGTATATCATAACTTGACGTATTTAGCAATATATTTTTGTACGGAGTCAAGATATGACTTTACTGCGGTGCAAATATAGGGAAACTCAAAAAAATAAGCGGTTTGAGTTTCCCCATTTTTTTGCATCGAAAAGTAAAATTGGAGTTTGACGGGGTGTTAATGTAAGAGCGTGCGCAGTATAAAAAGCTGTCCCTTTAGGGAAAGTGGCGCCGCTTGCGGCGTCGAAAGGGTGATTCCTGCGAGGCTTATCCACCCTTCAGTCGCGCTTCGCGCGCCAGCTTCCCTAAAGGGACGCCTTTAAAATGCAGTCAACAACTCCTTGTCAAATTCCAATTTTGCAGTATACATAACAAGTGGCGACACACGGCTACTCTGCTTAATTGGCGTTATCATAAACATTCGGTCTCAAAAAATGGGGAAACTCAAAAATAAGCGGGTATTGAAATATTCTGATTTTTTTGTTATAATTAAACCAAGTATACACAAAAACGGACAGGAGGAATTATAATGAATAAGGCAAAAGTTTATTTTACAAAGACAATAACTCCCGAGAATGTAATAAAGATGTATGAGATGCTTGGCATCACTCTGCCGGGCAAAGTAGCGGTAAAGGTACATTCGGGCGAAGAGGGCAACCAAAATTACCTGCGTCCCGAGTTTATGCGCCCCATGGTGGAGCACGTAAACGGCACCATAGTAGAGTGCAACACGGCATACGGCGGTGCGCGCAATTCTACCGAAAAGCATAAAAAACTTATCGCAGACCACGGCTGGACAAAATATTTTGACGTGGATATCATGGATGCCGAGGACCCCGATGTGGAATGGGATATCCCCAACGGCAAAGTTTTAAAGAAAAATCTGCTTGGCAAAAATATTCTGAACTATGATTCAATGCTTGTTTTGTCACACTTCAAGGGTCATCCCATGGGCGGCTTCGGCGGCGCTTTGAAACAGCTTTCCATAGGTTGTGCTTCAACTGCGGGCAAGTGCCTTATCCACTCGGGCGGTAAGATATCGGATCAGGATATCGTATGGGATAATCTACCCGAGCAGGAAATATTCTTACAGTCAATGGCGGATGCGGCATCAAGCGTGGTAAAGCATTTTGAAAACAGGATAGCCTTTGTCAGCATGGCGTGCAATCTTTCGGTAGACTGCGACTGCTGTGCCGTTGCGGAAGACCCCTGCATGAAAGATATAGGCATACTCGCTTCTCTCGACCCCGTGGCAATAGACCAAGCGTGTATAGATCTTGTTAAAAATTCGGACGACCCGGGAAGGGAGCATTTTCTTGAAAGAGTGAACAGCCGCAAGGGTACGCTTACCATTGACTATGCAGCAGAACTCGGCTTTGGCACAAAGGATTATGAACTTATGGAAATAAAATGATCGTGAGGTAATGTATATGAAATTTAAAAGGATAACGGCTGCTTTGCTTGCGGGCATTATGCTCATGGACTCGGTTCCCGTATTTGCAAAAACAAATGATGATGAAATATTGACACAAATAACATACAAGGACGAGTCGAAAGTTACGGTCATGGGTATGATAAGCGATATGAGCGAGGACATGGAGTCCTACAGCCTTATCTCGGACGGCGAGACCCTGCTTACCGTTACGGAATATCCCGTAAGCGTTGCGGCGGACAGCGAGGGCGCAAACGGCTACTACAGCGCGGAATTTACGCTCCCCTCGGGTGACACCGCTTATATCGCGGGTCTTAGCAAAAGCAATATAGAGACCATAAAAACGAAGCTTGCGGAAGCAAAGCTTGACGGTCAAAAATTCGAGATAGACGATCTGGAATTTATAGATGCGGATAAAAAAGGCGAAGAGGGCGTGAGCGGCGACGACTCAATGTGCTGGGCTGCCGCAGTTTCCAATATCCTGCATTATTCGGGCTGGGCACAAAAAGCGGGCTTTGCCGGCGAGGACGAGGTGTTTGACGTATTTCAGAACGAGCATACAAACACGGGCGGCCATGAAAAAACGGGTCTTTACTGGTTTTTCAGCGGCGGCGTTTACGACAGTAATTCGGGAAAAGGCTGGCGTTCGGGAAACAGCGGCGGCTATCTGAAAGATTATGCTCCGGGCAATTTTATCAGAAGCAGATATTTCAATACGGAGGGCAGCGTGGGTCTGTACGAAATGCAGGACTATCTTCGCGCAAACTGCGGCGTTTCATTTGGTGTGGAGATCATAAAGGATGCAAACAAAAAGGACAGCAGTGCTCACGCCCTGACATACTGGGGCAGCGTTACGGATAAAAACGGCGTTATAAAAGCCATTTTGTTCTGCGACAACAATGATTACGAGACGAATGACGGCTTTGCCTACCGCAACAGAACACAAAATATGCTTCAGCTGGCGCAAGTCGGCAAATACAGCGATGACGGCCATGACAGCATAGCCTTTTCGGGCAGTTACATTGATTTTGACGGACACACCTGTGTTTTAAGTGATTATACGGCTTTGCTTCCTTACAGCGACAGCTGTGAAAAGGAGACCGATCCCGAGTCCACAAAGGATGCTGTGACCGATCATAACCTTGTTCCCGTACTTCTTCACGACAGGACGGAATTTGATCCTCACCTCGGTGCTTATCCGTACAAGCTTGCGGGGGAAGAAATAAAAATGCAGGTCGATTTTACGGATGCAACAAGGGCGTCCGACCCTGTTATCGATGAAAATAAAGTTGCAATAAATACGGTCGTTTTTGACAATAAGACAAATAAAGAGGTATTCAGGGCGGATACACCCTCGTTTACTTTGCCCGCTTTGCCTGTCGGCGATTATACCGCAAGGGTAACCGTAAACGGCGATAAAAAAATAAAAGAGGCATATTACGGCGATAATACGCGTGATTTTCCGCTTCATTATATAGATACGGGTTTGGATAAGGCTCAGCTCTCTCTTGGGTGTGATGTTACGGGTGAGAGTGAGAGCGGCTTTTGGCTCAACCTCGATCTTAAAGGCATTGACCTGCTTAAACAGGTCTACGGCGAGGATGCGGATTATACCGTTTATACGAAAGCGGCGGAAAACGAAGAATGGACAAAATACTGTACGGAAAACGGCGGTCTGAAAGCATCTTATAAGATAGATAACCCGGGCGGCAGATTGTTTGTAAGGGTGCGTGTGGGCAATAACAGCAAGCCGCAGGCAAATATCATCGGCAAGTGGACGGACGGCAAGTCACTCTATATAGAAGCCGACAAAAATAACGGAAAGCTTTCCGATTTTTACGTTCCCTCACAGGCGAAAAAACTCAATGAGGGCGAAAAAATCAAATTTTATGTGATAAACACGGGCAATGCCGCCGTAAAAGGCGATGTTTACCTTTGGGCAAAGCACGCGAACTCATCAGAACTCATTCAAGAGATAGGCAGGGTCGGAAGTTATACCTTTGAACCGGGCAGGACGGAAATTACCGCAGACAGCTGGACGAAGGAACTTTTGGGCTCTTATGAAGTAAGCGCGGGTGTTGATTATGCCGACGGGTATGCGTTGACCGAGGTGTGCAAGATATATGTAAAAAAAGCCCGTTCCCTCATAGTTAATACTTTATATGATGATGTCGATGAATATGACAGTACGACTTCGCTGAGAGAGGCGGTAAATGCGGCAGAGGACGGCGATGTCATAGTTATTTCAGACGAGTTGGACAGCATATATGTGAACACTCCCATAGAAGTGACCAAGAAGATAACCGTAAAGTACGAGGGCAACGAAGAACGTGTTTACAAAAATATCCCCTCGGCTGTGAATATGCGTGTAAGAGAGACGCTTTTCAGCGTTAAAAAAGGAGCGGGGTTAAACTTATCGGGTATCAATATCGTAGGTGACGATTATTATGACGGCAAAGCGATCATTTGCCTTGAAGATGCAGCCGCGAATATCGAAAACTGCAACTTTTATGTTTGCAGGACAGGCACGGCAGGCGGTGTCGTAGCGGCACACAACTCGAATGTTATCCTTAAAAACTGTACATTTGACGGCTGTGAAGCGGCATACGGCAGCGCTGTTTATGCGGACAACTCCGCTCTCGATATACTGGGCTGTACATTCTGGGGCAACAAATCATCAAGCGGTACGCTTTATATAAACGGCGGCAGGATGAATATGGTAAATTCCACTTTGTGTGCCAATGTGAACAAGTATACAAAGCTTTCCGTCAATGCCGTAAACGGTGCGCAATGTACGCTTGTAAACTGTATCGCCCTCGGCAATACCGCTTCTGCAAAGGACAGCAGTGAAAAGCCGTCAAAGACGATAAGCGACAATGTAAAAATATACGGTCTTGTCTGCGATGATATACAAAATTACAGCAAGGATAATTCGCAGTACCTTAAAGAGGGCGAATTGGATAAAGTTTTCTTATCCGACAAAGAGCACGAATATCTGTGCAGAGAAGATATTGAAGGCAGTCTTTTGGCGCTTCCCGTAGTCACAAATGATGCCAAAAACGGTATAAAACTGACCGCAAAAGACGGAGTTTTATATGCAAACGGCGTAAGTACGGGCATTGCAACGATATTTACGGATAAAGAACTTTCAAAAGACATTATAGGCAACGACCATGAGGACTATGCGGGCAGCAGCGCGCTTAAAGCGTTTTTGATAAAGATAACATACGGCGATGCGGATGCGGACGGCAAAATTACGGCGGCGGATGCCACTTGTATCATGCAGCTTGTGCTTGACGAAAAATATGAAATGCCCATCTTCAAAAAGAAGGAGAGTGAATGGTATATATTTATTGACGTTGATGATGATGACAAGCTGACCGCAAACGATGCGCTTATGGTATTGCAGAAAGTACAGAACGAAAAGATAAAATTTCCTTGTGAAAAGGAAAAAGATGAGGAGAACAAAGATTGAGCAGACAGTCACACATTAGAAATTTCAGTATAATAGCGCATATAGACCACGGCAAATCGACGCTTGCGGACAGACTTATCCAAAAGACGGGTCTTCTGACCGAGCGCGAGATGCAGGAGCAGGTGCTTGACAATATGGATCTGGAGCGTGAAAGGGGTATTACGATAAAATCCCAGGCGGTGCGCCTTATCCACAAGGCGGCTGACGGCGAGGAGTATATTTTTAACCTGATAGACACCCCCGGCCATGTCGATTTTAATTACGAGGTATCGCGTTCTTTGGCAGCCTGTGACGGTGCGGTGCTTGTTGTTGATGCGGCGCAGGGCGTGGAGGCGCAGACACTTGCAAACGTGTATCTTGCGCTTGACAACGACCTTGAAGTTTTGCCCGTTATCAATAAAATAGACCTGCCCAGCGCAGAACCCGACCGCGTTAAAAAGGAAATAGAGGATATTATCGGTCTTGACTGCGAAAATGCGCCGCTTATCTCCGCAAAGGCGGATATAAATATCGACGATGTTTTCGAGGGAGTAATAAAAAATATCCCCGCGCCGAACGGCGATGAAAATGCGCCGCTTAAAGCGCTTATCTTCGACAGTTTTTACGACAGCTACAAGGGCGTTATAGTTTTTATGCGCGTTTTTGACGGCACGCTTAAAAAGGGTACAAAGGTGCGCTTTATGGCTACGGGCAAGGAATTTGAGGTCGTGGAAGTCGGTGTTTTCGGTCCGGGAAGATATATCCCGACCGACAGCCTTATGGCGGGCGATGTAGGCTATCTTACGGCAAGCATTAAAAATGTGCGCGATACACAGATAGGCGATACCGTTACCGATGCCGCAAACCCCGTTGACAAGCCGCTGCCCGGTTATAAAAAGGTAAACAGCATGGTATACTGCGGTATTTTCCCCGCGGACGGCAGCAAATATCAGGATCTGAGAGATGCGCTTGAAAAATTGCAGCTCAACGATGCCGCTCTTAATTTTGAGGCGGAGACTTCCGTTGCGCTCGGTTTCGGCTTCCGCTGCGGTTTCCTCGGACTTTTGCACCTTGAGATAGTGCAGGAGCGTCTTGAAAGAGAGTTCGATCTTGACCTTGTGACTACCGCACCGAGCGTTATTTACAAAGTCTATCTTACAAACGGCGAATGTATCGACCTTTCAAACCCCTCCGACCTGCCCGATGTGACGACCATAGTAAAAATGGAAGAGCCTATCGTAAAGGCCGAGATAATCCTGCCAAGCGAGTATATCGGCACTGTAATGGAGCTTTGCCAGCAGCGCCGCGGCGAATATGTCGGCATGGAATATTTAGAGGAAACAAGGGCGGTGCTGACCTATAACCTGCCGCTTAACGAGATAATATACGACTTTTTTGATGTTTTAAAATCAAGGACACGCGGCTATGCCTCTTTTGACTATGAATTAAAGGGCTATGAGGAAAGCAAGCTTGTCAAGCTGGATATGATGGTAAACAGAGAGGTCGTGGATGCACTTTCGTTTATCGTTCACGAGTCCTCTGCTGCGGACAAAGGCCGTAAAATGGCCGAAAAGCTTAAAAAAGAAATACCGAGACACCAGTTTGAGATACCCATTCAGGCGGCTATCGGCAATAAGATAATCGCAAGAGAAACTATTTCCGCGGTGCGTAAAGACGTGCTTGCAAAATGCTATGGCGGCGATATAACCCGTAAGAAAAAACTGCTCGAAAAGCAGAAAGAGGGTAAGAAACGTATGCGCCAGATCGGCAGTATAGAAGTGCCACAGTCCGCTTTTATGAGCGTGCTGAAGCTGGATGAGGAGTAAACGGGGATACTGCGGTTGAAGTTCACAACTTTTGGCTTTGCCAAAAGCCAATTGCTTCGCAATTGTCCGCATCTATCTTTGCGGTTGAAGTTCACAACTTTTGGCTTTGCCAAAAGCCAATTGCTTCGCAATTGTCCGCATCTATCTTTGCGGTTGAAGTTCACAACTTTTGGCTTCGCCAAAAGCCAATTGCTTCGCAATTGTCCGCATCTATCTTTGCGGTTGAAGTTCACAACTTTTGGCTTCGCCAAAAGCCAATTGCTTCGCAATTGTCCGCATCTATCTTTGCGGTTGATTTCCCAAAACGCACACTTGACAAAATCACGTCGTAGGTTTATAATAATTATAAACCAGAGATGTTGCGTTACTTGACGCGATAAAGAGAAAACGGGGGTGCTGCAACACTCCCGCTTTCTTTTTTCATCCCAACTTTTGGCGGCTATGGGAATTCCGCGGGCTTGTTGTCAACGCTTGGTTTATCTGTCAAGCCACTTGCTTATGTATTCAATGCACTTGCTTATGAAGTTACCTAATACACTTGCCGCAACAGATAATAAAAAACCGATGAGATGTTGCATATTACTTGCCCCCCTTTCCGTTGTCGGGATCAGAGGTTTGACAACAAAGCCATTATATCATAATGCGGCAAAATATGCAATGAATTGTTTATTGATCATGGAGGGGCATATATGATTTGGGACATATTTGATATACCGACAAAGATATTGGCTTTTATATATTTTGCCATATCGTTTTTGACGGTTTTTATAATACCCGTTTTTATAATTGACGGGCTTGGATATATCATAATTTGTCTGCCGATCGTTATAGCTGTATCTTCGGTAATATGCGGCGTAATACTTGGGCTGACGGACAAATATGAGGGAATATGGATAATGCCTTTTATATCTGTGTTATGCGCTTGGTACATACCTGTCCGCGGTATTTTTGTGCACGGAGCGCATGGGGCGGGAACTGCATTTGTTTCGGCGCTGTTTATGGGTGCTGTTATCTATATCATAGCATTTATGCCAATGCTTTTGGGTTCATTTTTAGGCGGACGGATAAAAGCAAAATAAAACCATTAAAAGAAAGGAAGAAAAACATGAAAAAACACAAAAAACTTTTGACATTTTTAACGGCTGCGGCTGCGGTCATGGCTTTAAGTACGGCGGTTTATGCCGAGGGCAGGACTGTGGGCTTACAGATCGACAACCCCGAAATGACGATAAACGGCGAAGCTTCACAGCTTGATGCGCCGCCCGTTATAATCGACAGCCGTACATTTGTACCCGTAAGAGCCATAGTCGAGGCGCTTGACGGAAATGCCGACTGGGATGCGGACACCAAAACGGCTACACTTACGGACGGCAAAGGCGGCGAGGTAAAACTCACCGTAAACAGCCTGACCGCTTCTTACAACGGCGAAGAAACACAGCTTGACACAGCACCCGTTATCATAAACGAAAGAACAATGCTCCCCATAAGATTTGTTGCCGAAAGTTTTGGCTATACAACAGACTGGGATGCAGATACAAAGAGCATTTCCGTTTACGGCGGCGAGGACGGCGGGGAAGATATCGAAGATGTTGAGGTCATTCTTCCCGATGGCGAGGCATACACGGACATAAACGGCGGCAGCTATACCGTTTCTTACAGCCAAGATGCCGAGGGCAATGAGGTCGCAGCGCTTACCGTAAAGGACAAGGACGGCAAAGTGAGTGCGGCATACACATCTTCGGGAGCAAGCGAGGAAGTATATTTGGATAAAAACGGCAACAGGCTTATTTACGGCTATGTCGATATGGACACAGTTTATGTCATAAAGGACGGCAAAAAAACGGAAATGACATTTTCCGATAATTACGAGCTGAAAGACCGGGACGGAAATGTTTACGGCTTCCCCGATATGAATGTGCTTACCATAACGGATAAAAACGGCAAAAAGATAGCCGAATATACTTCCACAAATGAGTATCACTATGTATACGCAGATGATAAGGGCGGCACGGTGTGCATCGTACAGGCGTATGAAGACGGTTATACGGACGGTTTTATCGGTACTGACGGCAAGTTTGTTCCCTTTAAGGAAAAATTTGATTTTGCGCAGATGGGCAGCGACAATAAAATCTATACGACCAAGTATGATTATCTTATTGTAAGCGACGAAAACTACAATGTTATCGAATCTGCAAAGTCCGTTCCCGACAGCGTTAAAATGATATATGCGGGAAATGACAAAAAGGAATATGTCGTTGACGGCGATTTTGCCGAAAAATACACGCTTAAATCGGACAGCGGCACGATAACTTTGACCTGTGACCCCGAAGAGGAGCATAACAAAGTTCTTTTCAACAGCGAGTCCTACGGCACGGATGATGATGTTTACTATGCGGGCGACGACGGCAGAACTTATGTCAGCAAGGACAATATCTTTACCGTTTACGGCAAGGACGGCAAGGAAGTTGATAAAATAGGCCTTACACGTCAGGAAGAGACCTACAAGACCAAGGATGGCAAGGAATATATTTATGTATATCATTTCACGGATGATACAACGACAGTGAAATACGGCACAGAGGAAGTTGAACTCGGTCTTATAATGGGATAAAATGAAAAAAGCAAGAAAAAAACGAAACAAACGCGCAAATTTTATCCTTGCGCTGCTGATAATTTTTATGATATACGCTTTCCGTTGGGATATTGCGGTGCGGACATACACCTTTGATTCGGGCAAAAACAAAAACTTTGTGCGCATCCTGCTTGTGGCGGACTCGCACAGCTCCTACTACGGCGACAAACAAAGCGAACTGATAAAAGCCATAGATAAAACAAGCCCCGACATTATCCTGCTTGGCGGCGATATCTGCGATGACAAAGCGCCCCATGAACGTACATGGGAACTGCTTGAAAATATTGCCGAGCGCTATCCCTGTTATTATGCGGCGGGCAATCACGAGTACTGGTCGGGCGAAATAGCGGAGATAAAGGATAAAATGCGTTCTTACGGTGTGGATGTTATCGAAAACGACAAACGGGTCATAGAACTTAACGGCACTAAAATAAATCTGTACGGCATAGAAGACCCCGAATATTTCAACAGCTGGGATGTCAATGACAAATGGGCGCAGACGCTTGAACAGCTGAATTCGGGCGTTGATACAGCCGAACTGAATGTGCTTTTATCCCACCGCCCCGACGGGGTCGAATACTATAAAAATACCGATTTCGATTTATCGCTCTGCGGCCACGCCCACGGCGGACAGGTGCGCATACCCTTTGTGCTTAATGGTCTGTATGCACCCAATCAGGGGTTTTTCCCAAAATATGCGGGCGGCAGGTATGATTTTGAAAACCATACCATGATAGTAAGCCGCGGCCTTTGCAGAAATACCCTTCCGCGTTTCTTCAACCGCCCCGAACTGGCAGTTGTCGATGTAAGATAGGCGGACGGTCCGCCGCACTTTGCGCCGTCGGGATAATTCTGCTTTTAAAACACATCAGAAAGCTGTCTTATTACATAGGGCAGCTTTTTTAATTAAGGAAATTATAGTAAGCGAATTAAATAATTGGACTTAAGCTCGCTTGAGTACAATTATTTATGAGCCCCATCATATCGTGAACGTCCAAATATTTTTGACGTTCACGATAAAAAATTTTTGCATATGCTGTACCCCTTTTTGCCGTTATGGGTGTTATTATATATGAAAGGGGTGTTGATACAAATGAAAAAAATATTTCTTATTTTAATGATAGTTTTATTCCCTTGTAATGTCTTTGCGGAGGAAATACAATTAACGGATTATGATTTTACGAGCGCCAAAAAACTGCTTGACAAATTTACATATGTAGCTCATTCTGATGAATACATATATGGAGAAAAGAAATATTTTAATACCGAAAGCAATATTCTTAAAGCAAACGGAACAATGTTATACAATTCCGCCGATTATACAGTGTATTATAATTTTTTTGATGCTTATAACGGACAAGGGGTTACATATAACGAAGGTTACAGATATCCTCAATCGGTTACGGGTAAAGATTTTATTGTTCACAAAGCACCTGCTGCTTATAATGATACTTGGGAAGAGTCTTTGACAAACGCAGTAATGAATTCCGACGGGAAACTATTGACAAAATTCGGTTTTGGTGGGTTTTGTGATTCTCTTAGCAATTATTACTATATTTGTGATATCGGTCACAAAAATTACGGAATATTAGATTTGCAAACAGAAGAAGCATTTTATTTTAAAAAAGAAGCAGATGTTTACTACAACGCAGATAATGGCATATTTGCAACTGTGATTTATGATATGCCTGCTACAAATAATAAAACAAATGTTAAAATAGAATTATATAAAGGTAAAGAAAAAATAGAAACGTATGAGAACGAAGCGATTGTATATAATTTCGACTTCGGCTATAGAATAAGTAATGCAGACTTTTCTTACCTTGCAACATCTTTGATTTATAAAAAAATGGAGTTTGTGCGTGTAAGTATGAAAAGAGCAGGCGGTTATTCAAAAGGAGACGTGTCACCTGTTTATATGGACTATAAAAGTGGAAATATAGTTTCCTACAGAATGGACGATTCCTATGTTATTAAGGAGAAGATAATAAACGGTGTAAAGTATTATGCCTTATTCAAGGAATTAAAAGACGGGGAATCGGCGGCGGACTTTATCCCTACGGAGCGACCTGACGGGCAATACAGCGATAATATTGACAAAATGGCTGCCGATAAGTTGTTGTATAATAATGAGTTATGTTTTTTTGACAGGGGTATAACCAAACTTGACTTTGGTATCGTTCTGGGGCGGGCTTATTGTAGAGCGGTGAATTACAATATTGATAATTTTACATCGGACACCCATTTTGTGGATGTAAACCATCCGTATTGCTTGTATTTGGCGGATAAAAGGATATTAGGTTCCGACAATGATTTGTATATAAACGAAAAAGCAATATCTCAAAGTACGGTTTTAAGCGCATTAAACAAAATAGCCGCCGAAAACCATATTTTAGCTGAATGGAGCAAGGTAAAAGAAATACAGGACACAGAAGAAGAGTGTTCAAGAGAGTTGGCATATTCCGAAATATACAAATTATACGACCTTTTGCAAAATCCCGACACACCCAAAGACATTGGCGCAATGAGCGGAATATATATTATAACAGGCTCGCTTTTTATCTTATCTGTCGGAGCATTGCTTAACGACAAATCAAAGCGAAAGATTAAAAACCAACCCGTATATGGCAGTAAGGAGAGTCTTATATGAAAAATTATATAAAAAACTTATTTTTTATTTTAATGATAGTTTTATCTCCTTGTAATGTTTTGGCGGATGAAATACAATTAACAGATTACAATTATGAATATGCAAAACGGGTTTGGGATGGATACAGTGTGGTCGCATATTCTCCTGATTTTTATAAAGTTGAGCCTGAAGATTATTACATTTTTGATAGAGTTGAAGATGGATATTTAAAACCGAATGGTACACAATTATATAATTCGGGAGATTATTGTACATTATACGCAAAAGATGAGCAGGTTGGAATTATTTCCTTTCATCAGTATCTTTCGGGTGGTTTATTTGATGTATATAAGCCAAAATATCATTACAATGATATACGGTTTCATGAATTATTTACAATAAACTCCGAAGGGAAATTGGTGGATTCAAATACAGCAAGAAAAACAATTGGTTATATACCATTTGATTGTTTGAAGATGAACTATGAAACCGAAGAATCCGAGTCTGAAAGGGTTGACAAATCCTATACTTTTAAGGAAAAGGAAATAAACGGTACAAAGTATTATGCCTTATTCAAAGAGCTTAAAAACGGCGAAACGGCAGCGGATTTTGTACCGACTGAACGTTCCGATGAGCAATTTGCCGAAAATATTGACAAAATGGCAGATGATAAACTGTTATTTAATAATGAACTTTGTTTCTTTGATAAAGGAATAACCAAGCTTGATTTTGGTATTGTTCTGGGGCGGGCTTATTGTAGAGCGGTGAATTACAATATTGATAATTTTACATCGGGCACTCATTTTGTGGATGTAAACCATCCGTATTGCTTGTTTTTGGCAGATAAAGGTATATTAGGGTCTGACAATGATTTGTATATAAACGAAAAAGCAATATCTCAAAGGACTGTTTTAAGCGCATTAAACAAAACAGCCGCCGATAACCATATTTTGACCGAATGGAGCAAGGTAAGGGAAATACAGGACACAGAAGAAGAGTGTTCAAGAGAGTCGGCATACTCGGAAATATACAAATTATATGAACTTCTTCAAAATCCCGATACTCCCAAAGACATTGGCACAATGGCGGGAATATATATTATAATAGGTTTGCTTTTGATCTTATCTGTCGGAGCGTTGGCCAATAACTATAAAAAGTTACCTAATCACAAGTGGCGCGCAAGCGCGTTGCGGGAAGTCGCACGGGAATCGCATTGCGCCTACGGCGCGCAGCTCCCAGTCCCGTGCTCCAGCGACGATTTGCTTTAGCAAATCGTCGCTAAATTCCAATTTTACTTTCCGGTGCAAATGAAAAATATAGGCAAAACGAAAACTTTATGCGCATTCCGATAGTTGCAGTCAACAAAAACGCAACAAACTGCGTCTGCTATAGGTTTTGCCTATAACACGGTATCAAATTTTTATTCTTTACAAAACACCGCTTGTTT
This sequence comes from Bacillota bacterium, assembly GCA_017460805.1. Classification (GTDB taxonomy): domain Bacteria; phylum Bacillota; class Clostridia; order Lachnospirales; family CAG-274; genus RGIG4310. The sequence goes on along the minus strand of JAFUAF010000047.1, from coordinate 52,316 downwards.
AGTATAATGTACACATACCAAACAGGCGGTGTTTTTATTGCTTTGGTATTTATTGTTGACGCGTTTACAAATGGAGTGAAAAAATGGAGCCTATTATAAAAACAGAAGCGCTGACGAAGGTCTATAACCCCAAGACCAATCCCGTCAAGGCGCTTGACAGCATAGATCTCGAAATACAAAAAGGGGATATTTACGGTATTATAGGGCTTTCGGGGGCAGGCAAAAGCACACTTGTGCGCTGCTTTAATCTTTTGGAAAAGCCCACAAGCGGTACGGTCACAGTCAGGGGGCAGGAGCTTCAAAGCCTTACACCCCGCGAACTGCGCCGGGCCCGCACACAGATCTCAATGATATTTCAGCATTTTAATCTGCTGATGCAAAAAAATGTGGAACAGAATATCTGTTTCCCTTTATACATAAATAAAGTTAAAAAGGCGGAGGCACACGCACGATGTATGGAGCTATTGGAGATAGTCGGCCTTTCCGACAAGGCAAAGGCATATCCCTCACAGCTTTCGGGCGGACAGCGCCAGCGTGTCGCAATAGCAAGGGCTTTGGCAACAAACCCCGAAATACTGCTTTGCGACGAAGCGACAAGCGCGCTCGACCCTCAGACCACATCGCAGATACTGTCTTTGCTCAAAGAAATAAACGAGCGCTACGGCATAACCATAGTTATAATTACGCATGAAATGGCGGTCGTAAGAGAAATTTGCTCGCATGTCGCCATTGTCGATAAGGGCAGGATAGTGGAGCGCGGCACGGTGGACGAGATATTCGACTCGCCCAAGACCGACGAAGCCAAGCGCTTTGTGCTCTACCGCGAAAAGAACATGAATTTTGAAGGGGGTCAGGGTATATGAGTTTATTTTTATCGGCGGGCTTTGATTGGTCTGTCTTTACACCCCAAGTCACGGACATGATAGTCCGCGGTATATGGGAGACCCTGTATATGACCCTTGTTTCGACACTTATGGGCTATGTGCTCGGCCTGCCGCTGGGTCTTGTGCTTGCGGTCACGGGCGAAAAGGGCATAGCGCCGAATAAAGCGGTCTACGGCGTGTTAGATTTTATTGTCAACATAACAAGAAGTGTGCCTTTTCTTATTCTTTTGATTTTGGTCAGCCCTCTTACAAAGCTTATCGTCGGCAAAAGCTACGGCTCGTCGGCTACGATAGTGCCGCTTGTTATTGCGGCGGCACCTTTTATAGCGCGAATGGTCGAAAGCTCCGTACAGGAAGTTGACAAGGGCGTTATAGAAGCCGCACAGAGCATGGGTGCGGATAATTTTACCATAATAACAAAGGTGCTTTTGGTCGAGGCAAAGACCTCGCTTATAGTTGGAGTAACGATAGCGCTCGGCACAATACTCGGCTATTCCGCAATGGCGGGTATAGTCGGCGGCGGCGGACTTGGCGATATCGCCATACGCTACGGCTACTACCGCTATCAGATGGAAATAATGGTAGTTACGATAGTCATACTGGTGCTGCTTGTTCAGGTGATGCAGTATCTCGGCATGGCACTCTCAAAATTAACGGACAAAAGAAAAATAAAATAAGGAAAAAAAGGAGAATTAAGGAGAATTAAAATGAAAGCAAAAAAATTATTATCACTTGTATTATCAACAATTTTACTCGGAAGTGTTTTAACGGGCTGCGGCGGTGCTTCGTCGGAGTCATCTTCCGCATCCTCACAGGCAAACGGAACAGCTTCTGCCGATACGGCTCAAAAAGGCGTTATAACCGTTGCGGCATCCCCCACTCCCCATGCTCAGATACTCGAGCAGGCAAAGCCTATACTTGCGGAGCAGGGCTGGGATCTTCAGATAACGGAATTCGAGGACTATGTTCAGCCCAACCTTGTGGTTGAAAGCGGCGAATTTGATGCAAACTATGTGGAACACGTTCCATACCTTGACAGTTTTAACGAGGAGCAGGGTACACACCTTGTAAATGTCGGCGGCATCCATTATGAGCCTTTCGGCATCTATCCGGGTACGGAAAGCGACCTTGCCGCAATTTCGGACGGTGCGAATATCGCCGTTCCCAACGACACAACAAACGAAGCGCGTGCGCTTTTGCTTTTACAGGACAACGGCCTTATCACACTTAAAGACGGCGCAGGCCTTACGGCTACCGTAAACGATATCGCCGAAAACCCTCACAACCTCAATATTCAGGAACTTGAAGCAGCTCAGGTCTCAAGAGTAAAGGACGAAGTGGCTTTTGTGGTACTTAACGGCAACTATGCGCTTGAAGCGGGTCTTTCCGTTGCAAAGGATGCTGTGGCTTACGAAAAGAGCGACTCCGAGGCCGCAAAGACCTATGTAAATGTTATCGTTGCAAAAGAGGGCAACGAGGAAAACGAGGGTATAAAGGCGCTTGTGGATGTGCTTAAATCCGATGATATAGTTAATTATATCAACGACACATTCGACGGCGCGGTAATACCTTTTACCGAATAAAACATATCCAAAGGCTGACGTACTTGCTTGCGGCAGCCTTTTTGCGTATGTTGACATTTTTTTACATCTATTGTAAAATAAAAGCATACCATAAACATACCAAAATGAAAGGTTCAAAAACTATGTTTTTTATGTGCGGGACAGACAGCACCGCGGTACCGCTTGAAATACGCGAGCAGGCGGCGCTGTCGGAGACCGATATTAAGCTGCTTACACCGAAAATTCTTGAAATTGCGGGCATTGATGCCTGCTTTATACTTTCTACCTGCAATCGGACAGAGCTTTATATTTCGGGCGAAAATGCCGATGTACAGGCGGCTTTCGATCTTATTTTAAGCGAGGGGAAGGAGTATCGCACCATACTTTGCGGCGAGGATGTTATCCGCCATCTGTTTGAGACCGCCTGCGGGCTTAATTCGCTTATAAAGCGGGAAACGCAGATAATAACCCAGATTTCGGGGGCGGAGATGTTGGCAAGAAAACTCGGCAGTCTTGATGCAAAACTTGAAGTTCTGCTGCGTCTTGCCATTACTGCGGCAAAAAAGGCGGCGGACATCGCCGATGCGAATGCGGGGCTTTCTTCGGCGCAGCTTGCGGCAAACTGGCTCTCTGAGCAATACGGCGGTCTGTCGGGCAAAAAAATTCTTGTAACGGGCAATGGCAATGTCGGTAGGCTTGCAGCCTCTCTGCTGCAAAGAGCGGGCGCGGATGTTACCGTGACTTTAAGGCTTCGCAAAAGCAATGTTGTGCCCCGCGGCTGCCGTGCGATACCCTATGACGAACGATACGATTTTAAGGCGGATGCGATTTTTAGTGCGACCAAAAGCCCGCATTTTACCTATACAGAGGATAAAATGAAGCACTTCCCCGACTATTTTATCGACCTTGCCGTACCCCGCGACATTTCTCCGAAACTGCGGGAGCGCTGCGGCAAAAATTACAGGTGCATTGACGATTTTATTACCGAAACGGCGGATAACGCCGAGGTTTTGGCTGTCATTGACGAGGGCATTGAAAAATATCACGAATGGGAGACCTACAGAGACTCCATGCCCGTTATCGAGAGCATAAAAGAAACTGTGACAAAAAGGCTTTGTGCCTCGGACGGGTATGACGAGAGTGATATAGCGGATATTGTCGGCAGAACGGCGGATATGATATTTTGCGGCATCAAAGAAAAAATTGACGGCGAATCCATGCAGAAATGTCTGGACAGGCTGACGGAAAGGGCAAGACTATGAAATTTCCTCTTTTTATAGATTTAAAGGACAAGCCCGTGCTTGTGGCAGGCGGCGGCAGGATAGGCGGCAGACGTGCGGAGATACTGCGGCGTTTCGGTGCGGATGTGAAGCTGGTTGACCCCTTATGCGGCGAAAAACGGCCGTTTGAAGATGAAGATATAAACGGCTGTTTTCTTGTGCTTGCCTGCACGGACAATGCAGAGGTAAATGCGCATATCGCGGCACTGTGCAAGCAGAAAAATATTTTTGTTTCAAGGGCGGACAGCGCCGAGGACAGCACGTTTTTCTTCCCGGCACTTTGCGAAAATGAGGATATTTGTGCGGGTCTTGTTTCAAACGGCGACAAACACGGCCTTGTGAAAGAAACTGCCGAAAGGATAAGAAAAATTTTATGAAGACTATACGCGTGGCAAGCCGTGACAGCAGGCTTGCCGTTATACAGAGCGAAATTATAACAGATTTGATAAAAAGGCATTTTCCCGACTATGATATCGAGCTTGTGACCATGAAGACCACGGGCGATATACGTCAGGACATAAGCCTTGATAAAATAGGCGGCCGCGGGCTTTTTGTAAAGGAGCTTGACAGGGCGCTTTTAAGCGGCGAAGCGGATGTCAGCGTACACAGCTTAAAGGATATGCCGCTCGAATTGAATGAAAAACTGCCCGTTGTGGCTTATTCAAAAAGGGAACTGCCCTTTGATGCGCTTGTGCTGCCAAAAGACGGGAAATTCGACTTGTCGCGGGTCGGCTGTTCAAGCAATCGCAGAGCGTGTCAGCTGAAAGAATTATATCCCGATGCAAATATCCTGCCTATAAGGGGTAATGTCCCCACACGGCTGAACAAGCTTGACAGGGGCGATTTTTCCGCGGTGATACTTGCCCGGGCGGGGCTTGAAAGGCTTGGACTTGCCGACAGGATAAGCAAAGTTTTTACGCCCGAAGAAATGGTGCCTGCGGCGGGGCAGGGCATAATAGCCGTGCAATGCCGAAAAGGCTTTGAATTTTTAAGCGGGATAACGGATAAAGAGTCGGAGATATGCGCAAAAGCCGAACTTTCGTGCATAAGGGCTATCGGCGGCGGGTGCAGCGTTCCCGCGGGAGTCTATGCGGCGATAGAGGGCGAAAAACTGCATATTTACGGCTATCATAATAAAAACGGCATATCCGTTAAAAAGCAGCTTTACGGCAGTATCTCGAACCCCGAAAAATTGGGGGAAATGCTTGCGGAGGAACTGAAATTATGACGGGAAAAGTATATATTACGGGTGCGGGCTGCGGCAAATCGGATATGATGAGCCTGCGGGCTTTTAATGTTCTGAAAGCGGCGGACGTCGTAGTCTATGACAGAATTCTGGGCGACGGGGTATTTGAGCTTATCCCCGAAAGCGCCGAAAAGATAAACGCGGGCAAGGCGGGCGGAAACCACCTTATCCCGCAGGACGGCATAAATCAGATTTTGCTTGAAAAGGCAAAAGAGGGCAAAAATGTCGTAAGGCTGAAAGGCGGCGACCCCTTTATGTTTGGCAGGGGCGGCGAAGAGGCTGAATTTTTATACCAAAACGGGATATCTTTTGAGATAATTCCGGGTATCAGCAGCGCTTACGCCGTGCCCGAACTTGCGGGCATACCCGTAACGCACAGGGATATTGCGTCCTCCGTGCATATACTGACGGGGCATTTCAAGGCGGACGGCGGCGGGGCGATCGACTATAAAGCCCTTGTTGCCGCGGGCGGTACTTATGTGTTTTTAATGGGGCTCGGAAATGCCGATAAAATTAAAAACGGCTTTGTTTCGGCGGGACTCGATAAAAATACGCCCTGCGCCGTAATAGAAAACGGCGGCACGGCAAAACAGCGTGTCGGGGTCTCGGACTTGGCGGAACTTACGGAGCTTGCGGCAAAATTTTCATCGCCTGCGGTGATCGTTATAGGCGGGGTCTGCAAACTGCACGAAAAACTGCGGACTTCAAGACCTTTGGCAGGCAGAAAAATTTTGATAAGCCGCCCCTCGTACCGCGCGCAAAACCTGAAAAATATGCTTGAAACAGCGGGCGCGGAAGTTTTTATCGCACCAAGCATAAAAATAACGCACCTTGAAATAAGCGGCAAAGAAATAGCCGAAAATATCGAAAAATCGGCGCTTGTCGCTTTCACAAGCAGAACGGGCGTTGAGCTTGCTTTTGAAAAGCTGTTTTCGGCGGGGTATGACGCGAGAGTGTTCGGCGGCAAAAAAATTGCGGCCGTCGGCAGCGGTACGGCGGAGGAGCTTCAAAAATACGGCATAAAAGCCGACCTTATGCCCCAAAAATTTTATACGGCAGAGCTTGCAAAGCTTCTTGCAGCAAAAAAAGCCGACAATATCCTGCTTTTGCGCGCCCAAAACGGCAGCCGCGAAATGGATGATATTTTAACAGAAAACAATATAAAGCACAAGACTTTGTATTTATATAAGACGGAAGCCGCGGAACAGGTTTTGCCCGCGGACTTTGATACAGCCGTTTTTGCAAGTCCGTCCGAGGCGGAGTATTTTGCAGAGACCGACAGGACTTTTACGGCGGTCTGCATTGGCGCAAAGACTTACGAAGCGGCACAAAAACGCGGTTTTAAGGCGGTAAGCGCCGATTTTCAGACCGACAGCGGTTTGTTTGAGAGTATTTGTGAGGTGAAAATATGAGATTGATACAGCGTCCCAGAAGATTGAGAAAAAGCCTGCAGATAAGGGCAATGGCAAGGGAGACCTTTGTCAAGACGCAAAAACTTATCTACCCGATATTTGTGGAAGAGGGCGAAAATATAAAAGAAGAAATAGAAGCCATGCCGGGGCAGTACCGTTACAGCGTTGACAGACTGGACGAAATTTTATCCGTGCTGTCCGAGCTTAAAATAGGCGGTGTTCTGCTTTTCGGCATACCAAAGCACAAGGATGAGTGCGGAAGTTCCGCATGGGATGAAAACGGCCCCGTGCAGCAGGCGGTGAGATACATAAAGAAAAACTATCCCGAAATAGTGGTGATAACCGATGTGTGCATGTGTGAGTACACCTCTCACGGACATTGCGGCATTTTATGTGAGCATGACGTGGACAACGACAAGACCCTTGAAGTGCTTGCAAAGACGGCACTTTCCCATACGCGCGCGGGTGCGGATATGGTAGCGCCGTCGGACATGATGGACGGCCGTATCGGTTTTATAAGGGAAACACTTGATGAAAACGGGTTTGAAAACACGCTTATAATGGCTTATTCGGCTAAATACGCCTCGGCATTTTACGGGCCTTTCCGTGAAGCGGCAGGCTCTGCGCCCTCTTTCGGCGACAGGGCTTCCTATCAGATGGATCCCGCAAACGGCGGCGAAGCTTTAAAGGAAATAGAACTCGATATAGAGGAGGGTGCGGATATCCTTATGGTAAAGCCCGCACTTGCCTATCTTGATGTGCTGTATCGCGCAAAGGAGGTTTCCGACCGCCCCGTTGCGGCATACAGCGTAAGCGGCGAATATTCTATGGTAAAAGCGGGTGCAAAGGCGGGCTATATCGACGAAGAACGCATTATAAAAGAAAGTACGCTCTGCATTTTCCGCGCGGGCGCGGATATGCTTATAACCTATTTTGCGCCCGAGATAGCGCGTTTTGTAAAGGCGGGTGAGCTGTGATGAAAACGGAGGTTTCGCAAAAACTTAAACAGCGCGCGGAACTCGTGATGCCGGGCGGTGTAAATTCTCCCGTGCGCGCTTTTAATGCCGTAAACGAGCAGCCGCGTTTTATCGAAAGAGCAAAGGGTGCGTATATCTATGATGCGGACGGCAATAAATACACGGATTATGTGTGCTCCTGGGGGCCTATGATATTGGGTCACAATGATGAACGCATAGTTGAAGCTGTTAAAAAACAGCTTGAAAAGGGCATGAGTTACGGCGCTTCCACCGAACTTGAGGTGGAAATGGCGGAGCTTATCACTTCCCTTGTGCCCTGTTGTGAGAAAGTACGCATGGTAAACAGCGGTACGGAGGCTGTTATGAGTGCCGTGCGCCTTGCGCGAGGTTTTACGGGCAGGGACAAAATAGTGAAATTTGACGGCTGTTATCACGGTCACTCCGATATGCTGCTTGTAAAGGCGGGTTCGGGCGTGCTGACACAGGGCATCCCGGGCAGTTCGGGCGTTCCCGTAAACTGCACCGCCGACACCCTTACCGCAAAATACAACGACATTTCTTCCGTCAAAACGCTTTTTGAGACCTATCCCGACAAGATAGCCTGTGTTGTGATAGAACCCGTGGCAGGAAATATGGGGGTTGTGCTGCCGAAAGACGGCTTTTTGCGCGAGCTGAGGGAACTTTGCACAAAATACGGTGCTCTGCTTATTTTTGACGAGGTAATAACGGGTTTTCGCCTTGCGCTTGGCGGTGCGGCGGAAAAATTCGGCATAAAGCCCGATTTAGCGACCTACGGCAAGATAATCGGCGGCGGTATGCCCGTCGGCGCTTACGGCGGCAGGGGCGATATAATGGCGTGCGTTGCGCCCGTGGGAAATGTTTATCAGGCAGGCACGCTGAGCGGCAATCCCGTGGCAATGGCGGCGGGCATAGCCCAGCTTAAAATTTTAAAAGAGGATAAAAGCATTTACACAAGGCTCGAAAACCTTGGCGAAAGGCTTAGAAACGGCATAAAAAAGGCAGCCGCGGACAACGGCATAAAAATAAAAGTCAATGGCGCATCGTCACTTTCGACCCTGTTTTTTACCGAAAATGAAGTGTATGACTACGAAACGGCGCTTTTATCCAATACAAAACGCTATTCGGACTATTTTTCGCATATGCTCAGCAATGGAAATTATATCGCACCAAGCCAATTTGAAGCGATGTTTGTTTCCGCTGCGCACACAGAGGCAGATATCGACAAGACTGTTGACGATATAAGAGGATTTTTTGAAAAGGGATAAAAATGGATATATACAAGGTCATAAATATAGAAGAAGCCGATTACGGCTGTGAGGAATGTGCGGCGGGGACGCGCGCCCTTGTCACGCTTTCGGGCAAAACGGAGATAAAAGTTGAAATAAGCGAAGAATATATAGCTTTTACGGGTATAGATATCGGAAAAGATGTTGTTTTTGGCGGCGGCAAATGGCTGCCCGTAATAAAGGTGGCGGCTGCCGTTATCCGCGGCAAAGATAAAATTTTTGCGACACAGCGCGGTTACGGCGAATATAAGGATAAATGGGAGTTTCCGGGCGGCAAGGCGGAAGTCGGCGAGACCACGCGCGAAGCCCTTGTCCGCGAGATAAAAGAGGAACTCGACACAAAAATATCGGTCGGGGAACTTTTTTACACCGTTGAATACGACTATCCGAAATTTCATCTTTCCATGGACTGCTTTTTTGCGAAAATAACAGCGGGAGAACCTGTTTTAAAAGAGCATGAAGCGGCAAAGTGGCTCGGTAAAAAAGAGCTTGATACCGTGGATTGGCTGCCTGCGGACTTATCCGTTATAGAAAAACTGAAAAATATCATGTGACAGAAATTTCTTAATAAAAAGTTAAGAATTTTATCAATGTTTTTTTAATTATTTGGGCGTATACTATATATATAAAGAAAAAGAAAGGAGCCCGACATAATGGATAAAACAAACAAAAACATTGATGAAATGCTGCTTTGTGTAAAGTCCAACAACATAGCCATAGCGGATATGCTGACGGCGGCAAAGGCGGACAGCGGCAAGATCTCGGGCGAGATGAAGCAGTATGCGGACAAGCGCACCTGCCTTAACAAAGAACAAATGACGGCTTATGCGGAATATGCAAGGGCTTTTGACAGCGTTAAAAAGCTTTACGACAATGCCCGTGATATGACCACTATCGAAAACATATATGCACTTTATGACCCTGAAGCAGCCTACAGCCTGCTGGACGATATGAACACCAGACAGCTCGGCATAATAGAACAGCTTAAAAGTGTTGTTGAAAAGGCAAAGGCGGCTTTAAAACTGCTTTGCATGGAAAAAGAAAATGCATAAAAGAAAATGCATAAGTTTATACCAATGTTATTTTTGACATTGATTTTCATACCCCTCCTTTTATATTTATATATACCCCCCAATACGTTCATAGCGTATTACAATAAAAGCCCCGCAGACCTCACATCTGCGGGGTTTTTATTGTATTATTTTTCCGCATCTTCAAGTGCCTGTCTTACCGCATCGCATATTATCCCGCCTGTTACGGCATAGTCGCTGTCAAGCTCTATATCACAGCTTTGCTCGGCGACTATCCTGTCCGCAACTTCCTGCGCGGTGTCCGCAAACAGCGGATAAAATACCTGCTGGGTCTCGCTCAGGTCTGTAAGGCGCACGCTTTCTATGCTGTGCTTTGATACCTCGACCTCGACATTTACGGGCGAATTGTGCAGTATTATGCTGCCCGTGTAAACGCCCGGGGCGTATGTAGGCCTTGCCGCGTTTTTTATCAGCGCCGCAGCTATTGCTATTACGGCAAATACCACTATCAGCGACAGCACTATCCGTATTATCTGCTTCAGCTTTACAACGTATATTTTCGCACCCAATGTATTCCCTCCGTACAAACTTTTTTGTACATTATATGCCGTTTGTATTTAAAAATTACGCATTTGTTCAGAATTTGCTTGCAAAAGAATATATTGTGTGCTATAATTTTTACGAATGTTTTTTTTTGAATTGCTTTTTGGAGGAGTGTAAAATGAAAAGAAAGATCGTATTGCTCATTGCTGTAATGTTGATGACGGCGGCTGTCGGCTGTGCAAATAATAAAGACAGCGGCAGCAATAATGCCGCGGCGGAAAATAATATTGCGGAGGAAGCGGAAGAAGATCTGCCCGAATGTATGAGTTATTATTGCTATGTGGACGAACAGGCGGGAAAAACGGGATATAAAGATGCGGCAGGAAACGTGGTCATAGAGCCGCAGTTTCAGGATTGCCAAAAATTTGCCAAAAACGGGCTGGCGGCAGTGAAAACAGATGATAAATACGGGTATATAGATGCGGCAGGGAATATGGTCATAGAGCCGAAATTCGATGTTGCAAATCCTTTCGGCGAATGTGGTTTAGCCTCGGCGAATAAAGCAGGCGAAATGTTATTTGGGTATATTGATTCTACGGGAGAGTTTGTTATAGAGCCCAAGTTTGAAGTTGCGGGAGACTTCAACAAAAAAGGTGCTGCATGGGTCGGCAGTTGGGAAGAAAGTGAGTTTGGCCTTATAAATACACAGGGTGAATATATAACCGATACAAAGGTGTATCTGCCGTCATTTAATTCGGATCCCGATTTTATGAATGTCATTGTTGAACCCTATGAAAGTGCGGGTTTCATGAACAGCAGCGGTGAATTTGTTATCGAGCCGAAATATCAGATGGTCAGACCTTTTGCGCCGAACGGACTTGCAAAAGTGACGTTCAGTGATGAAACAACCGGTATTTACAATGCTTTTATAGATAAAAACGGCAAAGAAGTAATTAAGTTTGAAAACGTTACCGAGACGGGAAATTTTGGCGCGAATGGTCTTGCACCCCTTGAAAAGGAATTTAAACCCGATAATATCGAAGATTGTTTTGAGATAGGACCTGACGGCAAAAAGCGTCTTGTTAAGGATAAATTTGGTTATATAAACGAAAAAGGCGATTTTGTCATTGAAGATAAATTTGATTATGCGGGCGATTTTATGGATAACGGCCTTGCATGGGTATGCGTAGAGGACAAATACGGCTATATCGACAGCAGCGGCGGATATGTTATAGAGCCAAAGTTTGACAAGGCGGATGATTTTGAGGGCGGCTATGCCATAGTTGAGGTAAACGGCAAAAAAGGCGTAATTGATGAAAGCGGTAATTTTGTGATAGAACCCGAATATGATGGGTTGACCTATGTTTCTTCAAGCGGACTTTTTTATGCGTCGATCGACGGCGAAGACGGAACTGTAAAAGATTATATTATAGACAGAGACGGCAGCAGAATGAACAGAGTGAGGAAAAAATTGGGAGAGAGCAAGACGATCGCGGGTTTAGAGATAACTCCGCAGACGTAAAGGCTTTGCCGATGATAATATCAAATAAAGAATTTATGCACCCTTTTTGGGGTGCATTTTTATTATGCGGCTATAAATTTTATCAAGACCTTGTACCTTTTTCAATAATGTGTTATAATTATCGTATATGTGAATTTTTACAAGGAGGTATGATTTATGCGAATTCTGATAGTTGAGGATGAGCCCAACCTTAATAATGTTATCGCCAAGCGCCTTAAAAAAGAGGGATATTCCGTTGACAGTGCTTTTGACGGGGAAACTGCGCTTGAATATATATCGGGCATAGAATACAATGCCATAGTTGTTGACCTTATGATACCCAAGAAAAACGGACTTGAAGTCATACGCGAGATGCGTGCAAAAGGCAATGTCACGCCTGTTCTGATACTGACGGCTAGGGATTCCGTTTCGGACAGAGTGGCGGGTCTTGATGCGGGTGCGGACGACTATCTTGTAAAGCCGTTTGCCTTTGACGAATTTCTGGCGAGGATACGTGCGCTTTTCAGACGAAACACTGCTTTTACTGCAAATGTGCTTAAAGTGGCCGACCTTGAAATGGATATGAACCAGCATACTGTTTCCCGCGGCGGCAAGGTCATTCAGCTTTCATCCAAGGAATTTACGATACTTGAATATCTTATACGAAATAAAAACGTGGTGCTTTCGCGCGAGCAGATAGAGCAGAACGCGTGGGACTTATCCTTTGACGGCGGCAGCAATATCGTGGATGTATATATCCGTTACCTGCGCAAAAAGATAGACAGCGGCTACGACAAAAAGCTTATTCACACGGTATACGGCTCGGGCTACATACTCAAGGAGGAGTAAATGAGGGGTTTAACGCTTAGAAACAAGGTGTCGCTGTGGTATACCTGCGCCATGATAGCAATCACGTTTTTTTCCGTCACTATTCTTGTTGCACTGGGCACGACCATGATACAGGTCAGACAGCGCACCGACCTTATAAATTATGTAAACGATATGGCGGCAAATGCCAAAGAAAAAAACGGCACTATAACTTTTAATACAAGCTATATCACAAGCGGCAATAATATCATGCTTGTGTTGTATGATGAAAACCACACGCTTATGAGGGGCTTTAATCCGCTCGGGTTTCCGCAGGCATTGAATCTTGCGCCGAATTCTATCATAGTTGCCACCAATAACGATACGGACGAGCAATGGTATGTATATGAAACGGAAGTTGAGATAAAACACATCAAGTATTATCTGCGCGGCGTGACAAGCGTGCCCATGCTTATAAATGACGAATATGTTTATCCTATCGTTTCCACGGCGCTTATTATTCTGCCGCTTATAATCCTTGTTGCCATACTGGGCGGAAGTTTTATAACCGACAGCGCCTTTTCACATTTTGCGCAGCTCAGCAATCTGGCGAACAATATCCAGGACAGCAGCGATTTGTCACAGCGCATAGGCATAAACACAAATGACGAGTTCGGTATGCTTGCAACAAGCTTCAATTCGCTGTTTGAGCGTCTGCAAAGGGCCTTCGAGCGCGAAAAGCAGTTTACGGACGATGCCTCGCATGAACTTCGCACACCCATAACCGTAATTTTAAGTGAGTGCGAATACGCCGAAGATCTGGACAATTTGGAAGAGATGCGCGACTCGATAGATGTAATACACAAGCAGGCTAAAAAGATGTCAACACTCGTAAATCAGCTGCTTACGCTTTCAAGAACGGGCGATCTGTCAAAGGTCCTCAATATGGAAAATTTTGACTACGGCGAGCTGATGAGCATGGTTTTGGAGGAACTTGAAATACAGGCCTCACAGCGCAATATCAAGCTTATCAATTATATAGACAAAAATCTTTATGTCACGGGCGACCAGTCAATGCTTACGCGTATGCTGATAAACCTTGTCACAAATGCTATAAAATACGGCAAAGAGGGCGGATGGATAAAAGTCAGCATAACCCGTAAAGAAAACAGCATTGTCGGTGTGGTAGCCGATAACGGCATAGGCATAGAAAAAGATAATCTTAAAAAAATATTCGACCGCTTTTATCAGGTGGACCCCGTCCGCGGCGACAGCAGCGGCAGCATGGGTCTGGGGCTTTCCATGGTAAAATGGATAGTCAATGTGCATAAGGGCGAAATAACGGTAGACAGTACGGTGGGCGAGGGCACAACATTCAAATTTGTGCTGCCTATCTGTGTCGAAAACGGAAAGGAAGAATGATTTATGGAATGGACGGAAGTTAAAATATACACAACGACCGAGGGTATAGAACCCGTCAGCGCAATGCTGCTTGAAACGGGCATAACGGGCATACAGGTAGAGGACGACAACGAGCTGAAACAGTTTTTGTCGGAGAGCAGCACCTACTGGGACTATGTGGACGAAGAACTTTTGAACAAGCCTGTCGGCGAGACAAAGCTTATAATATATGTAAGCGACAACCCCTACGGCAGCGAGATACTGATGAATGTGCGCGCGGGGCTTGAAAGACTAAAAAAATGGATATAGGCATCGACCTTGGCAGACTTGCGGTGGAAACTACCGAAAACCTCAACGACGAGGAGTGGCTGAACAAGTGGCGCGATTTCTACAAGCCGTTTACCGTCGGCGAAAGACTTTTGATAAAGCCCGTCTGGGAAGATGTCGAAAATCCCGAGGAACGTGTGGTATTCAATATCAACCCCGGCCATGTTTTCGGCACGGGTCTGCACCAGACCACACAGCTTTGTATGCTTCAGCTTGAAAAATATGTGAATGAAAACAGCGTTGTTGCCGACCTTGGCTGCGGCAGCGGTATTTTATCCATTGTTTCTCTGCTTTTGGGCGCAAAAAGCGCTTTCGCCGTGGATATTGATGCAAACGCAATAAAAACCGCTTATGAAAATGCCGATTTTAACGGCGTTGACCGCTCAAAATACTATGTTACAAGCGGAAATGTCATTGACAACAAGGCTTTGCAGGATGAGATAGGCTACGAAAAATACGATATAGTGGTCGCAAATATAATCGCAGATGTTATCTGTGCCATTTCTCCTCTTGTAAGAAAACAGCTCAAACCCGACGGCATTTTTATCTCAAGCGGTATTATCCGCGAGCGTGTGCAGGATGTCTATGATGCTATGGAAGCGGCGGGACTGGAAGTTGTCGATACAAATTACAAGGACGAGTGGGTAAGTATTACCGCAAGGATAAAATAAAATGCCAAAATATTTTACTTCAAAAGAAAACATAACCGACGATATAATAAACCTTGATGAGGAGACCTCTCTGCACCTGTCAAAAGTGCTGCGCTGCAGGATAGGCGACACCATAACCGTCGGCGACGGAAGTGATGTGGACTACGAGTGCGAGATAGTTGAGATAACCAAAAAATGCGTGACTGCAAAGATACTTGACAAACACCTTAACCTTAACGAGCCGTCGGTCAAGATAACGCTTTATCAGGGCTTGCCAAAGTCCGACAAAATGGAGCTTATCATTCAGAAATGTGTGGAGATAGGCGTTGACAGGATAGTGCCCGTCAAGACAAAGCGCAGCGTGGTAAACTGGGATAAAAAAGCGGACAAAAAGGCCGAAAGGTGGAACAAGATTTCTCTTTCCGCCGCCAAACAATGCGGCAGGGGCAGAATACCCGAGGTATCGGATATAATGAGTTTTGATGAGGCTCTGACCGACAGCAAAGTCTGCGACGGCCGCCTTATACCCTACGAAAACGAGCAAAAAAACGGCCTTAAAAGTTTTTGTGAAAATTTTAAGGGCAAAAGCATAGCCGTTTTTATCGGCCCCGAGGGCGGCTTTGACCCGTCGGAGATAGAAAATGCCGTAAAGGACGGCGTTATGCCCGTGACGCTTGGAAAGCGTATTTTGCGCACGGAGACCGCGGGACTTGTGACTGCCGTTATTTTACTGCACAGATTGGAAGATGAGATATGATATATTTTGACAATGCCTCTACAACGGCGGTACTGCCCGAAGTTGCGGATGTAATGTACGAAAGTCTGAAAAATACGTTCGGCAATCCCTCGTCCCTGCACGGGCTTGGGTTTGAGTCGGAACAGAAGCTGAACAAGGCGCGCGGACAGGTAAGCCGCGCTATGGGCATAAACGAAAAGAATATTTATTTTACCTCGGGCGGTACGGAGGCCAACAACACCGCCGTTTTGGGTACGGCGCTTGCCTATAAAAACAGGGGTATGCGTGTCGTGACCCAGGTGACGGAGCATCCGTCTGTTGCCGACAGTTTCAGACATCTTGAAGATTTGGGCTTTGATGTGGTGTACCTGCCCGTAGACGGCGAGGGGCATATAAGTCTTGACGAATTAAAAAATGCCGTGGATAAAAACACGACACTTGTAAGCATAATGTATGTCAATAACGAAACGGGCGCAATTCAGCCCGTTGACGGGATAATAAAGACTGTAAAGGAGCAAAATCCCGACTGTAAGGTGCATTGTGACTGCGTACAGGCTTTCTGCAAGCATAAACTGCCGACGAAAGCCGACCTTATAAGCGTAAGCAGCCACAAAATAGGCGGCCCGAAAGGTGTGGGCGCGCTGTATATTGCCGACGGCGCAAGGGTCGAAAACCTGCATTTCGGCGGAAGCCAGGAAAAAGGTCTGCGCCCCGGTACGGAAAATCTGACGGGTATAACAGGTTTCGGGCTTGCGGCGGAACTTGCTTCAAAAGACCTTGAAAAAAAGGCGGAAAGCGTTTTGAAAGTCAAAAACGAGCTTTTGAAGATCACGGAACTTCTGCCCGATGTGTATGTAAACGGCGCTCTTGACAGCCCCTATATCCTAAATCTGTCGTTTGAGGGAGTGAAAGGCGAAGTGCTTTTGCACGCACTTGAAGCCGATAAAATTTATACCGCCACAAGCTCCGCCTGCTCCGCAAGACTTAAAAACAAACTTAAAATAGTAGATCTGCTGAACGAGGGCAGGGGAACGAGTGCCCTGCGGCTTAGCTTCAATCACGGAAACACCGTTGAAGAGGCCGAAAAAGTGCGCGAAGCACTTTTGAAACACGTACCAATGCTCAGAAAATTTCAGCCGAGATAAAAAAGAAAATAGGCTGTGAAGTGAATAAAATTCCTTCGCAGCCACTTTTAATTTATTAAAAAGTCTCAAAAATAATTATTTTGCTTGCAAAATTTTGGCGTATATGATAATATATATTACAAGGATATTATGGGTAATTTATAAATTTTTAACAGGAGAAAAAAGGAGGCTTAACATTGAAAAAATCATTGAAAATGTTAATCAGCGGTGCCATGGTCGCAGTTATGACCATGACAAGCGTAACAGTACCGAATATGGTGCTGTTTGGAACAACGGTGCTTGCAGCGGAAGAAACTGCTGTACCGGAGGCGGGCAAGTCTTACACAGCGGATTTCCGCACGGGACTTAATGAAGACGGTTCTTATGCGGACGGTATAATTACCGTTTCGACAAACACCGTAACTTACAACGGCGGGCAGCATGGTATCCAGGTAGGCGACGGCACGGTATTTACCGTTGCTGTAGCGGGCAATGCAAAAATAACTCTTTACAACTGCAAATACGGCAATTCCGCAGATGCAACACTTACAGTTACGGATGCAAACGGCAATTCCGTATATTCGGGTACGGCCTACGGCGCACCGTCATCGGACAGCACAGACGACGGTTCCGTATCGTTTGACTATACGGGTGATGCGACCACGCTTACCATGGTTTACAGCGGCAGCGGTTATGTTCATCAGATCGTTGCCAAAAACGAGTCTGCCGTGGCTGTTGTCGCAGAGGCGGGCAAGACCTATACAGCTGATTTCCGTAAGGGACTTCAGGATTCTTATGCCGACGGTATATTTACCGTTGAGGGTGATGTAAAATACAACGGTGCTTCACACGGTATCCAGGTGGGCAACGGCACAGTATTCAATGTTGTTGTTGCGGGCAATGCAAAGATAACACTTTATAACTGTATCTACGGCAATTCCAAGGATGCAACGCTTACAGTTACCGATGCAAAAGGCAATGCCGTATATTCGGGCACGGCATACGGCGCTCCGTCTACCGACAGCGGTGATGACGGTTCGGTTTCGTTTGACTACACGGGCGATGCGACTACACTTAAAATAGTTTACAACGGCAGCGGTTATGTTCATCAGCTTGTTGCCGAAAATGCAAACGCTCCCGTCGGCGAGGCTGTAAGCTTTGAATTTTGGCTCGATTCCATTGCAAGTGATGTCGATGGTATCATGACGATCGATCCCGGCGAAGTGAAGCTTGACGGTATCGGTGACAGCAAAATAACTCTTATCGGCCAGGGTGCAAATAAATTTACACCGACAAACACCAACTATCAGAATATCCAAAGAGCGGGCAAAACCGTAAATGCATACAGAGCGGGCGCAAGATATGGCAATACTTTTGATGCCATTCCGGAACAGGGCAAAGGCAGTGCGTTCTTGTTCCAACCTGCTGCCGACGGTGTTGCAACTATGTATGTATACTGTAATTCGGGAAAAGCTTTCAGAGTACACGAATTTGACGAAAAGGGCAAATTTGTCAGCTATGTACAGACTGAAAACGGCCCCGAGTCTTATACTGTTGAGGTAAAGGCGGGTCATTATTATCTGTTTGCACCGAACGGCTCCGATGACCTCGGATTTGCTGGTCTTGAATACCTTGTAAACGAGCCTATCACCGTAAATGCAAGTTATTCGGGCATTGAGATAGGAAACACAAAAATATCGCTTGTTGATACGATGACGGGTGTGGAAGCCGCTGTTCTTACGGGCAGCAATACGACCGCTAAACTTGCTAAGGGTCATACATACGAATTAAAGTCAAATGACGCTGCAAAGAAAGCTCTTGTAAACGGCTCCGCTACTTTCAAGGCAACAGAGGAGAATGTCAGCATCACGATCGAAGAAGTTCCCGATACGGTACTTACGGGTAAAATAACAAGTGATGATGCAGATTTTGACCTCAGTGCAATAACAGCTCTTAACTTTACAAGCATGGCAGACAGCAATGTTGTATTTACAACAACGGATATTGATCCCGAGGGCGGCTATAAAGTAACACTTAAACCGGGCGAATACAATACAAGCGTTGTATCGGCGGCAGGTTATGAAACAAAGGACCGTGTTTCTGTTTCGACAGACGAGTCCAAGAATGTAAATGATGTTTATGTTGAGCCTCTTGGCTTTACGGGTGCATCCTACGGTCCGAATGACATGAATGCTCTTGTTGATGCTGCCGACAAGTATGTAACACTCAGCGGTTTCAGCAAACATACGGGCGGACATGGACCTTCGGCAGGCGCAGGCGCAACTATCAGCATTGATGTGCCTTCTGCTGCGGCTGTAAAAGTTATGGTAAGCTATCAGGGCGATTTTACCGTTACAGGCAAGGGCGAGACCGTTTCCGCCAAGACGGAGAGCAACGGTTCGACAGCCGAAGCTACTTACTATGCACCGGGTGCGGAAACAATTACGGTAACGATCAACGGTACATCCTATGTTAAGGAAATAAGCATAACACCTATTGCGGAAAATGTTGAATTTACAAGCAGCATCAATGTTCCGGGCGACTATGCAACTATGAAAGAAGCTATTGCCGCTGTTAAGAGCATGACAAGACCCGCAGGCGAAGAGGGCCGTGTAACTATCAACCTTACTGCCGATATTCAGGAGCAGGTTCTTGTTGATGTTCCTTACATCACCATTGACGGCGGTGCAGACAAGCACGAGATCAACTGGTACTACGGCCAGACGGGCAAGTACTATTCTGTAGATGCAAACGGTTACTACAGCGAAACTCTTTTCAGAGACAGATATTCCAAGACAAACGGCAGCGGTTCCCTCTGGGGCGGCGTTGTTATTGTAACAGGCGACTACTTCAAGGCTAACAACGCAGTATTCAGAAATACATTCAACTACGAAGTTACCGATAAGGAGATCGCAGACGGCGCAGAACAGCTGAATGCTCTCAGAACAAAGGATACGGATGTTCAGAAATATGAGTATAAAGAGCGTTCAAATGCACTTTATACAAATGCAAACTATATAGAGATAACAAACTGTAAGATACTTTCTTCACAGGATACACTTGGTATGAACGGCGAAAGAAATTACGTTGCATACTTCAAGGATTGTGTTATCGGCGGTAACGTAGACTATATCTGCGGCGGCGGCGCTATGGTATTTGATAACTGTGAGCTTCGCTGGAAGACATATTCGGACAAGAATAATGAAAAGATCGGTTATGTTTGTGCTCCGAAGAGCTATCCTTACATCTTCAGAAATTGTACTGTAACATCCGATGATACAGAAAAGACTGTAATGGGTAAATACGGCAGAACATGGGGCGCAAATTCAAACGTAACATTCTATGCTACAGAGACCAACGGTCTTATCGACCTTAACGGCTGGGGCGAAATGAATGCGGGCGACCTTGACAGCGCTGTATTCTATGAATACGAGAATACAAACAAAGGCGAAGCTTTTGCAACAACAAGCCGCACAAAGAAGGACAACTCGGTACTTGCGATCGCAGCTGAAGAGCCGAGCGAGGAACTGGTTAAGTCCTATACTACGGATGTAGTGGTTAAGGATGTATTAAATAGCTGGATTCCCGACAGTTATAAATTCTTCGGCGATGTAAACAAGGACGGCGTTATTGACAGCGAGGATGTAAAGGCTATCATCAAAACAGTCTCCACTATTGAATATACGGGCGAGTATGATGAAGACCAGGCTGATTATGACAAGAACGGCGAAGTAAACATTGTCGATGCTATCAAACTTACAGATACTATCAATTCACTTACTGCAAAGTAAAATATAGCAGCAAGTCAACCAATATTTATAAAATACACCACACCTACGGAAGCCCTTCGGGGCTTCCGTTTTTTTGGGGGATTTTTATCAGAATTTTTATTGTTGAATTTGACGAAAGGGGCGATCGTTAAAGCGCTTTAGCAATATTGTTACGAAACTATGCGAATATTGTTAAAAAGCTAAACAAAGTCAAAAATTGTTTACAATTTTAAAATTTAGTTTAAAAATTGAATTATTATGCAATTTTCACGGACAAGCCGTTTTGATAGGAAAACAGATGGGATTTAAAAAGCGCTTATTTAAGCCAAAAATTCAAAAATGCGAATTTTAGAAAAATAATTTTTTTGTGAAAAAGTTACATGTGACACAAGGTCATGGATAAATTGCACAAAAACTTGCGGCGTGTTTTATTTATTTTAGCAGATTTACAAAAAAGCTTTTTTGTGGTAACTTGGTTGTAATGTTTTTAATGCACAAAACAGAGGAACGAGGGTAAAAACGGAATTATAAAATTTTTCAAGGAGGCAAATTAAAATGAAAAGATTCCAAAGACCGCTTTCACTGGCACTCAGCGTAATGATGATCGCAGCGAGCGGTATCGCAACTGTAAACAATGTTTCTTATCTTCCTACTGCTGTTGTGGCAGAGGCCGCAAGCACAAGCTGGAACTTCGGCGACACAAACTTCAAGAGCCTTGGTACTATCTCAAAGGCATTCACTGTTGACGGTTTAAGATTCCACGCTACCGACAGCAAGACAATGCAGATCAAATCCGAAACTGCTACAGTTGACGGCAACACATATAAGTACACACTTGCCCTCGGCGGTTCGGGTGCAGCAAGCTACAGATCGGTTTCTTTTGAAAACAGCGGTTCGGCTACGGTAAAGATCACCGCTAAATCTTCGGGTTCTTCTTCAAGACCTATCGTTATCGCGGACGTAAAGGGCAACAAGCTTGCAACCGTAACAGCAGGTTCTTCCGCAAGTCTTCTTACCGCAACTATCAACTATACAGGTACAGTATTTATTTACTCCGGCGACAGCGGTATCAATATTTATAAGATCCAGGTAGATACAAGCGGCTCTTCTTCAAGCAGCAGCTCATCAAGCAGCTCTTCAAGTTCAAGCAGCTCTTCAAGTTCGAGCAGCAGCTCTTCTTCAAGCAGCTCTTCATCTTCAAGCTCAAGCAGCAGCTCATCTTCAAGCAGCAGCACAAGTGCAACTGCACAGTCAAAGAGCTGGAACATGGGCGACTCCGATTTCAAGAGCCTTGGTACGATCTCTTCAAACAAGACTATCAACGGTCTTCAGCTTGTTGCAAACTCCTCAAAGACTATGAATGTTAAGTCCGAGAGCGTTACAGTAAGCGGCACAACATACAACTATACACTTGCACTCGGCGGCGCAGGTTCTACAAGCTACAGAGCTATCGCAATGCCTATCAGCGGCAAGTCTACTATTAAAGTAACTGCTCGTTCATCGGGCTCCGATACAAGAACACTTAATGTTGCAGATTCAAGCGGAAAAGTGCTCGGCACTATCAGCTGCGGTTCTTCTGCGGCAGTCGGCAGCGTTACTGTTGAATACTCGGGTACTGTTTACATCTACTCCGCAGGCAGCGGCATCAATGTATACAAGGTACAGCTTGATACAACAGGTTCTCTTCCGGGTGGTTCAAGCAGCAGTTCTTCTTCAAGCAGCAGCTCTTCAAGTTCAAGCAGCTCAAGCTCAAGCAGCAGTTCTTCAAGTTCAAGCAGCTCAAGCTCAAGCAGCAGCTCTTCATCTTCGAGCAGCAGCTCTTCAAGCGGAACTACAATAGCAGGCGGCGTTGCAACTATCACAAGCGACAGCGAATCTGCACTTACAAACGCTATCAAGACAGTAAACAGCAGCGGCGGTACTATCTATATCAACACACCTGTTGTAAACGTAAGCTCAACTTCTACATTAAAGCTTTCGGGTTCAAAATCGGGCGGTATCGTTGGTGTTAAGCAGTCGGACGGCACATATCCCCGCATCAACTTCAAGAATGCGCGTGATAAGGGCTCAACTGCAAGAGGTTTCACTATCAGCGGTTCTAACCAGTACATGAAGAACCTTATTATAGAAAACGCAGGCGACAACGGTATTTGGGTTTCGGGCGCAAAGAACAGCCTTGACCACATTATCGCACGCTACAACAACGACTCGGGTATCCAGCTTTCCGATAATGCAGACAGCAACAGCTTAAAGTACTGCTACGCATACAGAAACTGTGACGTTCCTACTTACGGCGCAAATGCAGACGGTTTCGCTCCTAAGCTGGGCGCTTCCAACACAGTATTTGAATACTGCTTCGCATGGGACAACAGTGATGACGGCTGGGATTCCTATGATAAAGAGGGCGACAAGTCCGCAACTGTAACTTACAAGCACTCCGCTTGCTGGAACAACGGTAACCCCGATGTATTCACAGGTAAGTACGACCTCAGCAGAGGCAACTCTCTTGATAAGAATATGTGGACTATCCAGTATCTCTGCGCTTCCGATTCAAGCTTCGAGAGCAACTACAAGAGCGGTAAGGTAGATCTTTCCAAGGGTAAGATCAACGGCACAAGCGCTTCTACATGGGTTTCCAAGGCAGAGGGCGAGATGAACGGCAACGGCTTCAAGTTCGGTTCCAAGACAACCGAAAAGAGCACAAGCGTTAAGAGAACAGCTGACTACTGCGCAGCATTTGACCACAAGTCAAAAGGTTTTGATAACAACAACAGCGAGGGCTGCACAGGTTATATCACAAACTGCGTATCTTTCAACAACAACATTAACTATCAGCTTCCTTACACATTTGCCGCATGGTCAAACAACTGGAGTTGGGGCGCTAAGAAGAGCGACCAGTCCAAGCAGAGCCAGACTCTTAAAAAACCAAGCAATACTTCAACTGCTACAAACAGCTTCTACTCGGTAAGAAATACTATCGAGAGCACAGTTAAGTCTAATAAGATCCCCGACGGCACAAACTTCGACAGCGCTATCAAGGGTCTTAGCTGATATATTTCATACAGCACAAATCATTCCTTATCGGCGGAGGGCAGAAATGCTCTCCGCTGATTTTTTTTGCAAAAAATATGGAAAATACCATTATTGTATGTTAAAATAAAAAAGGAGGCGAAAATAATGATAGTTAAGCATACATACGAGTCGGGGCTGTCCGACATAAACAACGAAAAGCGTGTCAAAAACAAGGCGCTGCTCACAATTTTGGAAAACATAGCGGGGCTTCATGCGGACAGTGTGAAAAACGGCTTATACGATATTATAGATACGGGTTTTACCTGGGTGCTTCTGGAGTGGAAGATGATAGTGCTTGACCGCCCCAAGTACGGCGAAAAACTGGAAGTGCATACATGGGCAAGAAACAGCACAAAATTCTATTGTTACAGGGATTTTGAGATTTATGCAAACGGCGTTAAAAAGGTCATTGCTTCAAGCAAATGGATGGTCGTTGACATAAAGGCGCTGCGGCCTATGCGCATAACCGACGAACTTATTGCAAAATACAATGCCGAGCCCGACAAAAATGTTCTCGGCATCGAGGAATTTGAAAAGATGAAGGAGCGTCCGTCCTATGACGGCGAGATTGATTTTGCGGTCAGAAAGGCGGATATAGATATAAACGGCCATGTCCACAATATAAATTATCTTGATATGGCTTACGAGATATTAAATGAAGAAAAAGAACCCGACCAAGTATTTATTTTCTATAAAAAGGAGATAAAATACGGCGACGGCGTAAAAGTGGCAATGACGGCGGAAGACGGCAGCCGTTTTATAAAAATATACGGCGAATCGGGTGTAAATGCGCTTATAGAGTTTAAATTTTAAGGGGCTGAGCTTATGACGAAAGTGAATTCTGCGGGCGAGCGTGAAAAAACGATAATCCGCACAAGTATAATAGGTATATTGGCAAATGTTTTTCTTGCGGCGTTCAAGGCGGCGGTCGGTGTTTTGTCACACTCCATAGCCGTTGTAATGGATGCGGTGAACAATCTGTCCGATGCGGCTTCGTCCGTGATAACCATTGTCGGCACGCGCCTTGCCGCAAAAGAACCCGACAGGGAGCATCCTTTCGGCTACGGCAGGACGGAATATATGAGCGCCCTTGTTATTTCTCTCATTATAATGTATGCGGGCGTGACCTCGTTTATCGAGTCCGTCAAAAAAATAATAACACCCGAAACTCCCGATTATTCCGTTGTTTCTATTATAATAATCGCGGTCGGTGTTGTTGTGAAAATAGCGCTCGGCAAATATGTAAAGACGGTGGGGGAGAGGGTAAATTCCGACTCGCTTGTAAATTCGGGCGAGGATGCTTCCATGGATGCGATAATCTCGGCATCCACGTTAGTCGCGGCTTTTATCTTTATTTTTACAAAAGTTTCGCTTGAAGCGTGGCTCGGTGCCGTTATCTCGGTTTTTATCATAAAATCGGGCTTTGAAATGATAGGCGAGACACTTTCGGATATACTGGGCAGGCGCGCTGATGCCGAACTTGCAAGGGAGATAAAAGAAACGGTGGTAAGTTTTCCCGAAGTTTCGGGTGCATACGATCTTGTGCTCAATAACTACGGCCCGGGCAGATTTAACGGCTCGGTGCATATCGAAGTGCCCGACACTAAAAGTGCGATCGAATTGGATGAACTTATCCGCAGGATAACCCTTGCCGTTATGGAAAAGCATGGTGTCATACTGACAGCGATAGGCGTGTATTCGCTTAATACACAGGATAAGGAAGCGGCGGAAATGTGCGAAAAAATAAGGGCGGAACTTACTTCCGACCCGAATATCCTGCAAATGCACGGTTTTTATGTAAACCGTGATAACAAGACTATGCGTTTTGATATAATTATCAGCTTTGATGCACAGAACCGCCGCGAAACTTTCAATAACGCCGTTGCAAAAATACAGGCAATGTACCCCGATTATGAGATACAGGCCGCAATGGACACCGATTTCAGCGAGGAATAAGTAACGGTTGAACCGAAGCGTATCTTGTGATATGATTTTTATAAAAGGGAACGCGGTTTAGAAACGGCTCTTTTTGCCGTGGGTTTGGAGGTGCGCATATGAACGAAGTAAACAAAAATACTGCCATTATCGGAAATCTGACGTTGTTTTTCGGCGTTTTTCTGCTGTTTACGGATGTGTTTTTTCTGGCAATGGGCATTATATACGATATGCCGATAATAAGGTATGTTATCTATGTCAAGCTTGTTATCAATTCAACAAATATTTTTCTTATACTTAAAAAACATTATCTGCTGTCAACGGGCATTATTTATACGGTCATTCTGGGCTTTATGATAACGGGTGTTGTCTGTACGGGCACAGCCCCTGCGTTTCAGCTGTATGCGCTGGGGATGTTGGTTTGTATCAGTTACAACGGGTATCTGCATAAAAGGATACTTAAAAAAGAACTTCCTTTGGTGCTGATGATAGCGATACATATTTTCTGTTATGCGGCCGTTTATATTTATGCGGGTCATAACGAACCGATATACGACATTCCGAAAAGCGCGGTGAATATACTTGTTATCTTCAATTCACTTGCATCATTCAGCATAGTTACGATCTATGCGTGGCTTTTCCATAATGTTGCCATAAAATCGGAAGAAAAGCTTGAAAAAATGGCGATGATAGATAATCTTACGGGGCTTTATAACCGCCACTATCTGCTTTCTTCATTGGATCGTATGCAGGACGGAATCTCCGAAAAATGCTGGCTTGCGCTGCTTGATATTGATGATTTCAAAAAAGTGAACGATACATACGGACATAACTGCGGCGACTATATTTTAAACAGTATAGGCAACCTTTCAAAACAGGTCTGCAAGGACTGCATAATTTGTCGGTGGGGCGGTGAGGAATTTATTATCCTTTCTTCAACGCCCGAATGTGACACGGACATCCTTGAAAAGCTGCGCAGTACAATATCCGACGAAAATTTTGTTTTTGAAGGAAAAACAATAAAAATAACAGTTACTATAGGGGCAGCATACTACGGCGACTGCTCGTCAAGCATGGAGTGGATATCCCGCGCGGATGAAAAACTCTATTACGGAAAAAACAACGGAAAAAACCGTGTTGTTTTTTTCGGCAAATAAACAACGAATAAAGCGGTAACGGCAATACAGTGCTGTTACCGCTTTATTGAGTCTGTTGTGGTTATAACATATAATTACGAAACTATAAATTTGTGCAGACATTATAAAATGCGGATTATTCTATCGGACTTTTTGGCTTTTTTGCTTTAAATGGGTAAAATCCCCAAAAAATAAAATTAGGTATGTTAAATAAGTAACATGGCGTTTGGAGTGCATATCATTAGTAAAATTTAACAAGAACCGAGTTAATATTTTATTTAAATATGAACAAAATGTAAATAAATGATGAAATAAATGTTAATAATTTGCAAAATAAAGAAAATTGACATCGGGTAAGGTTTTGCAAAAACACAACAATTATTATTTTTTTAATTTTCGTAGTGCAATTCAAACAAAAAGTTTATTTTTCAAACCTGTTTTTTAAGGGGGTAATTTGTATTTTTTGACTAATTCTATTTTGAGTTATTATGATAATTGATTTTTGGGGCAAAAAGCTGTTATAATCTCCTTACAAACAAAATAGGGGCTGCAGATAAGCAGCAGAGCATAATTTTATAAGGAGGTTTTTAAAATGACAAAAAGAACGATAAGTTTCATTATGAGTCTTATTCTTGTTCTCGGTTCAATGTTCTCTATGGCAGTTAATGTCAGCGCGGCGGGCGTTTCCCCCTCTTCGGGCAATATCTACTACATCAAGAACAAAAACAGCGGTTTGTATCTTACGGTCCAGAACGACTCCAAGGCAAACGGCGCAAATGTAGTTCAGTCAACAGGCACAGGTTCACTCGGACAGAGATGGATCCTTGAAAAAAATTCCAACGGCACATATCGCTTCCATCCGGCAACCGATATGACAGGCGGCGTATCTCTCGATCTTGCATACGGCAGCACAGAGGGCGGCGCTAACATTCAGATATATCAGAACAACAGCCTTTCACCCCAGAACTTCGGTATCAGCAAAAGCGGTGACGGCTATGCTATCACAACAGAGCCTACAAGCCACAAGATGTGTCTTGACGTACTTAACTTCAGCAAGGACTCGGGAGCAAACGTAATTCAGTGGACAAACAACGGCACAGCAAACCAGATATGGTACTTTGAAGAAGCACAGTGGCCTTCAAACGGCAGTTCTTCTTCATCTTCAAGCAGTTCAAGCAGCAGTTCTTCAAGCTCAAGCAGTTCTTCTTCAAGCAGCAGTTCTTCATCTTCAAGTTCTTCTGCAAGCTATACTGCATCAAAGAGCTGGAACTTCAGCGATACACAGTTCAACGGTCTTCGTACAGTAACATCAAACAAGTCCATTGACGGTATCAACATTCTTGCAACAAGCGCAAAGCCTGTTTCCGTACCTTCAAGCCCTGCAACACTTGACGGCACAACATATCAGTATTGCCTGGCACTCGGCGGCGGCGGCAGCACATCCTACCGCGCGGTTTCCATGAACGTAAGCGGAAACACAGCACTTAAAGTAACAGCAAAATCAACAGGTTCCGATACAAGAACACTTGCAGTTGTAAACGGCAGCGGTCAGGAGATCGGCACAATAAGCGCAGGCGCAAGCCTTGCAACAGGTACTGTAACTATCAACGGTACAGGTACAATTTACATCTATTCAAAGAGCAAAGGTATTAACATATATAAAATTCAGATAGATACAAGCGGCAGCGTACCCGGTGGCGGCGGCTCATCAAGCAGCTCCTCATCAAGCAGCTCCTCTTCAAGCAGCAGCTCTTCAAGCTCATCAAGCAGCTCCTCATCAAGCAGCAGCTCAACGGGCGCAAGCAATATTTCTTCTGCTATAGATGCAAACGGTTATCCCGATCAGCTTATGGAATTTGTAAGCACAAGCGACGGCAAATTTGTTACCGCATCGGGCAGCAGCGTAGTATCAAGCGGTACTTCTTCAACTGCTAACCGTTGGAAAGTTGTTTCCAAGGGCAGCGGCAACTATCAGTTTATAAATGCTTCCACAGGCAATGCACTTACCGTAGGCGGCGTAAATACATGGCAGATCTCCGCAGTTAAGAACGACGCAAACGGCAACGGCCTTAACTACAAGATCGTAAACGGCTCGAATGCACTTACACTTTCGGGCAGCAGCTACACATTATCGGGCTACAACGGTTCTTCCGCACAGTGCTTCCGCTTTAACTCACACGGCGCAGAGGGCTTCGCAGGCTACTGCAAGAACATGAGCGGCGGCGAAAAAGCAAGCGTTATCGGCGGTGTTTTAGGCCAGGTAGTTTATGTATCAAATTTAAGCGACCTTCAGAAATATGCAAGCGGTTCAACTGCTTATACTATCGTTATCAACGGCAATATTTCTCAGGGCAGCCTTACAAAGGTAAATGTAGGTAAGAACAAAACTTTCATCGGCAAGTTTGGTTCGGGTACACTTAATAATATCCACTTCAGATGTATTTCAAGCTCGGGCAACGTTATCTTCAAGAATATCAAGCTCCAGCACAGCGCATCTATAAATGCAAATGATGATATACAGATGTATATCTCCGACGGCAACAACTTCTGGATGGATCACTGTACATGGGTTGGTCACAGCAGCAAGACAGACAGCGATGTTGACAAGCATCTCTATGTTGGTCTTAAAGCAGACTTTGTTTCTGTAACAGGCTGCTACTTCGGCGGTCACAAGTACGGTCTTATCCTCGGCTATCCTCAGGAAGACGGTGCAAGCAAGGGTTACAGCGGCTATCCCCGCATGACTATAGCTAACAACTACTTCTACAACAACTATACACGCGGCCCCGGCCTCATGCGCTATGGCTACTTCCATTGCTACAACAACTATGTTTACGGTTTCCATTTAGGTTACACACCGTACACAGGCTGCAATATCTACTCCGAGAAGAACTACTTCGAAAAGGGCAGCTACGGCGGCAATGTAGTTGACGACCACGGTGTTGGCGCATTCACAGACAGCGGTTCTGTACTTTCAACTTCTGTTTCCAACCTTAAGACGGCTCAGACATCCTGGAGACCTTCTTCCAACTACGGTTACGCAACAAGAAGTGCAAACGACGCAAAGAACTGGGCTAAGAATTATGCAGGCGCTCAGTCCTCAAAGATAGTTTACGCTATCGACTAATTTAATTAAAATCATCCCGGAGGAGTCGGAAACGGCTCCTCTATTTTTTGTCTTGAAAACTTTTGTAATATAGAGTAAAATATATGTATATAAAACTTGCAAAGGACAATCAAAATGAACAAACAACAAAAAATAGACTGGGTAAAATACTGGAAAGGGTTTACGCTCGGGTTTCTTATGCTGGCATGGATAATAGCGGTGTTTTATCTGCGTTATCCGCTTTGGATAATGATACCGATAACCTTTGTTTACCTTGTGATAAACAGCCTTATATTTTACAGCTACTACCTTGGCATGGTGGGCAATTTTTATTACTTCACGCGGCAGCCCGACAAGGCGCTGAAGTATTACCGCAAGGCCATAGCCAAAAACACAAAAAATGTGGCGGCGCTTTATAATTATTCGCTTGAAATGCTGCATAACGGCAATGCGGAAGAGGCGCTTGTCTGCCTTGAACGCGCCGAAAAATACAACACGCAGCTGCTCTATGAGAAAAATATCCCGCTTGCGATAAGCAGCTGTTACTGGATAATGGGCGGGGAGGAAAATATCCGCAAAGCCATTGATATTCTGGAAAAATTAAAAGATAATTATCAGTATGTAAATGACAGCACCTACACAACGCTGGGTTATTTTTATCTGCTTATGGGTGAGTTTGACAAGGCGGAAGAATACACAAAGACCGCCCTTAAAGACAACGCGGAGTCTGCGCCCGCGTGGGATAACATGGGTCAGATAGCCTTTGCCCGCGGCGATATGGAAAAGGCGGAGGAAAATTTCCAAAAGGCACTTTCGTTCCGCGCAACAATGGTGGACAGCCTGTTTTATATGGGCGTTATCCGCGAAAGGCAGGGCAGGCGTGACGAAGCGCTTGAATACTACAAAAAGGCCGAAAAGTGCAATATCTCATCCCTTAACACGGTAACGCTTGCACAGGTGGAAGCAAAAATAAAGGCATTGGAGAGTGGTAAGAATGAATAAGATAAAAATTTTTATAACGGCGGTTTTGCTTTTATTGCTGACAGCCTGCAATATGAGTGTAAACTATGACAGTCAGGTGTCGTCAAGCTATACGCAAAACGGCGAAAAGACGACGGAAAATTCGGGTTTTTCGGGCGGTGTGGATCTTAAGATCGACAGCTCGGGGGCAGATATAAAGTTTAAAAACGGCAATGAAGCCGAAACGCAGCAGCCCGAAATGCAGGAAGAAAATACGGAAGAAGAGCCCACAGATGAAGAAATTGCCGAAGATACGGAGTATGTTCAGCTTTATTATTTCAGAAATAAGAGTACCCGCAATTCTCATTTTGAAAAACACGGTGCGGAATTCGGCGGCCGATACAAGACTGCCGAGGAATACGAAACGGGTGCGGACAAGGCTGCACAAAACCCCAACGCTCTGCACAAGACCGAAAAAGAGGACGGCGATGATGTATATTATATCGAAGCCACGAACGAGTTTGTTGTTGTTTCAAAAGACGGCTATATAAGGACGTATTTCAAACCGAGCGCGGGCAAAAAGTATTATGACAGACAGTAGTTTATTTGGTGAAAATTGTCGTTGGATTCGATTTTTGGTGTTGCATTACGTCTAAAATTATCAAATCTTTGCGTGCAAATATTTAATAATTTTAGCACTACGTCCAAAAAATAATAAATGATATCATAATTTGATATAAATTGTAACGAAATTGTCCACGCGCTTGACAATAAGCGAAAAAAGGTGTAATATAGTACCGTGGATATTTTGAAAATAGTACTGAAAGGAAGTAAATGAAAATGACTTACGAAGAAGTTTTTGCGAAAGCAAGCGAAAGACTTATGAAAGCTAAAGTTAAAGATATTGATCAGCATATCGCCGTACAGTTTAATATTGAAGGCGAAGGCGAAGGCGCATTCTACGCTGAGATCAAAGATGGCAAAATGAACGTTCAGCCTTACGATTACAGAGATAACGATATCTCCGTAAATGTAAATGCAGACGTACTTGTAAAAGCTCTTGAGAGCAAGACAGCAGATACACTTGGCTTCTACGGTGACGAAAGCAAGATCGCAGTATTCAAGACCGCACTTGTTACTATCCCAAAAAAGACAGTTAGAAAGGCTGCTGCCGCAAAGACAGAAAAGCCTGCTGCCAAGAAAACAACTAAGAAAGCTGCAAGCAAATAAAAACAAAAATTGCCGATGTATCGTTTTGATAACATCGGCATTTTTTATTTCTTTTTTTCTTTGACGGGTATGCTCAGCATATAATGTTCCCGATCCCCAAGCATAGCGATTATATAACAAACAGCATCGCCCGCGGGCTCGAGTGAATTTTCTTTTAAATAGGCCTTGAAGCGCTTATACGCATCTTTGCGTGCATCCGCAAGGTCCTTTTTTGTTTTTCCGCAGCTTATTATGCTGTAAACGCAGTCGAGCATGGGGTATTTTTCTATATACTTATCGTTTTTTACAATGTCGTCAAGCCCAAGGCGCTCTATGTCCTGTTCCTTGAATGCAAGGCCGCAGTAAAGCGTGGGTTCGGGCTGTGAAAGCTCGTTTTGTTTTATAAGGTATATGGGCTGCACTTCCTCGACCTTGTAAAGAAAATCATTGACGGTCTTAAGTCTTTCCTTTTCGTTGAATATCTCTTCGTTTGTGCCGTAGATAACATATCTCAGCGGCGGACATTCTCTGCGCATAAAACCGCTGCCCAGTTCGCTTATCCTGTTTGTCATAAGGATATTGTCCTTAAGCCAATGGCGCAGATATTTAAGGCGGCGCATTTCTTCGTCTATCTCGTCAAGGCGCTGCTGTGACACTTCAAGTATTTTGTCGACAGGGCTGCCCGTTATGGATTCCAGCGCAGGATGTGAAAAACCGCATTTTCGCATCAGCCTCAGCTGTACCATTTTGGTTATGTCCTTTTCGCTGTACCAGCGGTAGTCGGAAGAGTCGCGCTCGGGGTTTATATAGCCGTGATCCTCATAACGGCGTATCGTCATTGTGGTCACGCCAAGCAGCTTTGCCAACTCGTTTATTTTAAGTTTCATACATCCTCATCCTTTTTTCTGACGGGTACACATATAAGATAATCTATCGTGCTGCCCAAAAGTTCGACCACATAAGCCGCAACATCGCCGTCAAGCACAAAGCTGTTTTCTTCAAGATACGGGGTCAGCCTCTCCTTGAACTCCATAATAGCCTCGCGCTGTGCATCATAGTTGTCAATGTCCACGGCGGGAATGGAGATAGTGCCGTAAACACAGGTCTTGCAGGGGTAAACTTCCACATAGGGGCTGTCGATTATCTCCTTTGGTATCTCCAGTCTTTCAATGTCCTTTTCTTTTATTGCAAGGGCATAGTGCGGACGTATGACACCGTTTTCCACATCCTCCTGCTTGTATACGGTTATAAGCTGAACTTCCTCGACGCGGTATAAAAATCCGTGCAGGGGTTCGAGCCTTTCTTCCTCGCAGAGAAGGTCCTCGCCGTCGGAGTAGATAACATAAAGGGTCGTGCGGTTTTCGCGCGTGACAAAACCGTCGCCCATTTCGTCAAAGGTGTCCAGAAGCTGAATGTTGTCTTTGAGCCAATGCCGCAGATATTTGAGCCTGCGCATCTCCTCGTCTATCTCGTCAAGACGTTTGCGCGAAATGCTTTTTATCTCGCTTCTGCTGTTGCCCAAAAACATCTCTATATCCTGATGTGTAAAACCCGTTTTGCGCAGCAGTCTGATATTGGCGATCTTCGGCACGTCACTTTCGTTGTACCAGCGGTAGTCGGACTCGTCCCTCTCGGGCACGATATACCCCATTTTTTCATAGCGCCGTATCGTGTTTGTGGTAACGCCAAGTATTTTGGCAAGCTTGTTTATCTTGTATTTCATAATTATCACCCTGAGTCTTGTAAACAATTACCTTTATCTTATTTTTGATTATAACACAAATCACAAAAAAAGTAAAAAACTTTTGTTTAAAATTTTTAAAAATTTTTTTGAAAACTTATTGACTTTGACCCAATGTCATGGTTTATCATTTAAACATAGAAACAGAAGAGAATACATCCTATGAAAAAATAAGATCCTTCTTAACGGCGCGGGCCGTGAAGAGAATTATCCCCATTACCCTTATCCTTAAAACGTTTTTTCATTGCCATTATTGTACTCTTCTTCATTAAGAAGCCGCCTTCGCGATGGGCGGCTTTTTAATTTGTGTAGGTGCATAAGTTTTGCTTCAAAAAATATCTTGACAATCAGTCACAAATGATATATTATAAGCATAAGTTAGCTTGTGCTAACTTATGTATGGAGGATATATTATGAAAGATGTGTTTATCGGAGTGATGATACCTTTTATCGGTACTTCGCTCGGCGCGGCGTGTGTATTTTTTATGCGCGAAAAATTAAGTAAAAATATCGAGCGTGCGCTTATGGGTTTTGCGGCGGGGGTCATGGTCGCCGCAAGTATATGGAGTCTTATACTGCCTGCACTTGAGCAATGCGAGGGGCTTGGCAGGATGTCGTTTTTGCCTGCGGCGGCGGGTTTTTGGATAGGCATAGTATTTTTGCTTTTGCTGGATAATCTTATCCCGCATCTGCATTTGAACAGCGACCAAGCGGAGGGCATCCATGCGGGTTTAAAAAAAACTACGATGCTTGTCCTGGCTGTTACCCTGCATAACATACCCGAGGGAATGGCGGTCGGCGTGGTCTATGCGGGGCTTGCGGCGGGAACGGCGGGCATAAGCAAAACTGCGGCGCTTGCGCTTGCCATAGGTATAGCGATACAAAACTTCCCCGAGGGCGCAATAATCTCCATGCCCCTGCGTGCGGAGGGCGAAAGCAGGGTAAAGGCTTTTCGCGACGGTGTTTTATCGGGCATAGTCGAGCCTGTCGGCGCGCTTATAACCGTTGCCGCTTCGCGCCTTATTGTGCCCGCCATGCCGTATCTGTTAAGCTTTGCGGCGGGCGCTATGCTCTATGTGGTGGTCGAGGAGCTTATCCCCGAAATGTCCGAGGGCGAGCACTCGAATGTCGGAACGGTGCTTTTTGCGGCGGGGTTCAGTATTATGATGGCGCTGGATGTTGCGCTTGGGTAAAAATTTGACAAATTAAGATTTATGTGGTATGATAAGTTATATTAAACTAATTTAGTATCGGGAGGGTATTACGAGTGAAAATACAGGAATCGGCAGAGAACTATCTGGAAGCAATTCTTATGCTTAGTGAGAAAAACGGCTATGTCCGCAGTATAGATATCGCAAACGAGCTTTCTTTCACCAAAGCAAGCGTGTCTGTGGCAATGAAGAGTTTCCGTCAGGAGGGCTATATCGAGGTAAGTCCCGACGGCAAAATAACACTTACGCCCAAGGGTATGGAAATTGCCGAAAAGATATACGACAGACATAAACTTATCGCTAAGGCGCTTATCGCAATCGGTGTTGACGAAAAGGTGGCTTATGAGGACAGCTGCCGCCTTGAACACGGCATCAGCGACGAGAGCTTTGAAAAAATAAAAGCATACCTCGCTACAAAGGGAATAGAATAAAATTTACAGGGGCTGCCGCTTGCGTTTTCGGCAACCCCTTATTTGTAGGGAAATTCTGATTTGAATGCAGCACCGTGGTTTGTTTAAAAGAATTTTTTGGGAGAAATATGAACAGAAAAATTTTTTATTTGCTGTATAATGCGGCAACACGAAACGAAAAATTGAAAAAAACAGCAGTTGCGCTTTCAAAATGCGCGGAGTTGTTTTTCTTTATCATCTACGGCATAGGTGCGCTTATGATTTTTATGTCGGGGAAATATTTAATGCTGGCAAAATACCTTATTATCCCGTTTGTGACCCTTTGCTACAATACTTTTTTGCGCAGGATATTAAAACGCCCCCGCCCCTTTGTCAAAGAAGCGGATGTAGTGAGTTTAAGGGGGCATAAAGAAAGTTATTCCTGCCCCAGTAACCATGCCGCAAGCGCCGCAGTCATTGCAATGTCGTGGTACTGCATCATGCCGCAGGCGGTAATTATATTGATGATACCCGCCTTTTTTACGGGTGTGTCGAGAATGATGACGGGCGAACACTATCCCTTTGATGTTGCACTTGGGTGGCTGATAGGCATAACGGCGGGGCTTTTGGGCTTTGTTATAAGATTTTGAGGTGACTTATGGGTAAAACACTTATTGTAAACGGCTCTCCGCGGCAAAACGGCTATTGCGCCAAGGTCTGTCAATATATCGCCGACAAAACGGGCGGAGTGATAATAGACTGTGAAGTCGGCCATTGTACGGGCTGTGATGCCTGCCGTGACGGAAACTGCATAATTGACGATAAAATGCAGACTTATTACGATCTGATAAAAAAAGCGGATAATATTATCCTCGTCTCCCCGCTGTATTTTTCCATGCTGACGGGCAAAATGCTGACTTTCGCCTCCCGCTGGCAGTATTTCTACCATAACCCGATAAAAGGCGAAAAACACGGCACGGTCATCCTGCTTGGCGGCGGCAGTACGAAAGATACTTCCAAAGCCTTTTCCACCGCAAAAATTATCCTTAAATACGCGGGCATACAAACCCCAGAAACCATAGCCTTTGTAGGCACGGACGAAAAAGATCCCATGAGGGATGAGGGGTTTTTGCAGAGTGTAAACGATGCAGTTTTATGAGCAGTCAATAAATAAGAAAAACAGGGACTGTGATGTATTTTTCCTGTTGCAAAGTGCAGATAATGATGATATACTTATAAAAAGGAGATGATGATAATGTCAACAAAAGAAATTGCGATAGACCTTATAAATCAGCTTCCCGATCATCAAGTGGAAAAAGTGATATACATCCTGCAAGGAATGCAGCTTGCGGATGACCCGTTTTACGGCTCGGAAAATATGGCAAGGGTCGAACGTGCAATAGCCGATCTTGAAGCCGGCAAAGGCACCGAACACGAACTTATAGAGGTGGATTGATGCGGAAAATATGGCATGATGAAGCTTGGGAAGATTATTTATACTGGCAGACACAGGATAAAAAGACACTAAAAAAGATAAATAGGCTTATAGCGGATATTGAACGAAACGGCTATAATTGTACAGGAAAACCCGAACCGCTAAAATTTGATAAATCGGGTTATTGGAGTGTGCGCATAGACGATAAAAACCGTATTGTATTCAGAATTACTGAAAATATGTTGGAGATTGCTCAGTGCGGTTCACATTACAGAGATAAATAATACTCAAAGTGCTCGCGGAATAAAACTGCGAGTACTTTTTTATTTAAAAGAGTCAATACGCAGATGTATAAAGCGTTTTGACTCTTTTTTGTGTCTATGGTTCTATTCCCAAATCTTTCATAAGATCCTCAATGTAAATGAAACTATGTTTTTCGGGATCGGTATCTTTATCGTAATCATCCGATAATTGTTTGCAGAATAATATATCTTCAATTTCATCTTTTGTCATTGATCTTAACCCCTCATTTTTTTTATAAAAAAAGCGGAAAGCAATCGCTTTCCGCCGAAATCGGGGCGACAAGATTTGAACTTGCGACCCCCTGAACCCCATTCAGGTGCGCTACCAAGCTACGCCACACCCCGATAACAAAAAATATTATACTATAGTCAAAGTGAATTGTCAAGCTTTTTTTTCAAAAAATTTTTTCTTGTATTAAGGGCGCATAAATGATAAAATAAAATAGGAAAATATTTTTTACGGGTGATAATGATTGAGTGATAAAATAACCGTGCCTGCTCCCGTGCAGCGCATACTTGATATATTGGAAGAAAACGGGCGGGAGGGCTATGCCGTCGGCGGCTGCGTGCGCGACCATATTCTGGGCATAGAACCGAAAGACTGGGATATAACGACCTCTGCCAAGCCCGAAGAGATAAAAAGAATATTTGATGCCGTGGACGGTATTCACACGGTCGATACGGGTATTCAACACGGCACTGTGACTGTTGTTATCGATCATATCGGCTATGAGGTCACGACCTACCGCATAGACGGCGAGTACAAAGACAGCCGACATCCCGAGTCGGTGACTTTTACCGACGATATAACCGCCGACCTTGCAAGGCGTGATTTTACGATGAACGCCATTGCCTACAACCCGAAGCACGGCTATGTTGATCCGTTTAACGGCAGGGAAGACATAGAAAAAGGTCTTATCCGCGGTGTCGGTGATGCCGCGGCGCGTTTTGACGAGGATGCCCTGCGCATAATGCGGGCTGTAAGGTTTTCGGCACAGCTTGACTTTGAGATAGAGGAAGAGACGAAAAAGGCGGTCTATGAAAAAGCACATCTTATAAAAAACATCAGCACCGAGCGCGTAAGGGAGGAATTCACAAAGACCCTTATGAGTGATAATCCCGAAATGATAGGTGTTTTTAAAAAGACGGGCATACTCGATATTTTTATTCCCGCCAACAACTATGACACGGACACGCATTGGCGCAAACTTCAGCTTTGCCCGAAACAGCTTCCCGTAAGGCTTGCGGTTATAATGGCATATACGGATTGTGATGATATAAACAAAACGCTCAAAAAAATGACCTACGACAACGAGACTTCGCGCATGACGGCGGCAATAGTGAAAAATTCAACCCTCCCGCTTGAAAGCGAGTACGATATCCGCGTACTTATCAACAAAATGGGTGCGGACGGCGCACAGCTTGAACTTGATTTCAGAAACGCAAATAATAATGTCGGGCTGATAGACCTCGACAATGTAAAAAAAATGTGCGAAACATCTTTGATGTACGAAAAAATAATAAAAAACAAGGATTGCTGCACGATAGGCGAACTTGCGATAAACGGCGGCGACCTGCAGGCTTTGGGTGTGCCGAAAGGACAGCGGATAGGCGAACTTCTGAATACCGCGCTTGATTTGGTCATGCACGACCCGACTTTAAATACGAAAGAAAAACTTATTGAGATATTGAAAATTAAGGAGGAGAATCAATGAAGAAAAAATGTATACCCCTGACACTTGCATTTTTAATGGCATTTTCGCAGGCTGTACCCGCATTTGCCGCACCCGTGAACGGCGAGTGGCTGAAAGGCTGGACTGGCAAGGCGGGCAGTACCGACTTTACCGTAACGGAAAACGGTGACAGTTTTGTTTTGTCCAATGACAAGGTAAACAACGGTAAATTTACCGACGGCGAGGACAGCATTATCTACGCCGCGCAGAAAATTTCGGGCGAGGAGGATTTTACTTTCTCCGCCACCGTTTCCATTGACGAATATTCTCTCGGCGAGGAGAGCAGCAACCCCCAGCAGGGTTCTGTCGGCATAGCGGTGCTTGATGATGTATTCAACAAGACGGATGATGTGACCTACACCGATTCGCTGTTTTTGGGCAGCTACGCGCCCGATAAAAAGAGCGATATGGCAATTTATCCCATTATCCGCGACAACAGCGATAAAAAAGCTGTGGGCGATGCCCTTTCCGATACCTTTAAAAACACGGGCGAAAAACTGGGCGAATTTGACCTTACGATAGCAAAATCGGGTAATATGTATACTTTTACCTGCGGCGACAAGTCCTATACTTCCGAGGTCTACAGCTTTGACGGCGATATCTATCCCGCCCTGTACATAGCAAGAAACGCAAAGGCAAGCTTTAAAAACGTAAAGCTTGAAACTGCGGACAAGCGCCCCGAAAAAATAACGGTAACAAAGGCGGAGACCGAATATTTCTACGGACAGCCCCTTTCTCCCGTTACCGCTCTGGTAAACTATACGGACGGCTCTTCCGCTGAAACAAGTGAAATTTCCGTCAAGGGCTACAAGCCCGAAAAACTCGGCAAGCAGAAGCTTATCGTTAGTCTCGGCTCTGCAAAGACAGAACTTTATGTGACAGTAAAACCGCGTATTACTACCGATATAAATGTGGATTATACGCCCGTCAAGACGGTTTATGCCAAAAACGGCGTATTCAGCGCACAGGGTATGCAGGTCTCGGCGACATACAGCGACGGCAGCACGGAAATTCTCGATGCCGATGATCTTAACATAAAAATAGGCGGCAAAAATGTAAAAGACGGCGATGTTCTGCCCACGGCGGGCAAGTTTGATGCCATTGTCACAAGAAAGAGCGCAAAGGGATATGAAGCGGGCAAGGCAGCGGGACGTTTCAAGGTGGAAGTTTCCGCAAAGACTGTCACAAAGCTTGAAGTCGTACCGCCCGCAAAGACAAAATACTATATCGGGGACGAGCTTGACCTTTCGGGCATAAAAGTCACGGCTTTCTATTCCGACGGCACAAGCGAGATACTCGACAGGAACGAATATACAGTAACGGGCTTTGACAGCGATTTTACGGAGAAAAAACTGAATGTAAAGGTCGCTCCCGTAAGCGGCGGTGCAGAGTCGGGCTTTGATATAAGCGTACAGGCGCGCAGCGCGGAAAGACTTGTTGTTACCAAGTACCCAAGAACCGTATATTCTGTCGGCGATGAGATAGATACACAGCTTAAAGCGGCTATAGAATACGACAACGGCGAAGTTGAGGAAACGAATGCGTATACAGTCGATACTTCCGCTGTAGATACCTCGTCGGAGGGCGAATATACTATCACGATTCGGCCGACCGATGCCAAACTTTCTCCCGTTTCGATAAAAGCGGCTGTTGTTCAGCCCGAAGAGCATTACTGGCGCAAAGGCACTTTCGGCCAGTCCTCGGGTTATGACGATGCCGAAAAGACAAGCGTAACAGCCGACGACTACGGCACGGTAAACGGCAAGATAAATGTACGTTCATGGGGCGGCGCGGGCAAGATAACCAACGACCATGACGGCATGAACTACTACTATACACAGGTATCTTCGGACGAAGATTTTACGCTTTCCGCAGATATAACCGTAAACAAATATCTTGAGCATGACAATAACGACGAAAAACGAAACGGTCAGGAAGCCTTTGGTATAATGGTGCGTGACGCTGTGCCTTTGACAGGTACGGACGGAGAGCAGACGATAGACGAGGCTTCTGCAAAGAAAGACGAAAACGGCGTTTCCATACCTATGGACGGCAGCAAGGTCTTTGCTTCAAATATGGCTATTTTAGGCGGCTACAGCGGTACGGGCTGGCCGAGCGACACCACAGACCCCTCTTACGAGAAAAAGACAAAATTAAACAGGATCAATCTTCTTGTAAGAACGGGCGTTGAGGCGATAGACGGCGGCGGCACAAGAATAGGCCCGGATGCTCTTTCCGAAACTTTCCCCGCAGAGGGCAACAAATACCGCCTTACAATGCAGAGAGTGAACGGCGGTCTGTATGTGAGCTGCTACGATTACCAAAACGAAAAGACAAAGGACGAATTTTATTATGACGAGTCCTTCCTTTCGACACAGACTCCGCAGGCTTATGTGGGCTTCTTTACGGCACGCTGGGCGGATATAGATGTTGAAAACGTGAAGTATTACACGGGCAGCAAGGCCTACAGCCAGACTGTAAGTGCGGCCAAGGACAACAGAAAAACGGCGGATATACAAGTGAAGTCCGCGGCTTATACGACCGAGAGCAAATACACCCTCGATCTGTCCGCGCAGGGCAGCACAAAGGGCCGTGTCACAATAAAACTCAACGACAATATAATTGCGCGTGATATGGATATTGAAAAGGCGGCTTCTATACCCGTCAAGCTGCATACAAATGCGGCAAACAGATTTACGGTCGTATACACGCCCGACGACACACAGGCGCTTACCGATTATTCGCCTATAGTTTTAAGGCACACGGTTTATCAGAAAAATATCAACAAATCGGCTTCGGAACTCTATGTTTCGCCGAGCGGCAGCTTCAGGGGCGACGGCACAAAGGAGCATCCTTTTGACATAGACAGCGCAATAGGTTTTGTTCAGCCGGGTCAGACTGTTGTTATCGCCGAGGGCACATACACAAGAAATACGCCTATAGAAATTGCAAAGGGCAATGACGGCACGGCTTCGGCTTATAAGTCTGTCAAAGGCGAGGGCAAGGTAGTGCTTGATTTTATGGGTGTTTCCGCGGGTGCAGTGCTTTCGGGCAATTACTGGAATATCAGCGGACTTGAATTTACAAACGGCGGTCCGAACCTTAAATGCGTTCATCTTGGCGGCAGCAATAACATAATAGAAAACTGTAAATTCTATAATAATCAGGACATGGGTCTTCAGATAAGCCGCACGGACAGCAGCGACGACAAGAAAACATGGCCGTCAAACAACAAAATAATCGGCTGTGAGTCTTACAACAACTGCGACCCGTCGGGCATAAATGCGGACGGTTTCGGTGCAAAACTGACGGTCGGCGAGGGCAATATATTCAAAAACTGCAAGTCTCACCACAATGTGGACGACGGCTGGGATCTGTACACCAAGACGGGTACGGGCGCTATCGGTGCGGTAACGCTTGAAAACTGCGTTGCATACAAAAACGGCGTACACCTTAACGACGACGGCACGGAAACAAATTACGAACTGGGCGGCAACAACGGCTTCAAGCTGGGTGGCGAAAATGTGGCAGTCGCGCATAAACTCATAAACTGCGAGGCTTATGACAATTTACACAACGGCATAACCACAAATTCAAACCCCGCACTTATACTTGAAAATGTGAAGAGCTACAACAACAAGGCGGCCAATATCCGTCTTTACAGCGACAAGCCCGAAAACTACGCTTATACCGTAAAGGGCGTTGTTTCCTACGGCGGCGGCGAGCCAGATGTTATAGCGACTGTCACGGACAACACAAATTATAAAAACAACAGCGACACACCGCTGTTAAGCGCAATAAATTATTTTGATACCGACGGCACGGGCGGCAAAAACAGCCTTGGCGAAAAGGTCTCAAAGTGATATGGGGGTAAAAAAATGCGAGTAGTAGTAAAGGTGGGCAGTTCCACGCTGACCCACAGCACGGGTATGCTTAATATCCGCCTTGTGGAAAATCTGTGCAAGGTGCTTTCCGATATAAAAAACAGCGGGCACGAGGTGGTGTTGGTATCGTCGGGCGCTGTGGCAATGGGCGTAGGCAAGCTTCGTTTGCAGGAAAAGCCCTCGGATAACCCGACAAAACAGGCGGCTGCGGCTGTCGGACAATGCGAACTGATGTATACATACGACAAGCTGTTCGGCGAATTTAATCACACCGTGGCACAGGTTCTTGTTACGGGGACGGATATTGTCGGCGCAAACCGCAAAAATATCGAAAACACGCTTAACAGGCTGCTTGAAATGGGCGCTCTGCCCATCATCAACGAAAACGACACCGTCAGCCTTGACGAAATGGAACAGCTTAACGCCCTTGGCGATAACGATACTTTGGCGGCAATAGTGGCGACCTGCGTAAAGGCCGACCTGCTTATACTTTTAAGCGATATTGACGGTATGTACACTGCAGACCCGCGCAAAGACCCCGAAGCAAAGCTTATCCACCGCATTTCGGAACTTACCGACGAGATAATCTCCCGCGCGGGCGGCAGCGGTACTTCACAGGGTACGGGCGGAATGAGAACAAAACTCAATGCCGCTAAAATAGCAGGTTTAAAGGGTATAGATATGGTAATTGCAAACGGCGATGACCCCGAAAACCTCTACGATATAATGGACGGCAAAGATGTCGGCACATATTTTGAAAGCAAAAAGCAATAAAAAAACAG
Source organism: Bacillota bacterium (assembly GCA_017460805.1). Classification (GTDB taxonomy): domain Bacteria; phylum Bacillota; class Clostridia; order Lachnospirales; family CAG-274; genus RGIG4310. The sequence continues at coordinate 8,863 of JAFUAF010000047.1, read as the reverse complement.
AGCCTTTTTACAGGCTCCGTTTTTTTTTATTTGCAGTCGCTGCTCTTGTCGCTCTTATCGCCCTTGTCCTTCTTGTTAAGGTCGGCGTTAAGCTCGTTTGCAAACTCTGCTCTGTCAGACTTTGAACTCTTGTTCTTTTTGTTGTCCATTTTTATGTCCTCCGATAAAATTTTCCAAGGCTTTTGGGATATGAAATGATTTTTTTGCCTTGTAAGAGTATTTTACCCTTTTGAGGATGTTTTATACATTTTTTATTTATTTTCTTCGGGATAGAGTGCGGCTATCTCGGCGGGGGTCTCAAGTGTCATCCGTCCGAGTTTTGCGGCGCGGAATTCATCTATAAAAATAGTTGAGGTGCGCTTGAAGTCTACCTCTCCGCCTCTTGCCTTAAAACCGCGCGAAACGCCTATCGCTTCCAGTATCTCATGGGGCTTGGTGTTCTCGTCAAAGTCTATTGAATAGCGGTCTTTAAGCTGCTGCGGATAGATCTCCCGAAGCCTTTCTATAAGAAGCTGCGAAAGCTCGACAATATCCAGTATATCATCATTCACAGCACCCGTAAAGGCAAGGTTTGTGCCGACGCGCTCGTCCTCGAACTTCGGCCACAGTATGCCTGGGGTGTCCAGCAGCTCAAAATCACGTTTTATCTTCACCCATTGTTTGCCGCGGGTAACACCCGGTTTGTCGCCCGTTTTTGCGGTGGACTTGCCGACAAATTTGTTTATAAGCGTGGATTTGCCAACGTTCGGGATGCCCGTTATCATGGCGCGGGTGGGTACGCGTATCCTGCCGCGCTGTTTCAGTCTCTCTTTCTTCTCCGCCATAAGCGTTTCCGAAACTTCCGTTATGGATTTCAGCCCCTTGCCCGTTATGCTGTTCGCAAGCAAAACACGGATGCCGTTCTGCTCAAAATGCTTCACCCATTCGCTTGTTTTGGCTTCGTCCGCAAGGTCGGCTTTGTTTAGTATTATTATGCGCTTTTTGTTCGCCGCAAGCTTGTCTATGTCGGGGTTGCGGCTGCTGTACGGTATGCGCGCATCAAGCAGCTCTATAACAATGTCCACAAGAGAAATGTTCTCCTGCATCATGCGCTTTGTCTTGGTCATGTGCCCCGGATACCATTGTATGTTCATAGTGCGCCTCCTTTTCTTTCTATATTATACATCATAAAATATACAATAATAACTTGATTTACCGTAATTATAACATAAACCCGAAGCATTGACAAGACTTTGAAATTTGATTTGCACACAGGCGGGTTTTGTGGTATAATCATACTGTGAGAATTTGGCGTTAAATCCCGAATCATACATTTTTCGCCTGACAGGAAGTGAAAAAATGAAATATCCGATAGACCTGCATACGCATACCATAGCAAGCGGTCATGCGTACAGCACATTCAAAGAGAATATAGATTATGCCAAAGAGACAGGGCTTAAACTGCTTGGTATCAGCGACCATGCGCCTGCGATGCCGTTTTCGACCGGGGATTTTTATTTCGTCAATATAGGTGTGATACCGCGGCAGTTCGGCGAATTAAAGCTGATGGTCGGCGCGGAGCTGAATATCCTTGATTTTGAGGGCGGTATCGACCTTAAAAAGTATCAGCTTGAACGCACGGACTACACCATAGCCAGCCTGCACCCGCCCTGCATAAAACCGGGTACCGTTGAAGAGAACACGGCGGCGCTTCTGGGTGCGATAAAAAACCCGTATGTCAATATTATCGGCCACCCCTGTGACCCGCGCTATCCCTTTGATATGGAGACTATCGTGCGTGCGGCCGCCGAAAACGATGTCCTTTTGGAGATAAATAACTCTTCCTATAATAAAGGCAGCGGCAGAGCGGGCGGCGAGGAAATGACGGTCGGGATGCTCAGACTTTGCAAAAAGTACGACCACCCCGTTATTTTAGGCAGCGATGCGCATTTTTACACGCATATCGGGGATTTTTCGCAGACTTTCCCCATGCTTGAAGAGGCGGATATGCCCGAAGAACTGATAATAAACACAGACGTTGAAAAGACGGTCTCATTTATAGAGAAAAAAAGGAGAGCAATATGAAAAATGATTTAAAAAGCGGCGCTGTCGATCTTTTGTTCAACAGTATTTTGCAGCTTAAAAACACGGACGAGTGCTACGAATTTTTTGAGGATCTTTGCACCGTGCATGAGATACAGTCGCTTGCGCAGCGCCTTGAAGTGGCAAAGCTTTTGAAAGACAAGGAGACCTATGCTGCCATAGCCGCAAAAACAGGTGCTTCCACGGCAACTATCAGCCGTGTGAACCGTTCGCTTGCCTACGGCAACGACAGCTACACAATGATTTTTGACAGACTTGGAGAAGAAACAAATGATAAATGAAATGATAGATAAATTAAATCCCATGCAAAAACAGGCCGTTCTTACCACAGACGGCCCTCTTTTGCTGCTTGCGGGCGCGGGTTCGGGCAAAACGCGCGTGCTTACCCACCGCATAGCCTACATAATAGAAACGGGCAGGGCAAAGCCTTCCAATATCCTTGCCATCACCTTTACCAATAAGGCCGCAAGAGAGATGAAAGAGCGTGTTTCCGCCCTTTGCGAGGAGGGAAAGAATGTGTGGGTAAGCACTTTCCACTCGACCTGCGTGCGTATTTTGCGTAGCAACATAGACAAACTGGGCTACACGAACCAATTTACGATATTCGACTCGGACGACAGCGAGCGGCTGATGAAAAATATCTATAAAGAGCTGAATATAAACGACAAGGTATATCCCGTAAAGGCCGTTATGAATGTGATAAGCAAGCAGAAAGATGCCCTTGTTGCGCCGCGTGAATATATGATACAGGTGGAAAAGGATTTCCGCATGAAAAAAGTCGGCGAGCTGTACGAAATTTATCAGCAGCGCCTGAAAGACAACAATGCTCTCGATTTTGACGACCTTATTTTTAAAACGGTCATGCTTTTCCGCGGTTTCCCCGATGTGCTTGAAAAATACAGACAGCGTTTCCACTATATAATGGTGGACGAGTACCAAGACACCAATGCTTCACAGTATCAGCTTATAAAGCTGCTTGCGGGCGGTCACGGCAATCTTTGCGCCGTGGGCGATGACGATCAGAGTATTTACGGCTGGAGAGGTGCGGATATACGAAATATCCTGAATTTTGAGGACGATTTTAAAAATACGACTGTCATAAAACTGGAGCAGAACTATCGCTCGTCCGAAAATATCCTTAATTCGGCAAATGCCGTTATCCGCCATAACAATGCGCGTAAGGCGAAAAGCCTGTGGACGGAGCAAGACGGCGGCGAAAAGATAACCGTCTACCGTGCTTCGGGCGACAAGGAAGAGGCTATGTTTATCGCAAAAACCGTGATAGACGGCCATGATGCGGGCAAGCCCTACGGCGATTTTGCTGTTTTGTACAGAAACAACGCTATTTCCCGTACCATAGAAGAGGCGCTTGTAAAAGCGGGCATCCCCTACAGACTTCTTGGCGGCACACGTTTCTACGACCGCAAGGAAATAAAGGATATGCTTGCATACCTGCGTTTTATCGCAAATCCCAACGATACGATCTCTTTGAGCCGTATAATCAATGTGCCCAAGCGCGGCATAGGCGATTCCACGGTGGCAAAGCTGCTGGCTTACTGTGCGGAAACGGGCACACCGCTTATGACGGCGCTTTCCATGCCCGAAATGATACCCGACATAAAGTCAAAGTCAAAATCGCTTTATGATTTTTATACATTTATAAACGAATTTACCGCGCCCGAAAAGCAGGAGAATGCGGCGGAGCTTTTAAACGAGATAGTTATAAAAAGCGGCTACAGGGCAGAACTTGTGGCGGAAAACACCGAGGAGTCGCTTGGCAGGGCGGACAATATAGACGAACTTATCAGCAAGGCGGCGGAATTTACGCAGTCGGCAAGCGGACAGACGGGTCTTGCCGGCTTTTTGGAGGAAGTTACCCTGGTTGCGGACGTTGACGGACTGGAAGAGGGCGAAGAAGCGGTCGTGCTTATGACTTTGCACAGCTCCAAGGGTCTTGAATTTGACACCGTTTTTATTGCGGCGTTTGAAAATGGCATTTTCCCGGGCTACAGGGCTATGCAGTCCGAAACGCCTGCCGCCATGGAAGAGGAGCGCAGGCTTTGCTATGTGGGCATAACCCGTGCAAAACGCAAGCTTTACATAACCCTTTCAAAGGAGCGTATGCAGTTCGGTCAGACCCAGTACAACTCCCCGTCGGACTTTCTGAAAGAACTCCCCAAGGAGCTTCTGGACATCGTAGACCCGTCAAAAAGCAAGGCAAGGCAGACTTCCATAGAACCGCCGAGACCAAGCCGACAGGCCTATGTCGGTCAGACACGCTTTACGACAAAACCGTACTCCATGCCAGCTCCGCAGAATACGGATGTGGTCTTTGAAGTCGGCGACAAGGTAAAACACCTTAAATTCGGCATCGGTACCGTTAAGGATGTAACACCTGCGGGTGCCGATTACGAACTGACGATAGAGTTTCCAAATGCCACAAAAAAGCTGTTTGCGAAACTTGCCAAGCTTAAAAAAGTGTGATAATTATTACTAAAAAATCGAAATTTTATTGTGCAAAGTGTAAAAAGTAAAAAAAAATCATGTTTCAAATTGACTTTTTGCGATTTATCATTTATAATTAAACCTGTACAAATATGTTCTTTTGGGGTGTGGTATACCCAGAAGAGGGTATTAAAAAATAAAAAAGGAGGAAGTACAATTGAAAAAAACAACAAAAAGAATTGTAAGTGCAGTACTTTCAGCAAGTATGCTTCTTACAAGCGTTTTTGTTAACCCTGTATATGCTGCACCTACAGTTGCTGAGAGCGCAGTTAAAGCAGCGGCAGCAGAAACGATAAGCGTTGTTATGTCCGATCTTCCCGAGGTTGCGGCAGGTGCAGATTTTGCAAAGGGAGCAGACCTTACAAACGGTATAAGCGTATGGCTCTCAAGCGCAAGTCTTTCTCCGTTTGCAGTTAAGTCCGTAAACGCATCTTTCAACGATGGCGCTAAGACTTTCAGCAACGAAGTTGGCAACAATGCCGTTCAGATTGGTAACGGTAACCAGAAGATCGCCGCTGATGACGTTGTTAAGGGTTATATCCCTGCAGAAGACGTTGAAAAAGGCCTTAAGATCGAATTAACAAGCGCAGCAGATATTACAGTATACGGTGCATTAAGCACATCAGGTAAAGAATCCGCTAAGTTTGCTCTTATTGATGATGCAACTTATGAGGTAGTTGACGTAGCAGAAACTCTCAGACCCAACGGCGAGGGCACAAACTACACAGTTCCTACACTCAGCGCACCCAAGGCAGGTACTTACTATTTCTTCATTCCCGGTAAAGTATCAGGTCTTAACGTATTACAAGTAGACATCACTCCTACAGGTGATGCTCCTGTTGTAGATACCACAACAACAGAGGCTACAACAGTAGAGGAAACTACAGAAGCTACAACAGCCGAAGCTACAACAGTTGAGGCTACAACAGTAGAGGATACTACAGAAGCTACAACAGAGAGCGCTGAACCCGCTCCCGCAGGCGACAACCTTCTTAAGAAGGGTGCAGCTACTTACAATGTAGGCGACACGGTTATCGACGATGCTAACCTTGTTGCAAAGGTTCCCGCAGTTTCCGGCGGCGACAACACACTTGTTCTTAAAGAAGACAACGTAGCAGACGTTGGATTCTCTGACAAGGAATATGATTATCACTATCAGACAGGCGGAAAGAACACAGGCAAGACAACACTTGACGGTGACGATACCAATGCAGGTACTTTCCGTGAAGCTCTTGCTATCGACGTTAAGGCTGACGGTACTATCACTGTTGACTGTAAAGTAAACGACGGCAAGACAGCAGCTCTTGTTAAGGGCGACGAAACAAATGGCTTTACATCATTAGGCGCAAATGCTAAATATGCAGCATCCGGCACTGATGATTTTGTAACACTTACAGCAGATGTTAAGGCAGGCGACCAGATACTCTTCATCGGTAAGGGTACAAACGTTCCTGTATACGCTGTATACTTCACAGCAGCAGGCGGCTCTACAGTTGTTGAAACAACAACAGAAGCTACAACAGAAGCTACAACAGAGGCTACAACAGCAGCTGTTGAGGGCGCAGGCGAGATCAATGTTTACATCGGTCAGTCTTCCGCAGTAGTTGCTGATGATGTTAAGGATGCAGGCGTTACTCAGATCGAAGTTCCTTTCTATCTTGAGAACAGAGCTGCAGGCTTCAACAACTTCACATTCTTTGTAAACTACAATGCAGATGTACTTGAAGCTACAAAGGTTACTCTCGGCGAAACAGTTAAGAATGATATCGGTTTTGATGAAGACCTCTTCAACAAGCAGATCTCTTATACTGTAAAGGCTGAGAACACAGATTACACAGCAGACCAGGTTGGCAAGACAGCAGCAGCAGTCGGCCGCGTTAAGTTTGCTGCATTCAGCAAGAACGAAGACACTAACTATGTTGTAAAAGACAGCGGTCTTCTCTTCACAATGACATTTACAGTTAAGAATGCTAATGCCGGCGAAAAGGTTACTCTTGAAGACGGTTCTTTAGCAGCTAAGACAGGCCTTGGTATCGAGCTTGTACAGGAAGGTTTCAGAGATGAACTCGGTTCTGTAAACGCTCCTATCAGCACAGGCGTATTCAACACAGTACTTATTAAGGTTACTGACGAAACAACTACAGAAGCTACAACAGAAGCTACTACAGTTGAAACAACAACAACTAAGTCTTCACCTTCCGATGATGACACAACAGAAGCTACAACAGCAGCTGCTACAACAGAAGCTACTACAACAGCTCCTACAACATCCGAAACAAAGACTGAAGCTACTACATCCAACGCTACAACAACTACTGCAAAGAGCAGCAGCTCAAGCAGCAGCGGCGGTGGCGGCGGCGGTGGCCGTTCACACAGACTTACAACAAGTGCTGAAAAGGCTACAGAAGCTACAACAAGCGGCACAAAGACAACAGTTTCCGCTCCTGCAGGTTCCTTCTATGTAAAGGGCAAGAACGGCGCTGATGTTCTTATTACACCTCCTACAGACAGAAAGACTGTAGATGATTTCCTTGATGTACCTAAGTCTCACTGGGCTTATGACTCTGTTATGAAGCTCGCTGAACTTGGCATCGTTAACGGTTACGGCGACGGCAACTTCGGTCCTGCAGATCCTTGCAAGCGTGCTGACTTCGTGATCATGATCAACAATACTCTTGGTATCAAGGGTTCCGCAAATGTTAACTTCAGCGACGTTGCTGCTAACAAGTACTACTATAATCCTGTAGGCGTTGCTTACGAGATCGGTATTGCAAGCGGTTACGGCGATGATACATTCAAGCCTGAGAACTATTGTACAAGAGAAGAAATGATGGTACTCGTTGCTAAGACATTCGAATTCTTAGGCGAGACTGTTACAACAACAAGCCAGGATAACCTCACAAGATTTGCTGATTATGATGAGATCTCCTGGTGGGCAGCTCCTTACACAGCATACCTTGTAGAAGAGGGTATGGTATCCGGTACAGGCGCTAACTTCGAACCTAAGGTATACATGAACAGAGCATCTCTTGCAGTTCTTCTTGCTCAGGTATATGACAAGGTAGTTGCTATGGCAGCTGAAAAAGGCGCTTCCGTTGAAGAAGTTGTAGAAGAGATCGTTGAAGATGCATCTCTTGAAGAAGCTACAGCAGAGGACATCCTCGCTAAGGCTGACGAAGTAACAGCTAAGAGAGACAAGATCGTTGAGACTATTTACTCAAGCTTAGCTTCTGATGTACAGTCTAACTTTACATCCAGAAATACTGAGTACGATCAGTTCCTTAAGACTCTTTCCAAGGATATGAGCGAAGAGGATATCGCTAAGGCTCAGATCTCCTTAGACGAGTATGACGAACTTTTCTCTGACATAATCTTCGATTATGAATAATTAAAGTTTATACTTTAAATATAAGAGCCGCTGCTTTTGCAGCGGTTCTTTATTTAGGGGCCTTTGTGTTGAAATTTGACGGTTGAGAATCGGTGTTTGTGTGTTTGGATATTGATATTCAAGTTGTTGTGATATTTTGGTGTGATGTGATATTTGTTGTGTTTGATATGGTTTGTCTTGTTGTTTTGATTTTAGAATTATTTTTAAATTTGTTATTGACTTATTCTGTTTATCGTGTTATAATAAAATAGTTGTGAAACAAAAGAATATAGGGGTGTGGTCAAATGGTATGACAGAGGTCTCCAAAACCTTTAGCGAGGGTTCGATTCCTTCCACCCCTGTTCCAAACGACGGATCTTGTCCGTCGTTTTTTTGTGTGAAAAAGTAATGTTTGCTGTTTAATGGCTACATATAAATTGGAATTTGACGGGGATATAATGGCTGCCGTAAACCCCTACGCGGGGTAATGACCGAACCCCTCAGTCAGCCTTTGTAGTTTTGTGTCAAAAGCCAATAAAATGGCGGCTGACAGCTCCCCTGAGCAAGGGGAGCCAAGAAACTCCCGCCGTAGCTATTGAAGAAACGGGGTGTCGTCCTTGGCGTCCCTTTAGGGAAGCTGGCGCGCGAAGCGCGACTGAAGGGTGAATAAGCCCCGAAAGAAAGCACCCATTCGTCGCAGCGAGCGGCGCCACTGTCCGCTGAAGCGGGACAAGCCTAAAGGCTCAGCTTTTTATAGTGCGCACACGCTACATCCTTCTCCACGTCAAATTCCAATTTAACTATTCTGCTCCACGCCCGCAAGATTTTCCGCAAAGTCTTTCAGTTCGGCAAGTCTTGCGGCGGGAGTAAGCCCCGTTAAAGTGATATAGGGCTGAGCGGGGTTATTGG
>JAFUAF010000046.1 GCA_017460805.1 Bacillota bacterium | reverse complement strand
TGAGCATAAAAGTCATCTCCTTGCGTTTTTTTTGTTTCGCAACTTAATTATAACACAAATCTGATGACTTTTGTGCTTTTTTATTCAAAAATTTGGGAGAATGGGGACTTTTTCACTGGTCTCGAACCGTCCCCTGTATGACTTATTTTTTTAAACAATCGGCTTCTCCATAATTTAATTAAATCCTTTATTTGTAAGGTTTAATATAGCACCAATTTTTTTGATCTGAGCTTGCTATTATTTTGCTAATAATATTCTTATCATAATACCACTCAAGTTCATTATAAAAAAAATCATCTGGATAAAATTTGAAATATTCATGCAAAATTTTCAGAAGTATTTCTTCACATCCGTATATATCTTCTATGCTGACAACTTTGACTAAATCACTTTCGATAAATTCAAAGTTATTTCTGTTATATTCAGGGACAACATCTCCATATAAATACATAACAAAATTTTTATTATGTATTTGAGGTGAAACGCTTATAAAATAATAATTATATAAGCGATTTCTAATAGAATATGTATGAAATTCCGATGTATACTTACAACCGCACAGATCTAATATGTTTAATAGTGTTTTTTTTGTTGTTTCAACTTCCAGCTTCTCATATTTTCGTAAAATTAATCCTGATAATCCCATTTATTTTAATATCTCTCCTAATTCATCAAAACCATTTACAACTATAACACCTAACTCCTTCATAACTTGGAGTTTTTCAGCGTTTTTGGACAGTTCCTTGTATGAGTTCAAATGATTTAAAAATATTATAACATATAAGAATTTTAAATGCAATAAATTTCCCGTAATTTTATAAAACACCAATCAAAAATAACCGGACTCAAACAATCTTAAGTCCGGTTATTTATCGTGAACGTCAAAAATATTTGGACGTTCACGATATGATGGGGCTCATAAATAATTGTACTCAAGCGAGCTTAAGTACAATTATTTAATTCGCTTACTATAATTCACTTACTATAAAATTCATCCATAAAAACGCCGTACCACTTATGTTTGCCCTCGCATACCTCAAACTTGAAATTTGCGCACTCAAATATATTGATATAGACCTTTCTGACCATATCCACAAGTTTATACACGTTTTCAAGGCCGTCGATACCGTTCAGGTTATCGTCCCTGCCCGTTTCTATGTACAGTTTTCTCGGTGCGACAAGCATAGCGGGAGTATCCATATCAAGGCTTGCCCACATATCGGGTACAAAGTTGCAGCCGCAGAAATTGCTGTGAAGAGCCGTCTTTTTAAGGCTGTGGAAATAGCCGCTTACATAGACGGTCTTTATCCTCTCGTCAAGTGCAGCAAGCCAAAGCGCATTTAATCCGCCGCTTGAAAAGCCGACACAGACAAGCTCGTCCATATTTACATTCTGAAATTCCGCTATAAAATCAACCACCCTTTTAAGTTCGCACATAGTTACGCCCAAAAGATTATAGCCAAGCGACATAAGCGCATTATTTATCGCCGAACAGTCGCTTTTTTGCGGTTTTTCCAAGGTCAGGGGCTTTCTTGCACCCGAACCGAGTATATCGGGGCAGAATACCGTGTAACCCTTTTCAAGCATATCAAAGGCATAAGAAAAAGTAAATTTTTTCTCGTTGTCCGTAATGTCATTGTGAACGATGCCCACAAGGCCGTTTTTGCCGTCAGCGCCATGACAATGCAAAGCCAGAGCAGGCTTTTGGTTTCCGTTTTCGGGTATCATAACAAAAACGGGAACAGAAAGTCCTTCAAGCGTATCCACATACCACAATTCCCTTTTGTAAACACAGCCGTTCGGGCTTTTAAGCTTGTTTGCCGACTGCTGTTTTTCGCACTTAAAGGGAGCGAGTATCAATTTATCAAATTTAAGTATTTTTTTTATTTCGGCAAGAGTATTTTCTCTCCATTTGTCAAACTCTTCCCTTGTTGTGCCGTTAAAACGCAGTTTGGGTTCGGTCGCGGCACACAATCGGTTTATATATAACTTACCGTTTAATTTCTCCATATTATTTCCTTTCATCGTTCCCCATTATAGCCCTATCTAAATTATACTTTATTTTTTGTAATAAATCAAGTACAAACCGCAAAACATAACACTAATATTACAATTATATTTTATTTTCCAAATTTTGTTGATTTTTGCACTGACAAAGATTAAAATATAACTATAAATAATTAGCAATGGAGCGGTTTTATGAAAAAAATGTATATCAACCGACAGCATAATATTTTTTTAGGCAACAACCGACGCAGTGCCTACGGCAAAAAGAAAACGAAAATAACACCGATAGCCGTTGGCGTTATTCTTGCATTTTTGCTTTTGATATGTGCGATAGTATACTCCGCAGCGGAAAGCTACAACAAAAAAACACAGGTCAAAGCGCATATAAGCAATGCCCAAAGCTATACGGAAGCCAAAGACTATGCCTCCGCAGTCGCCGAATACGATCAGGCACTCAAAATAAGCAGTTCTGCCTATAAACCCGAAATATACCGCGGTATAATATACTGCTATCTGAAAGACGGCAAGACCGACGAAGCTGTTGACTATGCAAAACTGCTGCTTGCAAGGCGCGAACTCAAAGGCGAAAATTTCAGCGAGGCGGCTCTTATGATAAATTCTGCCGACCCCTCGTCGGCATACAGACTTTTACAGACCTACCTTGACAGCAACAAAGCCGACGACCCCGCGATACAAAAACTTATAGCATCATCTCAGGCCGATCCCGCCATACCTCAGCTTGATATACTGCCGGGTACTTATGTAAAGCTGACGGAGCTTAAATTCAAGCCCGACGACGAGCACTTCGGCCACAGCATTTACTATACAACAAACAACGAAGCTCCCGATGAATTCAGCAAGATATACCGCGGCGCTTTCCCCATTGAAGAAAGTACCGATCTCCGCGCCGTATCTTTCAACGCGGATGCAAAAGCATCGGAAACGGGACTTTACTCCTTTACCATTGACAAAGAAATGTTCTCAACGCTTGAAGAACTTGTCAACGACACAAAAAAACTTGCCGACAGTACGGAAGTCGGTGTAAAAGCAGGCCAGTGCAGCCAAGTTTCAAAAGACAGGCTCAATGCAACGGCAGATGCGGCAAAAACACTTCTCGACAGTCCCAATATACTGTACATGGACGCCGAAAACTATGTCGCATATCTTAACGAGGCTGTCGAAGAATTCAACGTCCGCATAAACAAGGATGTTGACAGACAGACCCTTGACAGTTTTAAAAATTTTGCCGATGAGATATATCTTGCGGTAGGACGTGCAAGCATCGCAAACAACGTCAAAGAGGAACTTGATGCACTCAGCGAAGCTATAGCACAGGCAAATGCAGTCTCCGATACGCAAGACGAAATAACGGCTGCATACCACACCTTGTATCAGCGTCTTTTAGACCTTAATTTTGCAGGCTACAAGGCAGCATACAAGGCACTGCTTATATCAAACGACTGCAACAGCTATATCATCTATGATGTAAACGGCGATATGATACCCGAACTTATTTTAAACAGGGGCACAAACAACGAAAACTACTTCTATACCTACTCCGTACAGCAGGGCGAAACGGTAAGGGTGGACACCGACGAAACATTCGCGGGAATAAAGAAATTCTATAATCATCATGACGGTTTGCTTGGCTGTTCGACAGAAGACGGTACGGGAGAGTTCCGTCTGATAACCTTTGTGAACAACAAACCGCAGATATCGGATGTGCTCGAAGAATACAGCACAAGCGAGACCCTGCGCACAAGCCTTTCGCCCGTACAGGTAAGCAACCCGGGCAGTATACAGCAGATAGACGAATATTAAGCAAAAACGGCGCAGATACATTCTTCGCCGTTTTTTTATATGGAGACCCTATAAATATCGGCAAATAAAATGCTTTTATCCTCTATTTTTATATAGCCCATATCTTCGTTTATTTTTCTTGCCACACCCTTTACCGTGGTATATATTCCCTCGCCCACCCTTTCGGCATCGGGCACAAAATACGTTACTGCCGCACAGGTCTCCTCGCCAAGGCGCAGTCTTTCCTTTATAAGCACCAAAGCATCACTTACACATTGAGCATCATCGGGCGAAAGTTCTATTTTATGGACTGTCAGCCTTTCGCGTTGTTTTGCCGTAGGCTCATGCGTTCTTAAAGCCGCAAAGGCAGAAAATATCTTCGCGCGGTCACTTACGGGCATGCGCGGATGTTTTGCGGCAAAAGCATCGTTATTATGCTGCGGTCTGTTTTCGTTAATTATATCATTATAATACACTTTCCGCCCCTCCTATGCCTTATGTCCGCCTATCTGACTGTTGCGTTCTCTCGCAGTCGCTCCCTCGGTAAAATTAATACCCCGCAGCAGTGCATTTCCGCCGTACTTGTTTTTCAGTTCTATAGCCGCCTTTTGCAGGTTTTTCTCCTTTGTTTTGTCCTCATATGATGTAAAAAAATCCATCTGTGAGTGTATTTCATCCTCACGCAGTACATTATTTGCCGTTACATACATTCTGCGTATAGTAAGTTCCCTGTCGGTTATTCTGTCAAAAAGCTCCAATGTTCGGGCTATTATCTCTTTTGAAGAACTTGTATGACTTTCAAATCTGACTGTACCGTGGGCATGCTCGGGTATTACTCTGCCGTAGCGGTCACGAACAGTTTTCCCCTTATATTTGTTATTATCCACGCTCTCCCTGTCGTAGCCTATCTCAAGTGTCACAGAGTTTGCCGCAAGGCCGTGTCTTACCATTTCAAGCACAAGTTTATCCGTCATTTCAAAAATGATGACTCTCGCCTTTTCGTTAGTGTACGGACAAGACAAAACCTGACCCTCGCTTATGGAATTTACCGATGGACGGTAATTTTTTATATCCTGCATGGTAACAGGCTCTATACCCCAAGCATGGTCTATCAGCAATTCCGCATCTATACCGAAGATCCTGTACAAAAGTTCCTCGTTATAAAGGCTCATACGCGCGACATCGCCCATTGTGTACATGCCGTGTTTTTCAAGTCTGTCCGCCGTTCCCCTGCCTATACGCCAGAAATCAGTTATCGGCCTGTGCGGCCAAAGATTTTTCTTATAGCTTTCTTCATTAAGCTCGGCTATCCTTGCGCCGTGTTCATCGGGCTTGACGTGTTTTGCCCAAATATCCATTGCGATCTTTGCAAGATAAAGATTTGTGCCTATACCCGCCGTTGCCGTTATCCCCGTTTCTCTCAAAACCTCACGCACCAGTTTTTCCGCAAGGCCGCGGGGTGTGGTATTGTAAATATTAAGATATTTTGAGGCATCTATAAAAACCTCGTCCACGCTGTATATATGGATATCATCGGGTGCGATATAGCGCAGATAAATGCTGTAAATGTCGGACGATACCTCTATATACTTGTGCATACGCGGCGGAGCAATAATAAAATCCAGTTCCCTGCCCGTTTGCTTTTTTATATCTTTAACAGCTTGTATGACCTCAAAAAGTCTTGCACGGCCCGGGATACCATAGGCCTTTAATGCCGGCGACACAGCAAGACAGATTGTCTTTTCTGTCCTTGACGCATCCGCCACCACAAGCCTTGCCCGCAAAGGATCTATACCCCTGTCCACGCACTCCACAGAGGCATAAAATGATTTAAGGTCTATTGCTATATAATACTTTTCTTTCATATTATCGCCTCCGTTAAAATTTTGTATATTAATATTAACACAATACGAACATAAATTCAAGCACTTTTTCGAAAAATTGTTCGATTTTTTATCGGTAATTTTCCCCAACAAAAAAAGTACAGATACTGTTTTCGCAATATCTGCACTTTTTACCGAGCCAAATTCAGGCCTTATTATTTTTCAACGGGGAATTTCATCTTTCCGTCAAGTGTCTTTTGAAGCACTGCTGCCGCATCGCTTGCGGTAATGCTTTCATCTCCGAGAACTTTACATCTGTTGACCTGTTCTTCCGTATGATCCATTTTATCGGGTGTGAGAACGTACTGTAAAATGAATGTTGCATCACTTGCAGTAACCGCTTTGTCACCGTCCCAGTCGCCCCATACAACATCGGCCACCGGTGTATCGCCAAGTGTATAAACGATAGGAAGCGAAGCCGTAAGATTGATAGCCTTTGACTTAGGTGTCATCATAACGATAGAGCTTATCTCGCTCACATCAAGACTTTCTGCACTGACGACCTTTCCGTTTACATCAAGTTCGGCAGTCTTGTTATCAAGATCCAACTTAAATGTATAGAAATAGTTTGCATTTTTACCCATAGATGCAATAGCCTTGCCTGCATCGGCACCCTTTATCCAAAGGCTGAGTTTTTTATCTGCATCGCTTGCAAGAGAAATTATCTGTCCCGATTTGCTGTCGGAATACTTACCGTTTATTCTGAGTAAATTCCACTTGCCCGATGAATCGCTGCCGGAAACACGTCCCGTAACATATACAACACCGCTCGATTGTGCCGTAAAAGGTACCGTCCATACCGTAGAAGCACTTGTTGATGTATCCTTTAAAAGATAATCGTCACTGTCCTGCTGATATATAACACAGTTTTCATCGCTTACGGCTGTACTTGACGGATCGCATGATACCGTCGGCTCCGATGTGGGGATGATGACTGCATTTTCGGGTATAGTCACCTCGTCGGGTACAGCACCGCCGCCTGTTGCACGGTTGCCCGCAGGATCTGTTTCCGCAGGAAGTGTACTCACAAAGCCATAGTTTGCATGATCTCTTTCGGCATAGGTGGAATTGCCGTCAACACCCGTCATAGAAGAAGCGGCAGCAGTAGTATCGGGCTGTGTTGTTACAGTACCGCCGATAGTAACGATATTGTTTCTGTAAGCCGCAAGAGCCGCTGTAAGATCGCTGTTTACCTCATAATCCGTATCATCAAATGCGTTATTGAATTTGAATACAAAGTTACCGCCGTTGCAGCGTCCTGCATTTGCGATAACAAAAGCGGGAACATCCTTTGCCGCAAGCACGTTTGCCGCACTTACACCAAGATCAAGCTTTGTATCAAAGTTGTTGTATGCCGTGCCGCCTGCTGTTGCCGTAAGCGTTGCGGGGAGCTGTTCGTCCCTTGTATCTACCGTATAAGCATCTGCCCACTTGTTGTAAGACTTTGTGCCGTCCTCTTTTTTGGTGATGCCCTCGATATACTGGTAAGAACCTACCATGATGTTGTCGTAAGCTTTTATTATACCGCCGTCGTCACCGCTGAAAGTGCCGCTGCCGTTGCCGTCTGTACCCTGCTGGGAAATAAGCATCGGATCGTTTACATTTCTGAAATAGTTGCCCTCAACAAAAGCCGAGCCGCCGCTTGTTACACCAACGCCGTATTTTGCAACACCATCATAATAGTTGTTGTAAACATGTACGGAGCCGTTTCTTGTACGGGGATGTCTGGAGTCCGAATGGTCAAACCAGTTTGCGGTATATGTTATATGATAATCCGAGCTTTCTCCAAGACCGCAGAGAAGCGCCTTACCGTTGTCCCAGAAATGATTTTCCGATACAAGACCGTAATCGGGAGTGCCTTTAACGTCTACGGTACCGTCACCCTTTGCCTGGTCTTTATCGCTGCCCTGACCGCCATAGAAGAAGTCGCAGTTGTGTACCCAGAAGTTTGTTGAACCGGATGTTACCGTAACACCGTCCTCGTCCTTTGTTGTCATATCCTTGAAGCCGAAGTTTCTTATTTCGATATCTTTTGCTCTTGTAAGGTTAAAATTGAAGTGAAGAACGGTGTCTGCACCGATACCCTCGAAAGTGATGCCGCCCTTGCTGACATTCTTCATATTATCCTTAACATCAAGTATACGGTAGCTGTTGTTGTTGCCGTTATGGAATTCTTCATCCGTAACATCAAGCTTGAATTTATCCTCGCTGTAAGGCGGTGCTACCTCGCCCACAAAACGGAAGATGAAAGGTCTTGATTCATAACCTTTTTCAAAAAGTTTTATAATACCACCAAGGCCTGTACCCTTAGTTGTGCCGCCCTTGTTGTTTGTAACGATATCATAAGTAATGGTATTTTTGTTTGCATCCGTGATATAAAGGATAACGGCACCGTCTTTGGGTGTACCGTCAGCCTTGTAACCGCCGAGACCCGCACCCTTTTCAAAAGAGCCCGAAGAAAACGCAAAACCTTGTCTGTTATGCGCCTTTACAGTAAGCGTACTGCTTTCAAAGCTTGCCAATTCCTTATCCGACGAGTCAAGTGCGGTAACCTTCATTGTATAAGAACCCGCTTTAAGGCCGACTGCATCTGCACGGCAGTATGTCGGATACTGTCTTATAAGTTCGTCATCCAGCTTTGTATATTCGGCTGCGCCCGAAGCCTTTACATAAGCCTCATACTTTGCCGCACCGCTTACCGGAAGCCACTCAACATAAGCACTTTCTTTCCAACCGTCAGCCTTTGCCGTTATGGTCTCGGCATAAACATCTACACAGCCTAAACCGCCCGAAGGAAGCAGATTTTCGATACCTTTTACCGAAACACTGCCCGACACGAGCATAACTGCAAGTGCTGCACTTGTCAGTCTTTTTAAGCTTTTTTTCATTTTAATTCCTCCTTAGAATATTTATTACCCTTTTGTACGATAATATCACAACGAGCACGATTTTTCAATACAAACAGCCAAAATTAATTATTTTATTTTTTCTTTTTCTGTGCATCGGAACATTTATTCATATATGCAACAAATTCCTTATTATTCTTTGTTTTATCAAGCATATCGACTATCTGTTCCAGCATCTCCTGCGAATTTGCACTGTTAAGGTTTTTGCGGATAAAGTAAACAGCATCCAGTTCTTCATCGCTTAAAAGCATTTCTTCACGTCTTGTACCCGATTTTAAAATATCGACCGCGGGGAAAATGCGTTTTTCGCTCATCCTTCTGTCCAGCATAAGTTCCATATTGCCCGTGCCTTTAAATTCCTCAAAAACCACATCATCCATACGCGAGCCGGTTTCCACAAGCGCTGTCGCAAGAATAGTAAGGCTTCCGCCCTCTTCTATATTTCTGGCCGCACCGAAAAATTTCTTCGGCATATAGAGAGAAGCGGGGTCAAGACCGCCCGAAAGGGTACGTCCGCTGCTCGGGATAATAAGGTTATAAGCACGCGCAAGTCTTGTTATGCTGTCTAAAAGTATCATTACATCCTTGCCCTGCTCCACAAGTCTTTTACCGCGTTCAAGCACCATTTCCGCAACGCGTTTGTGATGTTCGGGCTGCTCGTCAAAAGTTGAGTATATAACATCGACATTTTTATTGTCCCGTTTTATGGAACGCTCCATATCCGTGACTTCTTCGGGACGCTCGTCAATAAGAAGAACTATGACGTGCATTTCGGGATGATTTGCGATAACGGCATTTGCGATATTTTTAATAAGCACCGTTTTACCCGCCTTTGGCTGAGCAACTATCATACCGCGCTGTCCCTTGCCTATAGGCGCTATCAGATCGACAAGCCTTGTGGAAAGGTCGTTTTGCTTATATTCAAGGTTTATCTTTTCCTCCGGATAAACAGGTGTAAGCTTTTCAAATACGGGTCTTCTGCCCACATTATTTGCGGGATCCCCGTTTATATGCAAAAGATACAAAAGCGCACGGAAACGCTCGTTTTCCTTGGCATAGCGCATTTTACCATATACATGATCGCCCGTTCTCAGGTTAAAACGTCTTATCTGCGAGGGCGATACATAAATATCCTTATCTCCCGAAAGAAAGTTTTCCGAACGCAGGAAACCATATCCGTCCTGAAGAACTTCCAGCACGCCCCCGCCCGTTTCCCCGCTGTCCATTTCGGTCATATAATCGGGTTTTGCTGCCTCCATTGCATCATAATAAGCCTGTTCCTCGTCACTGTCTTTCGGCAGATCTTTGGTCTCCTCCGCTTTTTTACGCGCTTCTTCTTCGGCCTGCTTTTTGTATTCGTTTGCAATAAGTTCCGCAAGTTCGGCTTTTTTCATACCCGTTACACCCTTTAACTGCATTTCTTTTGCAATTTCGCGCAGTTCAAGCAGACTTTTATTTTCTATATTCATTTTTATACCTCGTTTTTTGGATTTTTTTGAATTTTAACGATATTAAAACTTATGCTCCGGCAGGTAATTCCATACCGGAGCATTTGATTTGTGATACTGTCAGTTCGGGATCTTGAGTTCCGTTCCCTTGCCTACTTCACCCGACTCAAAATCGTCAAGTGTAAGATTGTTGAATTTAAGAATGTCTTCATAACGGCTGCCGTCGCCATAAATGGAATCAGCAAAATCCCAAAGCGGCTCGCCCGTATATGCCATGATCTGATAACTTGTAGATGAGTTTGTACCCTGACTTAAATTTGATGTGTCACCCTCGCCGCCTGCACCGACTGTCGGATCGCCCGTAGCCGCTGCGGGTGCTGTTGAGGTGCCGTCTGCCGCGGAAACAGTTGCCGCCGCAGCTCTGATATCATCAAGCTGCTTTGTCAGTTCCTCGTTCTTTGCTTTAAGTTCCTCCAGCTCCTTTTCGTAGGTTGAAGAAGTATTCATTCTTTCAAGTTCCTCTATTTTGGAGTTTGCTTCTTTAAGCTGCGAACTGTAATGTATACAGTTGCGTGTCAGTATGATCAGAAGAAGTCCGACTATTGCTATGATCGCAATAAGTGCAACCCTTGCAACGGGGATCTCTATGATCTCTGACTCTTCTTCCTCAAAATCTTCATCGTAATTCTCGGCAGATGCCGTCTGCACTTCAGTTACCGTCTGCGGCTCCGCTTGTCTGCGTTTTTCCTCAACACGCTTTTCCATTTTTTCGCGTCTTGTAAGCTTTCTCGGTTTTTCCGGTTCATTTGCCTGATTTTTCTTCAATTCTTCAACAGGAACATCATCCGAGAATATTTCCTCTTCAACAGACTTTTCTTCACGGCGCGGTTTCTTTTTTTGTCTTTCCTTGCGTCTTGGCACATAAGTCTGCTGTGCTTCCTCGCTTGGCTGTTCAAACTCCGCTGTTTCCTGCGGCACCGTGTTATTATCGGTCACGGGAGCATCAAGATTTTCCTCTTCTTCATCATCGTCCTCATCATCCGGCTGAAGAACGACCTGTCTTGCTTTTTTAAGGAATCCCGAAAGCTTTGACTCATGCTTTTCCTCTTCCTCATATTCTTCGTATTCTCCGCTTTCTTCAAAGAAGTTTCTTCTGTCTTCTTCTTTTTGTGCGTTTTCCTCGTCCGCTCTGGTATTTCTTCTGCTTGACGGTGCAAAATAGTTCTTTCCGTCGTCAGCCGTATACTGTTCAAACAATCTGCCAACTACTTCTTTTGTCATATCATCACTGTAGTATTTGGCGGATGAGCTTTCATTTTTTTTGCTTCTGGCCATAGTAGCTACCTTCCTCCTGCAATGATGTACATTGCCTTCCCGGATACGCCGCCGGGCTTATTATATCAAATCCATATATAAATGGGATAATTGCATTACTTCTATTCAATTTTATAATTATTTTAATAAAAAGTCAATACAAAAAACAGATATTTAGGTTATTTTCGATATTTTTTTTCATAAAATGTCATTTTTGAGGATCGGAGCACCATTGTTTGTAAGCAAGGACCGCTGCTGCCGTCTTGCTGTCGCATATCCGGCCGTCAAATATCATCCGAACAGCCTCTTCGGGTGTATAGCGTTCAAGCTCTATAAACTCGTCATCATCGGGATTGGCCGTCCCCTTTGAAAGGCCTGTGGCAAGATAAATATAAAGTATCTCGCTGCAAAAACCTATGGAAGAATAAAAATTGAACATATATTCCATTTTTTCACATTTATAGCCCGTTTCTTCCTCCAGTTCACGCACCGCACAGTCATACGGATCTTCTCCCTTTTCAAGCGTACCCGCGGGTATCTCCAGCGTTTCCTTGCCCGCCGAATGACGATACTGTCTTACAAAAAGAATTTTGCCGTCTTCATCCACCGCTACCATTGCCGCCGCACCATTGTGCCTTACGGTTTCTCTTACCGCTGTTCTTCCGTCCGGAAGTGTTATTTTATCCTTTTCTATATTAAAAACCTTGCCCTCATATACCTTTTCGGAGCTTATTACTTCGTATGCCATGACACTTCTCCTTTCAAAATGGCTTTTATACTTGTTTAATTGCAATATTTCCTCAAAAAAATTGACGAAAATTGTTTACAAAACATAAAAAGTATGATATACTATATTTGTAGTTGAGTTTTCCCGCTCAGCTGTTAGAGCTTTTGCTCTATTATTCATATACAACTCTCCACAGGAAAGGGCCTCTGCAAAGAGGTCCTTTTCACTTTTACGCTTTTTTATAAATTTTCAAGTATTTCCCACGCTTTTGTCTTTGTGCGCTGAACAGCCTCGTCAAACATAAGCGAAACCATATGGTTCTGATTTACGGCATCGGGATTTTGGCCTTTAAATACCGCATAAGCCATGCTGTCGTTATTAAGTGCGACAAACAGTTCTCTCAATTCTTTATCCTTTGACTGTAAATTTCTCGGACAGCTAAGTTCATTAAGAGCCGCTGCACCGTCTGTCGTATCAAGATGCGATATTATAGTTGCAACGCCAAGACAGTAGCGCTGTTCCTGCTCCGTCTTATTTTCAAGCTTTTCGCTCAAAAGTTTTTCATAATCCGCTTCGTTTCCGCCGGAAAATACCTTTTCGGTATCTGCCTTTATTATTTTAAGCTTTGAATAGTCGTTTTTATTTGCAACAATGGCGGTTTTTGTTTCCGCATCCCAACCCAGCTCATAGCCCGCGCTTTCAAGTATCTCCCTGAGGGGAAGCATAGTTCTGCCATTGACTATCTGAATTGTATTTTCAAGCTTTTTATAAGTAAAATTTAGATCGGCTCCCGCCGTGAGCATACCGTCCGTACCCGTCATAAGCACAATGATATAATAATCATCCGATATGGTAACGGCCTTGCTTTCGCCGTCCCAATCCACCTTAAAGCCCATTTTTTCAAACACATCGCGTATGGGGATATAGGTACGGTCGTTGATTATAACGGGCGTCTGGTCGCTGTAGCTGACGTTTTGTCCGTCAACACTCACACTCACATCAGCCATTACGGGCACAGCCATAAATGCCGCCGCGATCAGTACAGATAAAAATTTTTTCATTCTTAATCACTCCTTGTAAAAAGGCGAGCTTAAAAAAGCCCGCCGGAATATCAGAATAAAGAGTCGGCAATTCCGCCATCTATCTTATCGCCGAAAACAGCATTAAGATCTATATTTCTCTCTCTGCATATCTTGTCAACAGGCGCAAAAGCACTGTCTGCCTTTACAGCAATACTTACGATAAGAGAAAGACCTGTCATAAGCGCAAGTTCCTGATTATCGGGATTTGCCTGTGAAGCCTCCGAGATCTCCGCAATATCGTCAAAAAGGCTGTCTATAAGATCCTTAAAACCGTCTTCCATGCCCTCAAGGCTTTCGGGGCATTCTACATCCGACAATTGGGACAGATAGCCGTTTACCGTCTTTTTAAGCAATTCTGCCTGTGCGGGAGTCATTTTGTCCAACTCATCCGAAAAATTCATGGTTTCATCCATTTTCTCAACATCGGCAAGAATATTTATAAAGTTTTCAAGATAAGCATACTCTTCCTTCGTAAGTTCTCCCTTTGGCTTTGACTCATCTACCTTGAATTTTTCTTTTGAGAAAAGTGCTTCCAGTTTTTCTCTTGAAGCCTTCAGCTCATCATAGTCGTTCTCGTCCTTAACGTATGCAGACTTTGTCTCCGCATCCCAGTCAAGCTTATAGTTCACGCTTTCAAGTATCTCTCTTAAAGGCAGCAAAGTTCTGCCGTTTACTATCTGAATAGGATTTTCAAGTGTTTCATATTCAAAATCATATTTTGTGTCAAGTGTCAGCATGCCGTTTGTAGGCACAAAAAGCATAAGCTGGCAATAATCGTTGTTTATTGTAACAGTCTTTGTTTCGGCATTCCAGTTTACTTCAAATCCCGCAGCCTCAAACACGTCACGAATAGGCACATAAGTACGGTCGTTGATAATAACGGGTGCCTGGTCTGTGTAGTTTACAAGTTTATTTCCGATAAAAACATTGGCCGTGGTGTCCGCAAAAGCAGTTGATGTAAAAAGCATCATAGCCGCCATTGCACTGCATAAAAATCTTTTCATATGTTTATTCCCCCTTAAAAAACTTTTCAATTCGATTTTAACATAAAACTAACTGTGTGTCAATCGTAATCGAAACCTTATAATAAATACAAAAACTGCCACGGTCTGGGATTATGAACGTATCCCCGTCAAGTAGACAACTAAAAAAATAAAAATTTTTCTTCCGCCGGTAGCATATATCGGCGGATTTTTTATGCTGCTTGGTTTTCTTTATTAAATTCCAATGGCGATTTTGCACCTAACTTAGCCTGA
>JAFUAF010000045.1 GCA_017460805.1 Bacillota bacterium | reverse complement strand
TCCGGTAACTGCGGTGCGCGTTTCTTGGCTCCCCTCGTTAGGGGAGCTGTCAGCCGCCATTTTATTGGCTTTTAACACAAAACTACAACGGCTGACTGAGGGGTTTACGCTTGCCATTAACTCCCCGTCAAATTCCAATTTACACATCCATAAAAGCGAAAGGAGAGTATTATGTTTGTCGATAGAGTAAAAATACACATAAAAGGCGGAAACGGCGGAAACGGCTGTGTCAGCTTTTACCGTGCGAAATATATCACACACGGCGGTCCCGACGGCGGCGACGGCGGCAAAGGCGGCGATGTTATTTTTGTTGCCGACGAAGGATTGAACACCCTTATGGACTTCCGCTACAAGCGTATGTTCAAGGCAATGCCCGGTGTAGACGGCGGCAAGCGCAACTGCACGGGTGCAGACGGCGAAAATGTCGTTATAAAAGTCCCCGTAGGCACGGTCATCCGCGAAGCCAACTCAAATAAAATAATGGCAGACCTGACCGTACCCAACGAGCCGCGAATAATCATAAAAGGCGGCAAAGGCGGCAAGGGCAACCAGCATTTTGCGACCCCTACCCGTCAGGCACCGAGATATGCCGAACGCGGCAGAACGGCCAAGGAATATGATGTTATTCTGGAACTTAAACTTATCGCCGATGTAGGTCTTGTCGGACTTCCCAATGTCGGCAAGTCCACCCTGCTTTCAATGGTAACAAATGCCAACCCAAAGATAGCAAACTACCACTTCACTACCCTCAGTCCAAACTTGGGTGTGGTAAGAAGCCGCTGGGGCGAGGATTTTGTTATGGCGGATATCCCCGGTCTCATAGAGGGCGCAAGCGAGGGTATCGGTTTGGGTCACGAATTCCTGCGCCATGTGGAACGTACCAAAGTCTTTATCCATGTAGTTGACGGCGCGGCTTTGGAGGGTGTTTCTCCCATTGAAAACATCGAAAAGATAAACGACGAGCTTGAAAAGTACAAAGAGGGGCTTTCACAGCGCCCCACGGTCATTGCCGTAAACAAAATGGATCTCCCCGAAGCCGAGGAGAATTTCAAGGCAATAAAAGAAAAATACGAGCCTTTGGGAATTGAAGTCTGCCCTATTTCAGCCGCAACAAACACAGGTCTTGACGATTTGATGCAAAAAGTTGCGGATATACTCAAAGACTACCCCGAGGATATTATTTTTGACGAGGATTACGAAGAATTTGACGAGTTGGAGATACCCGAAGATAAAGAACCCTACACTATCACCAAGCTTGACGATGACTATTACGTTGTCGAGGGTGTCGGCGTAGAAAAGATGATGGGCTACACCAATATCGACACCGAAAAAGGCTTCAATTTCTTCCAGAAATACCTGCGCGAAAAAGGTATCATAGATGCACTTGAAGAAGCAGGCATCAACGAGGGCGATACCGTTAAGATATACGACCTTGAATTTGAGTTCTTCCATTGATATCGAGTTGAGAGATCTACGCAAGGAGTAATCATGCTTATAACCAACGAAAACCAATATACCGCCGTTTGGAACAAGGTATATGAAAAGCTGAAATTTCATCCCGATTCATCATACCGCGGACATTCTTTAAACGTAAAATTGCCTTTTAAGATAAATAAGCCATACATCATTTACAATATTGAAGATATTACGGATGCGCAGGTAGATCTTAGTTCAAAGGTAATACCCGAGATTTTTGCAAAAATAACTCCCGAAAGCAAAAAAATATATGCCCTTGATTGGCAGCACAGCACATTTTTATACGACCCTCACAATATAGAGGAGCAAAAAGACGTATTCATGGAAAATGGTGGTTATTATGCTTATTTTCCGTCTTACATCCCCGACGGAGATTATTCGTTTTTTATATCCGAAGATTTTAGTTTCGGTTATCTTGGGCATCCATGGCGCAATGAAATATGGATATTCGGTGAAGAACTTATAAAAGAAACAGAAAAAATATATAAGACATTAGGTTGGAAAAAACTTTAGAAATGGCCTTTAAACCAATACTATAAAGGAGGCACAAAATGCTTACAAGCAAACAGCGTGCATATTTAAAATCCAAAGCCACAAAGCTTGAGCCTGTTTTAATGATAGGCAAAGGCGGGGCAAGTCCCGAAGTTGTTGAAAGTGCGAACGAAGCGCTCGAAGCACGCGAGCTTATCAAAGCAAAAGTCCTTGACAACTGCTTTGATGATGTTCGCGACCTTGCGCATACGATAGCCGAGAGAACACGCAGCGATGTTGTGATTGTTATCGGCAGAAAATTCGTTCTTTTCAGACAGGCAAAAGAAAAATCGGCATTTGAAGATATGCCTAAATAAAAAAACGCCGCTTAAATGCGGCATTTTTTAATAATACCACCATATATGGCACAAAAAAAAGGACATCATAAAATGCCCTTTTTTAATCGGTGTCTTCGTCGTATTCTTCGGTGTCCTCTTCTTCCTCATCGTAGGAATTACCCTCTGCCGTACCTATATGTTTTTCGCCGTTTCTGGGCTTATAGGTACTGGTATTTATTTTTACGGTATCGACAAGAACCCCGTTTTCGTATACCTTTTTATAAAGCTCGTACTTTTTGCCGTCAAGCTGACCGACCTCGATATGTTCCTCGCCCTTGGGCAGCTTGTCGTCATAAACTATCTCATAATCGCCGTGCGGTATATCCTCTATAAACTTATTTTCAAGCTCCACGCGTCTGCCGCTGCCAAAACGGTTATAGCCGTAAATATTGACACAGACCTTGCTGTCTGTAAGGTAGCTTTCTATGTAAAGGGGATAACCCGTATTATTACGCAGTTTAAGGTCAAGATAATCGTCAGCAAGGGTCGCATCAAAGGCATATTGTGCATAGCCGACTTTAAGCGAATGATTATATCTTTCCACTATTTCAAGCTCCGCATACAGCGCCGCATCATACAGCGCCGTGGAGACCTGGCACATACCGCCGCCGATACTGTCCTCAAGTTTACCGCCGACTATAGTGCCCGCCTTTGCCCAGCCGTTTGCCTCAGTGCAGGGATTGAAAGCATCATTTGTGGAAAATACTTCGTCGGGATATAAAATCGTACCGTTTATCTTTTCACAGCCGTTGCGCAGGTTTTGTATACGGTTTGCATCGCCGCCCGAGTATGGGCTTGCAAAAGACGAAAGTTCGTTTTCTATATACGCAAAATCCGCCTGTTTTATTTTCGGCTCGACCGTATTTATATCAAAAGTTACCTCGCTGTTAAAAGTCCTGCTGTCGATAAGTGAAAGCGTCTGTGACAAGATCGCATCGGCATCCACCGAATAACCTATCTGCTCGGGAGTTATGTCAAAACCGCCGCTCACTTTTTTGCAGGAAGCATTCCTCGGTTCTGCCGTATTTTCTGCGCCTATGGCTCGCACACAGCTTGTGATCTTAGGTCTGTTGTAACTGTAGACCGAAAAATCCGCACCGCCGTTTGCAAGCACGTTCATATCATGCTCGTATTCTTCATCGACCGTACCATATTCCATAGCGTTTCTCAGCGCCCTGTCCACATCAAACCTGATACCGAAATCATCATAGGAATAGGTGTAGCTTTTGCTGCCGTCCGTGCTTTTTATAACGACCGCATTGCCGCTCAGATTTGTATCTATCTTCTCGTCAAGCAGCGTTTTCGCCTCTTCCACGGTAAGACCGCCTATATCTATCCCGTCAACCTTTATGCCCTCCATATAAGTCTTGGGACCGCGAGTCACTTTCGCCCCCGACTGTGCAAACACATTGACAAACCTGTCGCTGTTGTCGTTTATGGCTTTTATGCCTATGCCAAGCGCCGCAACTACAGCCAGAGTGAATAACAATATTCTGTTTACTTTACGCTTTTCCTGCTTTTTTCGCTTGCGTCTGCGTATTCTGATGCTGTAGCTCGATGCCGAGCGCTCTGCCATGTCTATCACCTTTCATTTTATTCTTGAATTGTCGGAATGTCTATTTCCCGACATTCCGTCTATAGTTAATAAAATTCATTCGCTCAAATTTTCTTTACGCTGCGCCTGTGTCGCTTCGCTCCTGCGGCTTACACGCTAAAAATTTGTCCTGCGGAACGCCGAATGAATTTTATTCTTTAATTGTCGGAATGTCTATTCCCGAATCATAAGCGTCTATTTCAAGCATACCGACTATCATATCGGCGGTGGCTTCCACATCCATTTTTTCTCCGTTTGAGTAATAGGAATTTATCTCCGACTCATGGGTTTTAAGTGTTTCGATTATCATATCCCTGTCATAGCTGTATTCGGATGTGAAAAATTCACCCTTGCTCTCCAGTTCCTCGATAGCCGCAATACGTTCTTTTTTGCTGCCCTTGCGTCCGACATTGTACGCATCCTCTATCTCGGGCGCATAGTTGTATTTCATACCGCATTCCTTATAAGTAACGGGGATAAAATCATTCATTCCGCCGTATGGTATCTGAAGATTGATGACCTTTTTTTCAAACTTGCCCTCCTGCTGCTCACGGGTAAGTTTTTCAAGCGCCTGCTCACGAGTAAGGCCGCCGACCTCGTAATTATTTATAAAAACATTATTGTAGATAGTGTCCATTTTAAGGATATCATTGTATCGGCTGTCCTCTATAAGACTTTTGCTGTTTGCAAGCATACCCGTAGATGCTGCCGCAGCGATTGCAAGTACCGCCGTAAGAGCTATCTGAGCGGGCTTTATCGGCTGTTTTTTTCTTTTTTTTGACATATATAATACCTCGTAATTTTTTGTATGCCCAAGCATACCCGATAACTAAGTCCATTATACAACAAACTGCCGCAAAAATCTACATTTTTTATGTTACAAACATATTACAAAATCGTCGCCTAAATCATCTATTCAAACCATAGCCGACACTCCTTTATTGCATTAAAAAAGCACCCTTTTCGGAGTGCTTGCTTTGATATTGAATATTTTGTCAAATAATGTTATAATACTGTCGTGTCGTTTCCCACCGACAGGGAAGTAGGTGTAATGGCATGTCCTACATAGTTTCTTTTGTAATATCTGTCATGGCAAGTATAGCAGCGTTCTATATTTGCAAATAGCTCGACAGATAGCACGGCACATTGAGCCTCGGACTTAACCCCCCATCGAGCTGGCACTCTTTGGGGGTTTGTTCACGTGTAACGCATAGTCGCAATACACATCGACTTTCATTTCAAGTATTACTATACATCTGTATGCTTGTTTTGTCAAGCATTTACCCATCTTTTGTTTCATAAACATAGTCATTGTATTTTGTTTCTTTCTCTGCCATAAGACGCAAGTAATCGGGAAAGAAATCTGTTGTATGTTTTCCTGTCTTGTCTTTAAATAACCTTTCCAACGCTCTGCCCGATGTCGCCATCTGCAACGCCTGATACACTATCTCATCGTAAGTAAGCAACATCAGCCGCAGACAATAACTCCAAGCTTTTCCCTAAAAACCATAAGGGCTTTGCATCCACAGGCGCATCCTTGAAGAAGCTGTCTATAACTTCAACATCTTCTTTCAAAAACTCTTTCGCCGACTCTATCGCCGCCGCCCTTATCGCCTCGATCTCCTCATTTGTTTTGCCGCACATAGGGTGACTGATAAATAATTTTTTCATAAATTTACCCTCCTTCTTTTGATTTTTTCTTGCATAATTTATTAGATTGTGGTATTATAATATTAAAGACGGTCCTCTGCTATTAGGCGGGGGGTCGTCTATTTTTTATATCTTATAACTATCTTCATTTCATCATTATAGAAATAATCGTCCTTCGGCATTTTCTCACCTCACTAAAAAAGCACCTAACTTTCGTTAAGTGCTCTCCTCAAATTTATAACCATTGTTACATTCTTCGAGTTGTGTAACATCTTTTTGCCACAAAAACTCATATGGGATACCAGCAGGAAAAGCATTGCATTTATGCTTTCCATATGGTATGCTTGGGTCTCGCTTTATAGAATTTATACATCTTGTACACGGATGATTAAGTTTTATCGACATAAAAATCACTCCCTTATATACATATCGTAAAGCTCTTGCGCTTGTTTTGGTAATTCAATGCCTTTATTCTTTATGACCACATTCATGTATAATGGCATCCGAAAGATTTTGTATAACACTATGCCCGTTTAGATAATTGTTGTAAATAATTTCATTTACATCCTCTAAAGTTTTTTCCTTGAAAAATGCTTCATTGATTTCCAAGCAAACATTCGCCCAATTTCCTTTAGGTGTAACATTAGTCCTCAATAAATCAATCGTTCCGTCTTTGTTGCGCTCTATGTTTACTAATTTGACAGCATCAAAATAGCGTTTATTATTTCCAAGCGCATTAACAATTTCATCAATACACTCTTTTGATACTGTACCCTTATCATAAATCGGTTTAAAATGCTCTATCCTTATATTTTTTATTATACCACTTTCAGCAGAATTTGCAACGTCATTTTGCGAGTTATTCTTCGCATTCTTCCACTCTGCCACAGTCTCTGTCTTATCCACAAACACTTTTTTCCATTCGGGGTAAGTCATATCTTCGGGAACGGAGACCGTTTTCCCCGTTTCGAGGTCTTTTGCGGCGCGAGTACCCAATTCAAGCTCGTCGTCGAAGTACGGCGCGGTCACGCTCCTGCAATTCGGATGAAAAGGCGGCACGGTCATTGCCCCGCGCAGGGGCACGGTCATTGCCCCGCGCAGGGGAGCAGTCACGCCCGTTTTAAACTCGCTCCTCGGAAAGTGCTTGCCGTCAAAAAAAGGTGAGTGTGAAATCTAAATTATCACACCCACCTTTTATCATTTATTCCTGTTTCGTTTTGTGCTTAGCAGCGTATGTGCCGTAGTTTCGGGTTCCTGTTCTTCCGTTTTGGCTTTCGGTTTGACTTTTTTCTCCCTTTCGGGCAGTTTTACCGAGCCTATACGTCTTAAAAATACCTCGATAAGGAATAGAAGCAGCGCCAACGGCAGCAAAAACTTATACAGCACAAGGCTATGCTCGACTTTATATTCCCTTTGTGCAAATACCGCATAAGGGTCGGTTATAAAGTTTACCGTGTCGGAATTGAGGTCTGTGAGCGCGTTTTTCTGATTATTTATATCAAACTCGCGCGAATAACCTATGTCAATGCCGTCATTAAGCACCTTTTCGTTGCCCTCGGCATCCTTGTACAGAGCATTTACAATATAACTGCCCTGCTCCAGTTTTTCGACCTCTGCGCGGTATTCACCGATAGAAGTACGTACAAAA
Source organism: Bacillota bacterium (assembly GCA_017460805.1). Classification (GTDB taxonomy): domain Bacteria; phylum Bacillota; class Clostridia; order Lachnospirales; family CAG-274; genus RGIG4310. The sequence goes on along the minus strand of JAFUAF010000045.1, from coordinate 36,664 downwards.
TCAACGCTTTGGTTGTTGATGCTTGCGCCGCTTATTTCTTCGGGCGCATCATTGAATTTTATTGAAACGATGCCCTTTTCGCCGTCTTCGGTGTAGGTTATCTCGCCGTCAAGACTTGCGGGCGAACGCATGGTATACGCAGTCAGATTTCTTAAAATACTTCTGCCCTCATCCGAAGAGAGCCAATCCCCGCAGAAATTGTTCATATCCGTCGTAAAAGCCGCCGTTTTGCCGAGACCGTACTGCCAGTAGCTTAAAACAGGCTCGCCAAGTTCGGTCGAAAGTACCATTTTACCCGTTTCCTTGGGTTTTGTGGCAATATAGCCGCCAAGCATGGGTATACTGTCGGCATCCTTTAAAATATCATCATCCGAATTCACGGACGGATAGAACGGATCGTTATTGATATAATCCCTGCCCGCAAGCTTAGCCTCGCGCGAGAAGATATTCGGCAGATTAGAAAACTCGTCCGTATAGTAGTAACGTCCGCCGCCTTTTTGCGCCAGTTCTTCAAGCAGTTTCGTGTCCGCATCATTGCCGACAGCTATGGTCGAAAGCGTGATATTCGCATCTTTCATTTGGTTTATAAGCGGATCATAGCCTGTACTTTCGGCCTGACCGTCGGTCATAAGAATGATATGCTTGTATGCAGAATCATTTTTCACTATCTCGTTATAAGCATCCGTAAGTGACGGCAGAATACTTGTGCCGCCGCCAAGGCTGATTCCCGCTATTTTGTCTATAATGCTCTTTTGATTTTTGCCGACCTTTGTGGGTCTTACCACCCAGTCGGACTGCGTATCAAAGGCGATAACAGCTACTGTGTCATTTTCGTTAAGGTTGTTCACGGCGCCCGCCATAGCCTCTTTTGCCATAGTCAGTTTATCCTTGCCGTAATCGCCGCCCGACATACTTCCCGAACGGTCTGTGACCATAAAAAATGCCACATCGCCGTTTACTTCCTCGTTTATCATGTCCATATTTACGGGAAGCATATCTTCAAGCGGTGTGTCCTTGTAATCGCCCAAAGCGAAAGAATTTGCACCGCCCGTCACTATAAGACCGCCCGCGGAATTTCTGACATAGCCGTCAAGATTTTGTATAAAATCTTCCGTCATATCAAACGCCGAACAGTCCGCAAGTATAATAAGGTCGTTCTGCCCCAGATTTTCGGGGTGCTGCGCATAGACGGATATATCCGCACGCTTTGCATTTACACCGAAACTCGATACAAGATCGTATATATTTTCGCCGCTTCCGCCGTGTTCAAGCACAAGCACTACGGGCACATCCTGAATATAGGTATGACGGTAAAGCACATTATTTTCTGCATAAGTATCTTCTTCGGGGGTTATCAGACATTTGTAAACAACGCTGTTCGCCTCGTCCGCATGGTCGCGGATAACAAAGCGGTTATGCCCCTTGTCAAGGCTTAAATTCTCGTTATATATCACCTTGTCGTTTTTTAAAAGCTGTACACCGCAGTTTTGCGCGGTAAGACTGTCTATCTGTATAGTGACCGAATAATCGGTGTTTTTGTTTATCTTTCCGGGCAGAGTAAGTCGGCTTATCTGTGCCTCTTTTTCAAGTTCGGAAGAAAAGTCCACAGCATCAATTACAGCATCATTGCCCTTTAAGGACAAAATACTGCCGTTTGTTTCACGTCCGTCGGTCAGAAGAACGATATGTTTGCCCCTCTCGTCCGTAAAAAGGCCGCCCGCCGTATTTACGGCATTTTCTATATTGGTCTGCGTACTGTCCACAACGGATGAGGAAGAATAACTTCCCTTATCGGGCGCAAGGCCGCTGTCTACAGCCGTGTTGCCGCCAAAAAGCATAAGAGCGGTATAGTCGCCCTTGGGCTTTGAGCGCATGGCTGTATTGATAAAATCAAGGGCTTCTTCACGCTTGCCGTCCATGCTCTGCGAGCCGTCCAGCACAAATATCGTATCGGCATTTTCGGTTTTTGAGGTAAACGAAAAATCGGTTATACTTGCCGCCAAAAGCACAAAAATAAGCGCACGCAGCACAATGACTTTCGGGTCGGGCTTAATACGGATAAAATACAGCACAAGCCCCGCAATAAGCACCAAAAGAGCAAAAATAACAAAGTATTTTCTTAATTTGTGGTTTATTTTTATCTGTCCGCTGCCATCGGCAAGGAAACCTCGGACCGTTCCCACAGGCTCGCAGTTTACCGAAAACTCGGCTGTCTGCTTTCCGTTTTCGTAAAGGCGGTAAATACCACATTCTTCGGGGGTAAAACTGCCTTCTTTGACCTCACTCCTTCTGCCCTCGGGGTCTTCTATCTCCGCCGAAGTTGTGTCCGCTTTAAGCATTACGGAAGCCGTTTCGCCAGCCGTAAACTGCCTTGAAGCAAGGCGGCTGTCGTCGAAGTCGTTAAGTATATTGTAAATAAGTATCGGGAAATCCATTTTAAGCGGCAGGTCTGAATCATGCAGGTCAAAACCGCAGGCAAAAACATTGCGGTTATCCATCATTCCCCTCGCCATTATCGTTTTTCCGTCTGCCGTCAGTACGGGGTCGAGCGCATCGCTTTCTATGCCGTAAGCACTTAGAACGCTGATATCCGTATCGGCAAGAAAAGAGCCCGCCGCCTCGGGTCTTTCGGTCAGTTTTTCATTTGGCGAGGACTTGTACAAATTCTGCTCGTCCACGCCGAATATCATTATATCCCCGTCCGTTGGGTAAGCTTCTGCGCCTATGCCGTCAAAAACATAGCAGTCGTAACCCTGCGCGCCGCTGTATTCATCGCCCTTGTAAAGCTCCACATCGGGCTGTGCATTAAGCGCCTTTTCAAGAAAAACATTGCCTTTTGTAATAAGAAGCACTTTTTTTATGCTGTCGCCCGCAATAGTCAGATAACGGGTGTCGTCCACCTTTAAATTATCCGACGGAGAAAGTTCCGCCACAGCCTCGGACGGCATAAAATCCGTTTCCGCAAGCACCTGTGTCCTTGCGCCGGGCTGAATAGTCACAAGAAAGGTATCTATGATTTTATTATCGGCGAAAATATTCACGCTTTTTTCCACGGGCTTTGTGCCGTAGTTCTGCGCAAGTGCAAAAAGCGTTACGCCGCCGTTTTGGTTCGGGCGCATACTAAGCTCCGTAACTGCACAGTTCTCCGTATCTTTGCTAAGGTCGATAAACTCGTAATCGCCGCCCATATCAAGCTTGTTGTCGCTTAGAATATAGACCTTTGTATCATCTGCGTTAAGCCCGTCGATAAGTGCCGTCGCCTTTTCGCCGTCTGCCCCGCCGAAAGTTGGCTGAATCGCATTGACAGCCGCTTTAAGTGCCGCCTTGTCGGTTTGTCTGTTGGCCGCCACCCTCGGATTTTTGTTAAGGGTGATAATGCTCACGGGCTTGTCGGGTTCTGTACCTTCAATAAGTCGGAGCGCCTGTTTTTTAGCCTCGTCAAGTCTTGTGGGCGCAACATCCGCCGACTGCATGGTAAGACTGTTGTCCACAACTATGACCATGCTGCCGTTATGCGCAGTCCGCTGTATATAAGCCTCCGTAAGCGCAAGTGTCGCAAGCAGCGCAAGCAGAAGATCAAGGTACAAAAACGGATTGTTTTTAAGCCTTTTAAAAAACGAAGTGCCGCTTTTTTCCGTGTTTATCTTATCCCACAGATAAAGGCTCGATACCTGCTTTACCTTGCTTTTCTGCCTTACGGTATAAAGTATTAAAATGACAGGCAGGCTGAGAAGCCCTAAAAATCCCAATGGGTTAATAAAATTCATATCTGCCTCACTCTAATCCTGTAAAATAATCCTTTACTATATCTTCCATGCCCGACGGAAGAGAACTGTTGTTCATATCTTCAAGTGCCTCGGACTTGTACTGCTCCACTACCGTGTTATACGGCACTATCTCGCCCGCAGGGCCGTCGTTTATTGTCTTGCCTTTGGTAAAATCGCCGTTTTCGTTCTCCGTACCCTGCAATTCGACATTTTCGCTCGGTTTGCCCGTCAAAGGTGTGTATACATTTTCGTTTGCGATATGTCCGTCACCACGCCCCTGACCGCCCGGCTGACCTTGACCGCCCTGCTGTCCTTGTTGGCCTTGCTGACCCTGAGCCTGACCTTGACCTTGACCGCCCTGTTGACCTTGCTGACCTTGACCTTGACCTTGACCGCCTTGCTGTCCGTTTTGACCTTGCTGACCTTGCTGTCCATTCTGGCCTTGCTGTCCATTCTGACCTTGTTGTCCCTGTTGGCCTTGTTGTCCCTGTTGGCCTTGCTGACCCTGTTGGCCATTTTGATTTTGATTATTTTGATTATTTTGATTATTTTGGTTATTCTGATTGTTTTGATTATTCTGATTTTGGTTATTGTTGAGCGGTTTGCCCTGCATACCGTTTGCGCTGTTTTCAAGCGCATTATTCATTTTATTAACGGCATTTTTAAGCTCTTGATTATTCTGCGCCTGCTGCTCGATAGTATTATTCAGTTGGTTCATCAGGCTGTTTATCTCCTGCAAGTCCTGATTACCCTGCATGGCATTACCCATTTGATTTAAAAGCTGTTTTGCCTGATCGTCGTTTGCAAGCTTATCGGCCGCCTGAGAAAGCGCATTGCCAAGCTGTGAAAGCTGTTCGGGCGACATTTTGCTTATTTGGTCGTTAAGCTGTTTAAGCTGCTGTTTGGTCTGTTCGATATTATCCGAACGCAGAGCCTCGCCGAGAGCTTTGGTATTTTCATTTTGCGAAAGTGCTTCCGAAAGCTCGTTAAGGGAGGAATTTTCCTTTTCGACCTTTTTAAGCTGCTGCTGGCTCTCTCGTATCTCATGCACCGCATCCTGCGTGGTCTTTGCCCTTGCAAGGCGCTTTTTGAGCGAGCGCAGTTCTTTTTTTATCTCTTTTTTGGTCTGTTTGTCGGCAATTATCTCCTCGGCCGCCTTTTCCACGCGCTCGTACTCTGTCATGGCTCGTTCGTGAACATCCGCCTGTTCGTCAAGCTGTGCCTGTTTCGGCGAAGGAATGAAATATACCGCCGCAAGCAGAATAAGCCCTATGCCGCACGCCTTTAAAAGCGGCAGCCACAGGGCGGGTCTGTACTCGGTCTCAAAATTTTTTTGGCGCAGACGGTCTATGGTGTCGGTTATCTCGAGCATATCCATCTCGTCGTTTTTGCAGTCTTTTAAAAGGCCGTAAGCGGTTATGCAGCGCTCCATAAGCCCCAGTTTATCTGCAATAAGACAGAGTTTTTTTGTATCGGGGCGCAGGATAAGCGCCGCAGCCGCCGCAATAAGCAAAAGCAGAGCAGGCACACAAAGAAGATACTTCCAAAGCCCGAGTATCAGCACAAACTTGGACACAGCGGCTATTATGATGTCGATAAAAACACCCGCCGCAAGCGCCGCAATACAGTAATTTATTAAATTGTAGCGTATCACCGCACGTTTAAGCGGCGCCAGAAGTCGTTCAAGTTCTTTCATAGCTGTACCTTATTTCTTTTATAAAATCCCACTTTATTTTTTTCTTACGGGTGCTATCTTTTTTGCGGCGAATTTAATAAGTAAATGCGCAATAAAAAGATATAATATCATATTTATATGCCAGCAGTAGATCACTTTATTTTCAAACGAGAAAGCTATCTCGTCAAGCACTTCCCACGATATATCCGTACCCATCTGGCTGTCTATCATAGACATAAAGCTGATTATGGGATTAAAGATAAAAAACGTGCCGAACACTCTGAATACATCTCTCGACTGGAACATAGCACTAAACATCAGTCCAAGCATACCAAGCGCCATCCAAGCGCCGATTATCACCGCAAAAATAAAGGCGATAGTCGCAACGGAAGCCGCCGTGCTTTTTTTCATAATAGCCGAGAACACGATGCCTAAACTGCCTATCATAGACACATAGCAAAGCATATATATCTGATTTAAGATAAATTGGATGACCGAAACGCCGCCGTAATAGAAAACAACGGCATAAACGGGCATACTGAGTGCTATCATTATGCACACTATCATAAGCGAGCACAGCATTTTACCCAAAATAATATCATACATACTTGTTTTTGTTATGATAAGCAGGTCAAAAGTCTGACGCTCCCTCTCGCCGCTTATGGCTGTAGAAGTCGTTATCGGCACTATTACAGTCAATAATATCATCTGCATACCGAGTATAACAAAATACATTACAGACGGCAGCATCGGGTCATAGCTGTCGTTGCCGACATTGCCCAAAACCGTAGCCGATACAGCTGCCAGTGCAAACAGATACGCCGCCATTATCCAAAATATCTTGGGTTTGCGAAAAGTCTGCTTTATCTCACGTTTTACAATGGGGTTGTCAAATAAAGTTTTAATTTTGTTCATTTTTTTCATCCCCCGTCAATTCCATAAATACATCCTCCAGATTGCCCTGCTTTTCGGCAAAGCTGAGCAGAGGTACATTTTTATCCACAATATTTTTTATAAGCCTTGCCACAGAGTCCTTGTCGCCCCTGTAGCTGAATATCACTTCATCCGTATTAACTGTTATATCCGAAGCAAAAGGCAGTTCCAAAAGCAAGGCTTTTATCTCGTCAAAGCCCGTATTTTCAAGTGTTTTAACGGAATATACCTGTTCTTTCTGCATATTCTGCATTATATCGGAAATACTGCCCGTCGCCTTTACAACGCCGTGGTCGATAATGCCGACATGGGTACACATCTCCGCAAGTTCGGGCAGGATATGCGAGCTTATAATAACGGTCTTGCCGAGGTTTTTAAGCTGTTTTAAAATCTCTTTCATCTCAAAGCGCGCACGCGGGTCAAGACCCGAAGCGGGCTCGTCAAGGATAAGCAAAGACGGATCGTGCACAAGACTTCTTGCAAGACAAAGACGCTGTTTCATACCTCGCGAAAGCGAGTCCACATAGGCATATTTCTTTTCCGTCAGATCAACCAGTTCAAGCAGATCGTCAATAAGGCGTGGCTGCTCGTTTGCGGGTATTTTATACATTCCCGCATAGAATTCAAGATACTCGTCCGCACGCAGATTGTCGTAAGTGCCGAAAAAGTCGGGCATATAGCCTACTTTATCGCCGATAAACTCGGGATGCTCTATTATATCCATGCCGTCAATGGTTATTCTGCCGCCGCTTGCCGCAAGCAGACCCGACATAATTTTCATTGTGGTGGTTTTGCCCGCACCGTTCGGACCTACAAAGCCAAACACACTTCCGTCGGGTATTTCAAGGGTCAGACCGTCCACAGCCTTGAATCTGCCGTAAAATTTGGTAAGATTTTCTATCTGTATCATCTTACTGCACCCCCTGCCCCGTTAAAATCAGAATCAATGCCCGAAAGTCCGCCGTATGCGTCTTCCGCGCCCGATATATCCACGCCCGTACCGATATAGTCAATATTGGTGTAAAGGGCTGTTATCTCGGTCTTGCCCGTTCTTCTGCCGTTTATTTTTATAACACCTGCGGCATCCGATTTTATAAAGCCCACAACGGCGGGGTCGTTAATTTGGACATATTCAACCGCCAAACGCTTGTTAATTCCAAGTCTCGAATAGTTGTTCCTTGCCTTTGACATAGGGTCGTTCACAGACCATGTGCGGTTTTGTGCCGTATCGTAAGAAAAAGTAAAAGTTTCGCCGTTTTTAAGTTTTTTTGTCACGCAATAATTGCTGTAACTGCCTTCAAGACCCGAAACACAGACATCTTCAAGGTCATAACCCGTATTGTTGGTTATCTCTATATCGGCATTGCCGCCAAAGCTGTAATCAGTGTATCTTGCCGAAAGAGCACCGCCAAGTTCTATCTTTGGTTTATAGACAAACTGCTTTGTCTGCCACTTTGTCGCATCATGGAAAGTAAAGTCAAAATCCGTAAGAGAGGCGCTGTAATTGCCTGCCGTACCTCTCCACCGATTATTTACTGTCCTTACACCCTGCAAACTTTCGCCCTTTACATTTACCTCGTTTTTAGCGGGCGAAGCCGTGATTATAGTACCCTCGCCCTCGGTATCGACACCCATTTTCGCATCTATAATATTTACTACATTTGAAAGGGGTCTCTGGAATTTTGAGCCGAGGCTGCATACAATAATTATACCCGTAAGACAAAGCGCCGAAAGCGGGATGTATTTTACAGCACTTTCCTTTCTGTCTTTCTTTTTTAGTATGGTATAGAGTATCGGACCGATAAAGACCGCATAAAGCATGATAACGGCAAGGAAGATGCTGCCCAGTATCTCCTGCGGCTTTTCAAGATCAAAATCCGACATGGTTCTGCTGCTGCTCGGATTGTAATAAGAGTTACCTACGGGAAGATCTGCCGCAAGCACATTTTCGACCAGCTCATCGGGTTTTGTAAATACCATGGCACCATTTCCCGCGCCTGTGTAATAATCCATGCTTCTGCCGTTTTGGGTCTCGCTGCTTTCCTGCGGCTTAACTACGCCGTTGTACTGCACAAAATAGTTAAAAGGCTGAAAATCCTGCTCATAGCAGACCTCGTCATACAGATCGTCCACAATAGCGCCGTACTGGGAATATCTGCCCGTAGCATCTATGTAATTCTGTGTAGTGCTGTCATTGAAATATTCGGCTATCTCCTCGGGATAGTGGTCGGCGCTTACATCATAATACTGCACAAGCCCCGCAAGTTTATATATCTGACCCGCATCCATATAGTATGCCGCATCTTCGATCGTCCACTCGTCATCGTTGTTTATACTTATGCTTGCGAGCGCGGTTTTAAGCTGACTTTGTGCAATAGCCGTATCTTCGCCGCCAAAGCCGCTGTTCCCGTCGGAGACCGAAAACTCATTTTTTGCCATACTTGATGTCAGATCCGAAAACCATGTCTGAGACTCATAGTTTTCCGCACCTATAACAAGTGTATTTCCGTCATCAACCCATTTTCTCAATTTGGTGATATCCTCATGTGTGAGGCTGTTCATATCAAAATCGTTTATCAAAAGTATCTCGACATTGTCTATGCAGTCAAGGTCGTCCTTTTTGAATTCGACAAGACGGTCAAGGTCATAGGTCTGACCAAAAGCCGTAAAATCAGCAGCCACAGCATTTCTTGTCCTGTCGCTGTCGCTCATTACGCCAAGCCAGCAGCTGTCGTCGCTGTCGGTGGTAAGTGTAAATTCGTTTTCCTGTACAGACTTGCCCTTGTTGTCTTCAAGAGCTATTGTAAATCCGTCATAAATGGCATTTATGGGCATTATGCCGTCTATCTGTCTGGTTTCTCCCCCACCCAGCTCGATATCCGCAAAATATTCTACCTTACTTTCGGAATCGCCGCCCATTCCGGAATAATTATCCTCAAACGGGGACTTTGCCGTTTTTATTACCGCCCTGCCCTTAAAGGTCTTGGAAGCGTTGTTCGTGACCTTGATAGACACGGGTGCATCATTGTTTATCTTAACAGCACCGCTGAGGCCTACAGAGGCCTCGGTGGTGAACTGCTGCGGTTCATCTGCATAGGCTGTCCTTAAAAATAAAGGAAGCACCGCGCTCAGTACCATTGCCAGTACAAGCACTACTGCGATAATACCCGCAATTTTTCTTTTGGTTGTAGGTTTTATCTTTTTCATTTTCTTCTCCTTTGCAAAATGCGATTTTGCCCACTTTAATACCATTTTACATTATAGCAGATTAAGGTCAAATTGTACAGTGATTTTACAAAAAATTTAAATTCTTAATATTTGAAATATTTTGACTGTGAGATCAGCAAAAAAATCGGAATTTCTCCAATAAAAAATGAAATAAAACTGAAATAACATTTCTCTTGTATAACCGTCTGTTTTGTGCTATAATGTTTCTATTCCAAAAAAATTTTATGCAAAAAGCGCTTAAAAGCGTGTATTCTAAGGAGTGTGATCTTGTGAACCCCGATCCCGACAGTTCACATTTATTTTTGCTTGCGGACACTTTGACCGAGACGGTGACGCAGGCAGCGGCAAATGCAGTAAAAAACGCAGACCCGACACAAGTTATAATATTTTTGATATTACTTGTATTATCGGGCTTTTTCTCGGCAGCGGAGACCTCGCTGACAAGCATCAGCCAGATAAGGCTTAGAAACATGGTCGATGAAAAGGTCAAAAACGCAGAGCTTATACAGCGCGTGGTGGAAAACCCGTCCAAGCTTCTTACAGCCATACTTATAGGCAATAACCTTGTAAACATAGGTGCATCCGCACTTTCAACAGTCATTGCGACCGACCTGTTCGGCAGCAAGGGTGTCGGCATAGCTACGGGCATCACCACTATCGCCGTACTTATCTGCGGCGAGATAACACCCAAGACCTACGCAAAACAATACTGCGAAAAAGTTGCCGTATGGTTTGTTAAGCCCATTGCGTTTTGTATATTTATATTTACACCGTTTATCGCGGTGCTTAACGTAATAACGGGCGGCATATTCAAGCTTTTGGGTATAAAAAAAGATGACCAGACCCCACTTGTGACCGAGAGCGAATTTCTTACCATGGTCACGGTGAGCCACGAAGAGGGCGTTCTGGAAACTCCCGAGCGTGAAATGATAACAAACGTGGTGGAATTCGGTGATACGCGCGCCGAGAATGTTATGGTGCCCAGAACGGAAATGACTGCCATACCCGTAACTTCCACCTTTGCCGAGACCGTAAACTGTTTCAGGGAAAGTCAGTTCACAAGACTGCCTGTCTATAATGAAACTATGGACAATATAATAGGCATTTTGTCGTTCAAGGACATTATGCTGCTTGAAGATACAAAAAACTTCCGCATAGACGACTATATGCACGAGCCCTTTTTCACATACGAATCAAAGCCCTGCTCCGAGCTTTTTGTCAGTATGCGCACAAACAGTCAGCGCATGGCCATCGTACTTGACGAATACGGCGGAACGGCGGGACTTTTAACTTTGCAGGACATGATAGAAGAGATAGTCGGCGATATACTCGAAGAAGATGAGGAAGAACAGGAAGAGATAGTTCCCGTAAGCGAAAACGAGTTTATTGTCGAAGCCGTCACACGTCTTGATGATGTGAATGATATGCTTGGCATAAACCTTGAAAGCGAGGATGCAGAGACCATAGGCGGTTATGTTTTAGGGCTTATAGGCCGTTTCCCCGAAAGCGGAGAAAAGATAGAAGACAGTGAAAACGGCATCGACTTTATAATAGAAGAGGCCGAGAAAAACAGGATAGTTATGCTTAGAATACTGAAAAAAACATCCGGGGAAGAAGAAAAATGAGTTTTATTATGATGTTATCTGCGATAGTTGCATTTGTTTTTTTAATTTTGATAATAATTTTCTTTATAGTGAAGTGAGGAGAATAAAATGTGGTTTTACGGTTCCGACATTGGAATAGACCTTGGCACGGCAAGCGTTCTGGTCTATAAAAAGGGTCAGGGCATCGTGCTTCAGGAGCCCTCCGTTGTAGCCGTTGACAAGTTCACGGGCGAGATACTTGCAGTCGGAGAAGAAGCAAGGCGCATGATAGGCAAGACCCCGCAGAATATAGAGGCGATACGCCCCCTGCGCGAGGGTGTCATTTCAAATTTTGATGTAACAGAGCGTATGATACGCTATTTTATAGAAAAATCCGTCGGCAGGCATTGGTTTCGCAAGCCGCGCATAGCAGTCTGTGTGCCCAGCAAGGTAACGGAGGTCGAGCGCCGTGCGGTTGAGGAGACCACCCGCATTGCAGGCGCAAGCCGCGTATATATTATAGAAGAGCCGATGGCGGCGGCAATAGGCGCAGGCATAGAGATAAACCGTGCCCGCGGCAGCATGGTCGTGGATATAGGCGGCGGTACAACCGATATTGCGGTAATCTCTCTCGGCGGCAACGTAGTCAGCACCAGTCTTAAAATGGCAGGCGACAATTTTGACGATGCAATAATAAAATATATGAAGAAAAAGCACAGTCTGCTTATAGGCGAACGCACGGCGGAGTCACTCAAAATAAATATAGGCACGGCCTACAGCGATACTGCGGTAGTAACAATGGATGTCAGCGGCAGAAACCTTAAAAACGGCCTGCCTGCCACTATAAAAGTCACTTCGGACGAAATGAACGAGGCTATGAAAGAATGTGCGGATGCAATAGTTGACGGCGTACACTATGTTCTTGAACAGACCCCGCCCGAGCTTTCTTCCGATATTTCGGAACGCGGCATAGTTATGACAGGCGGCGGTTCCCTGCTCTACGGGCTTGACAAGCTGATAAAGCAAAAAACGGGTATAAATGCCGTTATAGCAGACGAAGCCATAAGCTGTGTGGCAATAGGCACGGGCAAATACATAGAATATGCGACCGCAAACGAAAAACACAGTCTTTTAAGAGCCTGAAACAGTATACAAAAAAATCATAAAAAAATTTTTCAAATTTTTATATTTTTTACTTGCATTTTTTATAATTTTCTGATATTATATTTATTGATGTGTTTACTAATTAATTAACAAATGTGATTACTTAATATTTTTAAGGAGGTGCAGGCAATGGCTAAGTGTGAAATTTGCGAAAAGTCTATGCTTACCGGCCGCAGAATAAGCATTAACAGAAGCCAGGTTTCAAGACGTGCAAAAAAGACCTGGAAAGCTAATGTGCGCAAGGTAAAAATTATCGAAAACGGTACCGTTAAATCCGTAAATGTATGCGCAAGATGTGTACGTTCCGGTAAGGTAACAAGAGCTATTTAATAGATAAATCAGGACTGTTGAAATGCAGTCCTTTTTTATTGCTTTTATTTCTTTACATTCTTCACATTTTGTGTTAAAATATTCTTACAAACGACCTTTTTCTACCCATAGGAGGACGACCCCATGAGCGAATTCAAGGACAACCTGCGTCAGCTTCGCAAAGAAGCCGGTCTTACACAAGGTCAGCTTGCACAGCAGCTTGGCGTATCTCAAAGCAGCATAGGCATGTATGAACACGGTATGCGTGAGCCGAATATTGAAATGCTGACAAAGCTTGCCGAACATTTTGACACCAATATAGACTTTCTTATTACGGGCATAAAACGCAGCGCCCCTGTAGACGACGGCGATATTCTGCCGATAAAAAAGGTACGTGTGCCGATTATAGGCGCCATTGCCTGCGGCGAACCGATATTCGCGGACAGGGAATATGAGGGATATATAGACACGGGAAGTGACAGTGATTTTGATTTTTGCCTGCGCTGTGAAGGCGACAGCATGATAAACGCAGGCATACCCGACGGCGCGATAGTTTTTATCCGCAAACAGGACATGGTTGAAAACGGAGAGATAGCGGCAGTTGTGATAGACAGTCAAATAACGCTTAAACGCGTTGCCTACTACCCCGAAAAAAACACACTTATTTTAAAGCCCGACAACCCCAACTACAACGACCTGATATACATGGGCAAAGAACTCGATGCAATACGAATACTCGGAAAAGCCGTTGCAGTACAAAACAAACTTTAGGAGATAAAAATGAAAATAAAAAAACTGATGATGATACCAGCGCTGGTGCTTATGCTGTTCCAGAGCGGCTGTTTCAACCCAAAGCTTAACAAGGACAATGCAGAATTGCTTGTGACCGACTTTTTAGAGGATTTCCGCGCGGGAAATTATGATGCAATGTACGGCCTTACCCATGACGGCTACACCTATTTCAACGGCATCTACAACCCCGATTCCGCAAGCAATGCCGCCATGTTCCGTGCTTTCGGCTCTAATCTTGAATACGAGATAAAGGATATAGCAATAGACGGCAAAGAATGTGATGTGACCGTACATATAACAAATGTGGATGCTGACAAGGCGCTCACAAAAGTGACGGCAACTTATCTCACACTCTGCGATCAGGACACCAATGACGAGTTGGATAAAAACGATCTTTTAACTCAGACAACGGATTATATATTCAATGCCGACGATGCAGAAAAAATCGAGCACGATACCGTTTTCAACCTTATCGAAAAGGACAAGGAATGGACGATAGAAAGCAATATAATGATATATGACGACATCACAGGCGGATATATGACCTATGTTTACAAAAATGTAGTCTTTGACGATCTGCTGACCGAAATGGCAACCAAAGCCGCAGAAGCACAGCAATAAGGAGGTATATTTATGTTTGAAAATATTACCAAAGCTTATGAATATATACGCACACAGACCGATTTTGTGCCCGATATTGCCGTTACGCTCGGCAGCGGGCTGGGAGAAATAGCCGATGAGGCAGAGCCCGTCTGCACGATAAATTACCGCGATATACCGGGGTTTCCCATAAGCACGGTAGCAGGACACAAGGGAAGATTTTCCTTTTGTAAGATCGGCGGCAAAAATGTCGCTTTTATGCAGGGGCGCGTGCATTATTACGAGGGTTACGGCATGAAAGATGTTGTTATGCCTCTTCGCGTGCTTCACAAAATGGGCACAAAAACTCTTATGCTGACAAATGCCGCGGGCGGTGTGAACTATACATTTGAACCGGGCGATTTTATGATAATCCGCGACCATATATCATGTTTTGTGCCCTCGCCCCTTATCGGTGAAAACTACCCCGAAGGCACACGTTTTCCCGACATGAGCAATGTATATGACAAAAAACTTTCGGATATGCTCTACTCTGCCGCTGCCGAACTTGGCATAAGCGTCAGAGAGGGCGTTTATATGCAGCTTTCGGGGCCAAATTACGAGACCCCGACCGAAGTGCGTATGTGCCGTATGCTCGGTGCGGATGCCGTCGGCATGAGTACGGCCTGTGAGGCTATGGCCGCCGTTCATTGCGGTATGAAAGTCTGCGGTATCTCCTGTATAACAAATATGGCAGCGGGCATGAGCCTTAAACCGCTGTCGCATGAAGAGGTAAAGGAGATAGCAGACCTTAAAGCCCCGCAGCTGAGAAGACTTATTTTAGAGGGTATAAAAAGAAGTTAAGGAGAGAAAGAATGAACACACAACTTGAATCGCTTGTAAACAATATAGAAAAAATAATAGTCGGCAAGCGCGAACCCATTATAAAGGTAATTTGCGCAATGCTTGCCGAGGGGCACATACTGATAGAGGACGTACCCGGTGTCGGTAAAACAAGGCTTGTGGCGGCACTTGCAAACTCTGTTGACGGCCAATTCAACCGTATACAGCTGACACCCGACATCATGCCCTCGGATATCGTGGGTTTTTCCATGATAAGCCCGCAGACAAAGGAACTTGAATACCGCGCAGGCGCAGCTATGTGCAACTTTCTTTTGGCGGACGAGATAAACCGTGCTTCACCCAAGACACAGTCCTCACTTCTTGAGGTCATGGAAGAGCACCAGATATCCCTTGACGGCACGACCATGCCCCTGCCCTCGCCTTTTATGGTAATGGCAACACAAAACCCCGTAGAGACCTACGGCACATATCATCTGCCCGAAGCGCAGATGGACAGATTTTTGATGAAAATTTCAATGGGTTATCCCGCACCCGAGGAAGAACTGGATATAATCACACGCTCGGAAAACCCCTCATTCAAGGACAAACTTCCCGCGGTAATGAGCATAGATGACGTAAACAAACACATTGCAGCAGCAAAGGAAGTCCGCTGCACGGACAGCATAAAAGAATATATAGTTGCACTTCTGAACGCGACCAGAAATTCCGAACTTGTAAAGCTGGGTGCATCTCCCCGCGGCGGCATTGCGCTTTTAAAGGCTGCCAAATCCTACGCCTATATTGACGGCAGGGATTATGTTGTGCCCGATGATGTCCGCGCCGTAATGTCTGCTGTGCTTTCGCACAGACTTATGCTTTCGCCCAAAGGCAAATCCGCCTTTGCGACATCCGAAGCTGTAATGGAAGAAATTGCAATGAGTGTTCCCGCTCCCGTAAAATAAAGAAAAATGAGAGAAAATATTTTTAGAACAATAAGTTCGCTTTTAAGCTATATTGGCTGTATATGTGTGGCAATTCTGATAATGTACTATCTTAACGGCACAATAGGTATTTTTATTGCGACCGCACTGATATGCGCGTTTATATTGTCGCTGGTACTTACACTTATTGCCGCAAAAAGCCTTAGTGTAAGCATTTCCACCGATACCGAGCTTATAGCCAAAGGCGAAAATATAAACTGTACCGTAAAATTTACAAATAAATTTTATCTGCCTGTGCCCATTGCGGAAATAGAGATAGAAGCCACACCGCATTTGTCGCAGGGCGAGATATCCGTCTACAAGTGTGCACTTGCAGGCAAAAGCAGCAACACCATAAAAATACCTCTTAAAGCCGTACACGGCGGCATGGCGCGCATAAGTGTAAAACGTGCGGCAATAAGTGACTTTTTGGGTATTCTGACCTTTCCGCTTTCCGTTCCCGAGGAAGAACGGACATTCAAGGCGGCTATCTATCCCGATATCCCCGATGTGCCCGTACAGACGGATTTTTTAAAGACTACCAACCGCTTTACAAGCACGGACGACGAGGAAGAAGAGTCCAACGAGACTTCTGCCATTCCCACAGGTATGCCCGGCTATGACCACAGAGAATATGTGCCCGGTGACCCGATAAAACGCATAAACTGGAAGCTTTCGTCAAAACGTGATATTTATATGATACGCCTTGACGAGCAGATACACGGCTCGGGGCAGCTGTTTTTCCTTAACGCTCCCGAATATGAAGAAACGGAGTTCACGCTTGAAGTCCGTGATATCGTGACGGAATGTGCGCTGTCCATACTCGGTATGTTGGTCCGCGAGGGACGTGATGCGGTATTTTATCTGTACAAGGACAAAACGTGGACGGCAAACGAGATACATGAAGCGGGCGATATCCTTACCCTTCAGGAACTGCTTGCGCATTTTTCGCCGTCAAAACCGTCCGACCCCGTTCCCGAAGAAATAGCCCAGTCCGGCAAAACCCCTATCTGCCTTACAACGGCAGTAAAAGAGGATTTTTCCGAAGTTTCGGACATATCCTCACGTTTTCCCGAGGCACTTATTCTGTCCGCACAAAAGGCGGAACTTTATTTCCCGGGTTCCCCACACTGGACAGTTTCCGACGAGTTTGAACTGATAAAAAGTTCGGAGAATTGAGTATGAAACCAAAGAAAAAAAGAAAGAGAATAACAAAAGAATTATTTCTTGACAGACTTAACCGCTGGTTCTGCCCAATAGCATTGGGCACGGCTATATGCTTTTGCATCATACATATTATTTACCCGCCCGATGCGCTTAAATACACACTGCTTGCAGTGCCTGCGCTGATCATCACTTTTATTTTGCTTGACCTGTTCAAAATTCTTAAAGGAGCGGGCGGTCTGCTGTATATACTCTGTCTGCTTGTAATAAATATATATACGATATCACTGGTATTCCGCGGCACCTATACGGGCGTAAATCCTATTGCATGGTTCTACGGCGAAGAAGGTGTCAGCGGCTGGCATCCGACATATATGCGCGCACTTTTTACGGGCGGAGGTTTTTTCCTTGCCTCGATACTGTATTATTTTACACAGGTGCGCTACCGAAGTCTGGGCGTTATGCTTTGTACGCTGTTCCCGTTTGTTTTTTACGCCAAGCGAGGCGATATCATGTCCGAGATAATGATAACGCTTATATTGACACTGTTTTTGGCTGTAATGATACACAACAGACGTCTTGACCCCGCAAAAGATCCAAAAAAGCTTGGCAAGGTAAAGATAGACCGTGCATACGCAATAAGTTTTGCGCTGTTCATATCCGTAACGGCTGCTATAGCAATGACGGTGCAAAAACCCACCTACCGTTCACAGCTTGAAAAAAGTGCGGACTTTTTCGAAACGCTTTTTTTCAGCGGTGCAGGAAGCAGCGGTTATGAAAATATGTCAAGTTCATCGTCCTCCAGGCGCGGCGGTTTCAGTTACAACAACAACCCTCTTTTCTATGTGCATGACGAGGACAACAGCGATATTTACTATCTGCGCAGACAGGTCTACGGAAAATTCAACGGCGATACATGGGAGAGCAATACGTACAGTTATTGGCGAAAGACCCCATACTCCGCCGATGAGCCCGAATACGGCACAGAGGAGATACTGCAGGATGCGGCCGTTGTGTTCGGGGACAAAGTACCCGTTCCCGACACTGCACTTGCTTTAAAACATATAAGGCTTGCGGATGATGATTTTCATTCGACTTTTCTGCCTGCACCCTATGGCACAATAACCGATGATGAGCCTTATTATGCGCTTAAATATTACAAATACAGCCCTACTTCCGATATCTTCCGTATAAGAACATGGTCGGAAACTCCAAAAAAACTGGATGATGATGTATATTTCCTTTCCCCGCAGCCAAACATGACACGCTATGCAATGTCATTCGAGATGACGGGCGAAGAATACCTTGATGCCCTGTCGCAGGACGGAAGTCCCGAAGCCGCAAGGCTTAAAGAAGACTATGATACCGCAGTATCAAACTATACCGACTACGGCGGACAAAATGAACGTATAAACGAACTTGCACGTCAAGTAACCAAAAACTGCCGCGGGGATTACGCAAAAGCCGCAGCGCTTGAATCCTATTTCACGCTTAACGGTTTTACCTATTCCACGGAATATATCCCGCCCGACAACTCGCTTGAATACTTTATTTTTAACAGCAAAACGGGCTACTGCGCAGGCTATGCGACCGCAATGACGGTAATGGCGCGTGCCGTAGGCCTGCCCGCAAGATATGTCGAAGGCTTTGCCGCTTTTGAGCGTATGCCTGCGGGCGAGATAGTTGTTCGCGAGGGTCACGCCCACGCCTTTGTCGAGGTGTATATACCCGGCGCAGGCTGGATGACCTTTGACCCCACCGTTTCCGACTACCGCAGTATTACTTCCGCTTCGGGAAATCTTAACACAAATTTTGTGTTCTACCTGCTGTTTTTATTAAGCAGATTTTTCATAGTGCTTATCATTGCGGCTTTTATAATCTTCTTTGTGCTGTTCGACCGCATAAAAGAAAGACTTTTGCGTATAGCGCTGGTATTTATGCCCGTTAAAAAACGCGTGCTTAAACTCTATGCAAACCTTATCCGACTTATGAATTTCTCGACTAAGGAGGAGCATAATTCCTATACGGTAAAAATGCTGCGCGAGGAAATGCGCGAGACCCGAGGCGTCGTGCCCGAAAAACTTTTGCAGCTGTTTGAAAAGACCGCTTTTGGCGGATACGAACCGACCAAGGAAGAATACAGCAAAGCATATAAAGAATATAAAAAATGCTATAAATACCTGAGAAGAGTACCGAGAGAAAAGGAACTCGCCAAAATAAAAGAAATTCAGGCATAAGCAAAAAAGACTGTTTCACCGTTTTGGTGTTACAGTCTTTTTTGCTGCCGTCTATTTATTCACTTTTCAGACATTCATTTACCCATTCGACAAAATTGGCGGTACTGTCGCCGCTGCGTTCGGCCTTAACGTGTTTCTGACCCCATACCTGTGCAAAATCAACACTTTTCACATCGGGAAAGCTTTCAAGCGCAAGTGCAAGATTTAATTCTGTCGTTACCGAGGTATCGCCCTGGTTGATACCCGAGCGAATACGCCAGTATTTTGCGGGTGTTGAGCTTTTGTAGCCCTCGCTGCTTTCAAGCAGGTAATAAAGCGGCGTATACATATTTATTCTGGTGTCGATATCCGTACCCAAAGCATCCGTTTTTGCAAGATCATCCGCAAAATCATTTTCATACTCCGTACCTGCAAGCAGAGCCGCCTCTGTTTTATCGAAATGCGCACCCTCGCCCTCATAGCCGAAAAGCGTATTTTCGCCCTGTGAGCGGTCAAGCGCATCAAAAGCACCTACGGATTTTGTTGCGGGTTTCAGCGCCTTTGTAAAGTCCTCCACAGAAGTTATTTCGGCAGTATTTGAAGCTTCATCATAAACGACCCACTCGCCGTTTGCGTTAAGCGCGGCGATATAGTCCTTTGCGGTCTCATAAGTACCCGAAAGCGTAACGCCCGCCTCCGCTGCGGAGCTGTCGCGGCTTATATCATCCATTGCGGTAAAATCTTTTTCCCCTTTCATATCGGGCATACCCTCGGGCTTTTGACCTTTCGGCATATCGCCCATACCGCCGCCGAAGCCGTCAAAACCACCCTTATCATTTGAAGCGGAAGCATCATAAGGGAATTGCGTATCTTCAAGGAAATTGTTCAGCGACTTCTCGACCGCTGCCTTTACAACATCATAATAGCTGCCGCTGTAAAGGCTGTCAAGAGTCAGCTTATTCCCGTTTTTATCGGTCAGACCCATAGAATTTATCTGCTCGATATAGGCTTCTCCAAGCCCATCCGAAAGCACCTGTGACTGTTCATCAAGGCCTGTCCTTGTCACGCCCATGTTCCACTCGTAAGCCTCGTTTGCGGTATCGAGGTTTGTGATCGGGCACCAGCACATTGAACCCTGTACAGCATCGCTCACACCCATGACCGCTCCTATTTTTTCAAGATAAGGGGTATAAAGAGCACTGTCGCCCGTTGCGCCAAGCAAAGCAGACTGCGCACCGCCGCCGCTCATTCCGTAGCTGAACATTCTGTCCGTGCTGCCCGGGATAATACCCGAATTATAGCGAATATATCTGATCCCCGCTTTAAGGTCGGTCACACCCGCAGGTGCGCCCGCTTCTCTGCCGCGGCAGCCTATCTGCACATAGATAAGACCCGCATCGGTTATCTCTTTTTGAGAAGAATATTCCGTCATTTCTGCCTGCGCCGCATAACCCGGGGTTTCGACAGGAAGCACAAAAGGCGCGGTCTGTGCAGTATATCCGTTTACTTTTCCGTCCGAGAGCACACAGGCAAAAGTTCCGTCCTCGTTCTGCTCTCCCGTCATATACGCTGCGGGAACAATTATCGCCAATGTATCATAGTTTTCGTCCGCAGGAGTCTCACAGTACGGGATATTAAGCTGATAATACACATTATCCTCTGCGTTGTACTCCCATTTTGCCATATCTATCTGTGTAAGAGAAGTAACGGGTGCCGATGTTTCGGACGATACGGTTTTTGCCGCATTGTCCTGCATGTTATTCTGCGGTTCGCTGTTTGTGCCGCATGCCGTTAACATTGCGCACACACAGACTATCGGTAAAAATCTCTTCATAAAAACCATTCCTTTCATACTAAAAAAGCGCAAATCCGGTACGACCCGGACTTACGCTTACGCTGCTCGATCGGTTTTATTTTATCACATCGACAAAATTTTTTCAAGAGAATTTTTCGGAGAGTACACCGGCTGCACGGATATCCTACAGCAAAATACAGATCAAACCGCCGTTTCCCTCGTTTATTATCTTTTCGATCGTGCCCCTTACTTTTTCCTGCGCATCCTCGGGCAGGCGGGTCAGTTTCATTCTCAAATCGTCTTCTATCAGTTCCCCGACACTCTTGCCAAAAATTCTGTAATCCATATAATCCTCGGCTGTTGCCAGATAATCGGCAAGGTCTTTGCTTTGGCTCTCGCTGCCGACCACGGGTGCAACATTCGTTTCCACACCCGTTTTTATCATGTGTATAACGGGTGCCTGGGCTTTTATGCTGATACCGTAGCCGCTGCCCTGCTTTACGACCTCGGGTTTGCCTGCGGTAATATCGGCAAGCACGGGCGTTACCACACCGTAACCCTTTAAATTTACCTGTTCAAGCGCATCTTTAAGCACATCATAGGCACGTTTTGCCGTTGTAAGTTCTTTAAGCGCGGAAATAAGTTTGTATTCGTCGGTTATATCGCTGCCCGTAGTCTCCGAAAGCACCTTATAGAATAATTTTTCATCGGGCGCAAGCTCCAGTTTGCCGATACCCGTACCAGGGTCTATACTTTGCAGATATGCGCTTGAAATATACTCGTTTTTGAACTCTTCGGCATTTTGCTTTATCTGATACAAAAGGTCTACATTTCCCGCCGCCTTGCGTATATGCGCTATTATGCCGTCTTTCAGCCAATGCCCCAAGGGCAGAGCCTCGACCCAGCGCGGCAGTTTTATATGCAGCTCGGAAACGGGAAATTCATATAAAAGAGTCTCCAGAATATCCGAAATATCGCTTTCTTTAAGCTGCAAACAGTTGACGGGAATGACGGGCACTTTGTATTTATCCCGCATTTGTGATGCCAGTTCCGCAGTCTGTGTGCTGTACGGCTCGTTGGTGTTAAGCATGACGACAAACGGTTTATCCATTGCTTTAAGCTCGTTTATGACCCTTTCTTCGGACAGGATGTAATTCTCCCGCGGGATTTCGCAGATACTTCCGTCCGTTGTTACTACAACGCCTACTGTCGAATGTTTGGTTATGACCTTGTTTGTGCCTATCTCCGCAGCCTGTTCAAAGGGCAGTTTCTCATCCGACCACGGTGTGGAGACCATACGCGGCATATCGCCGTCCAGATGTCCGCCCGCGCCCTGCACAAGATAACCGACGCAGTCTATCAGCCGCACATTACAGCTCATATCATCGCCTATACGAAGCCTTACACCCTCGCCCGGCACAAATTTCGGCTCGGTGGTCATTATAGTCCTGCCCTGGGCGCTCTGCGGCAGTTCGTCCTCTGCGCGCTGTCTGTCGTAGCCGTCCGCTATCTGCGGCAGTACCGCCATATCCATAAACCTGCGTATAAAAGTCGATTTGCCCGTGCGGACAGGCCCTACCACGCCTATGTAAATATCGCCCTTGGTGCGTGCCGCTATGTCTTTGTATATACTGCTGTCCATTTTTCCTCTCCTCCGTTTGGTGTAATATTTCTGATAGAGTATTATATTCACACAAACACCAAACCTTGACAGAAATTTTTGAGGCGGATAAATGTATTTTTGTCTGCATCCCAACATCAAAAAAACAGGGGATGCAGTATCCCCTGTTAAAGTTTAATATCAATATTTGAACAAAATCAGCAAACAGGAGTTATCCAACCCATATCATCGGGTATCTTGCCCCACTGGATGCCTGTTAAAGTATCATAAAGTTTCTGTGTAAGTTCGCCTGTCTTGAAATCGTTGATAACAGCAACTTCATTTTCATAGCGAAGCTCGCCAACGGGAGAGATAACGGCAGCAGTACCTGTACCGAATACTTCCTCAAGCTTGCCTTCTTTAGATGCTTTCATAATGTCAACGATAGGAAGTCTTTCTTCGGAAACTGTGTAGCCCCACTTTTTAAGCAGTTCTATACATGACATACGAGTAACACCCGGAAGAACGGTACCGACTGTAGGTGCTGTATAGATAGTACCGTCGATCTTGAAGAAACAGTTCATAGAACCGACTTCCTCAACATACTTTCTTTCAACGCCGTCAAGCCAGAGAACCTGTGAATAGCCAAGGTCGTGAGCCTTTACCTGAGAAGCAAGAGAAGCCGCATAGTTGCCGCCGCACTTTGTAAAGCCTGTACCGCCGGGAGTAGCACGAACATATTCGTCCTCAACGAAGATCTTAACGGGGTTCATGCCCTCTTCGTAGTAAGCGCCAACGGGAGAAGCGATTATCATAAACATATAGCTGCTTGCAGGGCGAACACCAAGGTGAGGCTCCGTAGAAATGATGAAAGGACGAAGATACAAAGATGTATCGGGCTCGGAGGGAACCCAGTCCTTTTCTGTTTCAACAAGTGCTTTTACAGCCTGAACAAAATCCTCAACTTCAAGTGAGGGCAGGCACATACGCTTGTTTGTGTTTATCATTCTCTGAGCGTTCTTTTCGGGACGGAAAAGCTGAATACCGCCCTGAGGATTGCGGTAAGCTTTAAGGCCCTCAAAAGACTCCTGTGCATAATGCAGAACCATAGCAGCGGGATCAAGAGAAATAGGCGCATAAGGCACTATACGTGCATCATGCCAGCCTGTGCCCTCGGTATAGTCCATAATGAACATATGGTCTGTATAATACTTACCAAAGGAAAGGTTTTTCTGATCAGGCTTTGCCTTGGGTGTAGTTGTCAGTTCGTATTTGATATTTAACATACATATCCTTCTTTCATTAGTAATGATAATTTAAGTATAAAACTTTTTTTCAATAAATTCAACTGTTTTTTGAAATTTTTGTATAAAAATATTTCATTTTTATTCAAAAGTGCCTTGGGGTCAATATTTCAGTATCATTTTCCCACAAAAAAAACAGGGCCGTCCCACTTTGTGTTCGGCCCCGCTGTTTTTAATAATTCATCTTAGTTTAGCTTCAAGTCAATTTTCATAATCTTTATTAAGATATTTATTATAGAACTTTTCCAGCTTATCAAACGGAATAACTTTATCCTTGCCTCCGTCGTAAAGGTCGGTATGTGTTGCACCCTCGATGACAAGAAGCTGCTTATTGTCGGTATATTTGCTGTCTTTTATCATATTTTCGTAAGCATCCCTGCCAAAATAGAATGAGTGCGCCTTATCCCCGTGCATTATCATAACAGCAGAACGTATCTCATTGCTGTATTGCAGGATCGGCATATTCATCAGCGAAAGCGATGACGTTTTATTCCAGCCGCCGTTTGAGTTGAGTGAGCGCGGATGATAACCGCGTTTTGTTTTATAATAATCATAGTAATCCTTAACAAAATAAGGTGCATCCTCCGGAAGCGGATCAACAACACCGCCGCCAAGCTCATAATCGCCCGTTTTATAATCCTTTATGCGCTGTTCGTTAAGTGCTTTTTTATTTCGTAACGCGCTTCCTCACTGTCCGAGGAGTCAAGTTCGCTATGCTTTTTAGGCATAAATAGGCTTGCCATATACGGCAAGCCCATGTTGTCTACTTTCTTGTTTCGAAATCTTCTTCTATTTCGGCTTTCCAGTCTTCGGAAACTTTGCCTGCCGAGCGGAAATTCTGCACTGCACAGGCAAGGACCTTATAATTGAGTTCTGTTCCTGCACTGTCGCTGTGGTAGTTCACGGCATGGCTGCTGTCTATGCCAAAGCTGCCCGCTGTTTCTGCTGCATCTATATTAGCACCGAGAAAAAGGAACTCCCAGCCTTTCTGTTTCTTTTTTTCTACCATTTTCTTAACTTTGGCAAAGCTGTATTTTGTACTGGAATTTTCCATGCCGTCGGTCGTAATGACAAACAATGTCTTTGCGGGTGCATTTGCCTTGTCTGCCTTATGAACTGCGTTTATGTGGTGTATAGCGCCGCCTACCGCATCAAGCAGAGCCGTACAGCCGCGTACATAGTATTCCTTTTCGGTCAGGGGTTTAAGTTCTTTAAGGTCGACTCTGTCATGTATGACCTCGTTTTCGCTGTCAAAAAGCACGGTCGATACTATAACGTCTCCCTCTGTCTCTTTCTGTTTTTCAAGCATGGAGTTGTAACCGCCTATGGTATCGGCTTCAAGCCCTGACATCGATCCGCTTCTGTCAAGAATAAAAACGAGTTCGGTAAGATTATTTTTCATAATAAGTTCCTCCTTTTTGGATGTTGTTCTTTACTTGTTGATATAAGTATAGCTTATTATGAAAAACAAATGGTCGCTTGTCGGGCGACAATTATTTTTATTCAAGCACAGGCTGATCGTGGTCGTAAAGTGCGCCGTTTATGGTGTAAATATCCCATACCTCGTTTTTTATAAAATACTCGATTATCAGATCCGAAACACTGGCAGGCGACAGTGCAAAACCCGCACTTTTAAGCAGATCCTTTGTGTCGTCAAGATTCAATTCCAGAGCAAGAGCAAACATCAGCACAGTTTTTTTACGCGGTTGATAATCGGTGTCGCACTGTATTTTTGAAAAAAGCTTGCGGTCTATACCCGCCTTTTTGTAGACCTGCGCCGAAGCCATGCCGCTCTCGTCTATAAACCGCAAAAGCCGCTGCGAAAATGTTTCGCCAATGTTCTTTACCGTCTCTTCCAGACCCGGTGCCGGCATTGATGCCATTAAAACCGCATCACAACAGCTCTCTTTCTCATTTTTTGCGCCAAAAAGTTGTTTTCGCAGTGAAAACGTCTTTTCTTTATTTGCAGTACCAATATAGTTTTGCTCAATGTAGCTGTCTATACCCAAAAGAAGAGCTTTTATTCTTTTATCCTCTGTCATTTTCGCCACCTGCCTATTACCTGTAATAATGTTTATTTATCGGACAGTCATACCTGAAAATATTATAAAAAAAACGGAAGAAGCAATATCTTCCGTCATATTATTTTTATTCGATTGGCCTGTAAACGGCATCAAGTGCCTTTTTTATAAGTCTGTGACCTTCAACCGTCGGATGCGGGTCAAGGCTTATGGCCTCTATATCATCGGCGCTTACATTTGAATTTACAAAATCCGTGCCCGTGATAAATTTATCGGTGTCGGCTATCATATAATCCTTTGTGCTGACCAATACACTGTTTACACGCTCCGCATATATACGGAAAAGCCCCGACAGGTCAAGTGTATCTACCGCTCCGTCCTCGCTTCTGAAAACCGCCTTTGATGTATAGGGATTATAGATATTTGTCATTATAAGCTGAACACTTGGATTGCGCTTTTTTATCTCCCTGGCTATTCTTGGCAGGGTGTTATATGTAAGTTCGTCACATAGTTTTTCTATCTTTATATTGTCGTTTACCGCATTTATTGCCGCTTCTATACGGAATTTTATCCTCTCGTGCGGTTCTGTCAAAAACAGTTCTCTCAGGCGGTTATTAACGGCAATGATACTTACTTTCATGGTAAGATCAAGCTCCAGCGTCTTTGCAAGCATCTGCAAAACAGGGGCTAAAACGTCATTACAGCCCGCACTTACTGTTATAAGCTTGGCCTCGGACACTGGGTACATATCGGCCTGGATAGCCATTAAAAGCTGTTCCGCCGTCAGACCCAATTCGCCGTAGTTTCTGTATGCAAGCCCATGCGACATTGCAAAAAGCGACGCATAACACTGCGTTGCGGGATCGGGCAATGCGTACCCTTTCGCAATACTGTCCCCCAGCGCAATATAATCATAAATATCGTATATTTCTTCATCAGTATACTGATATAAGCCATATTGCTCCGACATACATAGTACCGCCTTTCCCACCTTAAAATTATCCTATCTATATTATAATAGAAAAACCCTGTAATGTCAAATGAGGTTTTTAATTATAATCAAATTTTAATGAAAATTTTAATTTTGCGACTAAGAAACAGCAAAATATTATCATATCAGCAAATTCTCGGTAAAAGTTCCCCGCTGGGCTGCGGAAGAAGCGTTTTTGAGCCTATCTCCGTTTCCATTACCACTTTGCCCTTGTCCTCGTCCGTGACTCTGCCTATAATGGCCGCATTCTGCGAATATTTGCCTTTTTTTAGCGCGGAAAGGATTTTGTCCGCCTCACTCTCGGGCGCAAATATGACAAGTCTGCCCTCGCAGGCAAGGTATAAAGGCTCAAGGCCGAGCATACCGCAAACGCCCTTTACACCGTCGTCAACGGGAATTTTTTCCCTTTCAAGGGTTATGCCGACATTGCTCTGCTCCGCTATCTCGTATAAGACCGTACCCACACCGCCCCTTGTGGCATCGCGGATAACATGGATATTGTCAGTTGCTTCAAACATACTCTCCACCGTGCCCCATAAAGGTGCGCAGTCGCTGTCAACATCTGCTTCTATGCCGAATTCGTCACGCGCAAGCAGAATCGTACAGCCGTGTCTGCCCACATCGCCCGTTACAATAACAACATCTCCGGGTTTTGCAAACTTGCCCGAAGTATTAGCCTTATCCATTATCCGACCTATACCCGTGGTCGTGATAAAAACTTTATCGACCTGACCTTTGCCAGCGACTTTTGTATCGCCTGCAACTATCTTAACTCCCGCTTCCTTTGCGGTTTTTTCCATAGCCGCCGCTATTTCTTCAAGCTTGTCCAGAGGAAAGCCCTCCTCTATTACAAAAGCACAGGTCATATATAACGGCTTTGCACCCATGCAGGCCATATCGTTGACCGTACCGCAGATGCTTAATTTACCGATATTCCCGCCATTAAATTCAAACGGAGATACGATAAAACCGTCCGTGGTAAATGCAAGCCTGCCCGCCTCCATATTTAAAACCGCCGCATCATCCGCCGTAAACTCGGGGTTTGAAAAATGCGCCTTGAATACCTTTTCTATCAATTCACTTGTCTGTTTTCCGCCCGCACCATGCGCAAGCGTAACCGTATTATTGCTCATTTTGTTTTCTCCTATCCTTTTAATGCGGTAAATTATAATTTAAACTTTCCCTTTTATATCCGTTTATTTTCTTTAGAAATAAAACATAATATCCTGCCTATGATACCGCTTGACAGCGATACAAACCCACATATCATCAGTTTTTCTCCAATGTTCTTATAAAGCAGCCACCTTTTCTGCATTTCTTCTGTCGGATCCTGATAAGGAAGCCCTGCTTTAATAAACAAGAAATAAAACCCTATTATAAGTATCACAGCCCCAATACCTATTAAAAACAAAAACATCCTTTTTGCCGTCGATTCTGTTAATTTTCTTTTTCTTAAAACCGAATATGATTCTATAAGAAAAATATCGGCAAAGCTCCCGACCGCCATACCAAAACCGCCCACAAGCAAAAGGCAAATTATTAAGTCCTCAATATAATATATATCAAAGATAGCCAATCCCTCATAAACAGCTGCCAAAAGCAAAAGAAATATCCCGATAAGCAGGGTTTTGAATAAAGGCTTTATTTTCATATGTTCCCCTTCCGTTTCCCTTTTTATCAATTATACTGATAATATGCCGAACAAGCGCCCTCGCCGCTCACCATGCACGCACCGATGGGGTGCTGAGGGGTACAGCCCTTGCCGAACACCTTGCAGTCACTCGGTTTGCACTTGCCCTGCAAAACATCGCCGCAGCGGCAGGCGGGATTTGGCTTGCCCTCTATCTTCGGCATATCAAACTTCTTCCTTGCATCAAATTCTGCGAATTCTTCCCTTAACTCCATACCCGACATCGGTATCACGCCAAGGCCACGCCATTCGCTGTCACAAGGCTGCATAACACGCTCCATTATGCGTATTGCGGCGGGATTTCCCTCGTCCTTAACCACACGCGGGTAACAATTTCTGAAAAAAGGCTCGCCCTTGTCTGCAAGGGTCAGGGTCACGGCTATCGCAGTTAAAAGCTCGTTTGCCGTAAAGCCCGCCACAACACCCGAAACGCCGTATTTTTCACATAATTCGATACAGGTCTTATTGCCCGTTATAGCATTAACATGACCCGGGTAAATAAAAGCATCCGCGCTGCCCACCAATGCCTTGTAAGCATTTGGCATGGTCTTGTTTGCGGTCAGCAGAGAAAAATTCTTCAAGCCCTCGTTTTTAGCAGTCTCCGCCGCAAGACAGGCCGACGGCGTAGTCGTTTCAAAACCGACCGCAAGAAAAACATATTGCCCGTCGGGGTCGTTCTTTGCAAGTTCCACCGCATCCAGCGGCGAATAAACGGGACGGACTTTCGCCCCCTCCGCCCTTGCACCTGCAAGGCTTTTCTCCGTACCGGGCACACGGATCAGATCGCCGAATGTACAGACGGTACAGTCCTTTTCAAGTGCAAGCCAACAGGCCTCGTCGATAAAACCCACGGGCGTTACGCACACGGGGCAGCCCGGGCCCGAGATTATCTCCGCATTCTTAGGCATTAAATTTCTTATACCAAGACGGAATATCTCGTGCGTATGCGTGCCGCAGACCTCCATTATACGCAGCGGTCTGCCTCTGTAATTGGTTATGATGTCCTTTGCCGCCTTTACATTCTCGTTCATACGATATTCTCCATTACGTCACAGGCCTCGTCGTCCTCGCTCTGGGTAATTTTAGCGATAGCGACACCCGCGTGTACCATAACATAATCGCCTGGTTCAAGCTCGTCCAGAAGCTGTGCGCTTACCTCGCGCTTTGCCCCGCTTGCATCTATCACGGCAGTCCCGTCCTTGACACTTACCACCTTGGCCGATAATCCAACACACATTTTTATTTCTCCTTTCGATATACGATTCAAAACCGATCATTTATTTTTACCGCCGCCTGTCCGAGCGCAAGTCCGCCGTCATTGGGCGGCACAAGGCTGTGCAGCAGCACCTTAAAATCTTTTTCTTCAAGTCTTTGTTTTACAAGTCTTACAAGCAGCCTGTTCTGAAAAACACCGCCGCTCAAAGCACAGATATTTATATTTGTCCTCTTTCGCACTTCCCCGCAGGCTGCCGCCGCCATATCTGCAAGCACGGCATGAAATTCATACGCCAAAGCGTTTTTATCTCCGCCGTTTAAACGTCTTTCAGCCAAAGAAGCCGCATATTCCGAGGTATTCAGCCTTCCGTCATTTGACAAAAGCTTATCATATTTATTATAATTCGGCACAATACCCTTGTTTTCCTTTTCAAAAAGCTCGGCATGGTACATAAGCGCCGTAGATGCCTCGCCCTCAAAAGTTGAGGCTCGCCTTATGCCCAATATGGCGGAAACCGCGTCAAACAGCCTGCCGCAGCTGGTGGATAAAACGCTGTTTATATTCTTCTGCGCCATGACCCTCTGCAAATTATACTCCTTTTCGGTGCAGATATCAAGCTTTTCACAAAGTTTTGCGGCATTTTCCGCACTTTCCCGCAGTATCGCCGCGGCTATTCTCCAACCCTCTTTTGCCGAAATATCGCCGCCCGACTGGATAAAGGGCTGAATACTGCCGACCCTTTCATATTTTTCATAGTCGCAGACAAGCACCTCTCCGCCCCATATCGTCTTGTCATCGCCAAAGCCCGTGCCGTCAAACGACAGACCGATAACTGGCTCTTCACAGCCGTTTTCAGCCATACAGGACAAAATATGCGCATAGTGATGCTGCACCTTTATAAGCGGGATATTTTTCTCTTTTGCAAACTCCTCGGCAAAAGCCACGGTATTGTACATGGGGTGAGTGTCGCAAACTATCGCCTGCGGCTCACATTCAAGCAGGCCGCACATTCTCTCCACGCTCTCGCGCAAAGCCCGCACAGTCCTGATATCCGCCATATCCCCCACATATGGCGAGGGGTACAAAAGCCCGTTTTTGGCTATGCAAAACGCATTTTTAAGCTCGCCGCCAATGGCAAGCACCTGTTTGTCCTTTCCGTGTTTCAGCATTATCGGCAAAGGTGCAAACCCGCGCGAGCGGCGTATCATATAGGGCTTGCCGAACAGCCAGTCGGTAACGGAATCGTCTGCACGCAATAGAATTCTTCTGTTATGCGATAAAATAAGGTCGCAAAAACCCGCTATTTCCCTTAAAGCATCCTCGTCACTTCGGCAGATGGGTGCTCCGCGCACATTTCCGCTGGTCATAACAAGGCAGTCACTCATTTTTATATCGTCCGGATAGTCGAATAAAAGCATCTGCACGGGCGCATAAGGCAGCATGACCCCGACAGTGATATTGTCGGGTGCGATATTGTCGCTTAAAGTCGTGTCCTCACGCTTTTCAAGCAGCATTATAGGCTTTTGCCAGCCTTTTAAATACTCCTCCTGCTCCGCTTTTACTATACATTCTCTTTTGACTGTTTCAATATCACGCATCATAAGTGCAAACGGCTTCATGGGGCGGTTTTTGAGCTTTCTTAACCTTTTTACCGCTTCTTCGTTTTTTGCATCACAGCACAGGTGAAAACCGCCTATGCCCTTTATTGCGACAATTTTGCCGTTCATTATTTGTCTGCGGGTCTCGGTTATCGCCGCCCCGCCTTTTAAGTCCGTGCCTATTATATAGACCTCGGGGCCGCAGTCATTGCAGCAGACGGGCTGTGCATCGTAACGTCTTGTCAGAGGGTCGGTATATTCCGCCGCACAGTCTTTGCACATAGGGAAATCCGCCATTGTTGTGCGTACTCTGTCATAGGGCATGGTGTCCATTATGGTAAGACGCGGGCCGCATTGGGTGCAGTTTATAAAGGGATGAAGATAACGCTTGTTGTTTTTGTCGAACAATTCCTCACGGCATTTGTCGCAGGTAGCAATATCGGGCGAAACAAAAATATCGCCGTATTCCTTTTCACTTTCTATAATGTCAAAGGACGTAAAAGCAAAGTCCGCGTCACAATCCGCCGCATCAATCTCAAGTATTACCGAGCGTTCGGGGGGCTCGTGTTTTATGATATTCAGAAATTTGTCCAACTGCTCATTTTCGCCCTTGGCGTATACATCCACATAAGAGCCTTTGTTCGCCACAGTCCCCAAAACACCGCAGGTCTCCGCCGCACGCGACACAAACGGCCGAAACCCTACGCCCTGCACTATGCCGTAAATGTGTATATTTATCGTTTTCATTCGCTTCACCCCCTTGTTTATTTGTATTAAATCGGATCTTAACCCATTCCTCTCCCCGACACCGCAAAATGCGGGAAGTCAATAAATTCGCCTTTGTACTTCGGGATTATTTTTTTAAACGAAATATCCCCGATAATAACATCGTAATTATCCGCAATATCCGCAAAGTCCTCTTCGTTCTTGATACTAAGATCGTTTTCTTTTGCAATATCCTTGTTAAGTTCAAACCATGTCGCACAATCGACCTCACAGCCGTTTATCTTATCTCTTAAAGCATTGGTTGCGGTCTGCTGATGAATTATCAGTACCTTTTTATTTTTAAGCTCCTTTGCTTTATTCAGCGTTTCTTCGGGTATGCACGGAAAATCAAACTCATACCCGATACCGAATTTTTCTTTCAGATATTTGGCTGATTTTATGCCCGAATTAGAGATAACAATTATTTTTTCACATTCGGATGCGTTTATTATCTCGTCAAGACCGCTGTCCATACCGAAACAGACCGCATTTTCATACTTATCTTTTATAATATCCGCGGTTTTTAAGCCCGTATTCAAAGGCGTTGCCCCGATAATACCGACTTTACCTGCCACGGTTTCTTTTTTTTCTTTGGAAAACTCCTTAAAAAGTGCAAGATAAGCCGCTTCCTCGCCCTTATCGTAAAGATTTGTGCCTGTTGTTTCAACGGTTATACACGGTTTGCCCGTCTTTTTTTCACTCATTTTTTTAAGCGC
Source organism: Bacillota bacterium (assembly GCA_017460805.1). Classification (GTDB taxonomy): domain Bacteria; phylum Bacillota; class Clostridia; order Lachnospirales; family CAG-274; genus RGIG4310. The sequence continues at coordinate 3,735 of JAFUAF010000045.1, read as the reverse complement.
CCTGTAGTCGGTCGCAATGACTGCGGGAACGGGCGTTCCGACTACAGCGGTAAAACGTGCGTCTATCTGTTCCGCAGCTTTGGCAAGCTTTTCGACAAGTCTGTCGTCACGTCCTAAAATCGCATCCATATCCCTTAGACCTGCGCTGAACAAAGCCGATTTTTTGGTAAACCACCGCGGCTCGTCAAAACCGCAGACATTGCCCGCACAGCCGCCCGCATCACAGATGACAACAATGCCGCCAAGCTCGTAAAGCACGGAGCAAGCCCCCGAATCATCGGGCGCAAGGGGTGATATATGTTTAAGCAGTTTTTTCATCTTTCGCCCTCCAATGCCTTGTCAAGTCTCTCAAACAGCAATTTCACAGCCAAATAGCCGAAAGGCTGTTTTTCGTCATTAAATTCCACTCCCTTTATGTCATTATGATAATACAGCGCATCAACGCCGATAACGGCATCTATCTCCGTTTTTTTCTCATAATTGAGCATAGTCGGCGAAAGGTTTGAAAATATCCTCGTTTCGGGTGATACCTCAGCCAGTTTTTTTATAAAAACAAAATTTCTCTCGCCCACGGTGCCGTATATCTCGCTGACTTTATGCCCGTATTCCACAAGCGCAAGCGAAAGCTCAAAACTGTCCGCATTTACACACTCACCGACCGCAAAAGTCAAAGAGCCGTACTTATTTCCAAAACCTTCAACGGTCTTTTTTGCTTCATCGTAGAATTTTGTATCGTCAATTTCCGCGCCTATCGCCTGTCCGAAAAGTCGGTACTGGTTTCTTATTTTATCAAGGCGGTAAAACCTGTTAAGTTCGATAAAAGGTATACCGAGATTTTTCTCCATATCCTGCGCCGCATAACGCGCCTCGGGATTTATAACAAGATTGAAATTTGCCCTTGACAGTTCCTCATACTCCCCAAAAGTCGTACAGCGCGAAAGTTCATGCACCTTTTTTATGCCCGCCGATTTCAATATATCATATAGTTCACATTCGTCAAAAAGCGGTGCAAAATGCCCCAAAATATTACATTCGTTTGAAATTCTCTTCTGCTTTTTCAAAAGAGAATAGACCGATTTCCGCACAGCAGCCATTGGCGGCAGGCGTTTTTCACGGGTCAAAGCATACATATATGCGGGTACTGTCGGCACTCCCGCCGTTTCCTCACACTTTCGGCAGACGCGCTCCATATCCGTACCCAAAAGAGCATCTACACAGGTAATACATATCATTACCGCAGTCGGGGTGCAGTCAAGCTCTTCACAGAGTTCTTTCACGGCTTTCGGTATCTTTGTCAGATGTCTGCCTGTCACAATATCGGTATCGTCCAAAAGAAGATAGAAAAACCTTTCGGAATAGCCCAGTTCATTCAAAAGCGCGGTATTTCTGCCGCAGCAGCCGGGTGCTACCAACAGCATCACAGAGCCCGGTATCGCAAGCCCCGCGCGTTTTACACCAAAGCCCTTTGCACCGGGCGAATTAAAATCCAGAGTTGCGGGCGAGCTGTATATAAGATGTTTTGAAGAGACCAGTTCTTCGGGGATATCACCCCTTGCCGCCAGTTCCTTTGCGGTAATATAAAATGCTTCACTCATTTATTTATCCTCGTCAATAAGTTTTTGGGCAAGGGCAAAAAACCTTTTCGCAGTTTCACAATTCGGGTCGCCCTCTATAACGGTCTTGCCCATATCCTCGTATTTTATAATATCGTTCGAGCGCGGAATATCCGCCACCACTTCAAGCCCTGCCAAGTCCGCAAAAACACGGACTTTTTCTTCCTCGTTCTCTACACTTCGGCGGTTCATTATAATGCCGCGCACCCTTGCGTAACTTCTGTCCTCAAAATTCTTTACGGCGCTGTTTATGTTGTTTGCGGCATAAAGAGCCATTTTCTCGCCCGATGTCACGATAAGTACCTGTGATGCGTAGCCCTCGCGGATAGGTGCGGCAAAACCGCCGCAGACCACATCGCCAAGCACGTCATATAGTACCACATCGGGTTTGTATTTTTCAAAAAGCTCCAGTTCCTCCAAAAGGGAAAAGGTGGTTATGATCCCCCTGCCCGCACAGCCAAGCCCCGGGGTCGGGCCGCCCGTTTCTATACATAAAATATTGCCGAAACCGACTTTTGAGATGTCCTCTATCCTGTCGGGCTCATCGTCATGCTCGCGCAGGTAATTCATTACGGGCGTAACGGGTGTGCCGCCCAAAAGATTTATCGTAGAATCGGCCTTGGGGTCACAGCCTATCTGTATGACCCGTTTGCCCAGCATGGAAAACGCCGCCGCAAGATTGGCCGTACAGGTGGATTTGCCGATACCGCCTTTGCCGTAAACTGCAAGTTTTATCATAGTTTTCTCCTGATATTCAAAAATTTTTTTAGCATAATATTTTAATTTGTCAGTTTATCAAATACCTGTCCATTTATCAGATCGGGCATAAACCTTGCATAGCATCTGCCCGAAAAGGCAAAATGCGGCAGGCTTATGAATTTTGCATCTTTAGGTACAATAAATTTATATAACGGGTCGGCGACAACGGTCTTTGCGTTTTTTAATACCGCTTCTATATCTTCCTCCGCATAAGCCGTTATGTCGGTTTTGGCAAGCATTTCGGGAGTATTGTCAAGCGGACAAATGACATTTGCCTTTTCGCCCGTTTCAAGCTCCCATGCCCTTGCAAGCGAACCCGCAAATATGCCCTCGCCTATGATATATGTGCGGGACAGTGGGGACGGTTCTGCTGTCCCATTCGGGACAGTCATAACCGTCCCCCTGTCCCCGACTTTTTCTCTGTCTGCGCATGGATAAGAGACCTCACAATTTTTAAGTTTTTTTGCAAGTATTTTTGAAAACTCCCTGCCAACAGGCACACCGCAGACAAAGGGAATACCGAATTTTTTATACAAATATTCCGCCGCTGCAAGCCCGCTGTAGGACACGACTAAGTTGACATTAGCCGAGGGCATTTTTCGTATATCGTCCAAAGTACAATCCATAGAAAGTGAACAGACGGTATCAAAACCGTTTTCTTTAAGCCATTTTTTTATGGACTCTAAAGTACCGTTAAGCGGTACATCAAGCGGGGTCGCACCGAGGATATTTACGCCGTTTTCCGTTTTTTTACATTCCTCTGCATATTCTTTGACTACAGTCAGAAGAGAGTCCGCTGCACCCTTTAAATAATTATGCGTACCGTTTGTGTGTATGGCAAATGTACGGATATTGCTGCGGCGTTCTATCTCGTCCGCTATTGCATCAAAGTCCACGCCCGTCATCATTGGCATGGGTGAGCCGCAGACGGCGATAAAAGCGGGGTGTTGGTCGTTGGCCGCCGAGACGATGTCGCTTATCAGTTTTTCGTCATTGCCCATGATAGCGTCATTTTCGGTCAGCGCAGATATATATATCATGGAGCGTTTGTCGTACCAACGCGGCTCATCATGGGTAGAATATGTCGAGTTGCAGCCCGAGGCATCATGCACCACTACCATGCCGCCCAGTTCGTACAGCGCTGAACAGACCCCCGACGTGTCCGCCGCGTAACAGCTTATTATTTTTGTTGCGTTTTTCATATTTTTCTCCTATAGGTTACAAATTGGAATTTGACGGGGAGTTGATGACAAGGACAGCGGACTTCTACACGAAGTCCGCAAACCCTTCCACCGCAAGCGGTCCCCCTACCCTAAAAGGGCAGGCAAGGACGACAGCCCGTTCCTTCAATAGCTGCGACGGG
>JAFUAF010000044.1 GCA_017460805.1 Bacillota bacterium | reverse complement strand
AGAATAAAATAGGACAGGGGGGACGGTTCTACTGTCCAAGTGACAGCAACTAAAGCTGTTGAAGTTCCTGCGGGACAGATATAACCGTCCCCCTGTCCTCTGCGGCTCGGCAATCTTTGTGACTGTATTTGGTGCGGTATTTACGGTATGCGGCATTGTCGAGAAAAAACGCATCGGAAAAAAAGACAAAGAATAAAATAGGACAGGGGGGGACGGTTCTACTGTCCAAGTAACAGCAACTAAAGCTGTTGAAGTTCCTGCGGGACAGATATAACCGTCCCCCTGTCCTCTGCGGCTCGGCGATATTTGTGACTGTATTTGGTGCAGTATTTACGGTATGCGGCATTGTCGAGAAAAAGCGCATAGGAAAAAAGGACAAAGAATAAAATGGAGATAAGGGACAGGGGGGACGGTTCTACTGTCCAAGTGACAGCAACTAAAGCTGTTGAAGTTCCTGCGGGACAGATATAACCGTCCCCCTGTCCTCTGCGGCTCGGCAATCTTTGTGGAGGCATTTGGTGCGGTATTTACGGTATGCGGCGTTGTCGAGAAAAAGCGCATAGGGAAAAAGGACAAAGAATAAAATGGAGATAAGGGACAAGGGGACGGTTATATCTGTCTCGGAGGGGACAGTAGAACCGTCCCCCTTGTCCCCGCTGTCACCCGAAAAGAGAACTAAAATGGAAATTTTCACTTCAAATCTGTGGGTTTGGCTTGTGCTGCTTTACGGCTTTTTACGCGGCACACGCGATATGATAAAGAAAAAAGCCATGGAACAGAGCTCGGTCTTTGAGGTGCTTTTCTTCTACACCCTGCTTTCGTTTCTGCTTGTGAGTTATGAAGCGCCGCACGCTTTTGCCGCGCCGCCAAAGTACATAGGAGTTATAACGATAAAATCGCTTATGGTCTTTATTGCGTGGATATGCAGTTTTATGGCCATACGAAAACTGCCCGTAAGTTTTTACGGCGTGCTGGAGCTGTCGAGCGTGGTGTTTTCGACCCTTATGGGCGTTTTCTTTTTGCGCGAGACCCCGACGGTGTTCAGGGTCATAGGTACGGGCATTGTTATGCTCGGCCTGTTTTTGGTAAATCTGAAAAAGCAGACCGCCAATCCGAACAATGAAATAACCGCCAAATATGTGACTCTTGCGCTTTTGAGCTGTCTGTTCAACGCCATAAGCGGTGTTATGGACAAGGTAATAATGTCAAAAGGCGAGATAGACAGCGGACAGCTGCAATTCTGGTTTATGTTTCTGATGACTTGTATGCACTTTATTTTTCTTATGTTCAATAAAACAAGGCTGCGTTTCGACCAGCTGTGGAAAAATAAGTGGATAATCGTTATGGCGGTGCTTTTTGTTGTCGGCGACCGCGCGCTTTTTGTCGCAAACAGCATCCCCGACAGCGAGGTCACCATTATGACACTTCTGAAACGCTGCTCCTGCTTTGTGACGATAGTCGGCGGCGCGGTGTGGTTCAAGGAAAAGAATATCGCGTACCGCCTTGCCTGCGGTATAATTATTATGGCGGGCATTGCGATAGGGCTGATGTGAGTGATGTTTTTTGATGTTGACAATATCATTTGTTAATAGTATATTATAATGTAGGAAATGTTTTTGCTGTAATATAACAGCGGTAAAAAGGAGAGAAAAATGACGGGGAAGAGAATTTTAATGCTTATGACGATAGTATTTTCGCTTTTTGGCGCGGTGCGGGTCATGGCGGACGAAGTGCCCGGCGAGCCTGTGGATTTTGAGTGGGCGGACATACGCTTTTACAGTGCGGACGGCACTATGGCGGTATCGGTCGGCGGTAAAAACAATTCCGATCTGGTGCTTGCGGAGGCCGACGGCAGTGAAAAACAGCTTTTCAGGGCAATTCGCGTGGACGAGGAGAAGAATATCTACAAAATAAAATCCGTGTATACGGGTCAATGCTTTGACCTTACGGGCGGAAAGTCGGGTGATGGCGTAAGAGTCGGACTGCACAATGACAACGGCACGGATTCGCAAAAGTGGCAGATATTCAAAAACGACGGCAGATACTTTTTTAAAAGATTTAACGATAACAGGGTGGTAACAATAACAGAAAACGGCGCTACGGCAGGCACATACAGCGAGGAAAACGCGCCCGTATACAGATATGATGTCATGGCAAACGGCGTGCTTGGCGATGTCAGCGGCAACGAAGCGGCGGACACTGCGGATGCGCGTCTTATCCTTAAATACATTTCGGGGCTTGCGGGTCTTAACGACGTACAGATCGCCCGCGCAGACTTCAACAGCGACACAAAGGTCGATTTGCGTGATGTTATCGCAATTCTCGGTGCTTTTGAATGATTTTTTTCTTGACTGAAAGGCATAAAACATATATAATTAGAGTTGTGAAAAAATAAACTTGCAAAGGAGAATTTCCGATGAATTTATATTATAATTTTGCGCCTATGCTGCTTGCAAAGGAGTGGACTATACTTGACGGATTGCTGCTTGCGGGCATAATCGTTGTTGTTGTGGTCGGCGCTTTGTACTTTCTTAACCGCGCGGCATACAAAAAAATGGACGAACAGCAGGCGCTTATAGACAGCACCAAAATGTCCGCCACGATATACGTTATCGACAAAAAGCGTGACAAGCTGAAAAATATCAATCTTCCCAAAGCGGCGATGGAGCAGATACCCGCCTATGCAAAAATGATGAAGATGTATTTTGTCAAGGTAAAGATAGGCCCGCAGATAACAACGCTTATGTGCGATAAAAACGTATTTAACGCCGTTCCGCTCAAAAAGAACATAAAAGCGCATATCTCGGGTATGTACCTTGTGGATTTCGCAGGCCTTAAATCCGCCGAAGAAATGAAGAAAGAACGCAAGGAAAAGAAGAAAAAAGCAAAAGAAAATAAATAATAATATAATACCGTTCGGAGGTATATAACTATGAAAAACGAAGAAGTAAAAAAAGTATTGTTCATGTGCCTTTTGACGGTATTTTTTTGTGTGGTTTTGTTTCAGATGGCAAATGTGTTTTTATATCATGATGATTACGGGTATTTTACACTGACATACCACAATCCCCATGCCTTGGGAACGGGTCACAACAAAAGCATAAAGCAAATGCTGCGTTTTCTGGGTACACATTACATGACCCACGGCGGCAGGGTGCTGTATTTTTTTATTGAGCTGCTGCTGGGATGCCGAAGCCTTTGGCCGCTGAGGATAGTACAGGCACTTGTTATAAGCGGCATTGTCGGCTACAGCGCATGGCAGACCGATAAAAAGGTGTTTGGCATTCTGACTGCGGCATCGCTTTATTTTGCGCAGTCGCTTACGATAGCGAGAGACGGCATATACTGGTTTACGGCGAGCATACTTTATATTTTCCCGCTTGTGCCGTTTTTAGTGGCGTGTACAATGTTCTGGGACTTTCTTGCTTTCCGTAAAGGCAGTCCATACCCGTTAAAAAAATACATACTTATGAATATCTGTCTGTTTTTTGCGTCTTTTTCTCAGGAACAGACTTCATGCGCACTTTTGTTCTTTGTATTTGGCGCAATGTTTGTGAGGTTTGTATTGGATGAGGGTATAGGTGTTTATCCCGATATTAAAAAACGGCTTATAATTTCGGTGTGTATTGCGGCGGCAGGCTTTATACTGCTGATGGCTGCACCAGGTAACTGGGCGCGCGCTTCGAATGACGGCCGCGGTCTTGCTCAGCTGCTTATTGAAAATGCAGGTCAGGTAATGCTTTACCTCTATTTAGGCGATGCAAAAGTGCTTCATATGGCGGAACTGTCGATATGTATTGCCGCCGCTGTTTTTTTGTACAGAAAAAAAGCGGCAAAGATAGGCTTTACAGTTTTCAGCGCGGGCTTTTCGCTGATTTTGGCGGGAATGTGTACTATCAGGCACATGGGATGCTACAACAGTCTTTCGACATTTCTTAATTATGATTATACTGTTGTGCGTGCGGTGCTCGGCTGTCATTTCCTGACCGTCTGCATACAGGTCACGCTGTTTTATACCGCATTTAAAAAGGATATAAGAAAATTGCTGATCTTCTGCAGCGGCGTGGTCACACTGGCTTTTATGTTTATAGCGCCTGCAAGCGTTCCGGGGCGAGCAACGATCCCGTTTTATTTTATACTTATTTTTATACTGACGGATATGGCTTGTACGCTTTTTTCGGAGTTTAAAACATATAAGCTCCCCGCGCTTTGGTGTTTGCTGGTTTTTGTGTATGCAGCGGCAAATTACAGCGGAATTCTCGAAGGTTATGTACTTAATGCCAACATCCACAGGGCCAACGATATACTGCTTAAAAGGGCAGAACAGCAAATAGCCGACGGCGGCACGGTAAAAACCGTGACTCTGTATAAAAATATAGATGAGGATTACAGTATTCCGGGGGCATATAACGAAAGATACGTATATATCGCCGAGTGGATGAAAACCTATTATAACCTGCCGCAGGATGTAGAATTTGAATTTAAAGATTACTATGAACAGCAATAAAAAAGAGCCGTGAAAGGCTCTTTTTTATTGCATAAATTCGTCTGTGTCGTCTGTGTTTTCTTCGTCGGCGTTAAGTGTTTCTATCACAATGCCGTCCTGCATACGACAGCTCATAATGCCCTTTATCAGATAGAAAAGAATGATTATCGGCATAAGAGTGCTTGCCGCATTAAGACCGACAAGGCTTAAAAGAGTATTCAGCAGCACCGCAAAGGTGGATGCGAATATCGACAGCTTATACGCATTGCCGAAGCTTACGGGTGCATGGATAAGAATAACGTTTGCCACATAGCCAAGCAGTGCGTAAACAAGCGCATTGCAGGCAAGTCTTATCGCAAAGATCAGAAACAGCAGCAGTGCCGCGCCTATAAGCAGCTTTTTCTCGTACTTTGCAAAGAAATTCACAATGCTTTTATTGCTGAAATCGGGCACGTCCTTAAAGCTTTCGTGCTGTAATTTATAGTTGTTTCTGATGTTTATGTCGGTCGCTGTAACAACGGCGGCCTGCGGGTAGCCCGAGGGCAGCTCGCCAATGCCCTCTATTGTCGGGTCGATCTTTATGTACACCCCCGCCTGCGGCTGGTCGTAGGTAAAGGGCGCACAGTTCAGCCTGCCGTCTTTGATGATAAATTCGGGCAGTTTTTCGCTGCACAGCTTTTCAATGCTGCCGTAGTGGATGTATACCGGGGATATTTTCGCCGCTATGCCAAGCACCATTATAAGCGACAAAAACAAAAGGTATAAAAATGTCTTGAAATTGCGCACAAGCAGCAGTTTCTGGTACTCGCTGAATTTAAACAGCGATATTTTGAGTGTTTCTCCGAATCGCATAATTTTCTCCTTTTTATTCCTGTAATAATAACCACAAATGATTATATCATATTATCATATAAAATGGAAGAAAAATTTTATTTTCTTTTGCAAAAGCCGTGGGAAATGATTTTAAATTTTGTTAAAAAATTCTCAAACTAAGGCGAAAACAACTCTGTTGTCTGTATAATTTTATAGTAAACGACATTTATAGTAAGCTAATTAAATAATCGGACTTAAGCTTGCTTAAGGCGGATTATTTATGAGCCCCATCCTATAGTGAACGTCCAAATATTTTTGACGTTCACTATAAAAATGTCCTTTACTATAACCCTGCGGGGCATGCACACGACTGCGTACAAGGAATAAAGCCGCTTTGCGGCTCGCAGTCGGCGCAAGTAAACGCCCAAAGTCCAAAGACTTTTGTCGTTTACTATAAAAGCAGACAGGCTCAATACCCTTGTCGCAATGCCCGTCGGCTGTTTTCTTAAAGAGGTCTGTTCAAATATTATTTTGTCTTAAACAAAGGCGGACGAAAAAAACCGTATTTGAAAAATTTTTTCTTTTTATTATCCGTCGGATATGTTATAATTACAGAAAAGGCTGGTGAGTTCGGTGAAAGACAGGATAAAAAAATATCTCGGTTTTGAGAAATTAACGCAATACGAAAAAAATTATATTGATGATACAAACACAATGGCGGGCATATATATGTCTGTTGTTGTTATAGTGCTTGAAACATGGATGCTGCTGCGCCTTGGGTTTGTTGCCCGTGACGGCTCGCGCTCGGCGGAGTGGATAGCGGGGCATTTTGCGGCATACGCTGCGCTTTGGACAACGGCGCTCGTCACGCTTATATACTCGGTGCGCTTTTTGAAGAAAAAAACACAAAACAGACTTGAGGGACGGTTTCTGCGCATGGTGTTCGGTACGATATGCGTACTGTTCGGTATGTATATCTCGCAGCATGACTATGCCCGCGGCGAGCAGATACTTACATTTTTGACAATGCTTGTGTTTGTGGCTTGTCTGTATGCCTGGCGGCCGTGGTCGGCATTTCTGATGCTGACATTTTCCTACGGGCTTTTTTACCTGATGCTGGACGGCCGTGTGCCTTTGGGGTCACTTATGCCCGAAAGCCGCGCATCGGATGCCACCCGCATAAATCTTTTTATTATGTGGATATCGGTCTTTATGGTAAGCGTAAGCATATATTTTCAGCGCCTTACGGAAGCTCGAAAGACCGAAAAACTGGAACAGGCGAACTCGGAACTCGGCCGCATAGCCAAAACGGACGAGCTGACGGGGCTTGACAACAAGCGTTGGTTTGCAAAAAAGGCGGCAAAGATCCAAAAAGAACTGTCGGTGCCGACCTATATTTATATCAATATAAGCAATTTTAAAAGCTATAACGAAAAATACGGCTACGAAGCGGGAAACGGCCTTTTAAAGAGCTTTGCCGAGGACGTTTTGAGCACTTTTCCCGACTCGTTCTGTGCGCATTTCGACGGCGACCGGTTTGTTATCCTGACGGAAGAAATTGATATACGCGAGAAAATAAACACGCTCGATGCGCATTTAAGAATGATAGACAGCGGCGTTAAGCTTGGCGTGCGCGCGGGCATATACTGTGCGGCGGGAAAGGATATCTCGCCCGAGGCGGCAAGCGACAATGCCCGCCATGCCTGCGACAGCCTTAAAAAGACGGACAGGCTTTGCCAAAACTATGACGATAAAATGGAGCTTGAACAGCGCCGCCGCAGATATATCGTCAACAATATCGACAAGGCGGTGGAAAACGGCTATATCAAGGCTTATTATCAGCCCGTTGTCTGGACGAAGGACAAGACACTCTGCGGTATAGAGGCGCTTGCCCGCTGGGACGACCCCGAATTCGGTTTTATGAACCCGGGTATGTTCGTTCCCGTTCTGGAAGAATACAATCTTATACATAAGCTGGATGCCGCGGTACTGGATATAGCCTGCGCGGATATACAAAAAGCAAAGAAAGAGGGCAGGCCGCTTCTGCCCGTGTCGGTCAATTTTTCAAGGCTTGACTTTGAGCTGATGAACGTGCCCGATATGCTTGAAAACTCCGTTAAAAAGTATGGTGTGGACAAAAAACTTATCCATGTCGAAATTACCGAAAGCGCCATTACCGACCGCGAGGATATGCTTGGCAGCATAATCTCAAAACTGCGCTCCTCAGGCTACAGACTGTGGCTGGACGACTTCGGCAGCGGCTATTCCTCGCTTAACGTGCTGAAAGATTTTAATTTTGATGTGCTGAAACTGGATATGAAATTCCTCTCCAGCCTCGGTACAAATTCAAAATCGGCCATAATTATCGACAGTATACTTAAAATGGCCGAACAGATAGGTATGCACACCCTCTCCGAGGGAGTGGAAACGGGAGATGAGGCCGATTTCCTTGAAAATATCGGCTGCGAACGATTGCAGGGCTTCCTTATCGGCAGACCCATGCCCGTTGAGGAACTGTACAAAAAAATAGAAAACGGCGAATATACCGTTTCAAAAGAGTTTATAAATGCGTAAATGACAGGGGATGAAGTGCTTCATCCTCTGTTTTTTTAAACAATAATCTATCGGTGCAGGATAACGGCAGTTTTTGTCTAATTTTCACAAACTTGATTATGTAATTTTCTTACATTTCGTGAAAGTGTTGCTTTTATTCTTGTGATATTATAGAATAATTTTTATAATTATAGTTTAGGAGGAATTATGATGAGAAAAACTATCGCGCTGGTCTTATCGGTATTGATGACCTTATGCGCAATACCGCAGAATATCGCGTTTGCGGGGGAAAACGACGACTTTGCGGCAGTAAAGGCACTCGGGGCGGCCGTGACGGAATATCCCGCGGATGGTGTGATAAGGCGGCCGCTTTCAAACGAGCAGCCGATGTGGATAATCCATATAGATTCGTGGAACTATCCCGATCCCGAAAAGATAATCGACCTTGTGCCCGAGGACATTTTGCCCTACGTGGTGTTTGACATCTCGCTTTCGATAAACTGGGATTCAAAGGAGCACAAGTGGCTTATGGTGCAGGACGGCTATTCCACGGCAAGATCGTGGCTTCGCAGCTGTGCCGACAAGGGCGTATGGGCAATGATACAGCCTGCGAGCGGCGGTCAGTGCCATTTTCCCGACTACTACGAGGGCAGCCCGAGCGGAAACGATATTTACGGCACGGTATTCGAGGAATTTTTCAAGGAATACCCGAATTTTATCGGCTATAACTACTGCGAGCAGTTCTGGGGCTTCGAGCAGGCGGACTTCCCTATCTCCTGCCCGAACCGCTACCGCCATTTTGCCAATCTTCTGGAGCTTTGCAACAAATACGGCGGCTACCTTGATATAAGCTGGTGCGGCAACCAATGGGGGCCGAATATAAATCCGCTTGCCATGTTCAAGCGTGTGCCCGAGTGGGTGACGGCGTGCGAAAAGTATCATCAAAACCTTATCATGGAGGAAAAATATACGCAGACAAGCTATATCCACGACAGGGAGAGCCTTGTATACGGCTATTTTGTCGGCGGATGGTGCGACAACTACGGCGTAAGATATGACGACACGGGTTGGACGGACACGGGCTTTAAGGAGGGCGACGAGGTCACTAAAAACGAGTACCGCCTTTCAACCGCTCTGCCAATACATATCGAGCGTATGGCAATGAACGGCGCGACCGTTATTGACGGCCCCGAGCTTATCTGGGTGGACGATATACAGACCCTTTATGACGGCACGGACAGCGAGGGCTTTGCTTACAGACGTTTTGCGACCACGGTGCAGTTTGACAATGTAATGGTGGATATGTTCCGCAAGGTGCTGGACAAGAGCATACGCATACCCGACCGCAAAGAGGCGGTCTTGCGTACAAAATTTGCCGTGATACACGATATTACGGGTAAGCAGCAGGCTTTCGGCGACAACCTTTATTCGACATATCCGACTTTGTTTGAGGGACTTTATCGTATGCCCGATGACGGCAACCTTAAAGACAACTACGACCCGTTCAAATGCACGGGACGTTATCAGACCATACCGACGGTCTACGGCCTGCGTGACGAGCTTGCAAAGACGATACCCGTACAGATAAAGCAGTCGGAGATAGCTTCCCGCTGGGCTTCCATAGCCGACAAACAGGCGGAATTCAACAGCTATTACCCGAATGATGTGGAAAACGGAAATTCGTTTGCCGCAAGGAATGAAAACACCTGGCTTGAATACAACCCGTACACAAACGGCACGGCAGCGGGCAGTATTTTAAAACTGAAATACAACACCTGCAAAACCCTTGATATAAGCCATTCCGCGCCCTACGGCACGGCGCTTGTGAACGAGTACAGCGACCGGATAGACATCTATCTCAACAATTTTGACCAAAAGACAAGCGAACTGAAAACGGATATACTGACCCTTAAAGGTGCGGCTTCAAAGCCGAGCTATACCGCAAAAGACCGCGGTTCGCATCAGTCAAGCGTGATAAGCGAAAGCTGGGAGGACGGCGTTTATAAGCTGACCGTCAAGCATAACGGCCCTCTTGACCTTACAATAAACTGCAAAGGCAATGAAACGGGCAAGGAAACGGCATACAAGACCGCAAGTCTTGTTTCTCCCGACTTCCCCACGTTCTATACGGGCACACGCCAGTATGAGGCCGAGAATTTCGACAGAAAAAATATTGCCGAAAACGTAACTAACGGCTGCCGCAATGACGCTTCGGGCTACGAGGGCATGGGCTATCTGAAATTCGGCAAAAAGAGCAATGCAATAGTAAAAGACACCGTAAAAACAAACAAGGGCGGAGATTTTATCTTTACTTTAAGATATTCCGCAAAGACCGCAAACAACGCCGTTGACCTTTATGTGAACGGCACAAAGGCAAAAACGCTTTCGCTTGCGGCGGGCGCGTCATACAGCGACTGGCAGACGGTCTCCGAGACGATACAGCTCAAAGAGGGCGAAAACAGAATTGAATTAAGGGCGAATTCGACCCTGCCCGAGAGCGTTTATTTTGATAATTTCAAGCTGGACGGTACATTCGGCGACCCCGCTTTTGCCGAGATAGGCAGCGGAGATATCGCAAATTCGGTTCTGGTCTATGATGTGGAACATTCGGATGCGTGGGCTGTAAAGGAGAACTTCTCCGAGGGCTCAAAACTCTTCGGCGACCGCGATTTTACCTGTGCCGAAGTGCCGAGAACGCTTAAAGGCGCGGAGTATATACAGACCTCCTGCGAGGCCAAAATGCTGACAAAACAGCTTGGCTCATTTAAAATGCAGAAAGACGGCACGGTCTATATCCTGCTTGACAAAAGGGTGGAAGGACTTCTCCCCGATTGGCTCAAAACCTACGAAAAGACGAAGTTTAGTGTAACGACTTCGGGCGGGCATGAACTTCTTGTTTACGGCAGGGACTTTAATGCGGGCGATACTGTCGATCTTGGACAAAACAGCTCCACGGGCAACGGAAACTGTGTAAACTACGTCGTTCTTAACGTAAAGGCAAGGGGCGATGTAAACAATGACGGCATAAGGGACAAAGAGGATGCAAGACTTCTGATGCAGGCTGTTTCAAACGGCGGCGAGCTTTCGGCCGACTATGATTTCAAGGCTTGCGATGCGGAGACCGACAACACCCTTGACCTGCTTGATGTGATAAAAATTTTGAATAACCGGACCAAAAAAGGTACGCCGCTCGACATTTCAACAGCTTCGGCGGGTACGTACAAAGACGGCGTTTTAAGCGTAAAAGACGAGCTTTCGTTTATGCTTAAACTGCCAAAGACGATAAAATCGGGCGAGAGCGTAAAAGTTTACGTAAACGCAAAGGATAACGGCGGAACGGGCTTCCGCGCTTATCTGACGGGCGGTGCGGATGTGGCTGCTTCGGATATCTGCAAAGCCGAAAAGATAACCTCGGACGGAGTGGAGTTCACGTTGACTTCCACAAGCGACAGCGCAGGCTATATCCTGTTCAAAGGCCCGAACTTCAATACAAATATGGCGGATATTGATTTTGGATATATCGCCGTGGAATAAAACCAAAGGATGCAGCACAAACAGACAGCGGGCAGTCCTCCTGTCTCTATAAACCAAAAAAGCTTCCCCGAAAAAACGGGAAGGCTTTTTTGATGCTGTATTCTGTTATTTAAGCCGCTGCTTCAGCGGTTTTTTTTTCTCTTCCGACAACATTTTTCCAAACGCCCGCCTTATACAACAGCCACAGTATAAAAGCGGAGATCGCGTTGCTGACTACTACCGAGTACCAGACGCTTCGCTCTTCCATATGAAAGACGTTTTTAAAGATGAAAAGTGTCGCAAAGCGGAACACCCACAGTCTTGCGGCATCGTTTACCATGGTGTAGAGCGTGTTGCCCGTACCCTGCAAAAGACCCGTTGTGGTGTTGTGTATGCCGTTTGTCCATACATAGAACGACATTATTGACAGGAAATCGGCCGCCATGGGGATAACATTGGGGTCATCCGAGAAAATTTTTACAATGCCCGTTGAGATGATGCCCCGTGAAAGTATCATGCCGCTGATAAACAAAAATATGACTATCATGCCGCGCGCTTTAAGATAGGCTTCTTCCGCGCGTTTCATATTGCCTGCGCCCGCGTTTTGCCCCACAATGGTCGCAACTGCGCTGCCGACTGCGTTTGAGGGCATGGAAACTATGCCGTTCACGCGGTTTGCTATGCCGTATGCCGCCATTGCGTTGCCGCCGAATTCAAGTACGTTTCGTGTCATAAGCAAAAAGCCGAACTGCATGGTGCTGCTGCCTATAGCTGTGGGCAGGCCTATGCGAATGACTTTTTTCAGTTTTTCGGGGTCGAATTTAAAATCTTTTGGGCTGATGCCGACATCTGCGTTTTTGCGCGTCAGCAGTACAAAACCTATGACCGCGCACGGCACTTTTGCCGCAAGGGTCGCTATCGCCGCACCCGCTATGCCCCAGCCGAAAACTATCATTAAAAGCGGGTCCATTATCATATTCAGTATTATGCCCAGAAAGTTGAGCCGCACGGGGCCGACCGTATCGCCCTGCGCCTGTCTTACTGCCGAAAATATATTTATCATAAACAAAAACGGCAGGTCAAGCAGTACGATTTTAAGGTAGGTTTGACCGTAGCGCGCAATATTGCCCTCGGCTTTCAGCCAATACACTATATTGCCCGCATTCAGAAAGCCGACTATAGCAAGACAAAGCGAGAATATCATGGAAAACATGAAAATGTGGTTCGCCATGTCTTTTGCGTTTTTCCTGTCGCGTGCGCCGACATACTGCGAGATGAGTATTGCGCCCGCAAGAGTGATGCCCTGACCGAAGTTGACAACAATGTTCTGGACGGGACTGACAAGCGATATCGCCGCCTGCGAATCCGTGCCTATCCATTTCAGCCAGAATGCGTCTGTCAGGTTGTACATCGTCTGTAGAAAGTTGTTTATGACTATCGGTACTGCAAGTGAAATAACGGCCTTTTTTAAGTCGCCGTGCAGTATCAGCTCGGTATTTTGTTGTGCGGCTTGTTTCATGACCGTTGTCCTCCTTTTGGATAAATTGGAATTTGACGGGGATATAATGGCTGCCGTAAACCCCTCAGTCAGCCGTTGTAGTTTTTTGTCAAAAGCCGATAAAATGGCGGCTGACAGCTCCCCTAAAGAGGGGAGCCAAGAAACGCGCACCGCAGTTACCGGACTATCGGGAACCACGAAACTCCCGCCGTGGCTATT
>JAFUAF010000043.1 GCA_017460805.1 Bacillota bacterium | reverse complement strand
AGGACAGCGGACTTCTACACGAAGTCCGCAAACCCTTCCACCGCAAGCGGTCCCCCTACCCCTCCCGGGCGGAGCCCTCCGGGCGTGAGCCTAAAAGGGCAGGCAAGGACGACAGCCCGTTCCTTCAATAGCTGCGACGGAAGTTTCTTGGCTCCCGATAGTCCGGTAACTGCGGTGCGCGTTTCTTGGCTCCCCTCGTTAGGGGAGCTGTCAGCCGCCATTTTATTGGCTTTTAACACAAAACTACAACGGCTGACTGAGGGGTTCGGTCATTACCCCGCGTAGGGGTTTACGACTGCCATCAACGCCCCGTCAAATTCCAATTTTACTTTTCGATGCAAAAAAATGGGGAAACTCAAACAATATTTAAGGTTGACAAAACACATTTTTTTGAATATAATAGTAATGTTTATAACTACCTTATATAAATGTATGGTGGGAATAAGTAGGCAGTACACTTGGACTTGCAGAGAGGGTCGGTCGGTGTGAAGACCCGTCAAAAGAAACTGTTGAAGCTATCCCGACAAAACCATGCACGTTTGTCCGCGTTAAGGGCGCAGGAGATTAAGGTCTTTACCTTAAAATCAGGGTGGTACCGCGATAATTCGCCCCTGTTGCTTATTGCAATAGGGGTTTTTTATTTATTTTTCAGTTATTTTTATAGGAGGAAAAACTATGCAGTACATGGGAGTAAACGAAATACGTGAAAAATACCTTTCGTTTTTTGAGACAAAGCAGCATTTAAGACTTGCAAGCGCATCGCTTGTACCCCAAAACGACAAAAGTCTTTTGCTTATAAATTCGGGTATGGCGCCGTTAAAGCCTTTCTTTACGGGTCAGCAGGTACCGCCGCGCAAGCGTGTGACTACCTGTCAGAAATGTATCAGAACGGGCGATATTGAAAACGTGGGCAAGACAGCACGCCACGGCACATTTTTTGAGATGCTGGGCAACTTCTCATTTGGCGATTACTTCAAAAACGAGGCTATAGAATGGGCTTGGGAGTTCTTTACAAAGGTAATAAAACTGCCCGAGGACAAGCTTTATGTTTCTATCTATCAGGATGATGACGAAGCTTTTGATATTTGGCACAAGAAGATTGGTCTTGCCGAGGACAGAATTTTCCGCATGGGCAAGGAAGACAATTTCTGGGAGCATGGAGTAGGTCCCTGCGGTCCGTGTTCCGAGATATACTATGACAAAGGCCCCGAGTACGGCTGCGGAAAGCCCGGCTGTACGGTAGGCTGTGACTGCGACAGATACATGGAAGTCTGGAATCTTGTATTCACGCAGTTCTGCAAAGAGGACGACGGCAGTTATTCAAACCTCGACCACCCCAATATCGACACGGGTATGGGTCTTGAAAGACTGGCTACCGTTATGCAGGGCGTAAATTCTATTTTTGATGTTGATACTGTCAAGGCCATCC
The DNA here is from genome assembly GCA_017460805.1 of Bacillota bacterium. Classification (GTDB taxonomy): domain Bacteria; phylum Bacillota; class Clostridia; order Lachnospirales; family CAG-274; genus RGIG4310. The sequence continues at coordinate 6,694 of JAFUAF010000043.1, read as the reverse complement.
GCGACAAGGTATGCGAGATCTCGGGCAAGGAATACGGCAAGGAGCACAAATATGACGTTTCTATCCGCGTTATCACAGACCATGTACGTTCCGTTACCTTTATGACAAGTGACGGCGTTATGTTCTCAAACGAGGGCCGCGGCTATGTTCTGCGCCGTCTTTTAAGACGTGCCGTAAGACACGGCAAGCTGCTTGGCATTGACAGAAAGTTCATTGCGGAAGTTGCCGATGTGGTTATTGAAAACAGCGGCGACGCTTATCCCGAGCTTAAAGAAAAGCGCGAATATATCAAAAAAATGCTCAGCGTAGAGGAATCGCGCTTCCATGAAACTCTCGATACGGGTATGGCGATGCTTGCGCAGAAGATAGACGAGATAAAGGCAGGCAAGGGCGAAAACGTACTTGAGGGCGCAGACAGCTTCAAGCTTTACGACACATACGGCTTCCCGCTTGACCTTATGCAGGAGATACTCGGAGAAGAGGGCATCACGGTAGACGAAGATGCTTTCCGCGCAGAGATGGAAAAACAGCGTACACGCGCAAGAGAAGCACGCGAGACCGACACTTACATGGGTGCGGAAGAAACCGTATTCCATCAGCTCCCCGCAGAAATGTCAACGGAATTTGTGGGCTATGACAATAACGAATTTGACGGCAAGGTGCTTGCACTTGTAAGCGGAAATGCCGTTGTTGACACAGCAGGCGAGGGCAATGATGTCGCAGTTGTCGTTGACAAAACGCCTTTCTATGCGGAAATGGGCGGTCAGGTAGGCGACACGGGCGTTATTGAAAGTGACGGCTGCAAGATAGAGATAACGGATTGTACAAAGTTCGGCGGCAACAAATTTATCCATACGGGCAAAGTAATAAGCGGCGAGATAAAGGTCGGCGACACGGTCACACTTAAAATAGACACTGCAAGAAGAAAGGCTATCGCAAGAAACCACACCGCTACCCACCTTTTACAGGCGGCTTTGCGCGAAGTTCTCGGCAGCCATATCGAGCAGGCGGGCTCTTATGTAAGCGACACAAGACTTCGTTTTGACTTTACGCATTTTGAGTCTATCGACAAGGAGACACTTGTTAAAGTCGAGAGAATAGTAAACGACAAGATTTTTGATGCACTTGATGTGGTAGTTAAGGAAATGCCCATCGAAGAAGCCAAAAAGAGCGGCGCAACAGCACTTTTCGGCGAGAAGTACGGCGATACCGTGCGCGTGGTAAATGTCGGCGGATATTCCGTTGAATTCTGCGGCGGTACGCATCTGCACAATTCTTCCGAAGCAGGTGTATTCAAGATAATCTCCGAATCGGGTGTTGCTGCGGGTGTAAGACGTATAGAAGCCACAACGGGCGAAAATGTTCTTCATCTTATAGAAGAAAGAGAGTATATGCTCAGTTCTATCGGTACGATGCTCAAAGCCGCACAGGGCAATATCGTCCAGAGGATAAGCGCTGTTTTGGAGGAAAACAAGCAGCTTACAAAGGAGCTTGAAGCGCTTAAAGCCAAGATGAGCGGCGGAGCGGCAGACGAAATGATCAACAGCAAAGTCAATATCAACGGCGTGGCTTTTGTTGCGGGCGATGTAAAGGGTCTTGAAATGAATGACCTGCGTACTATGGGCGACAAGCTGAAAGATAAACTTTCTGGCGAAGCGGCTGTTATTGTGCTGGCTTCGGGCGAGGGCAGCAAGGTAAGCTTTGTTGTTATGTGTACGGATGATGCCGTTAAGAAAGGCGCTAAGGCAGGCGATATCGTCAAGGCGGCGGCAACGGTCTGCGGAGGCGGCGGAGGCGGCCGACCCAATATGGCTCAGGCAGGCGGCAAGGACGCAAGCAAGATAAAAGAAGCACTCGAAGCGGCTAAGGCTGTTGTAGAGGGCGCAGTTAAATAAAACATATTCACGGGTCGCCGCATTGAATTTGCGGCGGCTTTTTTTATAAATGATAATTTATAACATCCCGAATAACTTCCTCTTGTTGGGATAGAATTTTAATTTATGTTATAAATGCACAATATTTTAAAAAACTCTTGCAAAAAAGAGTGAAATGTTATAGAATAAACATATAAAAAATTTTTTCGGCGCAGGAGGTGTGATAATGGCAGTAAGAAAAAATATTACAGAAGAAATAAACCGAGACAATTTTATTGGTTCTGCCATTATAAACGGCGATTCGGTGCTGATAATAGCGGATGAGGCTGTGTACTCTTTTCTTGGTATCGCTCAGTCTGCGGCCTTAAAGGACTATATCCATCCCGATGACAGAGCCTTGTTTGTTCGGCAGCTTGAAACCTGTCAGGAATCTCCTGCGGTATTTTTATGCAGCTGCAAACGTTATGACGGGACATATAAAGAAATATCCGTTCTTATGCGCAGCAAAAATATAGATGACAAAGCCTATATTGAGATAGTGATGTATGAGGTCGTTTTTCTGACAAGGCAGTTTGAAAAATTTGTTGCCAACAACAAAATTTTCAATGCCCTTATCACTATGTCCGACAAGATATTCTTCCGCTATGAGCCCGAGACGGGAAATATGTATGTATATAACGGCAGGGAGACCATATACAACGGAAGTATGGAGCTTTATCGCGAAACTATAATAAATCAAGGCTCTGTTTCAAAAGAGAGCATCCCTCGCTTTATTGATATGTGCGACGAGATAGAAAAGGCACAGGGCGATGGTTCATATAAGATAGATACGCTGTTTTTCAATGCCGACAACGATAAAGAATTCTATCCGACGACTGTTAATTTTACTGCTATAGAATTCAATACACAGGTCAAATATATCATAGGTATGTTTGCGTGCAATATTGCGGGCAATGCGGCGGACAGCTATATCTCAAACCGCTCCAATCTTGACCCGCTGACAAGTCTTTTAAATAAAAAAGCTATCAAAGACTATGCGCTGGAGTCACTTGCAAGGGCTGCAAAAGACGGCAGCACGGTCACATTTGTGATGATAGACCTGGATAATTTCAAAACCATAAACGACACCTACGGTCATATGTTCGGCGACGAAACATTGGTAAGCGTTGCCCGCGTTCTTAATGAGGCTGTGGGCGATAAAGGCATTGTCGGCCGTATAGGCGGCGATGAGTTCTTTATCGTGCTGACGGGTTTTGAAGACGGAAATGACGCTATAAGACCGCTTATCCGTTCTATCCGTTCCCACGTTGAGTGGTGCTTTAAAAATAAACTCGATGATATAAAAGTTACCTGCTCCGTCGGTACATCCACTTTCCCGACCGATGCGCGTAATTATGACGATTTGTTCAAGCTTGCAGACCATTGCCTGTATGTGGCAAAATCAAAGGGCCGTGACAGATTTATCATCTACACAAAGGAAATGCACGGTTCGTTGGAGGAGATACTTTCAAGCGGCACCGTTATCCAGATGGCAAACTTTGTGTCCGAGGCGGATAAGTCAAAGCACCTGCTTTCTATTATACAGCGTTTCAACAGCGCGGGAGAATACGATACACAGCAGGTAATACTCAAAAAAGTTATGCTTGAACTTTTGTATTACTATGACATAGATTTTCTTCAGTATGCACCCGCGGACGAAAAAGAGCAGTCTTACGAAGTCGCAAATTACAAGATCGCTCCGCCCGAAACGCTTATGAAACTCTATGACGGCTACAAGGACGAGTTTAACAGCAAAAATTACCTCACTATCGGTAATTACGAAAATGCCAAGACAGAACATCCCGTTTTGCATAATTATATGCTTGAAAATGAACTTTTCTCGCTTATGATGATAAAATATGCCGATGATGACGGTACTCTGCGCGGCATATTCGCGGTATCTACAAGAAAACGCTACCAGAAATGGGCTGCTTTCGATATAAATATGCTGCTTATAATTTTCAGATTAATGGAAAGATTTGTATAACAATAGTGCTGCCGCAGTTTTTGCGGCAGCCTTTTTTTGTAAAATCGGAATTTAACATATCGCCCCTTTTTTATTGACAAACCCCCTGCTTTAGAGTACAATTAATATGTAAAAATATGCTTGCCGCGGAATATGGTTTGCGGCAGGAAAACAGAGGTCTTGTAAATGAAAAAACGGATCGTAAAAATAATAGTTTTTAATTTAATAATAACGGTATGTGCCGTTGTGACTTACTCCCCGGGGCTTTTGGGCTGGTATCCGAATGACCCGTCTGTCTTCAAGGCGGGTATGAGCATACTTATCGCGCTTTTTCTCGGTGCATTGTTTTTATACGGCAATTCGCGTATCTTATCGGACGAAAAGCCCGTTCTTACCAATGATGTGCGTGACCTGACACAGGTAAAAAAGATACTTGCGGCATACCGCGGCGGCGACCGTTTCGGGTCTATGGCGCAGACGGTGCTCGATCAGCTTGACAGGCTCGACCGCTCCATGACACGCTTGCAGGGCGAGATAGACCGCAGGTTCGACAAAAACAGCTTAAGCAACGACAAGTATTCCGCCGTTATAAACGAAGCGAATTTAAGTCTTGTGGACAATCTGATAAATGCCACGCACAAGATACAGTTTTTTGACGAGGGCGAATACAAGCGTCTGCAATCGCACCAAAACGACAACATCCCAGACGAGATACAGCTTAAACAGCTTGAACTTTACAAGCAGAACGAGGATGCGATACAAAATGTCATAAACACAAACGAAAAGCTGATCTTACAGCTTGATACGCTTGCTGTGGAGCTTGACAGTCCCGAAAACGGCGGCGAAGATCTTTTGGAGGAGATCAAAAAGCTGACACAGGAAGTAAAATATTACAAATAGGGTCATATTGAAAGGAGAGACAAACATGAAGAAAAACAACACCCCCGCTATCATAGGCATAGCGATCGCAGTTGCCGCGCTGGTATTCGGCGGCGTGGCACTCACACGAAATGTCGGCAAGTCCGACAAAGTCATAACCAAAGAAGCGGCTATGGACACACTTGAAAAATTCTACAAAAAGATAGACCCCAAGGAGGCAACACCCGTCAAAGGTCAGGTGACCTACGCCGAGGAAGAAAATCTTTTTCAGGAGCTTCCCGAGCTTAAGGCGGATTCTATCACGGTAAACGAAACTACGGGCTATTATGCCGAGATATTCGCAAGCTCCGAAAAAACGGGCACGGGCTCGGACGGCTATCTGCGTGAAATGGCGGAAAAATACAACCGTCAGAAACCGACCGTAAACGGACAGCCTGCTTCTGTAAGACTTCGCACAGTATCAAGCGGACAGCAGGTGGACTACCCAGCATCGGGCAAATATCTCCCAGACGCCATCTCCCCCTCGTCCGATCTTAGTGTAAAAATGCTTAACGCAAAGGGTGTAGGCACGACCAATATCGCAGACAGCCTTGTAATGAACTACGCGGGGCTTGTGGTCTCAAACTCGACCTACTCCACCCTTGTAGAAGACTACGGCAGCGCAGATGCAAAGACGTTTGCGCAGGCAACGGCAGATGGCAGGATAACAGTCGGCTACACCAACCCGTTCACATCCGCTACGGGTATGAACTTCCTTGTTACCCTGCTTGACAGCTACGACAGCGGAAATATTCTTTCCAACAGGGCTATTGAGGGCTTCCAGGCATTCCAGGAGAATGTGCCCTTTGTTGCCATGACTACGGGTCAGATGAGAAATGCGGCAGAGCGCGGCAGTTTTGATGCTTTTGTACTTGAATATCAGGTTTATGTAAACGACAGCAAGTTAAGCCGCAATTACCGTTTTATCCCCTTTGGCTATGCACATACAAATCCGCTTGCAAAGCTTGATACCTCGGACAAAGGCCCGATACTTGAAAGTTTTGCACAGTTCTGCAAAGACAACGGTGCCGCCCTTGCTCAAAGCGATGGTTTTAACCAAAGTCTGGACTATATCCCGTCTCTTCCCGACTATTCGGGTGCAGACCTTATGGCGGCACAGCAGCTTTATAAGGAAAACAAGGACAGTCAGCCCGTTGTTTGTGTGTTTGTAACGGACGTTTCGGGCAGTATGGCAGGCGAGCCGCTCAACACGCTTAAAGACAGCCTTATAAATTCAATGCAGTATATCAATACAAACAACTATATCGGCCTTGTAAGCTACAATGACGATGTTACCATTTCTCTGCCTATTGCGGAGTTTGATATAAACCAGCAGTCCTATTTCAAGGGTACGGTGGAATCGCTTGATTCCTCGGGCGGTACGGCGACTTACGACGGTTTGTGCGTTGCACTTAAAATGATAGAGGACAAACTTGAAGAAGTGCCCGATGCCAAAGCAATGGTATTCGTACTTTCCGACGGCGAGACCAACCGCGGCAGAAGCCTTAAAGATGTCGAAGGTATTGTAAGCGGCCTTGCCGTTCCCGTGTATACAATAGGCTATAATGCGGATATAGATGCACTTTCCAAGCTTTCGGATATTAACGAGGGCGTATGTATAAACGCAAATACCGATGATGTGATTTATCAGCTTAAACAGCTGTTTAATGCAAATATGTAAAGGACGATTTACTTACAAATTGGAATTTGACGGGGAGATAATGGCTATAGCAGAGGGCTTCTATCCGAAGCCCGCAAACCCCTCAGTCAGCCGTTGTAGTTTTTTGTCAAAAGCCGATAAAATGGCGGCTGACAGCTCCCCTAAAGAGGGGAGCCAAGAAACGCGCACCGCAGTTACCGGACTATCGGGAACCACGAAACTCCCGCCGTGGCTATT
>JAFUAF010000042.1 GCA_017460805.1 Bacillota bacterium | reverse complement strand
TGTTGGCAAACAAAGCGGAAAGGAGTATTTCAATCCACTCTCCCCGAGTGGGGAGAGACTTAATTATTAGACCATTTTTAACAAGGTGTGTCAAATTTCAATCCACTCTCCCCGAGTGGGGAGAGACTTTTTGTTTTCTATATTATAACCCATATTTTCAATTTCAATCCACTCTCCCCGAGTGGGGAGAGACTTTATATGCCAAAAACATTCCGGCACAGATTGTATATTTCAATCCACTCTCCCCGAGTGGGGAGAGACGTAAGCGGTACATGGCTTTTCCCTTCGCGCGGACATTTCAATCCACTCTCCCCGAGTGGGGAGAGACTCGCCCTGCATAGGAGGAAACGATGAAAAAGGATATTATTTCAATCCACTCTCCCCGAGTGGGGAGAGACAGCTAAGGCGACAAAGACCTATACCCTAACGGTAATTTCAATCCACTCTCCCCGAGTGGGGAGAGACATAATATATCTGCTTGGCATTGAGGCGGACAAGAATTTCAATCCACTCTCCCCGAGTGGGGAGAGACTTGACAAGATAATATATATCAAGGTGCTTTATGAATTTCAATCCACTCTCCCCGAGTGGGGAGAGACAAACTCCCGATGTTGCAGATATAGGTGACTACTACATTTCAATCCACTCTCCCCGAGTGGGGAGAGACTTTTCTCTTTCGGTTATGTCCTTTTCCTTTTCGAATTTCAATCCACTCTCCCCGAGTGGGGAGAGACCAAGTGTCATTTTGGTTTCCTCCAATCCATATAATTTCAATCCACTCTCCCCGAGTGGGGAGAGACGTCCTCCAACCAATGGTATTGCTCGATTTCATTTTTATTTCAATCCACTCTCCCCGAGTGGGGAGAGACGTGATGTAATGGGCTTGTCGCTTGGAGTAACAAGTATTTCAATCCACTCTCCCCGAGTGGGGAGAGACAATAAGGAGGCTTTTATATGAGTTGCAGTTTTTGATTTCAATCCACTCTCCCCGAGTGGGGAGAGACACAATTTGCAAGATTACAGTATCAAGCCCAACGATTTCAATCCACTCTCCCCGAGTGGGGAGAGACATATACTATACTTGTACTTAAAAAAGATACCGAGTATTTCAATCCACTCTCCCCGAGTGGGGAGAGACGAAAAGCATATCGGGCGAACTTGTTTCTTTTAGAAATTTCAATCCACTCTCCCCGAGTGGGGAGAGACGCGGTTTGCCTTTTATTGTAAACTCGGCAGGATATATTTCAATCCACTCTCCCCGAGTGGGGAGAGACCAATGACAGCGGAACATCTTGTTATGCTTGGGCATTTCAATCCACTCTCCCCGAGTGGGGAGAGACCACATATAATGTGCCGCGTCGGTCATTTTCGCTTGATTTCAATCCACTCTCCCCGAGTGGGGAGAGACAGCTACAATGTAGGCGAGGCAACAACGGAGTTTATTTCAATCCACTCTCCCCGAGTGGGGAGAGACCAAGTGTCATTTTGGTTTCCTCCAATCCATATAATTTCAATCCACTCTCCCCGAGTGGGGAGAGACAGCAATATGGTACAATAGTTCTATAAAAAAAGTACCCATATTTCTACCATATTGCACAAAAACATTCAAACAAAAAAATATTATAAATAGTATTTTTTAAAAATACTTAATAATCAAGGTGCGAAGGTCATTATAAAATAATGTGTATAACCTTATCGCACTACAGCAGCAATATATCATCCTGTGGAAAATCGGGTTTATTACCAAAATGCTCGGTACGATCTTTATATTGATTACCCAATCTATAAAACCTTAAACTATCCGATTTTTCGTCAATGATATTTTGCAATTCGGCTTTTACCGTAACATATTTTGCTTCATCAAGCAAACATTCAAATACAGAATTTTGTACCCTTTGTCCATACTTTACACAAGTTTTTGCAACTTGGCGCAAACGTTTGCGTCCCTCTTTTGTTTCGGTATTAACATCATAAGTTATCAATATAAGCATAATACCACCTACTTCCAGAAAAAAGGCGGATATTCATCCAAATCGCCCCGTATGGTTCTTGCCAGCAAAAGCGCCTGAACATGAGGAACAAGCCCCCGGCAGATTTTTTCTTTCAGGAAAGGGTGGGTCAAACTTTCGCTTTTTCTTTTTTGCCATTCGGTAAAATACTTTTTCCGTCCGTTATCATTTAAAATAACGGCACCGCTTTCCTGTTTTGTGAAGTCATCTTTATGAAGTATATTTTGGTTTATACAAAACACCACAAATCTATCCGCATAGCTTGCTCTCAATTCTTCCACCAAATCAAGGGCAAGGCTGCACCTTCCCGGACGTTGACGATGGACAAACCCAATGTATGGATCCAATCCGACCCCTTCCAATGCGGCTTCACAATCCCTTGTCAATATCGAATATGTGAATGACAGCAATGCATTGACCATATCCGTAGGCGGACGGCGGCTGCGTGTTTTAAAGAAAAAATCTTCTTTTTGCCTTAAAATAAGATAGTCAAAGCAATCAAAATACAGTTGTGCCGCCTTGCCCTCCAAGCCTTGAAGTTCGTTAAGATCGCAGCATTTTCTTATATCTTTTATGCAGTCTGACAGCATTAACGATATATTTTTTATCTTGTTAACGGGCACTCTTTCCGGATGATCTCTTGTCGCTCTTTCAAGCACCCATTTGGCGTTGAATACTTTACCTGCAATAAAATTTCTTCCGTAGTCACAGCTTTTTTCTTTGCTGTCTGCTATCCTGAATTGCTCCATTCGCAAAAGTACGTTTCCTCGTTCTTTGCCTGTTGCCCTTGCCAAAAATTTCCCAAACGGTGAATAAAACACAAGATTTATTCCTCTTTCGGCACATTCGCCCATCAGGGCGGGTGTTGCCCCTGCATATGTGAAACTGTATATTGATTCAAGCGTGTGCAGGGGAAACTTTGCAAGTTCATGGCTGCCTCTGCTGACAACAACGTTTTCGTTATCTAATGTAAGGCTGTTTTCGGGTGATAATACATACAACGTGTTTAAAAGATGTCTCATTTTTATCACTCCCCAAGAAAGTCTTTTATATAAGTAACTGCACTTTTTTTGCCGCAAAGTTTTGGTACACAAATTTCATTCAGCGAACAGCTTTTACATTTTGCAGTCACCTTAACTTTAGGTGTCCAGCCTCTGTCAAAGTAATTCTTCATTTCTTTGGCATAATCAAATACCTTTTTGCGAAGTTCTTGTGTAAAATAAACCTTTTCCCTTTTGTTTGAGGATTTATAGTACAAATAACCATATTCAATATCGCAAACAAGCATTTCCTCCAATGCAATAGCCTGTGCGCAAAGCTGAAGTCTGTCGGCATCTATAGTTTTTGATATGCCGTGTTTGTATTCTATAGGAACAGGCTGCCAGTTACCGCTGTACTTATTAAGGGGTATTCCGTTTTCATCAGACTGAAATTCTACCACATCACAAATGCCTGTCATTTGCAGTTGATGGGATACTGCTTTCATACCGCGCATTATGATACGGTCATTTCTTTTCTCTATAAAGGTATCATCGTGACAAACTTGGTGTTCTATTTGCCCCGATGCCGTAAAAAAGTTATCCGCCCATTGCTGCTCAATATGTATTAAAGCCCATTGTCTGCGGCAAAAATCAAAATGTTGTATACCCGACATCATAAGATAATCGTCTTCGTTATTGTTTACTGCTGTCTTTTTCAGACTCCCTCTATTTCTTCCGGAGCAAACCCGTCTATATCCGAAAGATCAAGTGTGATATTATAGTCGTCTACACAAGTGGGCAGTTTGCTGCTGTCTTTTAAACCGATGTTTACAGCCCTGTGTATTTTTGCCGATGAATACCGGCCGTCTTTGCAGTTATGCTGCCACCAGTAAACTTTTACTACTTCCATTGAGCCGTCGGGACGTGCGGACGAAGCATCGTTTACAAAAAGAGTTCTGAGACATTCTTTTAAAACTTCCGCATCTTCTTCCGTGAAATGTGTCTTTTCCGCAAGCTGTACGTTGATAGAACCTTTTATCTTGTAAAGCCCGAAACGAACAAAGTGCTTCATACCCATAGTATCAGAGCCTTTCCCGCTTGCATCCTCTCCGCTTACGCTCTTTGTTATCTGCATAGAATTGACTTCAACAGGGTCAATGCTGACTGCCTGATGAATAGATACAGGACCTCTGACACCAACGGAACTGCATTCAAAGCCTTTGAATGCAAAAACCTGTCCGAATGTTCTTACATCTATCCAGTTTTCACAGGCTTTTGCATAAAACTCATCCTGATCTTCGATCTTTTCAAGCTCTTTGGCACGTTCTTTTAATGTTTTTGCACCGTCATCACTGCGTTCATCCGATTGCACAAAAATGTTTTGCCCCATATCCTGCATTCTGTTTCGTATTTTTCTTTTGATACAAACATCGGATATTTCACCAAATCCGTTGTAATCTGTTCTCGGGCGGTTTCCGTTTAAAGGATCGCCGTTTGAATTAGCATTTGTTACCGATACCAAAACTACAAAATCTACCTTGTTTTTAAATTCTCCCATAATTAATTCTCCTCTCTTTCTTCATCTTTGTTGTTCTTTTTGTATAAAGCATTTTGCTGTAAATAATAACCCAATAAATAAGTTTCGGTCAAGGGCTTGTTAAATTCCTCGTCACCGAATTCCGAAATGATTTCCATTATCTGACCGATAAGTTTGTCGTAATATGTGCGTGCGGCGGGTGTAAGTTTGGGATAATACGCATTCTTTAACTGCTCTGTAATTATTCTTGCCGCATAGGCAGGGCGCTTTACAAATACCGACTGCATACGCATTGCATTGGTCGTCCTGTCTTTTTCACTGTCATAAGTGTCTTTTTCGATTTTTTCGAGCACCGCAAGCAATCTTCCGTATTGATAACTTCTGTCCTTTTTTTCTGTTTCCAATGCCATTTGATATTCCTCCTTTTCGTAGTCGATTTTATATTTTCTGATGACCGCACAGGCAGTAAACAAAAGACTGTCTTTGTTTTTCTTGTTATACAGCAGCAGTCTTTCTGCCTTATTGACTAAATTGTTTTTTATATCCGACGGAATACGACCTTTGTCTACTCTGCAATTTATAAGTCTTTGCATATGCTGACCGACTATATCTGCATCAACTTCAACTTTGGAATTATCATCATTTCCTCGCTGATATCCAAAAGCATATTTGATAATATTATATAAATCAGGTGATTTTGTACCCCATCTGTTGTCATACCAACAGCAAGTCTCATCCCAATATTCAAGCCTTTCAAGATAATCGGATGCTTTCAATTCGTTATAATAATTGACTGATAATCTGCCGTTTGTTGCCGCTTCAAATGAAACAATGACTACATCTTCATTATCGCCAAGGTCTTTTTTGCATTTTTCCAGAAGAGCAATGAGTTCCTTTTTGTAGTATTCTCGCTCATATTTTTCTTCTTGAGAATTCTCTTTTTGCGGTCTGAACCGACGAAAAGGCGAAACGGGTATTATCTTGCCGTTGGGATTCCAACAAATAAATGTTCGCTTGCCAAAAGTCACACCCTCGTTAGCCGCCAGCCACTTTAAGGCGTTATGTGCTTTTTGGGATGCAATATATCCGACCGATACCGCTTGTTCGCTGTTTGCAAATCTTCCTCTGTAAGTAAAATTTGATGTATCGTTAGCCGATATTATCTTTGCATTACCATTAAAAGAAACCACACCTTTCAAATGCTGTTGTGCGGCAGGCGTTTTTTCACCGGTGATATAGCAAACGGTTGTATCACGATCGGCTTTTTGATGAAGATAGTATTGTTCATATTTTTCCTGCAATGATCTGTTTGTGTTATTTTCAAGACCAACTACGTTCCAGTAAATCAAATCTTTTTCGTTTTTTATATTTCCTTTTTCATCTGATTTGAGCAAACCTGCCTCATTCAAGTCATTTACTATGCTTTTTTTCTGTACATATTTCAAAACAGCATTTATTTGTTCATCGGTATATTCGGATTCCGCCCACTTTTGCAGCTGTTCCGTATACAAAGAAAACTTTTTTTCATCTTTACCCGACAAATACGATATACTCTCGTAAAACGGGTGCGGAGCAGGCGCACTGGTTCTTCCCGATGAGGCTTCTGTTACAGGAATCACTATCTTTTTTTCGGCGAGATTTGCCGTTAAAAAGCTCCCTTCCTTATCAATAGATATTTCAATTTTAGCCTGTGCAATAATATGACCTATTGGCGCAAGAGGTTCAGAATCATTTCTGTCTTTTGTTTTTCTCAATACATCATAGGTCTTTACCGCCTGTTGAAACAATCCCATTATTCCACCTCCTCAAATTCACCGTATCCCGAAAAATTAACTTTATCCGAAAATTTCTTCATCTTCATTTCATGTATGGGTTTATGTATACATTCACATGGCCGTATAAACTCAATAACACCTTTTTTCATCTCGGGTCTCCACAGATTTACCGTCATCATTCCCTTTGTTTCTTCGGAATAGGCTTCATCCGCGTAGGTAATGCCGTGATACATCGTACCGAACTGCAAATGTTCAATATCGTCATAAGCACCTTCTCCGCTGCCGAAAACGCAGGGCTCAACATATCCCTGACATTCCCTTGTGCCTAAAAATATATCTCGTCTGCCGCCGCGTTTTATCATACGTTTTGCAATTTCATGGTGCTTGTTTTCGTTTCTGTCTTTTTCAAGTTCGGGGCGGTTATAGTTCCACTCGAAATGAGCCTGTACCTGGTAACAGCAGTTTTTTAAATAAGTATAATATGCAAGGTCGTTCCCGCCGTTATACTTTATCGGTCTGATGCCTTTTACCTCGGTCTGTATTCTGTTCATTACCCGTACTTTGTCTATATGCCAGATAAAAGTCGGTTTCCAATAGACCGAAGATAAGATACCTTTCAAGGCTTCATAGGTTGGTATCTGATATGTACATTTTTCTCCTCCGACTCTCATAATAGGGTCGGAAAACAGTGCATAATCGCCGTAGACCATAAATTCTACAATATTAGGATGCTGCATTCTTTTTCCTCCTTTCTTATTCTTACACCTGTTTCGCTGCTGTAATATTCCTCATTCAGGACGTATATTGAATCATTGTAAATTTTGTATATCATTTTGTCTTTATAAAAAGACTCGGCTTGTCTGTATATCATTGAGACTGTATATTTTTTTGCTTTCTCAATGAGTTTTTTTGCTTCGTTTATATCGTATTTGACCTTATCCGAGCACAGTGCATTTATTATATCTTTTCCGTCGCCGTATGGCACAAGTACAGAGACCGTGTTTCCCTCTATGGGTTCAAATATTTTTCCTGCTGTTTTGAAGGCTTGATTAAGAAAATATTTTTCGCCTTTTCTCCATTTTGTATTTTCGGACAGTTGGTTCAATAGCGAAGGCATATCTTTCAACGGATAATCAAAATAATTTTCTTCATATACCGCTTTTTTAAACAAGCAGTCATAATAGCATTTTACCGCTGCCGATGAACCGAGATCGTTATCAAATTTACCGCTGTCTTCCTTATATCTGTAAAGAAGGTCTGTTGCCGCTGTTTTGGCTTTTTCTATTTCTTTAAGATATTTAAGTGATTCATCGGTGCAATCCACAATATAAGTTTTGCAGTTTTTCCTGCCCTCGCCGTGCCTGTTGCATCTGCCGTTTGCCTGAACTATGCTGTCAAGTCCCGCTTTAAAACGTATAACGCTTTCAAAAGAAACATCTACGCCTGCTTCTATTACCTGTGTCGAAATGCAAAGCACCTTTTGTCCGTTCTCCAAAGATGATTTCATTTCTTTTGTCATTTCTTCGCGGTGCTTCATACACATGGACGCAGACAAATGCAGCATTTTATATTTTTCCGATTTAAGGGCTTCATACAGGTATTCGGATTCGGATTTTTTGTTGCATATAACAAGTGTGCTTTTGCTGTTTGCCGCTATATCTTCTATAAATTCGGGAAGCTGTTCCAGACGGAAATTTCCCGCATTGCATATCTCGCTTCTTTTGAAGATATTGGAATAATATTTTTCCTGTTCTTCGGTCAAAAAAGTTTTTTCCGAAATATACATTTTATGTTCAAGCTTATCAAATGTCGGCTGTGTGGCTGAACACAGCAAAATCGTTGTATTACAGACCTCCGAAAGAAAATTCATTGCCATATTGAACATAGAAAGCATATTCCACGGAACAGACTGTACTTCATCCAAAATAAGAATACTGTCACAAAGACTTGAAAATCTCCTGATTTGTGATGTTTTGCCGCCGAACAAGGTATTGAGAAACTGTACAAGTGTTGTTACAACAATAGGCGAATCCCATGTTTGCGTAAGCAGTTTTGTGTTGTCTTTATATGCAGGGTCATAATTGTCGTCTTCCGTAATTACATTTGAGTGGTGTTCCAAAACTATATCCGCATCTCCGACAGCTTTCTTTATATCTTTTGCATTTTGTTCGATAATGCTTATAAGCGGAGCAATATAAAATATCCGCTTTTTCTCTGCTTTTATTGCATGGTAAAGTGCATACCGCAATCCCGAGAGTGTCTTGCCTGCACCCGTAGGCAGTTTTAATTCATAAATGCCCGACGGCTCGTCGGCAAAATCCACACAAATATCCGATAACTCTCTTCGTGCTTTTTGTATCGGAGTATCACAGGCTTTTGAAAGAACATATGCATCGGTATTATCCCTGTATTTTTTCCAATCTACATTAAAATGCGGTGTTTTGCCACACTCGGACATAAAGCAAAATGTATCTTTTCTGTCTCCGTCAATGACTGCCGATAAAATAAGCCTTGCAAGCAAACCCGAGTAAAAAGCAATTTCTGATTCAAAAAAATCGTTTTCTTTCGTTTTCTCAATAAGATGAGTCATTTTTGCTTCTATTTCCGATGCTGCGTTTTTGAATAATTCGTTGATTATTTCTTCATCAATACATTCTGTAAAAAACTCCGACATCGCTTTGCTGTCAAATTTGGGCTGCTTGTTTTCACGGTGTAAAAACCCGTCTTCATGCTCTGCATTAAAAATATCAAAAAGTCCGTGATGAGCCCCTATTGCATAGGCAATTATTTCCGCTGTTATATTTTCCCACATACCGTTGTGAAATTTTTTCATTATGTATGAACAGCCTGCGAATGAATGTATAACACTTCCTTTTTTGACAGGCTTCCCGTTATGTGCCGAAAGTATATAATCGTCAAATTCATCGGTAAATTTTCCGGCATCATGCAGTATCCCTGCAAGATAAGCTGTATTATATAACCCTGCATCACGAAGCTTTTCACCTGCATATTTTGCGGTTTCCGAACAATGCTCCATGCAGGTCTGCCGTGTTCCGTCAGTTTTGATATGTGCGGTATGCATTTTCATCACCTCTTATTAATTCAAAATTTTTTCTCGGCCTTTTTTCTTGATTTTACAATATGTTATAAGTAAAATCTATATTTGTACAAAACATTCTTATATCTTTTTATTAGTATACCACATTATATGTACCAAAATACTCCCTTTAAAAATATTTGACAAATTTTGTTGAAATTGTACAAATTCTCGGTTATACTAAATCTATAACAAAGGAGGCATACTTATGACGAATATTGAAAAAGTAAACGAATTTTTAGACAAGGCACAGATCTTTTATTTTCTTACGACCGACGGGGAGCAGCCAAAAGGCAGACCTTTCGGGTTTCATATGCTTGTTGAGGGCAAGTTATATTTCGGCTGCGGTACGTTCAAAAATGTTTTCAAGCAGTTATCCGCTAATCCTAATGTAGAGATTTTAGCAACAAACGGCGGAGATTTTCTGCGTTATGACGGAAAAGTCAAGATAGTGAAGAGTGATGAACTTCTTGCAAAGGTAAGAGAAATAATGCCGCAGATAATGGAAATGTACGACAAAAACGGCTGGGAAATGGGTTTATTCTATCTTGAAAACGGTCATGCGGAAATTCGCGGTATGATGGATCTTAAAGAAGAATTTGATGTTTAATGAGGGAGTATATGGAAGAAATAAGAATAGATATGCGGGAACGCACACCCGAGGAACAGGCAATGTATGACAAGCAGACGCAGCTGATGTTCAAACTTAACCACACTATGCCGAGAACGGAAGAATATATGTCGGTTTTGAAAGAACTATTAGGCGATAGAATAGGTGAGGGGAGTTATGTTGCCGCACCTATTTCGGGTGCTGCGATAGACAAACTTGTTATCGGAAAAAATGTTTTTATAAACAGCAATTTTCTTGCTATGGCGAGGGGCGGCATCGTTATCGGGGACAATGTGGCTATTGCCGCAAATGTTCAGCTGCTTTCAAACAACCACGACCCTTACGACAGAGATATTCTGACCTGCAAACCCATACATATAGGTCATCATGTGTGGATAGGTGCGGGTGCGACCGTTACGCCGGGCGTTACGATAGGAAACTATGCCATTGTGGGTGCTTCGGCAGTGGTAACACATGATGTGCCCGATTACGGCGTTGCCGTCGGTAATCCTGCAAGAGTGATAAAAATGCTCGACCCTGATAAATTCAAAGAATGAAGTTACAAAATATGAAAAGTTTAATAAGGAGTAAGCTGCCCTTTTTGCCGAACAATTTGACCCCGACAGAGTTATATTGACATTATTTATTGAAAAAAACGGCGATAAAAAAACGGCGATAAAAAAACGGCGATAAAAAACGGCGATAAAAAAACGGCGATAAATTATGAAAGACGGCAGGCTATAATCGATTATCTTACCGGTGATCCCGAAGCCAAAACTGCCGATACAGCCAAAACAATAGGTCTGAAACCCTCTAAAACAAGGGATTATTTAAAGGGACTTGTTAACGACGGTTTTGTCATAGCCATGGGTAATGATCGAAACAGAGTTTACAGTTTAAAATGACGGCTTATTACACAATACAATTTCAAAAAGATAAACAAAACAAGGCTGTTCTCCTATCAGATATGGAGAACAGCCTTTGTTTTAACCTTTTACGAGCCATTCGACAACATTTATTATCTCTATGCCCTCAAACTCCTTTTCCATTTCGGTATCGAGTGTGAGGACTATTTTTCTGTAATTATCCCTTATTTTGGTAAGCGGGGTCAATTCGCGTTTTCTTGTATCCTCGTTCTGCATAGATTATTTCCTGTGCCTATTCAATTAACTATAGTCCTGCCTTAATCTTTTCAAAAACAATTCCGCAATCGGCGAAAACACCTGATACTTTTTCCAGATGATATACATATTAGTTTCAAGTGTCGGCTTGATTGGTCGGAAACAAAGTCCGCTTTCTTCGCTTGTGTCTACAAGGTGCTCAAAGGTCAGCATATATCCAAGCCCTTCTTTCACAAATACCGAGCCGTTGTAGGCAAGATTGACAGTTCCTGCAAAGCTGAGTTTATCCATATTATCCCCGCACCAGCGCGGAAAATCCACACGGATAGACTGCTCCGAGCAGAACAGCGGCAAGCCGTAAAGATCATCAAATGTCACATACTCCTTTTTGGCAAGAGGAGTGTCACGCAGCATAACCAGCCCCAATTTGTCACTTTCGGGTATAGAGAGATAGTTGTACTTCGACAGGTTCGGCGGCTCAACGATCACGGCGAGGTCGAGGATCCCCCGGTCAAGCCGTTCCACAACAGGCTCGGTATCTCCGCTGAAAATGTGGAAGATGGAATTCGGGTACTGCTCCTTGAATACCTTAATGCTCCGTGCCGGATACTTGATAAGATAGCTCTCGGCACAGCCTATGCGTATCTCTCCGCCGACGATGTTGTCAAGCTGGCTGAACTCCTCGGCGGTCTTGTCCACCATAGCGAGAATGTCCTCGGCACGCTTTCGCAGGAGCATTCCCTCGTCATTGAGGAGCATATTCTTATTGGTGCGGATAAACAGTTCATGCCCCAATTCTTCCTCAAGCTTCTTTATCTCTTTAGACAGCGAGGGCTGCGAGATATGCAGGCGCTCGGCCGCCCTTGTCATGTTTTCTTCTCTTGCAATGGCGAGAAAGTAACGTAAGACACGTATTTCCATAGCACACCTCCAATATTTCTATTATCAGTATAACCTGTTTTGCTATTCCTGTCAAGAATAACAAGCTATTCAAAATAGGTATTTTACATATCATAAGATCTGTGTTATACTAAAGATACCAAATAACACAGAGGTGAGAATATGGCAAATGCAGCCGACAAAACAGCGGTCATGACCGAAAATCTCAGGGATATGGGCTTGGACGATGAAAGCATAGCGAAATGCCTGCAAATGGTCGAAAGCGGACAATATCAGGCACTTGACTGTTTTCTGAAAAGCTATCGTCAAACGCTCCTTGACAGCGTTCACAAGTATAACGACCGCATCGACTGCCTTGACTATTTCGCCTACACATTAAGAAAAAACGGAGGTATCTGAAATGAAAGATGAAATGCTTACTTTAACACAGGAATGGGACAAGACCTTCCCCAAGTCCGACAAGGTTGACCACAACAAGGTCACTTTCCACAACCGCTACGGCATTACCCTTGCCGCCGATATGTACACTCCGAAAAAAGCAGACGGAAAGCTCCCTGCCATCGCTGTGTGCGGGCCGTTCGGTGCGGTCAAGGAGCAGTGCAGCGGTCTTTATGCTCAGACGCTGGCTGAACACGGCTTTCTCACCATAGCTTTTGATCCCTCATTCACAGGCGAAAGCGGCGGTACTCCTCGTTATATGGCTTCTCCCGACATCAACACCGAGGACTTTATGGCGGCAGTCGATTTTCTATCGGTTCAGGAGAATATCGATCCCGACCGTATCGGTATTCTCGGTATCTGCGGCTGGGGCGGTATGGCTCTTAATGCGGCGACGCTTGATACCCGTATCAAGGCGACTGTTGCCTCTACCATGTACGACATGACGAGAGTTAATGCTAAGGGCTATTTCGATGCAGATGACAGCGAGGAAAAGCGATATGCCATGAAGCAGGCACTGAATGCCCAGCGTATCAAGGATTACCGGTCCGGCGAGTATGAGCTTGGCGGCGGTGTTATTGATCCTCTGCCCGAAGACGCTCCCTACTTTGTCAAGGACTACCACGCTTACTACAAGACCGAAAGAGGCTATCACCCTCGTTCGCTCAATTCAAACGGCGGCTGGAACAAGATCGGCTGTATGTCGTTTATCAATATGCCTATTCTGCAATACAGCAATGAGATACGCTCCGCCGTTATGATAATGCACGGCGACAAGGCACATTCTTTCTACTTTGGAAAAGATGCGTATGAGAATATGATAAACGGAAACAAGTACACCGACAACAAACAGCTTCTTGTGATCGAAGGCGCTTCGCACACAGACCTCTATGACGGCGGCGAGAATAACGCTATCCCGTTTGACAAGCTCGAAGCGTTCTACAACGAATATCTCAGATGACCATCTGAGAGAAAGCGGCATTGCAAAGGCGGTGAGGAACATTTATGATTAAAGCAAGATTTTTAGCAGTTATTTATTCTTTTCTTATGTTGAACGGGTGCGGCAGCTATTCTGAAAGCACTCCGGCTGTGACGGTGCAAAGTGAAAGCTCGTCTGATATGATGCAAAGCGAGAGCAGTGCGACTGTAACATTTGAAACGAATGGCACCTCTGATACCGAATACACCGTGCAGGATGTACGGGATCTCAATGATTTTCTTCTTGCGAAACCGACAGAAGAAGATTTGCGGGGAAAGCCTTACGATCTCGACAATGACGGGGTATGGAGCGTTTTTGACCTATGCCTGCTGAAACGAAAGATATTGGAGCAGCGTAATATGACAACAGAATTTGATTATGAAAGCAAGACCGTATTGCTCAACAGCGGCTATGAAATGCCCATTCTTGGACTTGGTACATGGACACAGGACGATGATACTGCGGAAAACTCTGTCTACGAAGCGCTGAAAGACGGTTATCGGCTGATCGACACAGCGCAGTATTACGGTAATGAAACAGGTGTTGGCAATGGCATTCAGAGGGCGATCGATGATGGTATCGTAACCCGTGAGGAGGTCTTTGTCACCACAAAGGTCATGCCTTCCAACTATGACAGAGCGTACAGTTCTATTGACGATTCGCTTGAACGGCTCGGACTTGATTATATTGATCTGATGCTGATACATCAATCGGGCAGCAATGATACCGAGGTCTACAAAGCTCTGTGTCAGGGTGTAAGGGACGGAAAGCTGCGGTCTATCGGTATTTCTAACTATTATACCCTCGACGAATATGAGCGTGTCACATCCGGCGGTGAGATCAAGCCTGCGGTAGTTCAGAACGAAAATCATCCGTTTTATCAGAACACCGAGTTCCAAAAGGATATCGCCAAATACGGTACGGTGGTAGAATCATGGTATCCGTTCGGAGGCAGAGGGCATACGCAGGACTTGTTCGGTAATGAAACGATCACGGATATAGCAAAGGCACACGGCAAGACATCGGCACAAATAATACTCCGATGGCATTTGCAGGCAGGCTATGTCACGATACCGGGTTCACAGAATCCGGATCATATACTTGAGAATTACAGCATCTTTGATTTTGAGCTGACCGATGCAGAAATGCAGAGAATGGCAGAACTGCACACAGGACAGCGGTATGAAAATTGGTGAGGTGTGCTATGAATATACTTGTATTAAACGGAAGTCCCCGTCAAAATGGAAATACTGCAAAAATGGTCACGGCATTTTGTGAAGGGGCTGAATCATCAAGGCATACCGTGAAAACAGTAAATGTCTGTAAGCTGAATGTAAAAGGCTGTCTTGCCTGTGAATACTGCCACAGCAAAGGGAACGGCAAGTGTATACAGAAAGACGATATGCAGGATATATATTTGCTGCTGAATGACACTAATATGCTTATTCTTGCTTCCCCGATCTACTATCACGGTATTAGCGGTCAACTCAAATGCGTGATCGACAGGTTTTATTCTGCACTTTATCCTGCCGCGCCGAAAAGCTTGACTCAAATTGCAATGTTTTTATCCTCCGGTGACAGAAACCAGTATGACGGAGCAATGTTTTCATACAATGGTGATTTTCTCGGTTATCTGGGATTAAAAGATATGGGAGTGTTTACATCCGCAGGAGGTGTTTCTGATGAGCTGCTTGCAAAGATCAGAAAATTTGGTGAATCGTTATGAGAAGCCGTGCGAGCAGCACTATTTTATTAGCCCGTAGTCTATTGGCGCACACAAAAACCGTTCCGCACAAGTCCATTTAACAAACTAAGGAAGTCCCCCGCTTCTAAAGCGGGGGTGCTTACTTAAAATTCAGTGGGTCAGCACTTTTGCTGCGCAAAAGCCAGGCAAAGCCTGTCCGCATCTATCTTTGCGGTGCAATGTTCAAACTCCCACTGAATTTGGAATTGCTTGCAATTCCGTTGGTTATGAGTATGTAGCAGAAATTTATTTCTGCGGAATACGAATATCATTGACTCATTATGGTGTGCGCCAAAATAACAGCATACTCTATTGACATAAAATGAGCCTTGCACTCAAAACAGAGAGCAAGGCTCGAATAAATATTAAGCCAATTTTTTCAGCACCTCATGAATATCTCCATTGATACAAATGCTCTGACCTCTGATCTCGTCAGGCGCATACGCTTCACCGAAATTCAGGCAGGCATAGACTGCCTTCGGATTTGCAAAGGTCATCTTCCAGAACGGATACTTGATTATGACAGGCGTGTTCATGCCCACACCCAATTCAAGGAACAGGATATGCTGTCCCTCGTGGCGGCGCAGGAACTCGTCATAGCGCTCGGCTGCTCGGTGCCAGCCTTCGTCCTCGACAAAGCTGTCATCGGCTCTGAGGTTCATGCTCATGGGTTTTCCGCAGACAGGACACTTCGGCACAAGCTCCGATGGGACACGCATATTTTTCTGCTGCTCAAACATCGCCCTGACCGTTTCCTCATTGTCGTAGGTCTTTTGGCGGCAGGGCTCACTGCACTGCCAGAGTCCGTAATCGCCCTGCGTATAGAAAAGACGGTGCTTGTCAAAGCCTGCCTTTTGGAATTGGTGGTCAACATTGGTGGTGAGAACAAAATAGTCCTTGTCCTTCACAAGCTCAAACAAACGCTTGTATGTGCCGTTATCCACGTCCATGTAGCGGTTGATGTAGATGTAGCGTGACCAGTACGCCCACTGTTCTTCAAGAGTAGAAAAGGGGTAGAATCCGCCGGAATACATATCCCGAAAGCCGTATTTCTCCACGAAATCGGCAAAATACTTCTGCAACCTCTCTCCCGAATAGGTAAAGCCTGCGGCGGTGGAAAGACCCGCCCCTGCACCGATGACGATCGCATCGGCTGTCTGTATTTCTTTTTTCAGACGGTCAATTTCCGCCGAGTAATCTCTTGTAAATCTCATGATCGTCCTCCTTGAATACATTGAAGATCACCTGTATATCGTGGTTATTGCGAAACTCCCTGACGGTGCGGACTGCTATCTCTGCCGCCTTATCCTGCGGAAATCCGAACACACCCGTTGAGATACAGCAGAAAGCGATACTCCCGATACCGTTTTGCATAGCAATTTCAAGACAGCTTTTGTAGGAACTTTCAAGCAGTCGGCAATGCTCCTCGGTGAGCCGTCCCTGCACGATCGGTCCGACGGTGTGTATCACATAGTCACAGGGCAGGTTGTATGCAGGCGTTATTTTTGCCTTACCCGTGGGTTCTTCATGACCTTGCGCCTGCATGATCTGACCGCACTTGTAACGAAGCCGTACCCCTGCAAAGGTGTGGATACAGTTGTCGATACAAGAGTGGCAGGGCTGCCAGCACCCCGTCATTCCCGAATTGGCGGCATTTACGATCGCACCGCATTTCAGCGTGGTAATATCACCTTTCCAGAGATAAATGCCGTCCTCTATGGGTGTTAGGTCTGCAATATCCGTGATACCCTTGCTCTCGGTCATAGCGGTGAGGTATTCGTCCTCGGCTTGCAGATAATCCTCGTCTGCCTTGACAGCAGGGCGGATATTCACAAGGCTTCTGTAAAGGCGGAATTTATCCGCATCATTGTTTGGTATCTCAATTCCGTCAACATCGTTTCTTTCTGACAGCAGATAGTTTATCAGAAAATCAAGTTTCTCCATACGATCATCTCCTTATGACTGCCCCCACAGGACAGACCTCCGCACAGTTACCGCAGTGCAGACAGTTTTCCTGACGGATAACAGCTTTTTCTTTCAGTTCGATACAGCTCTGCGGACAGTCGTTCAGACATGAACCGCACCTGATGCAATCATCGGTCACGAAATATCCGCTTGCCCTGATCTCTGCACCGCCGAATGTGAAGCTGTCACGCTCGATAGGCTTCTTCGACAGGTCGAACCACTCTCCGCTGCCCTCATAGATCTGAAATACTGTGAGTGCCTTGCGGCTTTCCGCGGTGGGATATATCTCAAACATATAGGAATTGTTCTCAAACAGCAGAGGGAGCATTTCTGCGCCGATCTCCCTGACCTTGCCACGGACAGAGATCGCCGTACAGCTCATTGTATCCTCGCCTTTTTTCCCCGAAAGTGCAAGATAGCCCTTGTCCTTTAACCGTTGATAGAAGTTCTTTCCCTTTGCGGTGAGAAAGTACAGTCCGTTCTCGTCTGCATACATTATGTCGATCACACAGGTCACGGGCAGTCCGTCACCGTCCACCGTTGCCACAACGGTGGAGTGTATCTCGTCCACGATAAAATTCAGATAATCATGTGCTGTCATATGTCCTCCTATGGAAAGAGTGTGCTGATCATTTCAGCACACTCTTTTTTTATTCTCCGTCTATTATTTTGCGTGTATCAGCAACAACTTGCGCAAGTGTTGCGCTTTTCAGTTCGTTTTCAAGAGCCGCCTGCGCCGTTTGGAGCCTGCCGTCCATAGCCTTATGGATATTGCGCCCCACAGGACAATCCGCATTGGGATTTTCGTGGAAGTGGAACAGCCCCTCATCATCTACGCAGTCAACCGCCTTGTAAATATCGTACAGCGTTATTTCGTCAAGTGCTTTTGCAAGGTGTGCACCGCCGCTGCCCTGACGAGTTTCAACTATCCCTGCATTACGAAGCTGTCCGAGGACATTGCGGACTATCACCGCATTTACACCCGTACTGCCCGACAGGAAGTCGCTGGTCACTCTCATCTGACCGCCAAAAATGTCGATGCAGGTGAGGATATGCACTGCCACTGTGAATTTACTTGTTATCTGCATAAATGTTCATCTCTTTCTTACTCTCTTACCACGCTGATACGCTGCCTGATGTGAGCGCCTTTTTCAATCTCGTCCACCATAGCAATAGCGTAATCTGCATAGCTGATAATGCTCTCGCCCTTAGAGTTGAGCGTCAGCTCCTCGCCTGCGAGAATGTACTTGCCTGTGCGTTCGCCGTCAGCCTGAAAATCTCCTGCGGGGCTGATGTAAGTCCACTTTACGTCATTTCTTTGACGGAGTTCGCCAAGCGCCTTTGCCATAGCAGAAGCCAGCGGCTTGAAAACTTCGGGGAAATCTGCACCGTCAGAAACACAGGCGGTATGCTCAGCGTTCACATACAGGCTTCCTGCGCCGCCGACAACGAGAAGTCTTGTGTCAGTTCCCGAAAGAATGTCGCACAGGTGAGCAAGTGATGTGGAGTGCAGAGGAAGCGTTTCGGGTGTCCATGCTCCGAATGCATCCACAACTGCGTCAAAGTCTGCAAGGTCTGCTGCGGTCAGGTCGAACAGATCTTTCACGATAACATTCTGAGCAGCGGACTTGTTGTCGCCCTTGACAACTGCCGTAACATCAAACCCTCTGTCAACAGCCTCTTTCACGATAAGCTGACCTGCCTTGCCGTTTGCACAAACTACTGCGATTTTCATAATAAATACCTCCTGATTATAACATGATTTTGGTTGTTTGTAAAGTTGTAAACATTTTCATTTCAACTTTCTGGCGTTAGTATATCATACATTTGCAAAGTTGTCAATAGAAACATTACAACTTTGGAGAATTGCATAAAATTATATTCAAGTGATGCGCATATTGCACAAATAATACTTCATTTTATACCGATGGCAAAGTCTAAACAGTGCTGTTTCAATTGGCAACGGCTCTTTTTCTCTTTTCTGCCGATTGACCTTTTTCCCGCAGTATGGTATAATTATCGTAAGAATTATCGTATCGGGAGTGATGTGAAATGGCAGTATACATCGTATTTGACGTTGAAACACCTAATCGTGCGAACGACTGTATGAGTGTGAGAACTGCGATAAAGGCGTATATAAGGGCGTTATCCGTTTAGACCACTAATATTTTATAAATCAATAACGAAAGCGAGGAAAAAATATGACAACTAATACTTACTCAAAACCCGACTATTCAAATAAGGCTTATTGGTATAAAATGCCCGAGGCAACAAAGGCTGTTGACACATTTTATGTTTACGCAACAGAATACATCCTCAGCAGTTTTGATGACGGAGCGCCGGATTATGCATCGTTTGACAACGAAGAGATGCTTCAGGGCGTAGTGGTGGAGTATGAAGGACACGCAACCACATTTGCAGACGCTACAAACGTGTTTGTGCCGTACTACCGTCAGTCGGGCTTACGCTATGCGGGAGAGATATATAAAAAGACAGGAAATGTTGATGCTGCGTTTTCGGGTATGCCTTATGATGATGTGACCGCAGCTCTCGATTACTATTTTGAAAACTGCAACGGCGGCCGTCCGTTTATTATTGCGGGTCATAGCCAGGGTTCGTCAATGGTTTTGCTTTTGCTCGGCAAATATTTCAAAGAGCATCCCGACTATTACAAACGCATGGTAGCGGCTTATGCTATAGGCTATTCCGTTACGGATGAATACCTTGCGGCTAATCCGCATCTTAAATTTACAACGGGCGAGACAGATACGGGCGTTATAGTTGCATGGAATACCGAAGGACCGAAAAATGTGGAGACCAATGCCCACAATGTTGTTGTACTGCCGAATACAAGGAGTATCAACCCGATCAACTGGAAACTTGACGAAACTTATGCACCCGCAAGCGAAAACCTCGGTTCGCTTATACAAAACGAGGAAACAGGCGAGGCCGTGATCGGAGATGTAGGTGCCGATGCACAGATAAATCTTGCCCGCGGTGTTGTTGTAACAAATGCCACAGTTGCACCGATGCCCGAGGAGGCAGCAAAGATCGCGGCCGACTTCTTCGGACCCGACGCCCGTCATGACAACGACTATACATTTTTCTATAACAATATCAAGGATAATGTGGCAAAGAGAGTTGCCGCTTATCTGAACGGCAATAAATAAAAACGGCCATACCCTCTGACGGAAAAAAACGTTTGGGTCGCAAAATACAGGGATGCCGATGATTTTGGTGTAAACATAAAAAGCCCCGTGCGCATTACGTGTACGGGGCTTAATAATTTTATTCTAAGGAAACACTGATTTAAGGTCGAAAAAATAAAATTTACAAAAATTATGGGCACTCACATTCGCCTAAAGCCGCTTTTCAAGCGGTTTATACGGCTGGTTCGTTATAATTTTTGCCGCTAAAGCTAAATTTTATTTTTTCTTTTTGAATTAATCAGTGTTTCCCTAATAATTTTATTTTTTCTTCGGGGCTTTCTTTACGGTCGAAGGTTTGCTTGAAGATTTTACAGCGGTTTTTTCGGTCGCTTTTCTTGCCTTGGGAATGGTGGCAAGTACGGACTTTAATACGGTGATTTTTTTGTTGTTGCCGTAAAAACCGAGTTTGTCGGCAGTTTTGTTCTCAAGCGCATAAACAAGCTCGTCGCCCGATACGTTTACGGAAATATCGTTATCCTTGTAGTCATAAGGCTGAACATCCATTTTCCCGTCAAATATAACGGCATAAAACGAACCGTGTCCTTCGCCGGTTATGTTGAATTGTATGGCAATAAAATCTTTTACATCTTTGGTTTTTGCTTTAAGCAAGCGTTCTTTTGACTTTTCAAAAATCTCTTCGTATGTCATTTTTATCGCTCCTTTACATTTGTATTCTTAATTTTATTTTACTACCGTTATCCGAATATGTCAAGTTTTGGTTTCTTTTGAGTTTTCCCGATTTTTTGAAAACGAATTTTTATAACAACACCAATTAAGCGGATCATGTGTATGCTGCTTGGTGTAAATAAAAAAGCGGGAAAAACGAAAATGTATTTTTTCCGACGGTCACTGTTTGACAATGTGTGTGTTTCCGTGTATAATTTATTTATACAAAACTATTGTAAAGTTATCGTGAACGTCAAAAATATTTGGACGTTCACGATATGATGGGGCTCATAAATAATTGTACTCAAGCGAGCTTAAGTCCAATTATTTAATTCGCTTACTATATTATATATGGAGATAAAAATGAAAAAGAAAATTTTTGCTCTTTCTATTGCCGTCATGCTTGCGGCAGCCGACACCTATGCTTACAAAAGCGCGGTGGGGGATATTGACAACAACAGGGCGGTAGATGCGAAGGATGCGGCGGCTGTGATTCGCGCGGTCATGAACGATAAGGAGATAAAGCCGTCATACTCGTTTGCCGTATACGATGTCAATGCGGACGGAAAGATAGATATTTTGGATGCGGCGGCGATATTGAACGGCAACATTTCAAGCGCTTCATATAAAACGGAAGTTCGGGATACGGAACGGGCGGCAAAAATGGACGGCTTTGCCGAATATATTTTTACGCTTGAGGACGGGGATCCGTCGAACGGAAGTGCATGGAATACCGAAAACACGACCCAATTCAAGTGGTCTTATATAAACGGGTGCATGGCAAGTGCCTATTTAAGACTGTACGAGGCAGCGGGCGGGACAAAATACAAAAATTATGCCGATAATTACATGTCGGGTTTTATAAATGCGGACGGAAGTTTCAAAGACAAGGTATCAAACAGAAACAATGTTACCAACCCGACAAAGCTTGCGCTTGACGATATAAACAGCGGAAAGTCCATGCTGGAACTGATCTCTTTGGACAGCGCCAATTCCGGGGCATACCGCGCTTTTGCTGCCGATACGCTTTACGGCAGTGTCCTTGCGGGATTTGAAAGCCTGCGTACTGCGGAGGGAAATTATTACCACAAATACGGATATCCCTGTCAGGTGTGGCTTGACGGCACATATATGGCTCTTCCGTTTAAGCTGCGTTATGAATATGATATAAATAACGGAGCAAATATCGCTGCGGTAAGTGATGATGTGACAAACCAGTTTAAAAACATATATAACAAGATGAGAGATAAAACAACGGGGCTGTATTATCATGGCTACTGCTCGGGAAACGACCCCGAAAGCGGCGATCACGGCAAAGTAAATTTCAAGTGGGCAAGTTACAATACCGACAACCCCGGCTGCTCGCAGTGTGTCTGGTTAAGAGGGCAGGCATGGTATGCCATGGCTCTTGCCGATTGCATAGAACTTATGGAGGACGGGGATGACAGAGATACCCTCATTTTTATCTATAAAGACCTTATGGACAGCCTTATACGGTATCAGGACGACAACGGTATGTGGCGGCAGGTCATAGACGGCGAAAAAAGCAGCGCCAACTATTTTGAAACAAGCGGAAGTGCGGGTATAGCTTATGCACTTATGAAAGGCTATAATTTGAATATACTGCCGCAGGAGTATTATGATGCGGGGCTTAAAGCTTTTAACGGCGTTGTGGATAATAAGCTTGCCGTGACAAAAAATAAGGGTGTGACGGTTTACACACTTTCGGACATATGCAAGGTGGCAGGTCTGGACGATATTTCAAGGAACGGCTCGTACACCTACTATACAACGCGCACGGAAAAAGTTTCGAATGATGCAAAAGGCATGGCGCCGCTTCTGCTTGCGTACAGCGAGGTCTTAAAACATGATACGGTCTATGTTGAAAAATGAAAACGTTTTCAGGGAGGAAGTTTTTAAACAATGAAGAAAAATTTTAAAAGGATCCCGGCATTTGCGCTTATGCCGCAGTCTTTTGTATTTGCGGCGGAAAAATAGGCGGAGAAGATAAAATTTGTTGTACAGCTGAAAGATGCCCCCGTTTTGGCGGAACTTGACAGGGTGCAGGTGCACGCACAGAATATGGAGTCGGAGCTTTTATCGGAACAGCAGGATGTGATAGAGCGCATAGAGGCTGAAACCGATGCCGACGGCCAAATAACGGCTTCCGATGCCGCAATGGTACTGCAAAAAACATTGGTGGAAAAAACGGAAATGACTATCGAAACAAAAACAGCCGACCGGAAAAAATTCATCGACGTTGACGGGGATAAAAATATAAC
Source organism: Bacillota bacterium (assembly GCA_017460805.1). GTDB lineage: Bacteria > Bacillota > Clostridia > Lachnospirales > CAG-274 > RGIG4310. Next base: position 12,235 of record JAFUAF010000042.1, on the reverse strand, counting down.
CGCATCGGATGCGGCTTATATCTTACAGCGTACTTTAAATGATAAACTGACATTGCCCGTTACGGAACAAACAGCCAAATAACAAATAAAACCTACAGGTCGGGCATCTGTAGGTTTTATTTTTAACGCCGCCATACCAGTACTGCCACGCCCGAAAGAGCCAATATGGCGGACAATATGAAGGCATCTTTTGTACCTGTTGGCGGGGTATAAATAGTTTCGGGCGAATTTTTATCATAGTAAATGACTATTTTTTTTGGTGCGGCGGAGTTGCTTATGGGAACGGATGCGGTGTACTCCCTGCCGTCTGCCTCGTATCTGACCGCGGCACTGTAAACGATCTGACTTTTTCCGCGTAAAATAACCTTGTCCGATGTTGTTGACGTTACAATGCCGTTGGCAAGCCCCGCATCTTTTACCGTGAGTTCAAATTCCGCTTTTTTGGAAAATGCAGACACAGCGATTATCAGTGCGCATATTATCATAATTATACCGGTTAAATATTTCATGTTTTACCTCGTTGCTTTTATAAATTAATGTTTCCGACTTTTTATATTATAGCAAAAAAATAATCTTTTTGCAAATAAGATTTATATTTCACAAAACAGATATTTTTGTGTATGAACTGCACGTATTATATATGAAATATTATTGCAAGAATTTCCGCGATATGATATAATTACACAAAACATGAAGTGTTTTAAAGAAAACAAAAATGAGCGGATCAAATGATAAGGTGATCGGATAGACGAGTGCCGCAGATGTATAGAAAACGGATTTACGGAAAGTTCGGCCTACACTCATAAGCAAAGTGTCGAAGTGCTGCAGACCCTCGACCGCATAAGAGAAGATTGGGGCATGAAGTTTGATTTTGAAAAATAAAATATTTTTTTTGTGACCGCGGGTAAATTTTGCTGTCAATATAGATGAAGGACAAAAACAAAGCGATAAAAATTTATTGAAGTATACAAATAAGGGGGACATCACAATGAAAAGAAAATTAGCATTATTGATGACAGCGTGTATTTTATTATCCGCCTGCAGCAAACTGCCGCAGCAGGCATGGCCGCCCGCAGGCTCGGGACAGCCGTCGGCATCGCTTCCGAATGACGGAAGTGTCGATACAAGGATAAAGACCGTCGGCGAGAGTTATGACGGTCTGTACAGTTACGATTACTCGCTCGATGCCGTTCAGGGCAGCCGCGGATTTTACAGCAAGGGCATGACAAATTCCGTAGCGGCGAGCGCAATGCCCGAAATGGCAGCGGAAGCGGCAGATGAGGACTACGGCTTTATGCCCGACATCATCTATGAGGAGCCCGACTGGAACACGGAAAGCTACAACGAGGTAAAGGAATCGGGCATAGTTTCCGTACAGACACAGCCGTTTTCGACTTTCGGTGCGGATGTTGACACGGCAAGCTACTCCAATTTAAGACGCAGACTGTACGAGAACGACGGACACGGCACGACCGACAATGCTATCCGTGTAGAAGAGCTTATAAATTACTTCGGCTACAACTACCCCACACCCAAAAACGGCGAAAAATTCGGTGTTGTGACAAGTCTTACCTCCTGCCCGTGGGTGGAAGACAAAAACACGATGCTTTTGCGCGTGGGCATAAAAGCCGAGGAGATAGACCCGAGTGCGGGCAGCAATATCGTATTTTTGGTAGATACTTCGGGTTCTATGTTCGACAACAACAAGCTCCCGCTTGTACAGCAGGCTTTAAAGACGTTACAGACAAAGCTGACCGATAAGGACACGGTTTCTATCGTTACATACGCAGGCGAGGACAAGGTAGTCTGCGAGGGCGTAAAGGGCAGCGACCGCGAAGCCATAACAAAGGCGATCGACTCCTTTGTTGCCTGGGGCAGCACAAACGGCGAGGGCGGCATAAACCGCGCCTATGAGATAGCTGAAAAATACTTTGTCGAGGGCGGCAACAACCGTGTGCTTCTTGCAACGGACGGCGATCTGAATGTCGGCGTTTCTTCCGAAGCGGGCCTTATAGAATTGGTTGAAGAAAAGAAAAAATCGGGTGTATTCCTCTCCTGCCTCGGTTTTGGCGACGGCAATTACCAGGACGACAAAATGGAAGCGCTTGCCGACCACGGCAACGGAAACTACGCTTATATAGACTGCTCGCGCGAAGCGGAGCGCGCTTTGAAAGACGAGCTTTGGTCAACGCTTTATACCGTGGCAAAGGATGTAAAATTCCAGGTGGAATTCAATCCCGCAAAGGTAAAGGGCTACCGACTTATAGGCTACGAGAACAGGGCAATGGCAGCCGAAGACTTTGCAAATGATGCAAAGGACGGCGGCGAAGTGGGTTCGGGTCAATGCGTGACCGCCTTGTATGAGGTGATAACCACGGACTCCGACCGCGAGATACCGAGCGTTGAGTCGAAATACAACAACGCAAACACGGGTATTGACGGCAATGAACTGCTTACCGTAAACATCAGATACAAAGAGCCCGACGGAAACGAAAGTCAGTTAAAAACTTATCCCGTTACCTCCGATATGTACACCGAGACCATGGATGACGATACGTCCTGGGCAGCGGGTGTGGCACAGTTTGGTATGCTGATGAGGAATTCCGAGTATAAGGGCACATCCTCATACAAAGAGATCTATGACAGACTTAAAAACGATCCCCGTGTTATGAACGAGGATCTCAGAGCGGAATTTTTGTATATTGTCGGTCTTGTGAACGGCGATTTTAAATTTCCCTCGGCTGATTGATGTCCGGTTGAAATTATAGTAAGCGAATTAAATAATTGGACTTAAGCTCGCTTGAGTACAATTATTTATGAGCCCCATCATATCGTGAACGTCCAAATATTTTTGACGTTCACGATATAATATTTATCCCCTGCATTGCGTTTTTTCCGTGCAGGGGATTTTTTTCGATTGAAAAAAGTGTATTTTTATAGTAAAATCTTTATAAAGATGAGTATGTGAACAGAAAATGTTTAAGAAACAGGATACAGCCATACGCGAGGTAAAACGGATATGATTTATGATGTAGAAGCTGTCTTTCATTTTGAAAAAGACAGAAAACTTTACGAGGGTTACAGACCTGCGCATCTGATAAAAGAAAATTATCTGACAACGGGTGTACATCATTACTTTAATACAGATGAAACGAATAATGCAAAAGGAATGATAGCATTTTTATCGCCCGAATACTATCCGCATTGTCTGTGGTGCGGCAAGAAGATAGAAATGTATGAAGGCAGCCGTTATATAGGCTATGCGGAAATAACAAAAATAATAAATCCTTTATTGGAAGGGGGGAAACCATGACCGAAAAAGAAATTTTAAATCTTGCCTTTGCGGCGTTTGAGAGCGGGGAAGAATGTAAAATAAAACTCCCGCCCGCAAGCAAAATACACGATTTTAACATGGCGGTGAACTCACTTGAAAAGCAGGGGCTTATAACAGTAAAAAAACGGAACATGACCGAACTTGTTACCGAACTGACAGAAGCGGGTCTGGAAACCTTTATGTAACATAAGTGTAGCACTGTTGAAATTGACTTATATTTGCATATGTGTTATATTTATCATATAACTATCCTTAAAAGGGGGATGAACGATGAAAAGATTTTTACTTACAGCGGCGGCTGTGCTTGCAATGGCAGGAATTTGCCATGCCTCTGACGGCGTGAGCGTTGTTGTCAATGATGTGCCTATAGATACACAAGCCGTGATAGAAAGCGGCAGGACACTTGTGCCTCTGCGCGGTGTGTTTGAGCAGCTTGGTTATTCGGTCGACTGGAATGCGGAGACCAAAGAGGCGATATTCGTAAACGGCGATAAATACATGACGATAGATGCAAAGGACGGCGGCGTTTATATCGGCGCACCCCACAGCAGTATTGCACCGCCCGTAAAAGCTGATACGGACGTACCTGCACAGCTTATAAACGACAGACTTTATCTTCCGCTGCGTGCGGCATCCGAGGGGCTTGGGCTTTCGGTGGACTGGGACGGCGAAACAAAGACAGTATATGTGAAAGACGGTGAAGAAAACGTGACGGCACCCGACATAGATTTGACCGACCTCAAAGCCGACAACAGCATGGCATACAAAATGAACGAGCTTATGCCCAAAACCGAAAACTATATGTTCTCGCCCTTGAGCATAAAAATGGCGCTTGCTCTTGCGGCAAACGGCGCAGACGGCGAAACACAGGCGGAGATTGCCAAAACCGCAGGCCTTGGCGATATTCAGGCATACAATGTTTACGCCCAAAACCTTATAGAAACTTATAAGGCTGTTTCCGAAAAGGAAGAAAAACATGAGGGCGACCCGTATTTCTTTGATGAGCCAAAGCATGAGAAAACTCAGCTTTCCATTGCAAACAGCGTATGGCTGAACAAGGACAAAGCGGGCGATATAACCTTTAAAGACGAATATATCAAGGCAATGAAGCAATTCTATGATGCGGAGATAAACAATGTCGGCATGGCGGACGGCGCAGACCGCATAAACAAATGGTGCAGCGACAAGACAAACGGCAAGATACCGCACATCGTGGACAGCTCAAACTTCCTTGCGGCGCTTGTAAATGCGGTTTACTTCAAGGCGGAATGGGCGGAGCAGTTTGACGAGTTCTTCACTCACGAGGACACCTTTACCGACAGAAACGGCGAAAAGCAGACCCTTGATTTTATGGAACAGACCGAGGAATTTGCATACTATGAGGATAAGGATATCCAAATGGTAAAAATGCCTTATGTCGGCGGCAATACGGCAATGTACATCATGCTTTCGGGCGATAAAAGGGTGAATTTCACACCTTATATCAATAAGACCGAGTATCAAAAAGTGCATATAAAAATGCCGAAATTCAAAGTGGAATATTCCGTTACCCTTAACGATATGCTCAATAAAATAGGCATACAGCAGGCTTTTGAGGCGGGCGGCGCGGACTTTACAAAAATGCTCCAAGGCGGCACAAATTCATTTTTCATTGACACCGTGCTGCACAAGACCTATATAGATGTTGATGAAAACGGCACGGAGGCTGCGGCAGTAACCGCCATACTTGTAGAAGCAACGGCTGCTTTTGAGCCCGAAGAGCCCGTTATTAAGGACTTTATTGCCGATAAGCCTTTCAGCTACATCATAAGGGATGAGGACACGGGCGAAATTTTATTTATGGGCGAATACGCATACAAAGATTAAGGAGAGAAAATCATGTCAAATTTTTATTACGATAAGGACAGCGAACTTGAAATACTTGTACCGGGTCAGAACTACCGTAAAATAAAGGCGCACGACGGCGGTTTGATGCTTGTTGAGGTCTTTTTTGAAAACGGCGGTTTCGGCAGCGAGCATACCCACCCGCACGAACAGTCTACCTACTGCCTTGAGGGCGAGTTTGAATTTAATGTCGGCGGCGAGATAAAGAAAATAGGCGTGGGAGATACGATATATATGCCCTCGGATGTACCGCACAGCTGCAAACTGCTGACGAATAAGGGCAGACTTCTCGATATTTTTACACCGCAGAGAGAGGATTTTCTTAAAAAATAAAATTTAGCGAGGCTGAATATGAACTCCATATTTAAAAAACAGTTTTACAGCTTTACATTTACTATCGTTATCTGTCTCGGACTTATGAGCATCGGTATTATCCAGTCCATACGAAGCTTTGGCTACAAACAGATGGGCAGCGAGATAGACGGCTGGGCGGAAAGAGTGCAGGTGTTTTTTGACAACTCCACTACCGAAACGGGCGCGCTTGACACAAACGCTTTTATACAGGCACTCAGACTTCTTGACAGCTATTCGGACAAATCGTTTATAGTGACGGATGCAGACCTTAATATTTATTGGGCATCTTCCAATATCAATCCGCAGAATTTAAAAAATCGCCTCAGCCTTGACAAGCTTGAAAAAACGCTTGACGGCGAGACTATCGAATACCGCAAAAACGACATCGGTATTTATGATACGGATATGTATACCAAGTGTTATCCGCTTAAAAGCAAGACGGGACTGGTGTGCGGCGTTGCGTGTATTTCAAGCTCTTCCGAGGATATGTCACAGACCATGCGCTCCTGCTACTGGATATTTATTGTGTTTTTGCTTTTGACTATCCTGCTGGGCTTCTGGATGGTGTATATGTCGTCCCGCTCATTTACAGCCCCTTTGCGTGAATTGAATGACGCGGCAAAGGTAATAGCGAGCGGCGATTTTGAAAAGCGTATACGCGTAAGCTATGACGACGAGATAGGACAGCTTGCAAACAGCTTTAACGAAATGGCATCAAGTCTTTATCTCCAGGAAAAAAGCAGGCGCGAATTTTTGTCCAATATCTCGCATGACCTGCGTTCCCCGCTTACATCAATGCGCGGTTTTTTGCAGGCCATACTTGACGGTACAATTCCCGAGAGCAAGCGCGAGCGCTATCTGAAAATCATCCTTGACGAGACGGAACGACTTGCAAAGCTGGCAAATAATCTGCTTGAAATAAACAAGCTTGAAGAAACAACACAGCTTAATTTAAAACCCTTTGACCTTAACGAGCTTATACAGCACACTTTAAGCACCTTTGAGGAACGTGCGGGCAAGGCATTTATCGACCTTGGCACAGAACTTTACAGCGAGACCTGTGTTGTAAATGCGGACGAGGAAAAGATACAGCGCATAATCTACAACCTTGTGGACAACGCGCTTAAATTCACGCATAAATACGGCATTATCCGTGTTATTACCGAGCCGAGCAAGGACGGCAAAAAAGTTTTTGTTACCGTAAAGGACAACGGCAAGGGTGTTTCCAAAGAAGACCAGAAAAAGGTATTCGACCGCCTTTACAAAGTCGATACCTCACGCGGCATGGATAAAAAGGGCACGGGTCTCGGCCTTAGCATAGTGCGCGAATTTATTAAGGCACACAACGAAACCATTACGCTTAAAAGTGATGTGGGCAAGGGCTGTGCATTTACATTTACACTTACACTTGCAAAATAAAAAAGTCGGATAAGGGGACAGCAAAATCGTCCCCTTGTCTTTTTACAGGAGAAGAATATGAGATTTATTTCTTGGAATGTCAACGGTCTGCGCGCGTGCGTGGGCAAAAATTTTATGGAATTTTTTAATGCGATAGATGCGGATATTTTTTCTTTGCAGGAGACAAAATTGCAGGAGGGGCAGATAGAGCTTGACCTGCCCGGTTATGAGCAGTACTGGAACTACGCGGAGAAAAAGGGTTATTCGGGCGTGGCTGTCTTTACAAAGATAAAGCCTTTGAGCGTTTCCTACGGCATAGGCGAGGAACGTCACGACCACGAGGGACGTGTTATCACGCTGGAGTTTGAGGACTTTTATTATGTGACCTGCTACACACCCAATTCCCAGAACGAACTTGCAAGGCTTGATTACCGCATGGATTGGGAGGACTGTTTCCGTGAGTATCTCTGCGGGCTTAATGCAAAAAAGCCCGTTGTGCTCTGCGGCGATCTGAATGTGGCGCATAACGAGATAGACCTTAAAAACCCAAAAACTAACCGCAAAAACGCAGGCTTTACCGATGAGGAACGCGGCAAAATGACCGAGCTTTTATCCGCGGGCTTTATAGATACTTTCAGATATTTCTATCCCGATGTGACGGATATCTACAGTTGGTGGAGCTACCGTTTCAGAGCACGCGAGAAGAACGCGGGCTGGCGTATCGACTATTACATAGTGGGCGAGGGGCTGAAAGATAGGATAAAAGATGCAAAGATACATACCGATATCCTCGGCAGCGACCATTGCCCCGTAGAACTTGTAATGGAGTAGAAAAATGCAGAAGATAACACCCGTAGATGCTAAAAAAATAATGGACACACAGGATGATATCTATATCCTTGATGTGCGCGACCCAGACGAACTGGACGAGGGGTATATAGACGGCTCTGTCCTTATCCCGCTTGATGAGGTGGCACAAAGGGCAGAAAGTCTGCTCCCCGATAAGGACAAGACACTGCTTGTTTACTGCCGCAGCGGTAAACGCAGCAAAGATGCCGCCGAGATACTCGATAACCTCGGCTATAAAAATGTGTACGACTTCGGCGGCATACTCGATTGGCCGTTTGATCTTGTGATATGATCATATCAAAAACTGCAAGGTATTTTCGCCTTGCAGTTTTTTGTTGGACAATGTGTTAAATCCCGATTTGATTTTTTTACACAAAAAAAGGAGATGAAGCACTGTACAAGTGCAGCATCTCCTTTATATCATCTATAACTGCCGTTGGCTTTTTTAAATTCCATTTTTTCGGCATACATGGCTTTATCGGCGCGTTTGAACACAAAGTCCACCGTGCTGTCGTCAAAGGCACACTCCGCCATACCCATAGAAGCGGAAAATCTGTTCCACGGGTCGGCTTTTGTATCGGCATAGCTTTCCTTAAAGGCATTTTTCGCCTTTTCCAAAAGCTGATGTCTGTTATCGTAGTTATCGCCTTTAAGTATTATCACAAACTCGTCGCCGCCTATGCGGTATATGTTTGATGCGCCGTATAATTTTCGTGAACTTTGTCAAAGCGTGTCTGTAAATTTTGTCAAAGCGTGTCAAAAACTTCTTTTCGTAAGAAATTCTTAATATAGATTAGAAATTTCTAATTGGAAAAAAATTTTTCTAACTGATATAATAAAAATAAAGTTTGGAGGTGGTATTATGGAAAAACGGCCGAGATATCGGCACGAGCTGAAATACGAGATAAGTTATTTTGACTATCTGACCATGCGGCCGCGGCTAAAAGCAATAATGCAGAGCGACCCGCACACTGTCGGCGGAAAGTACAAAATAAGAAGCATCTACTTTGACAATTACAAGGACAAGGCATTGCTGGAGAAGATAAACGGCGAACAAAAACGCGAGAAATTCCGCATCCGCTGCTACAACGACAGTTTTGATGTCATCTCTCTTGAAAAAAAGATGAAGATAAACGACCTTTGTATGAAAGCGGCGGCGCGCATAACAGAGGACGAGTGCAGAAAACTTCTTGCGGGCGATACGGCATGGATGACGGAGCATGAAAGCGGGCTTGTGCGCGAATTTTACACCAAAATAAAAAGCGGGCTTTTAAGGCCGAAAGTGCTCGTTTCCTACACCCGTGAGCCCTACATATACACCGCGGGCAATGTGCGTGTGACCTTTGACACAGATATCCGCACAACGGCTTTTCATACGGAGTTTTTGGAAAAAGATGTGCTTGACATAGCGGCTGCCGACGAGAGCGGCAAAATGATACTTGAAGTCAAGTTTGACGATTTTCTGCCCGAAATAATTTCGGACATAGTGCAGATAAACGCAAGACAGACGGCATTTTCAAAGTATGCCGCCTGCCGTAAATTCGGTTAAAACCCAAATAAAAACCCAAATAAAAAGGAGAGAATAAATATGACAAATTTCAACGATATTTTTAAATCAAGCTTTATGGAGAATGTTTCTTCATTTTCACTCACGGACACACTTATAGGCCTTGCCTTTGCGTTTGCGGTGGGTATGTTTATTTTCTTTGTGTATAAGAAAAGCTTTACGGGCGTTATGTATTCGCAGGGTTTTGCGCTTACCCTGCCCTCGCTTGCAATGGTGACGGCGCTTGTTATCATGGCGGTAACCAGTAATGTTGTGCTTTCGCTCGGTATGGTCGGTGCACTTTCTATCGTGCGTTTCCGTACCGCAATAAAAGAGCCGATGGAAATTGTTTTTCTTTTCTGGGCTATCGCCGCGGGCATAGTTATCGGCGCGGGCATGATACCGCTTGTAGTGTGCGGTTCTGTTATCCTCGGTATTTTTATACTTATAATGTCAAATAAAAAGACAAATATCACACCATATATAATTGTGGTAAACTGCGCAGACGAAGCCTCGGAACAGCGCGCTTCACAGCTTATTGCAAACAGCACCGACAAATTTGTCGTTAAGAGCAAGACCGTCCGCGCCGACAATATCGAACTTACGGCGGAGATACGCTTAAAAGACAATTCAACTGCCTTTGTGAACGAGATATGCAAGGCAGAGGGCGTAAAAGATGCCGTTCTGGTAAGCTATAACGGAGAATATATGTCCTGAGGCGGGTGACAGAAAATGGTATCATCAAAATATATAGGGCATATTGCGCTTTTTATAACCGTGCTTGCGCTTGCGCTGACCCTCGGTGCGATATTTTACGCAGGCGGCACCGACAATACCGTAAAACTTGAATACGAGGACAAACTTTTCGACACATCCGACATTATAAGCCTGAATATCATTATGGACAAGGACAAATGGGATGAAATGATAGAAAACGCCATAAACGAGGAATATTATTCCTGTGATGTGGAGATAAACGGCTCGCGTTTTAACAATGTCGGCATAAGGCCGAAGGGCAACACTTCTCTTTCATCCATTGTGAACGACCCCGACACCGACCGATACAGTCTTAAAATAGAATTCGGCCATTTTGTCAAGGGGCAGACTTGTTGGGGTCTTGACAAGCTGATACTCAACAACAACTACGCCGATGCAACAAATATGAAAGAGGCGCTGACTTATGATATGTTCAAATATCTCGGCGCAGATGCCTCGCTTTACAACTATGCCGATATATCGGTAAACGGCGAATATTGGGGCATTTATCTTGCACTTGAGGGTGTGGAGGACAGTTTTCTTATGAGAAATTACGGCGCGCAGAGCGGAGAACTCTACAAACCCGACCCCATGAGCAACAACAACGAAAACGGCGGCAGACCCGATTTTAAAAACGGGGAAAAACCAGACTTTGAGGGTATGCCGAACGGCGAAAGGCCCGATTTTGAAAATATGCCGAATGGAGAAAGGCCCGATTTTGAAAACGGCGAAAGACCCGACTTCGGGGATATGCCGAACGGCGAAGTAACTCCCGACCAAAACGGACAGCCCGAAACCGGAGCGCCCGACCAAGGCGAAAACCGCGGCGGACGTCCCGGCGGCATGAGCGGGAACGGCGCAGACCTGAACTATACAGACGACGAGCTTGACAGCTATTCGTCGATATGGGAGGCCTCTGTCTATGATGTCGGCGAAAAAGCCGAAAGACGTGTCGTGACGGCACTTAAAAACATAAGCGAGGGCAACAGCCTTGAAAAATATATGGATGTGGACAATCTGCTGAAATATATGGCGGTACATTCGTTTGTGGTGAACGAGGACAGTTTAAGCGGAAATATGTCGCACAACTACTATCTGTACGAAAGCGGCGGAAAGCTGAATATTATACCATGGGACTACAATCTTGCGTTCGGCGGTATGGGAAATATGGGCGGTGGCCGCGGCGGTTTCGGTAACAGAAACAACGACAATGCGCAAAAAGAAGAGCAAGGCGGCCGAAGAAATACCAACAGTGCGGACAGTATGATAAACGACCCCATTGACACACCGTTTGACGGCACGCATTTTTTTGATACCCTGCTCGAAAACGAAGAATATCTTGCAAAGTATCACGAATATTATCAAAAACTGGTTGATGAGTATATAGACGGCGGAGAACTTGACAAGGTATACAACAGGATAATTTCACAGATAGGCGAGAAGATAAAGACCGACCCCACAGCCTTTTACACCTATGACGAGTTTACCGCTGCGCATGAGATGCTGTACAAGACGATAAAACTGCGCGCGGAAAGCGTAAAAGGTCAGCTTAACGGCAGTATCCCCGCCGCAAAGGACGGACAAAGCGACACTTCGGCGTTTATTGATGCTTCGGAAATTGATACTTCCGTAATGGGAAGTATGCACAATGACGATAAAGGCATGGGCGAGGGCGGCAATGAAGACCGCCGAAACCGCCGCGGCGGAGGTATGCAGCCGGGAGGTATGGCACCGCAGAAAAGCGAAGCCGAACAGTCCATGACCCAAAGCAAAAACCGAGCGGCATTTCTGATAAGCGGTGCAGTAATGGCGGCCGCAGTCGTGTTCGCGGGACTGTTTAAGCGAAAAAGGAAATAAGCGGTAAATTATAGTAAGCGAATTAAATAATCAGACTTAAGCTTGCCCGCAATGACACTTTATATTTAACGTCAAACGCTGATTTTTACAGCGTTTTGACGTTATTATAAGTTATAGAATTATTAAATACTGAAATGAATATCTATTCCTGTTTCGTCTGATAAGTAGATAACATCTATCATCGTCATAGCTACATCGTGCTTTTCGCGTGTCGAAAGATCGTCCCAATTTTTCAAAGGTTCTGTCAAAGGTGAAGT